>JAVMKI010000074.1:0-73891 GCA_031732755.1 Candidatus Contendibacter sp.
CTGAAAGCTACCCGCCTAAAAGGCGGGGGTTTTAACCCTATGTATGGAAATAAAACTACCGTCCACGAACTGGAGACACTCCGCCAGAGTATTCCCATCCGGTGCCTTTTGCTGCGGCAAGGAAAGCGAGAATTCACCATCGCCAGCAGCGCTCAACAACCGCAATCCCACCGATCCGGTATCGACCAGCACGTGATCGATGGTTTGGCACTGCGTCGTGCTGCCTGGTGCGCAAACCCGAACGCTGGTGAAGAGGCCGTTGACGTAATTCGGGGCAATGCCCGGCGGCCCACCATCGATGATGATGGGCAGGACGTTGTAGGCGGTCGCCGTTGGATCGACGGTCACCGTCGTGGAGCCAGACTTGGTCTGATTCTGGGTGATGCGCAGCGTTTCGGCGGCGGCGCGCTCGGCGGCGCGTTCCGCCTGCAACTCCCCGCGCAAGGCGGCCAGCGCGGCCAGGTTATCCTCGACGCTCTGAAAAGCTGTCAGCACCGTTTGCCGATAGGCGGCGACGTTCTGGTCGTAACTGGCGATGGTCTGCGCTTCCTGGGCGCGCAACGCGCCGCCGTCGAACAGGTTGCCGCTAATCCAGAAGCCGAAAATGTGTCAGATTGGGGTGGATTCTGGCTTTTTCTGACACTTGTTGCAGCACTTCTTAAACTTCAATTTGACACTTTGAACCTTACCGTACGATTTTTTCCGTTTCGTGAGGTGACCCCTGACATGATGGGCCCACTTTCTCTCAACGCGTTCGGAAACCCCTATGGGAGTTTGAACCGAAGCATTCAAACCAGTCTAATTGATAGAATGACTAACTGTTTTGGTGGCTCCAAAATGAATAGGTTCCAGGAGGCAGCGCCAGCAATCAACGATCAGGCCCAGCTTGCACTCACACAGGAAGCGGCTAATCGACTGCTGCGCCTCGCGCCTCGAGTGGTTCAGGCAGCCCGCCATTACTTGCGCGCCCAAAATCTGGGGGGTATCACCTTGCCGCAATTGCGCGCGCTGGCGTATGTGTTGCGCCAGCCCCAATCGACCTTGAGCGAACTGGCGGAACATCTAGCGATCACGACACCCAGCGCATCGGCGCTAGTGGATCGGCTGGTCAGGCAGGGACTGCTTGAAGCGAAGATTCCGCCTGAAAATCGCCGGCGGGTATCGCTGGTGATCACGGCGGATGGAGAAGCGGTCGTGACGCGGGCCACGGATTTATGGCGGGAGGAACTCGCGCGCCGGCTGATACCCCTGACCGAGGAAGAACTTCGCGGCGCGATCAGCGCGCTCGACAATTTGATGAGATGCCTACCGTGAGAAACCTGTCGCGCCTGGCTTCGATCTGGGCCGTTCGGCTTGGCCCTGGCCATCTGATGGCGCTGAGCATCGTCGTGATGATGTCGGTCGCCGGAGTGATCTGGATGGGAGTAAAAGACGAGGCGCGGTGGCTGGTTCCCTGGGATATCGGCGTACTGGCCTATCTGGCACTATCGTGGGTCATTGTGATCTTGCTGGATTCGACAAGAACCCGTCGCCGCGTATTACGCAAGACGCCAGCCGGTCTCGCGTTGTTCTGGGTGGTGTTAGTCGCCGCCTGCGCCAGTGCGGCTGCGGGAGTCATGATGATCCACCAGCCTCCTTATGCCAGCGTCTTATCTCGCGGCTGGCATGTCGGGCTGGCGCTCGCGACCGTGGCCTGCGCGTGGATGGTATTGCATACCGATTTCGGTTTCCGATACGCCGCCCGCTACTACCGCAACGGACGCAATGGCGAGCATGGCCTGCGGTTTCACGCGCATTCGCCGCCCGATTATCTCGATTTCATGTTGTTCGCCTTTTTCATCGGCATGACCAGCAGCGTGTCCGATGTTCAGATTCGCTCTCGCGACATGCGCTGGATGACGATGCTGCATGGGATCATTTCGTTCATCTTCAATCTGCTCATCCTATCCATCTGCATCAACTTGATCGCGGGTTCCCTGGAGATTTCGGGAACCGCCTAGCGCTTCACCCAGCCCATATGGATGGGAAGCCACCCGAGCTTGATACGGACATCAACGGTAGCGAAGCGCTGATGGACCGGCCTGGCACGGGCGTTACGGACCTGCGCCAGGCGGCAATCCCGTAGGTGAGGTTGGCGGCCCGAACGGGCCTCGAACCGTCCGACCCGGCTATCTCCCAACCAGCCTGGCGCGTTTCCGAACGGCGAATTCCTGGGCGTCCACCACGGCAATCGCGGTCATGTTAATGATCCGTCGGACGCTCACCGAACGGGTCAGAATATGCGCCGGCAGCGCCAGACCCATGGTGATCGGCCCGACCGAAACCCCGTTGGTGACTTCCTTGAGCAGGTTATGGGAAATGTTGGCGGCGTCCACATTCGGCATGATCAGCAGATTGGCCGCGCCTCTCAGCCGCGAGTGCAGCAATACCCGGTCGCGCAGGGTCTCGGATAGAGCGGCATCGCCGCGCATCTCGCCCTCCACTTCCAAATCCGGAGCGCGTTGCCGGATGAGATCCAGCGCCTCGGCCATCTTGCGCACCTGCGGCGATTTGTGCGAACCGAAACTGGAGTGCGACAGCAGCGCGACCTTGGGCGGGGTGAAGCGGCCCACCTCCTCCGCCGCCAGCAGGGCAATTTCGGCGATTTGCTCGGCGGTCGGGTTTTCGTTGATGTCGGTATCGCAGAAAAACAGCGGCCCACGCGAGGTGATCAGCATGTTCATGGCCGCCGGGGTTTTGACTCCCTCGCGCAGGCCGATGATGTCCAGCACGTATTCGACATGATCCGAGTAACCGCCAATCATGCCGCACAGCAGGGCGTCGCCATAGCCGAGACGCAACAGCAATGCTCCGATCACGGTGGCGCGGGTATTGACTCGGATGCGCGCCTTGTTGGGATCGACACCGTAGCGCCCGCGCAGTCGGTGATATTCCTGCCAACATTCCTCGTAATGGGGGTTGTTCTGGGGATCGATCAACTCAAAGTCGCGGTCAGGACAGATATGCAGGCCCAATTCCGCGATCCGCTCCTCAATCCGCTTACGCCGGCCAATCAAGATGGGGAGCGCCAGACCGTCGTCAACGACGCCCTGCACCGCCCAGAGTACCCGCTCCTCCTCGGCCTGGGCGAAAATGACCCGTTTGGGATCAGCCTTGGCTCGGTTGAAAACCGGCCGCATGATCAGACCGGACCGGTACACCCGCTGGCTGAGCTGGGTGTGGTAGGCGGCGAAATCCCGAATCGGGCGGGTGGCGACACCGCTGGCCATCGCCGCCTTGGCGACCGCCAGCGGCAGGGTCAGCAGCAGGCGCGGTTCGAATGGTTTGGGAATCAGGTATTCCGGCCCGAAATTGATGGGCTCGTCACCGTAGGCGGCGGTTTCCTCCTGCGAGTGAGGTTCCCGCGCCAGTTCCGCCAGGGCGCGCACGCAGGCCAGTTGCATCTCCTGATTGATGGTGGTCGCGCCAACGTCCAACGCGCCCCGGAAGATATAGGGAAAGCAGAGGACGTTGTTGACCTGGTTGGGATAATCGGAGCGGCCGGTGGCGATGATGGCGTCGGGCCGCGCCGCCTTCGCCTCTTCCGGCATGATTTCCGGAACCGGGTTGGCCAGCGCTAGAATCAGCGGTTGCGGGGCCATGGTTTTCACCATCTCCCCGGTCAGGACGCCCGCCTTGGACAGGCCCAGAAAAATATCCGCGCCCATGATCGCTTCCGCCAGGGTGCGGGCGGCGGTATCGGCGGCATAGGCGGCTTTCTCGGGATCGAGCGGACCTCGACCCTGATAGATCACGCCCCGGCTGTCGCACACGATGATGTGTTCCCGCTTCAGTCCCAGACCGACCAGCAGATCGAGGCAGGCGATGCCCGCCGCGCCCGCGCCGGAGGTCACCAGCCGGACCTGGCCGATGTCCTTGCCCACCAGCGACAGAGCGTTGAGCACGGCAGCGGCGGTGATGATGGCCGTGCCGTGCTGATCGTCGTGGAACACCGGAATCTTCATGCGCTCGCGCAGGCGACGCTCGACATAAAAGCATTCCGGGGCCTTGATGTCTTCAAGGTTGATGCCCCCAAAGCTCGGTTCCAGGCTGGCGATGATGTCCACCAGTTTGTCGGGGTCGCGTTCGCTGACTTCGATATCGAACACGTCGATGCCGGCGAATTTCTTGAACAATACCCCCTTGCCTTCCATCACCGGCTTGGCGGCCAGTGGGCCAATGTCCCCCAGGCCGAGGACGGCGGTGCCATTGGTGATGACCGCGACCAGATTGCCTCGGGCGGTGACGGTCGACACTTCGCGGGGATCCTCGACGATCACCTCGCAGGCGGCGGCAACGCCGGGCGAGTAGGCCAACGCCAGATCACGCTGGTTAGCCAGCGGTTTGGTGGGGGTCACTTCGATCTTGCCATAGGGAGCCATGCGGTGATAACGCAGGGCGCGGTCGTTAAAATCATCAGCCATGGTGTGCGGATTCCTGAAAAGCGGCGCGGGGTGCGCCGGTCACGTAAGAAACCTGTTTAGTGTACCCTTCCAAGCCTGGTCGGTGTGAGCCATTCCCAGCGGTCCGAAATCCCTGTCGCCGACCTTTCACCGCGTTCAGGCATAATCTTGGTAGACTTTTTGTGGAATCTTTGCGCCGACCGTGATCCATCAAAAACGACTTGCCAATCGGCCATCAGGGCTGGGCAAAAACACACCTACGGCCCGTGGCAACCGATGTGCTGGCGATAAGCCCGCCGAAATCGCCCGCTGGTGAGCTCCAGCGCCCACAACGCCTTGATTCCGCGCGGGCGGCTTTAAACCCGCCTCTGAAAAACGCAGTGACCGTTGACCCGCCAGCCAGGATAGCGTCTCGATGATGAAGCATGATCTGATTGTACTGATATCAACCTTGGTGGCGCTGATTCACACCCTGGGAGTTCTGTCGGCGGTCCATGCCGTGGCGCGCGTCAGGACTCCACAAGGCGCCATTGCCTGGGCGATTTCGTTATTGACCTTTCCCTACATTGCCCTGCCACTGTACTGGATTTTGGGCCGCAACCGCTTCCATGGTTACGCGGAGGTCTTGCGGCGCGGCGCGTTGGAACACGCCGATCAGGGTGGAACCGCCATCATCATGGCGCGATTGCGCGATCACCAGATCGACCCGCCACCCGATCAGGCCGGCGATCTCCAGATTCTTGCCCAGTTGAGCCGCACTCCTTACACCCAAGGCAATAGTCTGGAATTACTGGTTGATGGCGAGGCCACCTTCGGCGCTATTTTCGCCGCTCTTGAAGCGGCCATCCATTACATCCTGATCCAGTTTTTCATCATCAAGGACGATGACCTGGGTCGCGAACTGCACACCCTGCTGCTGCGCAAAGCGACCGCCGGCATCGCGATCCGCGTGTTGTACGATGAGATCGGCAGTCACGCACTACCGAAAACCTACGCCGAGACCCTACGCGCCGCCGGTATCGCCGTGTCGGCGTTCCACACCACGCGGGGCCGACGCAACCGCACTCAACTCAATTTCCGCAACCACCGCAAGATTGTCGTGGTGGACGGTCAGGTAGCTTTTGTCGGTGGTCTGAACGTGGGGGATGAATACCTGGGGCGCGGCCCGCTCGGCCACTGGCGCGACACGCATCTACAAGTCCAAGGACCGGTGGTGCAAGCGCTTCAACGGGTCTTTCTGGCGGACTGGTACTGGGCCACCCGCCAGGTGCCCGACCTGGAATGGCGATCGGCGGTGGCCGGCGATCAAATCGCGCTGATTTTTCCCACCGGCCCAGCCGATGCGCTGGAAACCTGTTCGCTGTTTTTCCAGCAGCTCGTCAGTAGCGCACGGCGGCGGCTGTGGATCGCCAGCCCCTATTTCGTGCCCGATCCGCCAGTGTTCGGGGCGCTGCAACTGGCAGCCTTGCGCGGGGTGGATGTCCGCATTTTGCTTCCGGCCCGGCCGGATCATCAACTGGTCTATCTCGCCTCGTTTTCCTTTCTGGATGCGGCGGATCGGACCGGGATTCAGATCTATCGCTACCAGAACGGTTTTCCGCATCAGAAAGTGGTGTTGGTGGATGATCAGGTCGCCGCGGTCGGTACCGCCAATCTGGACAACCGCTCGCTGCGGCTCAATTTTGAAGTCATGTTGGTGGCCGTGGACCGAACCTTCGCGGGCCAAGTGGCGACGATGCTGGAGCGGGATTTCCAACAGGCCCGGCGAACCTCCGCCGCCGATTTGCAAACCCGAAGCTGGCCCTTTCGCTGGGCGGTGCGGGCGGCGCGATTGTTTGATCCAATTTTATAATGCCACCGATCTTTTCGACGAACGACGTAGGAGGACAGGATGAAACGGCGATGGGCTTGGCTATTCGTGGCGCCGCTGGCAACAATGGTTGGAGCTTGCGCGCTGAACTACGCGACCGACCGGCCCTTTCAGGAGTGGTTATCCGCCACCGAGGCGCGCTGCGGGTCGAACTATGGGGCGCTCCCCCTGAATACGCTGGAGCGGCGCGCGCAATTCGAGAGTCTGAGCTATCAGACCTACTATGGCGAAATGCCCCGGGAGGTTTATGCCGACCGCCTGAGAATTCTCTATCCCGACAATGGTCTGACCGTGGATTGCCTGGCGACTTCCGTTCCGAGGCTTTAAAATTCGCCGGGTCAATTTGGATGAATGGCGGGACAAAATGTTCCCTTCTTCAATCGCCTTGAGTCACTTTGGGAGAATTTGTTGACATGAACAATACGTTTGTCGCGGTCGCCTACGACGACATGTACAAAGCCCAGGAGGTGCGGTTGCGGCTGCTGCGGCTACAAAAGGAATACCTGATCGATCTGGAGGACGCGGTCGCCGCCGTTCGCGATGAGAAGGGCAAGGTCAAGCTCCATCAGATTCACGATCTGACTACCGCCGGGGCGATTTCCGGCAGTTTCTGGGGGTTGCTGATCGGGTTGATTTTCATGAATCCGCTGCTGGGTCTGGCGGCGGGCGCGGCGGGCGGCGCGCTGAGCGGGGCGTTGGCCGATGTCGGCATCGACGATGACTTCATGAAGAAACTGGCCTCCGAATTGAAGCCGGGTTCCTCGGTGCTGTTCGTGCTGGTCAAGCACTTCACGCCGGATAAGGTGCTGGCCGAATTGGAGGGCACTGGCGGGCGGCTGTTGAAAACCTCGCTGTCGCACGAGGACGAGGCCAAGTTGCAGGCGGTGCTGGATACGGTCAAACCAACAACCGAGGCCAGCGCCCCCAGTTTGGAGAAATCCACCTGAGCTATAGCCCTCTTCGTCGGCCTCAATGGAAGGTAACCTTGCATTGAGGCCATAAATTTCGCTGTCTTGATCGAATTGCTGGCCCCTCCCTCCCCTCGACGGGAAGGAGGGGTTTTTTTATACATCGAAAGATGGGGTTATTGCACGCCCAGCAACGCCAACATGATCCCACCCGAAATAGCCGTTCCGAACACACCCGCTAGATTCGGCCCCATGGCGTGGAAGATCAGGTGATTATGTGGATTCTCCTGGTTGGCCACGATGTGGGAAACGCGGGCGGCGATGGGCACCGATGCGATACCAGCCGAACCGATCAACGGATTGATCTTCGTCTTCATGAACAGGTTCATGATCTTCGCGGTGATGACACCGGACGCCGTGCCGAACAGGAAGGCGAGCAGGCCGAGACCGACGATCAGGATCGTATCCCAGGTCAGGAACTTGTCGGCGGCCATGGTGGAACCGATAGCCACGGTCAGGATGATGATGATGACGTTCATCAGCGCCCCGCCCGCCGTCTTGGCCAACCGCTCGGTGACGCCCACTTCCTTCAACAGATTGCCCAGCATCAGCATGGTGATCAGCGGAGCGACCGGCGGAAAGAACAGGTTGACGATGATGGCAATCACGGCGGGGAAGGCGATTTTCTCCAGCTTGGTCACCTTGCGAAGCTGCGCCATTTCGATCTTGCGTTCCCGTGAATTCGTCAACAGCCGCATCACCGGCGGCTGAATCATCGGCATCAACGCCATGTAGGAGTAGGCGGCCACCGAAATCGGACCGAGCAGGTGCGGAGCCAGCTTCACGGTGACGAAAATCGCCATGGGGCCATCAGCGCCGCCGATGATGCCGATGGCGCCCGCCTCGTTGATGGTGAAACCACACAGCTTGGCGAGAATCAACGCCACGAAAATCCCCAGATGCGCCCCCGCGCCCAGGATGACCAGTTTGGGATTGGCGATCATGGGGCCGAAATCGGTCATGGCACCCACGCCGAGGAAAATCAGCGGCGGGATGATGAGTTTGGCCACACCCTCGTAGGCATAGTGAAACAACCCACCTTCCTTTACCACATAGAGCAACGCGGAGACCGGCGGTCCACCCGGTACATCCGGCGGACCCGGTACATTGGCGACGATGCAGGAAAAGCCGATCCCGATCAGCAACAATGGTTCGTAATGCTTGGCGATGGCCAGATAAATCATGGTCCCGCCGATGGCGATCATCACCAGATTGCCCCAAGTAAAATTGGCGGCCCCGGTCTGTTGCAGTAACGCATGGAAAAAGAACAGAACTTGATCAAACAACTTCCACCCCTCCCCTCTTCATTATTTCGGTGTTCACTGAATGGCGTGGCGGAAGCTTAATGGCCGCCTTCTCGTAGTTTTTTCTCATCAATCTCCCCCAGCCGGTTCAAATAAGGGAAGAGCGCCAGGATGACACCGATGCCGGCAATCACCACGAAGCTGAGAAAGAAATCGATGATGCTCAACAGGATGGCTCCATAAACCGTATCGGGAATCATCGTCGTCTACTCCACTGGGATGGATACAGCATAAATGGAAATTACCCGCGCAATTGGCCGGGCCGCTCAGGAATAGAGATCGATCAGCCGGCCACGAATGCGCAGCGCCAGGTCGCGCAGCTCGCCCGGTTCACGGAACGCCGCCAAAGCGGTGTCCGCTTCCTGCCAATCTTCATCGTAGACGCAACGCCGCGCGGCCAAGGCGAACCGCTCGTGGGGGGTTCCCGCAGCGCGGTCGAGCAACTGGTCGATATCAGCCCGTGTCTCCTCCAGAGCGGCCTGATCGGGCGCGGATTCTTCCAAAGCCCTGACGCGACGGGCTAATTCTCTCACGTCGCCCCGAACCATCATCAGCAAGGTCAGGGTTTCGGTCAGCACCTCCCTGAGCGCGGCCACATCTTGGGCGGCGGTGGCGTGGCGAATGAGATTTTCGGTGGACTGGTCTGGATGGCGGGACATGGCCGGTTCCTCACGGTGCGCGCGGCAGGCTTCGAAAACTTAAGTTTTTTACCAAAATAGCTGTAAAGAAGTCGTAAAAATAACGCTGTCTCGTATAAAAATTTTGTAAAAACCGGAGAAGATCACTGAGACAGAACCGACCATTTTTCTAGGATAATCACCCGATTTTTATGTCGGACCTTAAACAAACTCAATATAAAAAGTAGGAAACATCGCACTTTACCTTTAATCAGAAAATCACAATGCATTGTTTTATATAAACTTCATTGATTGGCATAAAATATGAACTTCTACAATCGGACCTAAATACAAAGGACATGAACCGCGTTTCGTGAAAAGGGACATCAGGCGAATACTCACGGGAAAGCCTATATGAACAGTCATAGTCAAAATACCAAGCAAATAACCAGCTTGGCGAATCAGATACAAGAGGCGACCGGCGTCGCGCTGCACTGCTGTTACCAGTGCGGCAAATGCGCCGCAGGTTGCCCGGTAGCCGGAGACATGGATATGCCTTCCTGCCAGGTTCTACGCCTATTGCAATACGAATCTTCCGAGAATGACCGGCGGGTACTGGAGAGCGAGAGCATCTGGCTCTGCCTGTCCTGCGATACTTGCCACAGCCGCTGCCCACAAACCATCAACACACCTAAGGTCATGTATTTCCTGCGCGAGGAATCCGTGCGCCTGGGTCTGGCTCATCCCAAGAGCAAGGACGCGCAGGCCTTTCACAAGGCGTTTCTGGGATCGATTGCCCGGCACGGTCGCCTGCACGAAATCGGTATGTTGATGAACTACAAGTTCCGCACCGGCCATCTGCTCCAGGATATGACCTTGGGTTCCAAGCTCTACCAGAAGGGCAAGTTGGAGCTGCTACCCCACGGGATCGAAGATAAGGCAGCGGTGAAGAACCTGTTCAAACGCACCACCGGGGACAAGGAGTAGGTCATGCGTATTGGCTACTATCCGGGTTGTTCCCTGACCAGTTCGGCGCGGGAATACGATGAGTCGGTGCGGGCGGTCTGCGAGATGCTCGACCTGACGCTGGTGGAGATTCCCGACTGGAACTGTTGCGGCGCCTCCTCAGCCCATGTGGCGGGCGCGGAGCTGGCCTTGGGCCTGCGCGCGCGCAATCTGGCGCTGGCGGAAGCCGCCGGGCTGGATGAAATCCTCGCGCCCTGTGCGGCTTGCTTCAATCGCCTGGCGTCGGCCAGCGTGGAACTGGCCGACGCTCCCGACAAACGCCAGGCGGTGTCCGAAGTCATCGGTATGCCGTATAGCGGTAAGGTTCGGGTCTTGAATATGCTGGCGGTGCTGGAGCGGTTCAAGGATCAGATCGCGGCCAAGACTGAGCAATCCTTCCGCCACAAAGTCGCCTGTTATTACGGTTGCCTGCTGGTGCGTCCAACCAAGGTGGCCCAATTCGACCGCGTGGAAGATCCGCAGAGCATGGATCAGATCATGGCGGCCACGGGAGCCAAGCCGGTGCGCTGGTCCAGCAAGACCGAGTGCTGCGGCACCGGCCTGTCCACTATCACCCGCACCGAACTGGTGGCCAACCTCAGCGGCCGCATCGTCGCTGACGCTGCCAAACGCGAGGCGGTCGCCATCATCACCGCCTGCCCGATGTGCCAAACCAATTTGGACATGCGTCGCCCCGAAATCAACCAGAAGTTACAGCAGAAACACCGCATTCCGGTGTTGTACGTCACCCAAGCTCTGGGCCTGGCGATGGGCATCGACCCACAACGGCTCGGTTTGCAACGGCACATGGTGCCAGTCGAACTGCCGGAACCAGAACCTGAAGTCGTCACGACCGACGACGATGACGACGAGGACTGAGGAGAATCGCCATGTCACGACTGGGAGTCTTTGTTTGCCATTGCGGTGAGAACATCGGCGCGACTGTCGATGTCACCGAGGTGGCGGAGCGTTGCAAGCACATGTCCGGTGTGGCCCACGCCGAGGATTACAAGTATCTGTGCTCCAATCCGGGTCAGAACAAGATCAAGCAGGCCATCCAGGAGCATCAACTGGATGGCGTGGTGGTGGCGGCCTGCTCGCCACGCATGCACGAACCGACCTTCCGCCGGGCGGTGAGCGACGCTGGCCTGAACGCCTATATGTGCGAAGTGGCCAACCTGCGCGAGCATTGCTCGTGGGTGCACCAAAAGGCCGACAGCACCACCGAGAAGGCGGTCGACCTAGTGCGCCTGCAAGTGGAAAAGGTCAAGCGCAACAAGCCGCTGGACACCATTCAGGTACCGATTACCCGCTCGGCGCTGGTGATCGGCGGCGGCATCGCTGGCATCCAGGCCGCGCTCGACATCGCCGATTCCGGCCACAAGGTCATCCTGGTGGAGCGCTCGCCGGCACTGGGCGGCCACATGGCGCAGTTGTCGGAAACCTTCCCGACTCTGGACTGCTCGCAGTGCATCCTGACCCCGCGGATGGTGGACGTCTCGCGCCATCCCAACATCACCCTGCTGACCTATTCCGAAGTGGAGCATGTGGACGGCTTCATCGGCAACTTCAAGGTAGCCATCCGCAAGCGCGCCCGCATGATCGACGAGGAGCTGTGCACGGGCTGCGGCGAATGCTTGCAGAAGTGCCCGACCAAGAACGTCATCGACAGCTTTAACGAAGGGCTGTCCATGCGGCGGGCGATTTACGTGCCCTTCGCCCAGGCGGTGCCCAACATTCCCGTCATCGATACCGAGCATTGCCGGCGCTATCAGAAGAAAAAGTGCGACCGCTGCGCCAAAGCCTGCCCCACCAAGGCGATTAAGTTCGACCAGAAGGACGAGATCCTCAACGTCGAGGTGGGCGCGATCGTGGTGGCGACTGGCTACCAGGTGATGAGCACCGACCGCTTCCCCGAATACGGCTACGGTACTTACCCAGACGTGATCACCGGCTTGCAGTTCGAGCGCTACGCCTCCGCCTCCGGCCCCACCCAAGGCGTCATCAAACGCCCCAGCGACGGCAAGGAACCGGAAACCGTGGTGTTCCTAGCCTGTTCCGGCAGCCGGGACGCCGCCAAGGGCGTCAAGTATTGCAGCAAGATTTGCTGCATGTACACCGCCAAGCACGCGATGCTGCTCAAGCACAAGAACCACAACGCCAAGGCGTATGTGTTCTACATGGACATTCGCGCCGCCGGCAAGAATTACGACGAGTTCGTGCGCCGGGCGATCGAGGAAGACGGCGTCAAGTACATCCGGGGCCGGGTCTCCCGTATCTACGAGGAGGACGGCAAGCTGATCGTCAAGGGTGCGGATACCCTGCTGGGTGGCGAGCCGGTCCAGATCAAAGCCGACATGGTGGTGCTGGCCTCGGCGGCCTTACCCAACCACGGGCAGGGCGAGCTGGCCCAGAAACTCCATGTGGGCACCGACCCCTATGGGTTCGTGGCTGAAGCGCATCCCAAGCTGCGGCCGGTAGAAACCACCTCGGCCGGCATCTTCCTGGCCGGAGCCTGCCAGTCGCCGCGCGATATTCCGGAAACCGTGGGCCAGGCCAGCGCCGCCGCGGCCAAAGTGACGGCCCTGCTCAGTCGCAGCCATCTGGCCCGCGAGCCGCTGGTGGCCGAGGTCAACCGGCGGCCTGCGCCCGAATACAGCACGTGCACCGGCTGCCTGCTGTGCGAAACCGCCTGTCCCTATCAGGCCATCGGCCACGAGGACATCAAGGATCGCAACGGCAACGTCCTCAAGACGCTCGCCAAGATTAATCCCGGCTTGTGCCAGGGTTGCGGCACCTGTGTCTCGCTGTGCCGCACCAAAGCTATCGATCTGCACGGTTATTCCAACGAGCAGGTCTTCGCCGAAATCATGAGTCTGTAGGAGCCTCCGATGGCTGACGACGTATTCGAACCCAAGATCACGGCGTTCGTGTGCAACTGGTGCACCTATGCGGGCGCTGACCTGACTGGCACCAGCCGCCTCAAGTATCAATCCAACGTGCGCATCATTCGCTTGCCTTGCACCGGCCGGGTGGACTTCATGCTGATTCAGAAAGCGTTCGCGCGCGGTTCGGACGGCGTGATCGTCTCCGGTTGCCATCCGAACGACTGTCACTACACCAGCGGCAACTATCACGCCCGGCGACGCTGGATGGTGTTCAACGATCTGATGGAATTCATGGGCCTGGACATGCGGCGCATCACCTTTTCTTGGGTGTCCGCCGCCGAAGGAGCCAAGTGGGCGACGCTGGTGAACGAAGTGACCGATCATCTGCGCGAACTGGGCCCCTATACCGAATATCAACGCCTGCTCAATGCCGGCGTGGCCTGAACCAGGAGTCGCATCGTGGACGTTTTACGCAATAAAGCACGAGACCTGCTGGCTCAGGGCCAAGTTCAGGTCGTCATCGGTTACGAAGCCGGAACCAGCGGTGCACGCCGCCCCAGCTTCGCCCGCAGCGAGGCGGATGCCGCCCGCCTGATGTGGGATGCCGACTGCGTCGGTAATCTGGCCGGTTATCTGACCCGCCCAGAGATCAAGAAGATGGGCAAGGCCGCCATCGTCGCCAACGCCGCGACCCTGCGCGCTTTGCTGCAACTGACCGCCGAACATCAGCTAGCGGAAGGCGCGGTGCTGGCCTTGGTGGTGACGGAAGAAGGTGCAGTGCTGGAGCTATCCAACGCCCAAGCCGTGACCGAACAGGTCGCGACCTTGCCCAGCAGCCTGAGCGCCGCCGATCGGGAAAAATTGGAACGGTTGATGGCGCTGTCCCGTGAGGAGCGCCGGGCGTTCTGGGAACAGGAACTGCAACGCTGCGTCAAGTGCTACGCCTGCCGCAGCTCCTGCCCGATGTGTTACTGCGGTTCCTGCACGATGGATTGCAACCGGCCGCAATGGGTGCCGGTCGCCAGTCACGAATTGGGCAACCTGGAATATCACACCGTGCGCGCCATGCACTTGGCCGGGCGCTGCGTGCAATGCGGCGAATGCGGCCGCGCCTGTCCGGTTGGAATCCCGATCCATTTGCTGACCTGCTACGCGGAAGAGAGCGTGCGGCGGCAGTTCGGCCAGCCCGCCGGCACCAGCGCCACGCTGAATTACGCGCTGGGTAACTTCCGGCCCGATGACCAAGAATCCTTTATCCGCTAGGCAGCCGTCATGACCAGCACATTCAAACTTTCTGCAAGCGCGTTGGAAACCTTGTTCGCGGCCTTGAGCACGGGCGGTTGGCGGATTCTGGGGCCGACCGAAACCGATGGTCGGGTCGAAGTGCGCGAAGTGAAAAACCCTTCCCAGGTCGCCAGTCAGTATCTGCAATCGACCTTGAGCGCCAAGGAGGTCGCCTTTCCCAAGGTCGAGCGGCTGTTGAGCTACAAGATGACGCCCGGCCAGGTGGAATTGCAGGATCACGATCCCGAGTTGCAGCCCACCGTGCTGTTCGGGGCGCGGCCCTGCGAAGCGGCCGGATTCGGCGTACTGGACAAGGTGTTCAACTGGGATTCCCGCGACAAGCTGTTCAGCGCGCGGCTGCGACAATTGACTGTCATCGGGCTGAGCTGTACCCAGGCCGACGATGCTTGCTTCTGCACTTCGGTCGGCGGCGGGCCTGGATCCACTAGGGGCAGCGACTTGTTGCTCACGCCATTGCCGAAGGGCGGCTATCTGGCGGAAGTCCTCACCGCCAAGGGCGAGGCGCTGCAAGCGCTGGTTCCTGCGGTGTTCGAACCCGCCGAGGGCGTGGACAAGGAAGCGCTACTGGCCAAAGTGGAACCTGTCTTCGACCGGGCCGAGCTGACCGCCAAGCTGCCGGGCTTGTTCGCCAGCGAGCTTTGGGCCGAGCAGAGTCTGCGCTGCCTCGGCTGTGGGGCCTGCGCTTTTGTCTGCCCGACCTGCGCTTGTTTCGACATCCAGGAGGAGGCGGACACCAAGCAAGGCCAACGCCTGCGCTTGTGGGATTCCTGCGGCCTGCGTCAGTTCACCCTGCACGCATCGGGGCACAATCCGCGTAACGTACAGGCCGAACGCTGGCGGCAGCGCGTCTACCACAAATTCAGCTACTTCCCGCAACGCTTCGGCGAAGCCATGTGCGTCGGCTGTGGCAAATGCACGCGCGCCTGTCCGGTGGATATGAATCTGAAGGAACATCTCACTCAAGCGTCTGGGGCCTGATCATGGCTGAGAGAAATCCCTATCTGCCGTACCTGATGCGGGTCGCCAAAGTGACCGAGGAAGCGCCCGCCGTCAAAACCTTCCGGCTAGAGTTCATGAACCCGGAAGAAGCCGCCAATTTCGAGTTCTTTACCGGCCAGTTCGGCTTATACAGCGCCTTCGGCGAAGGCGAAAGCACCTTCTGCATCGCCTCCAGTCCGACCCGCAAGGGCTACATCGAATGCACTTTCCGGGCGGTCGGGCGCGTGACCTCGGCGCTGGCGACCAAGGAAGAGGGTGACATCGTCGGCTTCCGTGGCCCTTACGGCAATCTGTTTCCCCTTGACGCCTGGCGCGGCAAGAACCTGCTGTTCATCGCGGGTGGCATCGCCCTGCCGCCCTTGCGTAGCGTCATCTGGAATTGTCTGGATCGGCGCGAGGAGTTCGAGAACATCACGGTTCTCTACGGCGCGCGCAGCGTGGCGGATCTGGTCTACAAACACGAGCTGCAAGGGTGGGAGGGCCGATCCGACATCGACCTGGTCGTGACCGTGGACCCGGGCGGCGAAACCGCCGACTGGACCGGCAAGGTCGGTTTTGTCCCGACGGTGCTGGAACAGCTTGCGCCCGCCAGCGCTAACACCGTAGCGATCGTCTGCGGCCCGCCCATCATGATCAAGTTCACTCTGCCGTTGCTGGAGAAGCTGGGCTTCGGCGCCGATTCCATCTTCACGACGCTCGAAAACCGGATGAAATGCGGGCACGGCAAATGCGGACGCTGCAATACCGGCGAAAGCTTCGTCTGCAAGGACGGCCCGGTTTACACCCTCGCGCAACTCCAAAATTTGCCAGCGGAGTATTGAGTCCGCCGCGTCAACTGGGGCAAAAGCGATAGCCGACGCCGGTCTCGGTGAGAAAATACTGAGGCCGGGTCGGGTCGCTTTCCAGCTTTTGGCGCAGGTGGCCCATGTAGATGCGCAGGTAATGACCACGTTCCACGTAAGCCGGTCCCCAGACATCCCGCAACAACTGGCGATGCGTCAACACCTTGCCGGGCTTGGTGACCAGCGCGGTCAGCAGCCGAAATTCAATCGGCGTGACGCGAACCGCCTGACCGTCGCGGATCACCTGCCGGCGCTCCAAGTCCACGCTCACCTCGCCAAAGGCGATGATGGCGCCACCATCTGGCTCGCGGGCGTGGCGTCGGCTCACCGCCCGTACCCGCGCCAACAACTCCGCCACGCCGAACGGTTTGATCAAATAATCATCGGCGCCGGCGTCCAGTGCCTCGACCTTGTCGTATTCCTCGACCCGGGCTGACAACACCAGCACCGGCACGCTGCTCCAGGCGCGCAAGTCGCGGATGAAGTCCACACCGTCACCGTCCGGCAACCCGAGATCGAGAATGATCAGATCCGGCTTGCGAGTGCCGGTTTCCAACAAACCGCGCTGCAAGGTATCGGCCTCGTGTACCCGATAGCTTTCTCCCTCCAACGCGGCGCGCACGAATCGGCGAATGGCCTGCTCGTCCTCGACGATCAAAACCGTTAGAGAGGGTTCGGACGTGGCGTTCATGTTGGCTCCAAATCGGACTCGTCGTCGGTTTCGACCAGTGGTGGCGTTGCCAACGGCAGGGTAAAGGTAAAGCGGGCGCCGCCGCTGGCTCGGTTCTCGGTCCGAATTTGACCGCCGTGCGCCTCGACAATCGCCCGACAGATCGCTAGACCCAGCCCGACCCCCGGCACCGCCGATTCGGTATGACCGCGCGTGAACTTCTCAAATAAATCCTGCTCGTGGCCCGTCGGCAAGCCGGGGCCTTCATCCCAAACCTCCACACTGAGCCACTCGGTTTCCACGCTGGCAGTCACCCCGATCACCGTGCCGAGAGGCGTGTGTTTCGTGGCGTTTTGCAACAGATTCACCAATACCCGCTCGATCAGCACCGCATCGCAATGGATCAGTGGCAGTTGCGGATCAAGCCTCAACCGCAATGGATGGTCATGCAGCGGCTGTTCGAGCATCCGCATCGCCGAACCGACCAATTCCTCCAGCGATTGCCAGTCCTTACGCAACCGCACTCGGCCGGCTTGCAGCTTGGCCATGTCCAACAGATTGTCGACCAACAGCGCCATCCGTTCCGCCTGCTCACGGATGGAAGTCAACGACTCCTGGTAAGGCGACTGCTCGGCGATCAATTTCAGCGTCAACGTTTCCGTCAGCCCGATCAGCGCGGTCATCGGCGTGCGCAGATCGTGGGATAGTCCGGCCAGTACCGAGCTGCGTTCGCGCTCTGCTTCCATCTTCACCAATGTCTCATGGGCGACGGCGGCGAAATGCACCCGTTCCAAGGCGATGGCCATCAGCACGGCGAAGGTATCCAGCAATCGGCGCTGCTCCGGGACCAGCGGCAACCGCCGCTGCTTGGGCGCCACCACCAGCACGCCACGGGTGCGCAACGGCGCCTTGAGCGGCAGGTACAACGACGGCGCGTCGGGCAGACTGTCGGTGCCGAAGCCCGCCGGATTATTGTGGTCGAAGCACCATTGCGCGATTCCCAGATCCGTCTCCGGCTTGCCAGGCCGCGCCGATGGCGGCTGCAAGCGATCATGATCGTCCGGCGTCAGCAATCGCGCCCCGACCCGAAAGCTAGACTCGACGCAACGTTCGCTGATTTCGACGACTTGGTCGGCGGTCAGCGCCCCGGACAGTGCGCGCGCCATCTCGTAGAGGAAGCGCGCGCGCTCCTCGCGCGTGTGGGCGACCTGGGCCTGATGGCGGAACCGGGCGGTGAGTTGACCGACGATCAACCCCACGATCAGCATCACCACGAACGTCAGGATCGACTGCAACGTGTCGAACGCGAACGCGAAACGCGGCGGCACGAAGACGAAATTGAACGACAGTACGTTGAGAACCGCCACCAGCACCGCCGGGCCGCGCCCGTACCCTGCCGCCACGCCGACCACCGCCAACAAAAACAGCATGACGATGTTGGCATGATCAAGATAAGGGAGCAGCGGCATGGCGGCGAACGTGACGCCCAGGGAAACCAGCAACGCCACGCCGTAACCTTCCAATAAACCGGGCAAACCGACCTGTCCCCGGGTCCTCGACCGCCGCCAACGCCAGCCGATGTGTCGGCCGGCGCGGGTCCGATTTTCTTCAATCGGGGCATGACCGGTCGATGGGCCGGGTTCGAAACGATGACCGTTCATCTCGGATTCATTGGATTGAAGTTTCTGGCGCGTCCTCGATCTCCAGCGGCGGCGGCATTTCCAGCGGTAGGGTAAAGGTAAAACAGGCACCGCCGGCCACTCGGTTTTCGGCCCGAATTTGGCCACCGTGAACCTCGATGATCGCTCGACAAATCGCCAGTCCAAGTCCGACGCCCGGCACCGCCGACTCCACCTGACCCCGGGTGAATTTTTCGAACAAAGCCTGTTCCCGTCCGGCCGGCAGGCCCGGTCCTTCGTCCCAGACCTCGACCGTCAGCCGGTCGATGGCGGCGCTGGCGGTGATGCCGATCACGGTACCCGGTGGCGTGTACTTGGTGGCGTTTTCCAGCAAATTCACCAGGACTCGCTCGATCAGCACCGCGTCGCAGTGGATCAGCGGCAGTTCCGGGTCGAGCGCCAGGCGCAACGGATGCTCGCGCAACGACTGTTCGAGCATCCGCGCGGCCGAACCAATCAACTCCTCCAGCGACTGCCAGTCCTTGCGCAGGCGGATGCCGCCGGTTTGCAACTTGGCCATGTCCAGCAGATTGTCGGCCAGCAGCGCCATCCGCACCGCTTGTTCGCGGATCGCCGTCAGCGATTCCTGATGGGGAGACTCCTCGGCGGCCAGCTCCAGCGCCAGCGTTTCCGACAATCCGATCAGCGCGGTCAGCGGCGTGCGCAGATCGTGAGACAACGCCGCCAGCAAGGAATTGCGCTGCCGTTCCGCTTCCATCTTCACCATGGTGTCGCGGGCGACGGCGGCGAAATGCACCCGTTCCAGGGCGATGGCGATCAGCGCGGCGAAGGTGTCCAGCAGCCGGCGTTGTTCCGGGATCATCAGCAAGCGCCGCTGCTCGGGCGCCACGGCCAGCACCCCGCGGGTGCGCAGTGGGGCCCTGAGCGGCAGGTACAACAGCGACGCCGCCGGCAGGGTATCGGTGCCGAGACCGGCTGGCGCGTTGCGGTCGAAACACCACTGCGCGATCGCCAGATCCACCTTCGGCTTGCCGGGCCGCACGGGTGGCGGCTGCAATCGGTCCTGGTCGTCCGGCAACAACAAGCGCGTCTTGACCCGGAAGCTGGCTTCGACGCAGCGTTCGCTGATTTCGATCACCTGCTCGGCGGTCAATGCCCCGGACAGTTCGCGCGACATCTCGTAAAGGTAGCGGGCGCGCTCCTCGCGGGCGTGGGCCACCTGAGCCTGGTAGCGAAAACGGGCGGTCAACTGACCGACGATCAGACCCACGATGAGCATCACCGCAAAGGTCAGCAGGTATTGCCAGTCTTGCACCGCCAGCGAAAAGCGCGGGGGCACGAAGAAGACATCGAACGCCACGACGTTGACGACCGCCGCCAACACGGCCGGGCCGCGCCCGTACCGCACCGCCACGCCGACCACGGCCAGCAGGAACAGCATGATGATGTTGGCCAGATCGAACCAGGACAGCAGCGGGGTAGCCGCCAGCACGGTCCCCAGGCAAACCAGCAACGCCGCGCCGTAGGATGGCAACCAGGGCGACGCCTGGCCCCAACCTTCGTCCCCCGCCGCTGGAAGGACGGGACGCCGGGGTGAATCACCCCGAGCCATGGCCAGCAGATCGAAATCCGGAGCAAGTCGGGCCAACCGTTCGACCAGCGACGGCCGCACCCAGCGCCAGCGGCGACCTGGTCGACGCCGCCCGACCACCAGGCGACTCAGGCGATGGTGGTGGGCGTAGTCGACGATAGCCAGAGCGATATCGTCGGCGGCCTTGGTGGCGGTATGAGCACCAAGGTCCTGAGCCAGTTTGAGGGTGTTCAAGATCGCGCGGCGCTGGTTCTCCGGCAACCGTTGCAGCGTCGGCGTTTCGACATAGAGGGCGTGCCATTCGCAATCCAGCTTGCCAGCCAGCCGGCTGGCGGCCCGCACCAGGACATCGGCGACCGGGTCGGGCCCCACGCAAACCAGCAGTGCGTCCCGGAGGGTCGGAGATGCCTCGCCACCGCGTTGCTGGTAGTTTTGCATCTCCTCATCCACCCGTTCGGCGGTGCGCCGCAGCGCCAGCTCGCGCAGCGCGATGAGGTTGCCCTTGCGGAAGAAATTTTGAATCGCGCGCTCGGCCTGATCCGGCAGGTAGACTTTGCCTTCCTTGAACCGCTGGAGAAGTTCATCGGGGGGCAGATCCACCAGCACCACTTCGTCGGCCTGGTCGAATACCCGGTCGGTGACCGTCTCCCAGACCCGGACGCCGGTGATGCCGCCGATCACGTCGTTGAGGCTTTCCAGATGTTGGACATTGACGGTAGTCAGCACATCGATACCGGCATTGAGCAATTCCTCGACATCCTGCCAGCGTTTCGGATGCCGGCAACCGGGAGCGTTGCTGTGCGCCAGTTCGTCGACCAGGATCAAGGTGGGGCGTCGCGCCAAGGCGCCGTCGAGATCGAATTCCCGCAGCACCCGATCCCGGTGAGAAACTTCCTTGAGCGGCAGTTGTTCGAGGCCTTCCAGCAACGCGGCGGTTTCCTGGCGGCCGTGGGTTTCGACCAAGCCGACGACGACATCCAACCCTTGCTCGCGCCATTGGCGGGCGGCCAGCAGCATAGCGTAGGTCTTGCCGACGCCGGCCGAGGCACCGAAAAAGATCTTCAACTTGCCGCGCTGGGCGCGCGCTTCTTCCTGCTTCAGGCGGTCGAGTAACCGGTCGGGGTCTGGGCGGGCGTCACCGGGTTTGCTGTTCACGGCTTGGCCGCTTTTTCGGGAGGCTCCCGCCAGATTTTGAGCAGGATCTGCGTCCGATCCCACCAGGTCAGTTTCTTGTCCGCCAGGGCTTCCATGAAATCCGAAAGCACCTTGGAATTGGCGACCGCGTAGTTGACCAGCAGCGAGCTAGGGATGACGACCACCGAAAGAATCAGTAGCTTAACCAAGGCTGGCTCGTTGGTATAATCGAAAAGGTTCATCCCCAGGAAACCGGTGGCGACGGTCGCGATCAGCCCCAGCGTGGTCACCACCGTCAGGCGCATCACGGTATTCGCTTGCCGCCGCTGACTGTCACTATCCAAAAAATGATTCATCTCCTTCACCGACGTGCTGACATCCTGATAAATCCGGTCGGAGTTGAGATGACCGGTCAGCAGCCGAAACAAATCCCGAATCTGCGCCTGATCGGAAACCTCGTGAAACCAGTAGCGTTCGGTGAAGCGCAGGAACGTGGCCATGATCCGGCGGATTTCCCGCTTGAAGGCCCTGACCGAATCCAGGTCGTGGACATCGAGTCGGCTGATCGCCATTACCAACCATTCCGAAAACAGCATCAGGGCCGCCTTTTGGAAGTGGGCGATCAGGTTGACGATGAAGTACTGATGGCGGAATTGACCCAGCAGACCGGTTTCGGAACCGACGAAAAACGGCTGGGTGGCCTTGCCGACCACCACGAAAGCTTGGCCGCAACACAGGTAGCGACTGGACAGCGTCAGGTTGTCGGGGTCCCAGAATTTGTCGTAACAGTAACGCTCCTCGAAATGGGCCAATTCCTTGGCGGAGTACGGCAGGGTCTCGGATGGTCCCGCCTTGGTGACCAGCGCCAGCCGAGCGAAATCACCGCGCGTCAGAATTTGCGGATCGTTAAAGCTCAGGTAGGCCAGCAGTGGCATACGGTGGTATTCGATCTGTCGATAGCGGATCGCCGCCTCGCAATCGGCATGGTATAGAGCCAACGGCCGCAGTAGATACTCCCAATGGGCGGAGATGCTGGGGGAACGGTGCTGGCAGGTGAACTGAAGGTATTTATCCCGGTTTTCATAGTCGGACACCGCCAGCGTCTGGCCCGTCGCCGACAGCCACTCCACCCGGTATGGACATTGCCCACCCTGGCCGTTGGGCTCCCAGAATGCCGGATAGGCCCGGCCCACCTTGAACAAGACATCCTCGACCAACAACAGCGGAAGATCGTTGGCGAAGAATTCCACCACCAGGATGATGATGTCGATGTCGTAAAAAAAATAGAGATCGACATGGGCGATCTGAAACAGCAACGGCGGCGTCAGTCGGTCGAGCACGACCCGCATCCCGGCGATGTCGTAGCGGCGGAATACCCGGATCGGGGATTCGCCGTAGCCGATCTGCCCTTCGCGGCTCTCGCTCTCGCCATACAGAAAACGTTGCACGTAAGGCAGAAAGGTGATGAATTCCTTGTAATGCCGCTCCTGGAAATGCCTGGGGTCGCCGAATTCGTCCACGACTTCCCGCCAGGGACAACTTTCTCCCAAGGTTCGCAGCACTTCCCAATAGTTGGCGATATGTGTCCCTCCCGCTTGCTGGTCCGGCATCACCCGCAATGGCCACAGCAGGATTTGCCGAAAATGCCGGACTAGCGGCGATACCGGTGAGGCTGGAATGCTGGCGGCGCCAGTGGTTACTCCCTGCGCGGCTTCGATCAGCGCGTTCATAAGTGTTCTTCGGGCGGTAACTGGTCAAGGGTGAGATTGAGTTCGAGCACGTTGACGCGCGGTTCACCGAACACTCCCCACTGGCGATCCTCGGTCCACGTGGCCACTAATTTTCGCACGATTTCGGGGGCTAGTCCGCGTGCCCGAGCGACGCGGGCGACTTGATACTCGGCGGCGGCCGGACTGATCTGCGGATCGAGACCGCTGGCCGACGCCGTAACCAAATCGACGGGCACGGGCCGCGTGTTGCCGGGATCGGCGGCGCGCAACGCCTGGACGCGGGACGCCACCGTTTCCTTTAACGCGGGGTTGAGCGGGCCGAGATTGGAACCGCCGGACGCGGCGGCATTGTAGGGTTGCGGCGCGGTGGCGGACGGACGACCCCAAAAATATTTGGGATCGGTGAAGTTCTGGCCGATCAACCGGGAGCCGACCGGTTTACCGTCGCGTTCGATCAAGCTGCCAGCGGTTTGCGTTGGAAATATGGCTTGTCCGATTCCCGTCACCAGCAGCGGATAGAGCAGGCCAGTGATGACGGATAGCAGAAGAAACAACGTCACGGCGGGACGAATCAGGGTTTTCATTGAAATCTCCAGGTTTCGGGTAGAAAATTCCAAGATTCAGGTTCTAGGTGGAACATTTCAAATGCACAACAAAGATATAGAGGGCCTGCGGCCTTGTAATACATGTGGTCATGTATTTTCACCAAACGCTGAACACTTTTACCAAAAGAAAAATGGTAATCTAAGTTCCGAATGTCGGTCCTGTTTCCGTGAAAGAAGTTCACACAACCAAAAGAAACGGCATCATGCTGGAGGCGTCGATTATCATTTAGCATATATAGTTCGCGCTACACGACAAAGAGCGCGAAAACACAAGATAATGTATGACATCGATGCGGGTTTCCTAAAAATATTATTGGAGGCACAGGGAGGTCTATGCGCAATCAGCGGAATTCCTCTCACTTTTATCAAAGGATTAGGTCACATACCTACAAACGCCAGTATTGATCGAATTGATCCAAGACAAGGATACACAAGAGATAATGTTCAGCTTTTGGCATTTCAAGTAAATACCATGAAATCAAATCTCAGCATCGAACAACTCGTATTTTGGTGTAAATTAGTGCTTAATAGTCAATATTCAACTCAACTGCATAAAGTCACTTAAAATTTAAAAACGTATACTTGCATTAGAAACGTGTCTCAAAGAAAACTTTTCTCTGAGACACATACGCCAAAACTTGGCGATTTAAACCAAACCCAGCATAGACAGCATCAAGTCAATTGCCTTGATGCCAATAAAAGGCGTGACAACTCCCCCCAATCCATAAATCAACAAATTCTTACGCAGCAAGGTTGCCGCTCCTAAAGGCTGGTATTTTACACCCCGTAATGCGATTGGAATCAGAAGTACAATAATGATTGCGTTAAAGATCACTGCCGAAATGATCGCACTCTCCGACGAAGTCAACTTCATTACGTTGAGTGCGTTAAGTTGCGGATAGGTAGTAACGAAGGCCGCCGGGATAATCGCAGCGTACTTAGCGATGTCGTTGGCGATACTGAACGTCGTCAGCGAGCCGCGCGTCATCAGCATCTGCTTACCGGTTTCCACAATCTCGATCAATTTGGTCGGATTGGAGTCGAGATCGACCATATTGCCGGCTTCCTTAGCGGCCTGCGTGCCGGTGTTCATGGCGACCGCCACATCGGCTTGCGCCAACGCCGGCGCGTCGTTGGTGCCGTCGCCGGTCATCGCCACCAGCCGGCCTTCGGCTTGATGTTGGCGAATCAACGCGAGTTTCGCCTCCGGCGTGGCTTCAGCGAGAAAATCGTCGACGCCCGCTTCAGCAGCGATGGCGGCGGCGGTCAAGCGATTATCGCCGGTGATCATCACCGTCTTGATCCCCATCCGCCGCAGTTCGGCGAAACGCTCCTTGATGCCACCCTTGACGATGTCCTTGAGTTCGATGACACCGAGTACCTTGGCGCCATCGGCGACCACGAGAGGGGTGCTGCCCCGGCTGGCCACCTCGTTTACGATGTGGGTGACCGGCTGCGGAAAATGACCGCCCAGGGTTTCCACATACTGGCGGATGGCGTCCGCCGAACCTTTGCGGATTTGCCGGTGATCCAGGTTGACGCCGCTCATCCGGGTCTGAGCCGAAAAGTGGATGAAAGTCGCGCCGAGCGCGTGGATGTCGCGTTCGCGCAAGTTGAAGCGTTGCTTGGCGAGCACGACGATGCTGCGACCTTCCGGCGTTTCGTCCGCCAGGGACGCCAGTTGAGCGGCGTCGGCCAGTTCCGCTTCCGTCACGCCGCTCGCCGGGAGAAGCTCCGTCGCCTGCCGATTGCCAAGAGTGATGGTGCCGGTCTTATCGAGCAGCAGCACGTCCACATCGCCCGCTGCTTCCACCGCCCGGCCGGAAGTCGCGATGACGTTGGCCTGCATCATGCGGCTCATACCGGCCACGCCGATGGCCGACAGCAATCCCGCAATCGTGGTGGGAATCAGGCAGACCAGCAGGGCAACGAGCACCGTGATCGATACCGGTGAACCAGCTTTCGCGGCGTCCACACTGAACAGCGAAAACGGCAACAGGGTCACCGTCACGCCGAGGAAGATGATTGTCAGCGCTATCAGGAAAATGGTGAGCGCAATTTCGTTGGGCGTTTTCTGGCGCTTGGCCCCTTCCACCATCGCAATCATGCGGTCGATGAAGGCTTCGCCGGGATTGACCGTCACGCGCACCACGATCCAGTCGGACAGCACGGTGGTGCCACCGGTGACGGCGCTGAAATCGCCGCCCGACTCCCGAATGACTGGCGCGGATTCGCCGGTGATGGCGCTTTCGTTCACCGAGGCGACGCCCTCAATCACTTCACCGTCAGCCGGGATCATGTCGCCGGCTTCCACTAGGATCACGTCGCCGCGCCGTAACTCCGTGCCGGGCAGCTTATCGGTCGGAGCGCCGTAACGCGGTTCCCGCAGTTTCTTGGCCATGACGGTCTTCTTGGCGCCACGCAGAGATGCCGCTTGCGCCTTGCTGCGGCCTTCGGCCAGCGCCTCGGCAAAATTGGCGAACAGCACCGTGAACCACAGCCACAACGCGATGGCGAGGATGAAACCGGAGGGAGCCTCGCCGTGGCCGCCGAGCGCCTGCGCCCACAACACTGTGGTCAGGACACTGCCGACGTACACCACGAACATCACCGGGTTACGCCATTGCAGTCGGGGGTCCAGCTTTTTGAAGGAATCGACGATGGCGGGTTTCACCAACGCCGGATCGAATAGGGCAAGAGTTTTGCGCGACATGGGATTCTTCCTCGTTCAGCGCCACAACAGGAGATGCTCGACCGCCGGCCCCAGAGCCAGCGCGGGAACGTAGTTCAGCAGACCCACCAACAGTACCGTGCCGATCAGTAAGGTCACGAACAGCGGTCCGTGGGTCGGCAATGTGCCCGAAGTCGCGGCGAGACGTTTTTTCGCCGCCAGCGCGCCGGCCATCGCCAACACCGGCACGATGACGCCGAAGCGGCCAAACCACATGGCGATGGCCAACAGCACGTTGTAGAAGGGCGTGTTGGCGGAGAGACCGGCGAAGGCGCTGCCGTTGTTGTTGGCGGCCGAAGTGAAGGCGTACAGCACTTCCGAGAAGCCGTGCGCGCCAGGATTCAGGATGCCGGCTTGGCCGCTGGCGGTCATCACGGCGATGGCGGTTCCGCCGAGCACCAGGAGCGGCGTTACCAAAATCGCGATGGCGGTCATTTTCATCTCGTAGGCTTCGATCTTCTTGCCCAGATATTCGGGCGTGCGGCCGATCATCAGGCCGGCGATAAAGACCGCCATGATGGCGAACACCAACATGCCGTAAAGGCCGGAACCGACGCCACCGAACACCACTTCACCGAGCTGCATCATCACTAGCGGCACTCCTCCACCGAGCGGCGTGAACGAATCGTGCATGGCGATGACCGCGCCACAGGAGGCGGCGGTGGTGAGAGTGGCAAATAGACCTGAATCCGCGATACCGAAGCGGGTTTCCTTGCCTTCCATGTTGCCGCCCGCCTGCATCACGCTGGCGCTTTGATCGACGCCGACGGCGGTAAACAGCGGATTGCCCTGTTGCTCGAAATACGTCGCCGCGACGGTCATCGCCACGAACAGCACGGTCATGGCAGCCAGCACCGCCCAGCCTTGGCGAGGGTCGCCAACCATGCGGCCGAAGGTAAGACACAACGCGCCCGGTATCAGAAAAATCGCCAGCATTTGCAGAAAATTGGTCAGCGGCGTCGGATTTTCGAACGGATGCGCCGAATTAGCGTTAAAGAAACCGCCGCCGTTGGTGCCGATCATCTTGATCGCTTCCTGCGAGGCGACCGGCCCCATCGCCAGCGTCTGGGTTCGGGTTGTCGCAGGCTCGGTCACTGGATTGCCCTGGTCGTCCTTGAGCGGCTGACCGGCGGCGTCCAATTTGGGAGCGTCATAATGGGTCGCTTCCAGGGTGGTCACATCCTGGTAAGCGGCGAAATTCTGAATAACCCCTTGGCTAACCAGAAACACCGCGAACGCCAGGGATAGCGGTAACAGCACGTAGAGCGTAATGCGTGTCAGATCGACCCAAGCATTGCCGATGCTGTGCGCGGTGTGACGAGCGAAGCCGCGAATCAAAGCGATGACGACCACGATGCCGGTTGCCGCCGACAAAAAATTTTGCACCGTCAGGGCGAGCATCTGCGTCAAATAACTCATGGTGGTTTCGCCGCCGTAGCCTTGCCAGTTGGTGTTGGTGACGAAACTGACGGCGGTGTTGAACGCTGAATCGGGACTGACGTTGGCCATCTGTTGCGGATTGAGCGGCAGCCAGAACTGGAGCCGTTGCAAGGCATAGACGGCGAGCGCGCCCAATCCATTGAATAACAGAAGAGCGAGCGCGTACTGTAGCCATCCCATTTCCTCATCTTGGCGGACACCGCAGAGGCGATAGAGCAGCGTTTCGAGCGGGCCGCCGAGCCGCAGCGCCCACGAACGCCCTTCCGCCACTTCCGCGATGTAAACACCGAGCGGTTTGACCAGGACCAGGAGAGCGAGCAGATAAAGCCCGAGCAGTGACCAGGCATGCGGAGTCATCATAGGTCCTCCGCCATGAGCAAAGCGGTAATGAGATAGATCAACAATCCGGCTGAGACGAGACTGCCGAGAACATAGAGCCAAGTCATGGTGTATCTCCCAATCTGGCGCAACCGGTCGCGAGACCGGCGGTCATCGAGAAAAATAGCGCTATCGCAACAAGATAGACGAAATCCATGCCGCACCTCCGCGCGTGAGCACAATGAAAGGAAACATCCGGTGAATGGCGAACGCGGTCAGCGCCGGCGAACCAACCAAGCGCAGAGTTCGATCAAAAAGGTCATCAACAGGTAAAAACCAACCATGACGCCCAGCATGAACAAATCGTCCACGGCACGCCTCCACGCGACGACTTCAACGTTGTGGAGCATAAGGCGCTAGTTGAAAAATCGGGGTAAAAATCAAGCAGTCCCGTATAAAGAAGATGTAAATTCAAACTCGGAGCATACAACGTCGAATCTGCTAGACTTTCGAACGCTGTCCAAATCCGCTTTTGGAGAAATCCATCGCCATGCCGCAGGAATCGGAAATCCCCGCCGCCGACCAAACCCCGGAGCCCCGCCGCTTCCCGTGCGCGCAATGCGGCGCTTCGCTCACTTACGTGCCCGGCATGGAGACCTTGCGCTGTACCCACTGTGGCCACGAGAATCCCATTACCGCCGCCACCGCGCCGATTCTGGAACAGGATTTCCGGGAGACGTTGCGCACGCTGGCCAGCGCCACCACCGCCAGCGACCATGTCATCATCCATTGCGATTCCTGTGGGGCGTTGTTCAGCTTCGACGCCAGCGCCCATGCCGGGTTATGTCCATTCTGCGGCGCGCCAGCGGTGGCGAAAACCGAACAACACCGCCAATTGCGGGTTCAGGCCCTGCTGCCCTTCAAGGTGACTCGCGATCAGGCCCGCGCGGCATTCCGCGCCTGGCTCGGCCAGCGGTGGTTCGCGCCCGGTGGTCTTAAGGATTACGCTCGCAACGACGCCACGCTGGCCGGCCTGTATGTGCCCTACTGGACCTACGACGCCGAAACCACCACGACTTATCAAGGGGAACGGGGCGATGACTACCAGGTTCAGGAAACCTACCGCGCCATCGAGAATGGTAACGAGGTGGAACGCACCCGGCTGGTGACCAAGACCCGTTGGACCCCGACCGCGGGCACGGTCGCGCGTTTTTTCGACGACGTGCTGGTGCTGGCCAGCCGCTCACTGCCGCGAGATATGACCGAGCGGCTGGAGCCTTGGGATCTGGCGCATCTGACGCCATACCAGGAGGAATATTTAAGTGGCTTTCGCAGCGAGATGTATCAGGTCACCCTAGAGCAAGGCTTCGAACACGCGCGCGAGATCATGGCCCTTACCATCCGCCGTGACATCGAGCGCGACATCGGCGGCGACCACCAGCGCATTCGCGCGACCGACACTCATTACGGTGAGGTTTCCTTCAAGCACATTCTGCTGCCGATATGGATGTCGGCGTTCCGCTTCCGCGACAAAATTTATCGTTTCGTGGTGAACGGCCGCACTGGAGAGGTGCAGGGCGAACGGCCCTACAGCCCCTGGAAGATCGCGTTGGCTATCCTGCTGGCGGCGTTGGTGGCCGGCGGTGGGTTCGTGCTATGGCAACGTTACGCGGCGCTTCAACATCACGCGCCAACGCCGGGCGCGCGCATTTACCATGGCTCTTCTTTTCCAAAGCCAATGCAGAACATCGCGCTTTCAACGTCCATTGATGGAACGGCCTAAGATGTCCCTGATTCGATTTCCCGCAATCTGGATGCGCGGCGGCACCAGTAAAGGCCTGTTCGTCGATCCCGCCGATCTGCCCGCCGAGCCAGCGCGGCGGGATGCCCTATTGCGGCGCGCCCTCGGCAGTCCTGATCCTTATGGAACACAAATGGACGGTTTGGGCGGCGCCACTTCCAGCACCAGCAAGGTGGCGCTGGTGTCCCGCTCGACTCGACCGGGCTTCGATCTCGACTATTGTTTTGGCGCGGTGGCGGTGGGCGAGGCGGTGATCGACTGGTCCGGCAACTGTGGCAATCTGAGCGCCGCAGTCGGCGTGTTCGGCCTGAATCGCGGCCTGGTCGCCGCGTCGCCCACCGACAGCGTCGTTACCTTGCGCATCTGGCAGGCCAACCTCGGCCAGACCATCCTGGCGCATCTGTCGGTACGCCATGGGCAAGCGGTGGAAGAGGGTGCTTTCCCTCTGGCTGGCGTTGCCTTCCCCGGAGCCGAAATCGTTCTCGACTTTCTCGATCCTGGTGGCGAAACTATTTTGTTGCCCACTGGCCAACCGACCGACCGGCTGGAAATACCGGGGTTCGGCACCATCGAGGCCAGTCTGATCAACGCGGGCAACCCTACCATCTTCGTCCGCGCTGCCGATCTCGGCCTGACCGGCGCGGAAAGCCCCGCCGATTTCAACCGGGACGCGGCGTTGCTGGACTGCTGCGAAGCTGTCCGCGCCCACGGCGCGGTGGCGATGGGCCTGGCCGCTTGCGCCGAGGATGCCACGGCTCACCGTCCCCATACGCCCAAGCTGGCTTTCGTCGCCCCGGCCCGCGCTTACCACGCCACCGACGGTTCCCTGGTCACCGCAAGCGCGGTGGACCTCACCGCCCGCATCCTGTCCATGGGCAAGCTGCACCACGCCTTCACCGCCACCGGCGCGGTGGCCCTGGCGGTGGCGGCAATGTTGCCCGGAAGCGTGGCGCGAGCCGCGCTTGGCGCTCCCGTCGTCACTGGCTCCGAGATTCGGATCGGCCATGCCGCCGGAGTGATGGCCGTCGGCGCCACGGTGGTGGCCGACCACGACCAATGGCGGGCGGAAAAGGTCATCCTGCGGCGCAGCGCCCGCCGCCTGATGGAGGGGTGGGTGTGGGTGCCCGATGGCGAAACGCCCTGAATCCCTGGTTGTTTCAGGCAAAGGGCGCGAACGCCGGTGGATCACAATCCGGCAACCCGGATTCTCCCATGATCTGGCTCCAGAGTTGGGGCAAGGTCAGGTCGAGCGTCTGGCATGCCTCATCCAGGCTGACGTAGCGGTGCCGCACCAGGAAGCGGCTGGCGGCTGATGCGGCGGTGTGGCGGTCGTTCAGGGGCAAATCCTCGAAGCGCATGGCGGGCCTCGGTTCTGTGAGCTTGGACATCGTCCGCCATTTCATCGGATGCGTCTAAAGCTGTCCAGCGGTTCCGTTTCCTTATTACCCGAATCACGGCCTTTGCTCGGTGGCGATGACCGCGACCGCAGGGGTTGGCATCGTTGGCATCGCATCCCGCATCACCCAGCTCCGCAGCAGCAGGGCAGCCAGTAGCGCGCAGCTTCCCGCGACGCCAAAGGCCAGCGCGGGTCCCACGCTCTGCCACAGCCAGCCGAACAACAGGGAAGCCGGCAACAGCATCAGCCCCGCTGTCAGGTTGAACCAGCCATAAGCCGTGCCCAGCAGGGCAACGGGCGCCAAATCCGCGACCAGGGCTTTTTCCACCCCCTCAGTCGCCGCCAGAAACAAACCGTAACCGGCGAACAAAGGCCACAAGAGCCAAGCCGGGCCACCGTTTAGGCCCAAAATCAGGTAGAACACCCCGTAGAGGGTCCAGCCGGACAGGATCAGGCGTTGTCGACCCAGACGGTCGGACAAGCCCGACAGTGGAGTGGAAAACAGCATCGCCACGGTTGAAACCAACGCCCACAAGAGCGGAACCTGGATATCGGGCAAACCCAGTTCCCGCGCGCGCAACAGCAGGAACGTGTTGGATGAGTTACCCAGGGTGAACAGCGCCAGCACCAGCAAATAGCGTTTGAAGGTGGGCGGAAATCCTTGCAGCGTCCAACTGAACGGAACGGGCGGCGCTTTCCCGATCCGGGATGGTTCCCGGATGCAGAGGGTGAGCACGATGGCAATGGCGCCTGGCACGGCGGCCCACAGAAAAATAGTGCGCAGTGGGACATCGAGCGCCAACAGCCCAGTGGCTAGAAGCGGGCCAATCACCGCGCCGGCGTTGTCCATCGCCCGGTGCAGGCCAAACGCCAGACCGCGTTGCGTCGGATCCACGGTCGCCGCCAGCAGCGCATCGCGTGGCGAACTGCGCAAGCCCTTCCCGACCCGGTCGGCGAAGCGTAGCGCCAGCACGGTTGGCCAGGTGGTGGCGAAAGCCATGAGCGGACGGGCGATGGCGGCGAGGCTGTAGCCACCGACGACCCAGGGTTTGGCAGCGGCGGCCTTATCGGCCAACACCCCAGCGAACAGCTTCAATAGACTGCTGGTCGCCTCGGCAATGCCTTCGATGATCCCCAAAGCTTTGGGGCCGGCCATCAACACCGAGGCCAAGTACAGCGGCACCAAGGGGTACAGCAGTTCGCTGGCCGAGTCATTCAGCAGACTGATCAGTCCTAACAGCCAGACGGTGGCGGGCAAAGCGAAGAGGGATTTCAACGGACGAAATCCTTCGAACGCGCCTCTGATTCAGGCGACGTGGCGAAGCCGGGCACGTTCAGGTTGGGCCAGACAGTAAACATGAAACCAGGGATCGTTTCCTGATGAATGCGGTGTTCCATGAACGGCTCCTACCCCCTGCCCGGCTGGCTACGCCCATCCGTAATGGCGCTGGTCAGGTAGTCCGCTTTCTTCGCGAGATCACGGTCGGAATCCGAGTAGCGTTGGGCAATGGCCTTGAACTCATGCTGAACCTCGATAAAGGCGTCAACCATATCCGGGTCGAAATGGTTGCCCCTTCCTTCGATGATAATTTGCACCGCCTTCTCGTGAGGCATACCCTCTTTATAGACACGACGGCTGATCAACGCATCGTAAACATCGGCGATGGCCATCAAGCGCGCCGAAATTGGAATGACATCTCCAGAGATTCCTTCTGGATAACCAGTGCCATCCCACTTTTCCTGATGGCTATAAGCGATTTCCTTGGCCAAGGTGAGAAATTCGACATTGATGCCGAGGGCCTTTTCCGCATGTTCAATCGCGTCACGCCCCAACACCGTGTGATTTTTCATGATCTCAAATTCATGGGGTTCAAAACGACCGGGCTTAAGGAGAATGCGGTCCGGGATGCCCACTTTGCCAATATCGTGCAGTGGCGCTGACTTGAAAAGCATCTCGATATTGTACGGCGTCAGGAAATGGCTGAAACGGGGATGGTTCCGCAAATGGGTAGCCAGTATCCGAACATAATACTGGGTCCGGATAATATGATTCCCAGTATCCGAATCTCGCGTTTCGGCCAAGGAGGCCATGACCATGATGGTGACATCCTGAATCGCCATGATTTCCTTGGTGCGCTTGGTCACCTCATTTTCCAGGAATTCATTCCGGTCACGCAGAAAATCCGCCGCCTCCTTGTTTTGTAGCTGAGTCTTCACTCTAGCCAAGACGATTGGTGGATTGATCGGTTTGATGATATAGTCATCCGCGCCCATATCCAGGCCTCTTTTTTCATCCTCGGTCCCGGTCATGGCGGTAAGGAAAATAATTGGAATGTGGCGTATTCTCGGATCAGATTTCAATAGCTTGCAAACATCATAACCCGATAATCCTGGCATCATGATATCGAGCAGAATCAAATCCGGTGGATTGTCACCATAAGCGATTTTAAGGGCTTTTTCACCATTGTTGGCCACTTTGACCTTGTAATAATCCTTAAGCACATCGGCCATGAGAGTCAGATTTTCCAAGGTGTCATCCACGACCAGAATGGTTCGCTTTTCGAGGAACTCGTGTTGATTCGTCATTTAATAGATTCTCCTTCAGAAAGCGGTTGTAAAAATTGATAGTCACAGAGAAACTTTTGTTCGCTAAACGAAGCGAATCGGCTGAAAAAACGGAATAGGCATGGTGTTTAGTGTAGTCGATTTGACCACTGTAGGCAGCATCCGCTCGCACTCTAAAACAGGTTTCAAACGAACAACCATGCGCTCCCCCACGCGGGGGACCACGCAAACTATCCAGATTGATACTCCACGCTGGCTTGCCCTATCATGGGGCAATTCGTCGAGTTGCACCATCAGGCGGACAACGTCATGGACAAAGCCTTGCTGCACTGCGACACAACCGATCACAGGGCACGATACGCTGGGGTCACAAGATCGACCTGGATTGAATATCCCTCAGCGGCATCGGAAGATTGAGAGTATAGCCTTCATCCAACTTCCAGGTTGACAAGATATAACTGGAATTTGGTCAGCGGCCTGACACTGTTCTTCATGCAATTGACACCAACCGGTCGCACAACCGTCTGACCCGATGATTGTTGAGACCATCACTCCCTTGATTTCAGTGCCACCGATAACAAGGTTCTCCCGAACTCATCACCATCGAGCGCTCGTCGATGGTCGCCATAGGGTTAGTGGGAAAATGCAGGCCGACTTATAGTTGACAACTATGGGTCATTTATTGACAATTCACTTTAGCCTGTCTCCGTTGCCGCCACGGATCAGTCATGAGTGTTCGAAAGGTGCGATTGCCGATTGACCACATCCACCAAATTGCTGAGCGAATCAGCAAGATGGGAATGGAGCGGCAGGTTTGGCTCGAAAAAAGTCCATTGTGGGATCAACCATGGGCCAATGCCTCGCGGGCGCTAACGTTTGCTGCTTTCCGTCGATTGATCCTCGATGCGCTCGCCACGACGCGGGAACCAGCGCTGGGGTTATTGGTGGGTGAACGCTTATTGCCCAACATGCATGGCCTGCTGGGCCAGGTCGCCATGAACAGCAGCACCATTCGCCAGGCTATGGAGTTGGTCGAACGCTCTATCCGCTTGCGCACATCGCTGATTTCCATCCGCCATGAGATGGACGGCTCTCGATTTCGCATTGTCTTCGACGAGCCATGCCCCCTGGACGATATTCGCCGGCCCGTGCTTGAAGCCGTGGTACTGACAGTAAAGGGCGTGTTCGATTACATCACCATGGGCGCGCGTGCTATCGATCAGATCGCTTTCGCCCTTACCGCGCCGGACTACACCGCGCTGGCCGAAGATATATGCAAATGTAAAGTGTGGTACGGTGCGTCATGGACGGGATTCGCCATGCCGGCCCAAATGGTCGATCTGCCCTTGAAGATGAGCGATCCAGTCATCTTGCGCGAAGCCTCGGCGATTCATCGACGTGTGCTCGAAAAAACCGATCAGAGTAAAAGCCTGGCCATGCGCGTAAGGCGGATCATGCTGGAGAAAGGCCATCAAATTCCCTCACTGACGGTAATGGCGCGTCTTTTTCATCTGACGCCCCGCACATTGCATCGCCGCTTGCTTGAAGAAGGCGCGTCATACAAAACCATTGCGGAGGGAGTGCGTCACTGTTTGGCCGTGGAATATCTCAAGACGAGTTCTCTGAGTATCCAGGAAATCGCTTATTTACTCGGCTATACCGATCTGGCCAATTTCCGGCGAGCCTTTAAACGGTGGGAGAAAATAGCTCCCTCGGAATATCGCGGCCTCGCGGAACGCGATCCGAAACTCTATCCTACTTCATTTACCTACTCTCCATGACTGATTGCACTCGACGGTTTTTCAGAGGGGCCGCGTTGGCGTTGTTCTTCATCAGCGGTTTGATCGTTTTCAATCGTTGGGCCTGGCCGGCGGACGAGCCGATGGAACCCTTGCCCGTGACAACGCCAGTTGGCCATCCACCGGCACCCGCCAACGGCGGTTACGTCGGCGCGCAAAGCTGCGCGGAATGTCATGCGACTGAATACCAACACTGGCAAGGCTCGCAACATGCCCAGGCGATGCAACCTGCCACCGGGTCAACCGTACTCGGCGATTTCAACGACGCTTCCTTCACCTATGCCGGCATCACTTCCACCTTTTTCCGGCGCGATGGCAAATTCATGGTGCGCACCGACGGGCCGGATGGAACGTTGCAAGACTACGAGATCGCCTACACCTTCGGGGTGTATCCCTTGCAACAGTACCTGATCGGTTTTCCCGACGGTCGCTATCAGGCGCTGGGTCTCGCCTGGGACAGCCGCCCCAAGGAGCAGGGCGGGCAACGCTGGTTCCACCTCTATCCCGATCAGAAGCTGACCTACAAGGATTCGTTACACTGGACTGGCGCGCAGCAAAATTGGAACTATATGTGCGCCGAATGCCACTCCACGAATCTGCGCAAGAACTACGACCCCAAGCTGAACCGCTTCCATACCACCTGGTCCGCAATCAACGTGTCTTGCGAAGCTTGCCATGGCCCAGGCGCCGATCACCTCGCCTGGGCCAGGAAAGAGGGAGACTGGCGGAAGCTGAACCGCACGAAAGGGTTGGCTATCGCCCTCGACGAGCGGCGCGGTTCGAACTTTCAGGTGCGCATGCTAGCGATGAAAGGGCTGGAGCTGGCGACCCCCGTTCTGAATCCGAAACCCAGCGTGCTCTGGACGGCTCAACAGGCGGCCACGCGCAATGCGCCACTGAACATATCGCCAACCGCCAGCCGCGAGTTGGAGCTGTGCGCCCGTTGCCATTCCCGGCGCGGGCTAATTTGGGAAGACTACGTGTTCGGCAAACCTCTACTGGACACCCACCGACTGTCGCTGCTGACCCCCGATCTCTACTACGCCGATGGCCAGATGAAGGATGAGGTGTTCAATCATGGTTCGTTCCTGCAAAGCAAAATGCAGGCGCGAGGGGTCAGTTGCAGTGACTGCCACGAACCACACAGCGGCAAACTGCGCGCGCCGGGCAGCCAGGTCTGCCTGCAATGCCACCTGGCAGCGAAATACGCATCGCCGCAACACCATTTTCACCCGACCGGTTCGCCGGGCGCGGACTGCGTCGCCTGCCATGCGCCCACCACGACCTACATGGTGGTGGACCCGCGCCACGACCATAGCTTTCGCATTCCTCGCCCGGATTTGACGGTGAAGCTGGGCGTCCCCAACGCCTGCACCCGTTGCCACTCGGATCAATCGGCGCAGTGGGCGGCGGAACAGGTCCGGCAGTGGTATGGCCAACCCCTGCCAGGCCATCAACAGTTTGCCGAGGCGCTGCACGCCGGTCATACCGAAGCCGCCGGAGCGCGGGAGTTGCTGCGGGCGCTGCTGAGGAATCCCGACCAACCGGCGATTGCCCGCGCCAGCGGGGCGGCGCTACTGAGCGAGCGCCTCGATCTGGCCGGATTCGAAGCTCTCCGCCCGTTGCTGACCGATCCCGATCCGCTGTTGCGGAGCACGGCGGCGCGAGCGCTGGAGGCTTTGCCGCCGGAGTTGAAGGTCCAGCATCTGTTGCCGCTACTCGACGATCCCGTGCGGCTGGTGCGGATCGAAGCGGCGCGAACGCTGGCCGCCGTGCCGAAGGAATCGCTGACTGAAACTCAACGTCAGGCGATCCAGCGGGGCGTGGCCGAATACATCGCGTCCGAGCAAACCAACGCCGACCGCCCAGAATCGTATTTGAACATCGGGCTTATCCAGAGCGACCAGGGTCAACTCGAAAAAGCGGAGGCGGCGTATCGCACGGCCCTGGACCTGCAACCCAACTTTACGCAAGCGGCGGTCAATCTGGCTGATCTGTACCGACTGCAAGAACGGGACGCGGATGGTGAAAAAACCTTGCGCCAAGCGTTGGAGCTGGATCCGCGGAACGCCACCGCGCAGCATGCGTTAGGGTTATTGCTGGTGCGCCAGAAACGACTGCCCGAAGCCCTGACCGCGCTGGCGGAAGCCGCCCGGCTGGGCAGCGACAATCCTCGCTATGGTTACGTCTACGCGGTGGCGCTGAACGGGACCGGCCAGCAGCCGAAAGCCATTCAGGAACTGGAAGCGGTGCTGGCCAAGCATCCCAATGATCGGGATACCCTCACGGCGCTGGTGGCGTTCCAGCGGGACGCGGGAAACAGAGACGCCGCGCGCGGTTACGCTCGGCGCTTGGTGGCGTTGGAACCAGACAATCCCCACTTGCAAACGTTGCTGCGGCAGGTGGACGCGGCGACACCCTGAAAGTTGGCGATTAAATGGATTGAATCGAGCCATACTTGATCCATTGCAACCTGGCTCTGGTCCTCCTTTCAGGGCGACGCTGGCTCCAGGTTGTATCTCCCGACCGTTCAGTAATCAACCGGTCAAACTACTCGTTGTTAACATCACATGAGGAATGCGCTGATGACGCAGAGCTTTCGTAAAATAACCGGCGGTATCCTGCTGGCCACGTCGTTGCTGGTGGGCGGTCTGGCGGTGGCGGCGGACAAAGACAAGCCGGTCGGCAAGGTCACCATTGCCGAGAAACAGTTTGGGTTGATTTTGGGCGGCAGCGAGGGCGGTGGCAAGCTGACCTTCAAAGGCAAACAGTATCCGTTCACCCTCAAGGGGTTGAGCGCTGGCCTCAATGTTGGCGTCTCGAAGATGAGCGCCGTCGGCGAAGTCTACGCCATGAAGAAGGTCTCCGATTTCCCCGGTACCTATACCAAGCTAGAGGCGAGCGTGGCCATGGGCGGCGGTGTAGGTGGCCTGCGTCTGCAAAATGAGAATGGGGTGATCATGAACCTTCGCTCGCGGACCAAGGGTTTGGATCTCAATCTCGGCAACGTGACCGGCCTCACGATCATGATGAAATAAAATGAAATACTAGGGTGTCTTAATAACCTTCAGGTTTCCAATGCTCGTACCTGGCCCCTCTCTTCCTCAATGGAGAGGGGCTTTTTACGCCAGCCGCTGAATTCCGTTGGGAGCCAAAAGCCATCACGGTTCCCATACCCCCCGCTTACTGCGGGTGCGAGTGTTCTTGCTCGCGATGGTCCACGCGCGCGGGCCGGCCCTCGGCTAACCTGGCCGTGGGGCCGATGACCAGGGCGTCATCATCGCCAAGACCCGAGATGATTTCTACTTTCGCCTCGCCGCTAAAACCGGTTTGCACCGGTTGGCGATGTAGATGTCCGGCGCGCACGATCCAGACATGGCCCTCGCGCACGGCGGTTGTCGGCACCAGCAGCGCGTTCGGGCGCTCGGCCACCACAATATTGATCTCGGCGGTCATCCCGATGCGCAACGGAATTTCGCCCTCGAAATCGATCCACACCCGATAGCCTCGGGTCACAGGGTTGCCCTTGGGGGTGATCTCGGCGACTCGACCATCGAGCACTCGATCCGGCAACGCGGGCGCGCGAATCAACACATGCTGGCCAGACCGCACCAGCAGGATGTCTTCCTCGTCCACCTCGGCCTCGATGCGCAGCGGCGCACGGCGGGCGAAGTAAAAAATCGGCTGGTTGGCGGGAATCACCTGGCCGATTTCGCCGTCGCGTTGCAGGATTTGGCCGTCGGCCGGGGCAGTCAGAGTCATGAAGCCACGCAACGCCTGGGCGCGCGCCGCCGCCGCGTCCGCCGCCCGCGCTTCGGACCGCGCCCGATCCCGCTCCAGCACCGTCCCCAGACCCCGGTCAAGCAGGATTTGGGCGCGGTCGAGTTGCGTCTTGGCGAACCGCGCCCGCGCTTCGAGTTCGTCCACCGACTGTTTCAAATCGGTATCCTCCAGCCGGGCCAGCGTTTGCCCGGCGCGGACCTGGGCGCCTTCATCGACATTGAGTTCCATCAGCCGGCCCGCGCCGCGCGGGGCGATGGGCAGCATCACGGTCGGTTCCACCGTGCCGGCGGCGTAAACCGCCCGCACCGCCGGGCCTCGGTTGGGCCGCGTGGTTTCGACCGCCACCGGGCCGAACCAGCGCCAACCCGCCCAACCGCCACCTCCCAGCAGACTCAGCGCGATCAGCGCCCAGACGATTCCTTGCCGCGCGCTGGGCCTCATCGCCGGACGAAGGGCAACATCCGGTCGAGGAACCGGTCTCGGTCAAAAAGCTGATGCTTGAGGCCCAGGCCGACATGCCAGGCCACAACCACGACCACGACATAGGAGGTCACGATGTGGACAACGCGCGCGAGGGCGGCTAGCCATTCCTGCTTGCCGATGGGATTGGGCAAATCCTGCCAACCGAACCACTTGATGCCATAGTCACCCGCCATGACGAACAGATACCCGCTCACCGGCATCAGGATCATGCATCCGTACAGCAGCGTCTCGTTCCAGTGAGAGATCGCGCGTTCGGGCGGGGTAAGGGTTGGCGCCCAGTCCGGCAATGGCGTCAGCTTGCGCCAGGCCAGGCGCAGCAATGCCAGCGCCAGCAACACCAGCCCGATGGATTTATGCCAGTTGTAATAACTACCTTGCGTCAGCCCGAACAGGGTCTTGCCCGATCCGATCCGGGTCATCAGGTTAGCGCCCAGATACTGATACACGAACAGCAGGAAGACCGCCCAGTGCAGGAAGCGGGTCATCGCGCCGTAGTGGGTGGGGGAGTTGAGCAGTGGCATGGTGGATTCCCCTGGGATCGCGTTTGAAGACATCGCCGGATCGCGGCCGGATGGTCTGGCGTCGAAAGGCGCTAGCCAGTTCCGGGGACAGTGTACTCCTCCCGAAACCTGATGCCGTATCGGTAGCCTGCACTAGCGTTCCCCGATGTGCTCCGGGTGCTCGAAAGCCGCCTTGACCGCAAGGGGTTTCGCGGCCCGACGACGGTTTTCCCACTCGATCACCAGACCCTGCCAGAGCAAGAACACCGCCGGAATCACCACCAGAGTCAATAAAGTGGCGCTGACCATGCCGCCCACCATCGGCGCGGCGATGCGGCGCATGACCTCCGAACCCGTGCCGGCGCCGTACATGATCGGCAACAGGCCGACAATGATGGTGGCCACGGTCATCATTTTCGGCCGCACCCGCAACAGTGCGCCTTCGATCACCGCCTCGCGCAATTCGGCCAGGGTCACAGTCCGATCCTCGGCTTGGGCGATTGTCTTGCGCCGGGCCAGCGCATGGTCGAGATAGACCAGCATCACTACCCCGGTTTCCGCCGCCACGCCGGCCAAGGCGATGAAACCGACGCCGACCGCCACCGACAGGTTGTAATTCAGCCAGTACAGCAACCAGACCCCGCCCAGCAGGGAGAACGGCAAGGTGGCCATGATCAGCACCGCCGGACCCAAGCGGCCAAAGCTTAGATACAGCAGCAGGAAGATGATCGCCAGTGTCACCGGTGTGACGATTTGCAGCTTGGCCAGCGCGCGGGTCAGATATTCGTACTGGCCGGACCAGCGCAGCGAGTAACCGGCGGGCAACATGACCTGATTCGCTACCGCCCGTTGCGCCTCGGCGACGAAGGAGCCGAGGTCGCGGCCTTGCATGTCGACGTAGGTGATGCCGGTCAGCCGAGCGTTCTCGCTCTGCAACATCGCTGGCCCGTCGGTGATTTTCACTTCGGCCACCTGGGAAAGCGGCACGGCGGCCCCGGTCGGCGTGACGATGGGCAACGCCCGCAACTGCTCCAGCGAGTCACGCACCGCCTGCGGATAGCGCAGATTGACCGGATAGCGTTCCAGGCCCTCGACGGTCTCGGTGACGTTCATGCCGCCGACGGCGGTGTTGATGACTTCCTGCACGTCGCTGATGTTCAACCCTAGCCGAGCGGCGGCCAGTCGGTCGATGGCCACGTCCACGTAGCGACCACCAGCCACTCGCTCGGAGTAAACCGAAGTCGCGCCGGGAATGGCGCGGATGACCTGTTCCAGCCGCTCGCCGACCTGCTGAATGACCACTGGGTCGGTACCAGCCACTTTGATGCCCAGCGGCGTCTTGATGCCGGTGGCCAGCATGTTGATGCGGTTCTTGATCGGCATTACCCAGGCGTTGCTGAGACCCGGCAGGCGGACGATGCGATCCAGTTCGGCGATCAAATCGGCGGTGGTCAGTCCTGGCCGCCATTCGGCGCGCGGTTTCAACTGAATCGCCGTCTCGATCATGCTGAGCGGTGCTGGGTCGGTGGCGGTTTCCGCCCGCCCCACCTTGCCGAACACCCGTTGGACCTCCGGCACCGCGCGAATCAGCTTGTCGGTCTGCTGCAACACTTCCGCCGCCTTGCCAACGGCGATGGCCGGAAAGGTCGTCGGCATGTACAGCAAATCGCCTTCATCGAGATCGGGCATGAATTCGACGCCCAAGCGGTGCAGCGGCCACCACGCGGTCAGGGTCAGCAATCCCGCCAACACCACCACCGGCCATGGATGGCGTAAAACCACACTGACGAACGGTTGATAAACCGCGATTAACAAACGGTTCAGTGGATTTTTTTGCTCGGGAAGAATCCGTCCGCGCACGAACCAGCCCATCAACACCGGCACCAGGGTGATGGACAGACCGGCGGCGGCGGCCATCGCGTAGGTTTTGGTATAGGCCAGCGGCGCAAACAGGCGGCCTTCCTGCGCCTCCAAGGCAAATACCGGCAGGAAGCTGAAGGTAATGATCAGCAGCGAAAAAAACAGCGGCGGCCCGACTTCGGCCGATGCTTGTTGCACGATCCGCCAGCGTTCGGCGGCATCGCGCGGTTGAGTGTGTTCCAGATGCTTGTGCAGGTTCTCGACCATGACGATGGCGGCATCCACCATCGCGCCGATGGCGATGGCGATGCCACCCAGCGACAGGATGTTGGCGTTGATCCCCTGCCAGCGCATGATGGCGAACGCCGCCAGAATGCCGACCGGCAGGCTGATCAGGATCACCAGCGAGGAGCGCAGGTGGAACAGGAACAACGCGCAGACGATCACGACCACGACAAACTCCTCGACCAGTTTGTCGCGCAAATTATCCACCGCCCGCAGGATCAGACTGGAGCGGTCGTAGGTTGTGACGATCTCGACGCCTTCCGGCAAACCGCGCCGCAATTGCTCCAGTTTGGCTTTGACCGCTTCGATGGTGGTCAGGGCATTCTCGCCGGAACGCATGACGATGATGCCGCCCACCACCTCGCCCGCGCCGTCCAGTTCCGCCGCGCCGAGTCGCAATTGCGGACCGATCCGCACCTCGGCCACGTCGCCGAGCAAAATCGGCGTACCGGCGGCGCTGACGCCTAGCGATACCCGCCGCAAATCTTCGACGGTTTGCAGATAGCCGCGCGAACGGATCATGTATTCGGCCTCAGCCATTTCGATCACCGAGCCACCGACTTCCTGATTGGCGTTCTGAATCGCCATCCGCACTTGCGAGAGCGGCAGGTTGTAGGCGCGCAGTCGATTGGGGTCGAGCACCACCTGATATTGCTTGACCATACCGCCGACCGTCGCGACTTCGGCGACACCGTCCACCGACTGCAACTCGAATTTGAGGAACCAGTCCTGCAAGGAACGCAGTTGCGCCAAATCGTGATGGCCCGTCCGATCCACCAAGGCGTATTCGTAGATCCAGCCAACCCCGGTGGCATCGGGGCCCAGCGCTGGTTGCGCTTGGGGCGGCAGACGGGGCGCAATCTGGCTCAGATACTCCAGCACCCGCGACCGCGCCCAGTACAAATCGGTGCCGTCGGCGAAAATGACGTAAACGAAAGAATCACCAAACCCGGAATAACCGCGCACCGACACCGCGCCCGGCACCGCGAGAAAAGCCGTCGCCAGCGGATAGGTGACTTGGCTTTCCACCACTTGCGGTGCTTGACCGGGGTAGCTGGTCTTGACGATCACCTGCACATCGGACAGGTCGGGCAAGGCATCGACCGGGATATGGCGGGCGGAATACGCGCCCCAACCGGCGAGCAGCACGGTCGCCAGCGTCACCAGCAGCCGGTTGTGAATCGACCAGCGGATGACGGCGGCGATCATGGCCGCGTTCCCGCCGGCTCGATGGCGTCGATCTCATAGCGGCCATCCTTGCCTTCACGAATCCGAAATCGTGCCTTGCTGTCCGGTTTCAATTGCTCCAGCTTGACGCCATCGGCGACGGGAAAATCCATGGTCATGGTCGGCCAGTTCAACTCCGGGATCGGGGCGTGCGTCACGTTCAAGGCGCGCGAGCCGGTCTCGACGGCGTTGACCAACCCCTCGACCCAAATCTCCGGTTTGAGGGGCGCGGTCAACCGTTGCAAGCTGGCGCGGACGTTACTTTCGGAGTCGAGTAGAAATTGCGCCGAAATCACCACCCGGTCGCCTTCCTTCAGACCGGAACGAATTTCCACGCGGTCGCCGGCCTCGATGCCGACGGTGACTGGCCGCGCCTCGAATTGCCCTTCACCGAGATCGACGATGACCCGTTGTTCCGTTTTGGTGCGAATCAAAGCCTCGCGGGGGATGTTCAGCACCTTGGCGCGTGGCGTGGCGTGGATGACCACATCGGCGAACATGTTGAACTTCAATCGCTCGTTGGGATTGGGGAAACGCAGCCGGGCGCGGACCGCGCGCGTTTTGACATCCACGTCGGGGTAGAGATATTCCACCGTGCCTTCCCACGTTTCGCCGGGGGCGTGGGGCAATCGCACCTCAGCTTTCTGCCCGACCGCCAGCCAGCCGGCCTGTTGTTCGAATACCTCCGCCTTGATCCAGACCGTGGAAACGTCGGCCAGCGTCATCAATTCCATTTCCGGGGTAACGTACATGCCCTGGCGGATGTTGAGCGCCGAGACGATGCCATCCTGTCGGGCGTACACGGCGGTTAATTGGGGCACGCGCCGTTCCTTTTCCACCTGCTGAATCTGGCTCTCCGGGACGCCCAGCGCCAACAAACGGTCGCGGGCCGAAACTTTCAGCGATTCCAGAATACCGCCGAGCGCCTGAAGATATTCCTTCTGGGCATTGACCAGATCGGGGGCGTAAACCTCCAGCAGCAGATCGCCCTTGCGCACTCGCTCGCCGAGGGTGCGGACCTTCAGATTCTCCACCCAACCGCTGGCGCGTAGATGAACGTGGCTGAGGGCGCGTTCGTCGTAGTCGATGTAGCCGACGGTCTCGATTCGGCGACTGAGATCGCTTCGTTCGACCGGCGCGGTACGCACGCCCAGATTGTTGACCACTTCCGGCGCGATGGCGAAACCGGGGCCGGCGGTTCGCTCCTCGCCGTCGGCGTAGACCGGGATGTAGTCCATGCCCATGTCGTCCTTGGCCGGCGTGTCGGAAAAGATCGTGGGATTCATCGGGTGCCGGTACTTGACCGGCTTGCGCTCGTCCGTCGCCGTGGCGGTGGAGACCGCTGGCGTGGGCGCCGCGGGGCCAAGATGGGTCAGGAGCGGTTGCAGACGGGGCGCCAGCAGCACGCCGGCGCCGAACAGCAGAAGGGCGATGAAAGCCGCCAGGAAGGTTTTCATGGCATTCGGGTTCCCTGAAGACATCGCAGAGGCCCGGTCGGTCCCCTGGTTTGAGGACTGGCGGCCATATGGAAAGTTCCGCCGTTCGCGCAATGGCGGGCGATCTTACCCGCCGGTGTGATTCATATGGCGTCCGATCATTGGGCCGTTCATCTGGAACGCATGGTCGCGCGGCTTCAATGCCATGGCGGCGACGATGGTTTGTTTCAGCCGCTCGCGGTCGCCAGGATACGCCCGCAGGACATGGAGTAAATCAACCGAATGTTCCCGACCCAGGCACAGCAGAAGCCGACCCTCGGCGGAAACCCGTACCCGGTTGCAGTCATCGCAAAAATGATGGCTGTAGGGGGAAATAAAACCGATTCGACTATCGCCACCGGGAACCCGGTAATAACGGGAGGGGCCCGCGGTGGCCTCCATGGTGGGAACCAAGGTCAACACCCGCTCCAGATCGGCGCGAATGGCGTCGCTGGAATAATACGCCTCGGCCCGGTCATGGTCGCTGATCTCGCCGAGCGGCATTTCTTCGATATAACTGATATCCAGCCCGTTCTCGATGGCGAATCGCGCCAGGGGAACCACTTCATCGTGATTGCGGCCCTTCAGGATCACGGCGTTCAACCGGATTCGTTGGAAACCCGCCGCGCGCGCCGCGCGGATGCCGCGCAAAACCGAATGCAATTCACCGGATCGAGTGAGATGGTGGAAACGCTCCGGGTTCAGACTGTCCAGGCTGATATTGACTCGCGCCACGCCGGCGGTTTTCAAGTCGGCGGCCATCCGCTCCAGTTGCGAGCCATTGGTGGTCAGCGTCAGTTCCACCAGACCGTGCTCCCGCAGCCGGCCCAACTCCTGGAACAGCCACAGGATATTGCGCCGCACCAGTGGCTCGCCGCCGGTGATGCGAATCTTGCGCGCGCCCAACTCCACGAAGGCCCGGCCCAGCGTTGCCAGTTCCTCCAGCGTGAGAACCCGGGCGCGCGGCAGAAAGGTCATCCGCTCGCTCATGCAGTAGACGCAGCGAAAATCGCAGCGATCCGTCACGGAGAATCGTACATAATCAATTCGACGACCGAATGGATCGATCAAGGCGGTGATGGCGGGCTTGGATTCCCCAACCTGGACAGGCATCCAGAATACCTTTTTGGATTACATATAACGGTTTACCTTACCATGAAGTCGACTTGGAAAGTTACCTGCTTCGCCGGAATACCTCTTTGGATAGATGCCCCTGGAACCGAAGTTCGCGCGCCGACGAAAACCGGCGTCGAGGATATCGAGAATCTCTCCATGTGGCGTTGACCCAAATTGGACGAGACGAAATTTGCCACTTATTATATGTTTCATTATTATGACTTATTATCAGCAAACGGTGACACCTTAAAGCACCTGAATATAACGGGGAGGTCGCTTGGAACAAATCGAATCAGACCGGGTTCACTGCGCTGAATTGAACATGGCGATGACGACGAACACCGGCGCTGGCGGTGGGATAAGGCGCTGGACGCTGGCACTGTGGCTGGCGTGGTGGGCCAGCGGTGGATCACCGGTTTTCGCGACCGCCGGGACACCGACGGCCACCACCGAATCCAGAGACGACTATTCTAGCCATAGCCATTTCGGATTCTGGATCAGTGGCGGGTTGGTGGTGCTGGGACTGGCCGGCGGCGTGCTGGCGGCCATGCTCGAACAACGCCACCGCCTGCGGCGGGCGCAACAACAGCTTGAAGCCCTTGGTGCGGAGCTGAACAGCCGCCGGCATCGCATCGGTTGGCTGGAAACGGAACTCGAACGGCAGCGACAGGCCATGGACAGCCTGCGCGACAGCGAACGGTGGTCTCGCACCCTGACCGAGCAGCTTCCGGTGGGCATTTTTTTGACCAACGCCCAGGGCGAATGTCGTTATGTGAACGACCGCTGGCGTCAACTGGCCGGCTTGACCACCCAACAGGTATTCGATCTGGGATGGACTTGCGCCCTGCATCCCGAAGATCAGGAATCCGTGCTGCGCGCATGGCGACAAGCGGTTGCGACTGGCTCCGAGTTGGTGGTCGAGCATCGCTTTCGCACCCCTTCCGGCCAGGAAACCTGGCTGACTACCCGCGCCACGCCATTGCGCGATCGCGCTGGCGGCATCACCGGCTATCTGGGCGCGCACACCGACATCGCCGAACTCAAGCGCGTCGAGGAAACATTGCGCGCCAGTGAAGCCCGTTTCCGCGGCTATTTCGAGCTGCCGTTGATCGGCATCGCCCTGACCGGCCCCGACCGGCGCTGGTTGGAGGTCAACGACCGGCTGTGCGAGATGCTCGGCTATCCGCGTTCGCAATTGCTGCAAATGAGTTGGGCTGAACTGACCCATCCCGAGGATTTGGCTACCGAGGTGGCCCAGTTCGAGCGGGTGTTGAGCCGCCGGATCGATGGCTACTCAATCGAGAAACGCTTCGTGCGTCAGGATGGCGAAGTGCTGCACGTCAGCGTATCCAGCCGATGCCTGCGGCGCGCGAACAGCGCCGTGAATTATTTCGTGACCGTGGTGCAGGACATCACCGAACGGAAACAGACTGAGGAACGCATCCAGCATCTGGCGCAATACGACACGCTGACTGGCTTACCCAACCGGGCGCTGCTGATCGACCGCTTGCAACAGGAGGTGTTGCGGGCCGGGCGCGCCCACCACCTGGTGGGCATTCTGACGATAGACCTCGACCTGTTCAAACGGATCAACGATACCCTGGGTCACATGGTCGGCGACCAACTACTGCGCGAGGTCGCGGCGCGATTACAGCGGTGCGTGCGCGAGGGCGACACCGTTTCCCGACAAGGCGGCGACGAGTTCGCCGTCCTCTTGCCCGATCTTGCCTCCGGCGATGAAGCGTCCGTGACCGCGCAACGGATCTTGGGAGCCGTGGCCGAACCCTATCGGCTGGATGATAACGAGCTGCACGCCAGTTGTAGCGTCGGTATCAGCCTGTACCCTCGGGATGGACGAAGTTTCGACGTGCTGCTACGCAATAGCGATATCGCCCTGTACCGGGCCAAGGATTTGGGGCGCAACAACTATCAATTCTATTTATCCGGCGCCACGGTGTTATCGCGCGAGCGGCTGAATCTGGAAACGCATCTGCGCTACGCCGTCGAGCGGCGGGAACTGGAGCTGTATTACCAGCCCAAATGGGATTTCCACGCCGGTGCCATTCGGGGCGCCGAGGCGCTGATCCGCTGGAACCATCCCGAACTGGGCTTGTTGTCGCCGGTTCGATTCATCTCCATTGCCGAGGACAGCGGGTTGATTTTGCGAGTGGGCGAGTGGGTGCTGCGCACGGCAGTGCGCGAAATCGGCCAGTTGCACGAGGACGGCCTGACCGGACTGCGCGTGGCGGTCAATCTGTCGGCCCGGCAGTTCCGACAGGCCGACCTTGCCGAGCTGGTGCGCGGCGTGCTGGCGGCGGCGGCATTCGATCCCACCTGCCTGGAACTGGAATTGACCGAGGGCATCCTGATGAATCCCACCGATGAAAACCTAGCGACGCTGAGATCCTTCAAGGACCTGGGCGTGCGCATCGCGATTGATGATTTCGGCACCGGCTACTCTTCGCTCGGCTATCTACAGCGGTTTCCACTGGACGTACTCAAAATCGACCGCTCCTTTATCAAGGATTTGCCGACCAGCACCAGCGACGCCGCCATCACCAACGCGATCCTGACCCTGGCGCACGGCTTGGAGTTGGAAGTGGTGGCGGAAGGCGTGGAAACGGTCGAACAACTGGAGTTTCTGCGCGACCGCGGTTGCGACGAAGGCCAGGGTTACTACTTTGGCCGCCCGCTGCCGCTGGCCCAGTTTAAACAACTGCTAGCGCAAGACTCGGCCCGGGCGGCGGCGGTCGCGTCGTCCACACCGTAACACCAGGATCCGGTTGGAGAAGCACATGTCGGCAACCGAAGAACGCGTCTTTTTCAATTCCGGTCCGCTCCGGTTGGAGGGTCGCCTGTATCGGGCGTCCGGGCCGGACGCGGTGATCCTCACCCACCCGCACCCCTTGTATGGCGGCGCGATGGACAACCCGGTGGTGACCACCCTGGCCGAGGTGTACCAGCGACTGGGTTACAGCACGCTGCGCTTCAACTTTCGCGGTGTTGGAGCAAGCGGCGGCGATTACGGCGACGGGGTGGGCGAACAGGACGACGCACGGGCGGCGGCGGCGCATTTGAGCCAGCTAGGCCAGACCGTGACCGATCTGGCCGGTTATTCCTTCGGCGCCTGGATCAACCTCCACTTGAGCCCGCCGTTGGCCACGGTGCGCCGGCAAGTGGTGGTGGCGCCGCCGGTGTCGTTCATGGATTTTGATCCGGTCGCGGCGCCGCCAGCGGAATTGATCGTGATCGTCGGCGACCACGACCGCATGGCGCCACTGGTCACGCTACAGGGGCTGTTGTCCCACTGGCATCCAGCCGCCCGGCTGCGCGTCGTAACGGGAACGGACCATTTTTTCGGAACCGCGTTGGACCGACTAGCCGCGTTGACCGAAACGGCACTGACCGAACATGTATGAGGCAATGGGCAACGCGCGCGGCTCCGATCAGGGCCGGTACAGCGCTTCGCGGACCTTGGCGGCCAGCGCCTCGCGGGAAAAGGGTTTTTGCAGGAAGTGAACCCCCTCGTCGAGGACGCCGTGATGGGCGATCACGTTGGCGGTGTAGCCGGACATGAACAGGCATTTGAGGTCCGACCGCAAGGCGCTGAGTCGTTGCCACAGGTCGCGGCCGCTCATGTCCGGCATGATCACATCGGTCAGCAACAAATGAATGACGCCTGGGTGAGATGCCGCTAACTGGAGCGCCTGATTTGGTCCACCGGCGGCCAGCACGGTGTAGCCCAACCGTCCGAGCAACTGGGCGCTGAGTTTGAGCAGCGCCTCTTCGTCCTCGACCAGCAGGACGGTTTCCGCGCCGGTGGGCATTATGGCAGGCAGCGTGGTGTGGGTCTCCGCTGGCTCCGCCGCATGCCTGGGCAGGTAAATCTTGAAGGTCGAGCCTTGCCCCAGCTCGCTGTACACGTTGATGAAACCGTGGTTCTGCTTGACGATGCCATACACCATGGCCAGGCCCAGACCAGTCCCCCGCCCCCGCGGCTTGGTGGTGAAAAAAGGATCGAACAGTTGCGTCAGAACCACCTTGTCCATCCCGCAGCCGTTGTCGCTGACCGCCAGCAACACGTACTGACCGGGGATAAAGTCAGCATGGGTTTCGCAATAGCTTTCATCGAACTCCACCTGCCCCGTCTCGATGGTGATTTTGCCGACGCTGGCGATGGCATCGCGGGCGTTGACCACCAGGTTGGCCATGATCTGGTCGATCTGGGACGGATCCATGTTCACCGGCCATAGGGTGCTGGCGGGTTTCCAGAGCAGGTCGATATCCTCACCAATCAGCCGCCCGAGCATGTTCAGCATCCCGGCGATGGTCTCGTTGAGGTCAAGCACCTGAGGCGCGATGGTTTGCTTGCGAGCGAAGGCCAGCAACTGACGGGTCAGGTCGGCCGAACGTTGGGTGGCTTTTTGAATCGCCAGCAAGTCAGCGTGTAGCGGACTGTCGGGCGTCATCTGTTCCAGGGCCAGATCGGCGTGACCGGCGATCACCGCCAGCATGTTGTTGAAATCGTGCGCCACGCCGCCCGCCAGCCGACCAATGGCCTCCATCTTTTGGGCTTGGCGGAGCTGCGCCTCCAGGGCGTCGCGCTTGTGCGCCGCCTGTTCGCCAGCCGCCTTCATCCGCAGCACGCGCAGGGCGTAGGCCAGATTCTCAGCCAGCCGACACAATAGGTCCACTTGGGTTGGAGCGACGGCGTCCGGCTTCGCGGCGTAGAGAACGAGCACGCCAAAGACGCCCGTTTCGTTCTTCAGCGGCAGCGCGATGGTGGCGGCATAACCGCGCTGGACCGCCTCGTCGCGCCAGGGCGCAAAACGGGGATCGGTCAGTAGATTCTGGTAAATCACCGGTTTACCCGTGCGAATGGCCGTACCGGCGGGACCTTGCCCGGTCGGGGAATTGTCCCAGGTAATGCCAATCGCCTTGAGATAACCCTCCTCGAATCCGGCCTTGGCCACCGGCCGCACTTGCTTGGCCGGCGCGGGTTCGGCAACCCCGATCCAGGCCATTCGCCAGCCGCCCTTCGTCACCAGGATCCGGCAAATCTCCGGCATCAGGTTGGTGTCCTCCTCCGCCAGGGCGATAGCCTTGTTACATTGGCTGAGCATGCGCAAGGAGTGCACCGCCTGGCGTTCCTTGTCTTCCGCTTCCAGGCGCTCCACCGCCTTCCATACCGCTTCCATCAGCAAAGTCAGTTGCAGAATGTCGGTTTCATGGTAATCGCTCTCCTTGTTGGCGACCCCAATCACGCCGACGATTCGGCTCCCGCTGAAAACCGGTACGGTCAGATACTTGCGCAATTCGGCATGACCAACCGGATAACCTTTTTTGAGAGGATGCGCGGCGACAAAGTCATTCAGGAGAATCGGCCGGCGCTGCCGGACGGCTTCACCCCAAAGGCCGGTCTTGTCCAATTCGTAGCAGGTCTGGGAATTGATGATGGTGCATTCCCGCATCACCTCCCTGGACCAGGAGTTCAACACGAACTCGCGACGATCTTCATGGTAGCGATAGATGTAGCCGATCTTGCTGCCGGTCAGTTGAATGGCTTCGTTCAACGCATAGTCCAGAAAATCCCTGGCCGAATCCGCCTGGTATTGCAGGATGCTGACCAGACTACGCAGCCGCGCCTCGTTGCGGCGTGTCTCCGCCTCGGCTCGCTGGCGCTCGGTGAGGTCGGCGGCCATGCTGACGACCATGCGGCGACCGTCGGGCAACGGCCCGAGCGGGGTCGAACTGAATTCCCACAGCCGCTGCGTTCCATCCTTGCAGGTGACGATGAACTCACCTTCGGTCTGACGCTGACCCGCCGCGTAAAGACGGTCGATGGTCAACAGAAAGGGTTCCTGGCGCGCGCCGTAGGCCCGCTCCATCCAGTCGGCGATGGTGGGAAGGTCAGCCTCGTCGTAGCCGGTCAGGTCCTTCCAGGCGCGGCTCAACACCAGCACTTCGCCATCCTCGGCGTAAATCATGATCGGGAACGGCGATTCCACCACCGCCCAGCGGAAGCGACGTTCGCTCTCGCGCAACGCGCGCTCCGCCGCATGTTCCTCGCGCCGGTCGCGGAACACCAGCACCACGCCCGTGATGACGCCGCTGTTGTCACGGATGGGGGCGCTGCTGTCGGCAATGGGGTGCTCCGTTTCATCCCGAGCGATGAGCAGGGTGTGATTGGCCAACCCCATTATTTTTCCCTCGCGCAGCACGCGCTGCACGGGGTTTTCGATCACGACGCGGGTTTCCTGGTCGACGACGCGGAACACGGCGTCGAGAAATTGGCCTCGACCCTCGGTTTCCGACCAACCAGTGAGTTGTTCCGCCACTGGGTTCATCTGCTTGATTCGCCCGACATGATCCGTGGTGATCACCGCGTCGCCGATGCTGTAGAGGGTGGTGTGAAACTCCTCCTGGGTTTCCCGTCGCTCCCGTTCCGACCGGTATAGATTGCGGTAGAGACCGGCCTGTCGGCACCGATAGGCGAGGGCGGCCACCGCTCCAGCGAGCAGGACGCCCAGCAGGACGAACAGAACGACCACGCCGGCCCGATAGCGCGTCTCCGCCAGGATTTCCTCGGTGTCCACCTTGGCCACCAAAAACCAGGGCGAACCGGGAACAGGGCGCAAGTAAGCCAACACGTCCACGCCACGGTAGTCGCGGCCTTGAAACGGGCCCTGCTGGCCGAGCACTGCCTGCACCGCCGGCAAGTCGTTCTGGGTCAGTGGGACGCGCAAGTTCAGGGCGGCGTCAGTTCGATGGCGCGGATCGTTCAGATAGACGACCGCAGCGCCCTCCCGCTGGACCAGGAGCGTCTCGGCGCTGTGGCTGGGCGTGGGCCAGGCCTGGATCAGGGGGTACAAGCAGGTGGCCGCGTCGTTACGCAAGACCAGCATGGCCAGTGGACGCCCATCGGCGCCAGACACCGGCACGACCACATCCAGATAGACGCGACCGTCAGCCGCGCGATGGAAGTCGGAAAACACCGCGCTACCTCTGGCAAGGGCCGCCGCGATCGCTTGCCGGGTGATGGCATCAACCGGGGCTCGATCCTCGCTGGCAGCCAACAGGATGCGTCCATCCAAATCGAGCAGCAGCACGTCGGCGTAGCCGTAGGCTTCCTGTTCAAGCTGCAATCGTTGCCGCCAGTTTGCCCTTAGATTGGCATCCTCGGGGGACTTGCGCCACTCCGCCAACGCCTGTCGAAAAAACGGGCTGACTTGCGCCCGGTAGGCGTCGGCCAGGTTCTTCCGCCGCCATTCCTGGATCTGGCTGGTTTTCAGTTCGCCGATGGCGGCAATATCGCGGTACTTGTCCTGAAGGATGCGCTCCGCTTCGCCACGATAATAGGCGTAGCCCCCAACCAGTAGCGCCAGGGTGATCAGGGCAAAAACAACGACCCAGGTTTGGCGGTGGGGGCCGGTGCGCGAATCGCCGTCGTTCATGCTAATTTTAGCCTATCGAGCCCTAAGCCATTAAGCTATTGGTTTTGAACCGCCGGGGTTCGGCTGGTGACGCCCATGCGGATTTTGGATCAGGTTGAGTATAACGGCTGACGTGACCGTTGGAGCCTACCCATGTCCCTTTGTTCGCTCTCCCATTCGGAATGGATCCACTTTCTTCGGCGGGATTTCTCCGGCCTGGATACCCATTACCGTCTCGCCAATGGTCGGGTGGCCCGCCGCCACTATCTCGATTCCGCCGCCTCGACACTGGCGTTGGATTGCGCCCGCGCCGTTGCGGACGAATTGCTGCGTCACTATGCCAACACTCATAGTACGCTGCATTTTTCCGCCCGGATCGTCAGCCATGTCTACCACTGGGCCCACGCGCGGGCGCTGAGATTCGTTCGGGCCGATCCCGACCGCTACACGGTCTTTTTCGCGGGGAGCGGCTGCACCGCTCCCCTCAACCGGCTGGCGCGGACCCTGGCGACGCGGCGAGCGGAGCGGAACGTGGTGCTGGTATCGCTCATGGAGCATCACGCCAACGACCTGCCCCATCGCAAACACGCCAGCAAGGTCGTACCTATCCCGCTGATCGGTCAGGCGCCGACACTGGGGGCAGTGGATTTGGCGGCGCTGGAACGGCTGCTGGAACAACATCGTGGCCAGGTCAACTACGTAGCGGTGGCGGCGGCCAGCAACGTCACCGGAATCGTCAACCCAGTCCACGACATCGCGGCGTTGGCGCACGCACACGGGGCCTGGGCGGTCGTGGACGCCTCGCAATCTCTCGCTCACGCCCCGCTGTCGATCAGCGACACGGGAGCCATGGAACGGGAACTGGACGCCGTGGTGTTCTCCGGTCATAAACTGTATGCACCGGGGTCACCGGGTGTGGCGGTGGCGCGGCGGGCGCTGCTGGAAGATTGCGAGCCGGACGAGGTCGGCGGTGGCATGGTCGATGAGGTCAGCCTGAGCGGTTACCAGATCACCACCCAATTTCCGGATCGCGCGGAGGCGGGAACGCCCAATCTCATCGGCGCGGCGCAGCTCGGCGCGGCGCTGAACGCACTGCAACGCGCGGGCATGGGGGAAATCCATGCCGCCGAACAGCGGTTGCTGCGCCGCCTACTGGCCGAACTGGCGGTAACGCCGGGCGTGCGGATTTACGGCGACGTCGACCCCGACCGCACGCCGCGCCTGGGCGTGGTTTCCTTCAACCTGGTGGGGCTGGAGCATGGGTTGGTCGCCGCGGTGCTGAACGACTATCACAACGTCGCGGTGCGCAATGGCTGTTTCTGCGCGCATCCTTATGTCCGCGAATTATTGAAACCGGAACTGTGGGAGCTGGAAATCGACCCGGACGCTGAGAATACGACAGCCCTGCTCAAACCTTGGCAAGGCATGGTGCGAGCCAGTCTCGGCCTCTACACTACGGACGAAGATATCGAAGCGCTGCTGACCGGCATTCGCGATTTGCAGGCGCGGCCAGACGATTACCGGTCCCAATATCGGGTCGACGCCGCCGGCCACTTTCACCATCGCACTTTCCACGTTCCGGCGGAGTCCCTGTTCGACCCCGAGGCGATACTCAATCGATACTCCATTGGGCGTTGGCACGATTGCGCGCCGTGAATTGATGTGTTCGTATTATGGGATCCTGTCCACTGCCATCGAGCGAATCTGTCACCATGCCCGATTTCCTGCGCAAGTTCATTGGTCTCGTGCTGATTTTCACCGCTGTCGGCGTCGCCTCCTGTCAGACGTTGGTGGTGGCGTCCTGCTCCACCACCGCCCCTTCCGCCGCGCTGGCGCCGCGCTACTGATTTCGGATATCGTCATGGGCCGCCTCCTGTTTTTGGCCGGCGCTGTCCTGATCCCGCTGACCACCCTCATCCTGCTGATAAGACGGAGAATTCACGTCATGGCCGAACGTTACCAGCAAACCCCCGGCCAATTTCCCTCGCCCAAGGGGATGCTGATGTTCCTGTTGCCTCTGCCGGTATTGTTCGCCGTGATCGCTTCGCTGGCGCGCGGCAGCCTGGGTGGATTGCTCGGCAATGCCACCGGTTACGCGCTGTTTCTGGTTGGAGCGTTGCTGCTGCGCCATGGCTTGCTGACGGAGGCCGAGTATGGCCGGCGCCGGGTGGCCAAGGCGCCTTGGCCACTCAAAACCCTGGGCGGCGGGGTCATCGCCCTGGCGACGGGTGTCACCGCTTATCTAGGCGCTAACCAACCCCTGGTGATGGCCATCGCCTTCGGACTGGCCGCCCTGCTCGGCTGTTATCTAAACTACGGTTTCGACCCGATGGCCGCCAAGCGCTTTACCGACCGCGACGGCGTGGATATCACCGACCGGGTGTTGGAAGCGCTGACGCAGGCGGAGCGAAGCATCGCCGCCATCGAACAGTCCACTCGCGACATCCGCAACGCCGAACTCAATAGCCGGCTACGGCGCATTGTCGGTTTGGCGCGGCAAATTCTGAAATTGCTGGAGGAAGACCCCCGCGATTTGCGTCGCGCCCGCAAGTTCCTCAACGTCTATCTGGATGGCGCCCAGCAAGTCACCGAGGGTTACGCCAAAACCCACGCGCGGGCGACCGCGCCGGAACTGGAGGACAATTTCCGCCGGGTGCTGGCCACCATCGAGGAAGTCTTCGCGGAACAGCAGCAGAAATTGCTGGAAACCGATGTCAGCGATCTCGACGTGCAAATCGAGGTGTTGACCACCCAACTGAAGCGGGAAGGAGTGGTCTGACCTTCCACTTGACCAGGAGCTGAACCTTATGACCACGACCTCCCCCACCGCGCCGACCGTCATCTCGCTCACCCCGCCGGCATTGCCCGAGGCGTTCGCCGCCGCTCTGCCGCAAGTCCAGCAGGACCTGGCCGCCCGCGCGCCGGCGCCGGCCCAGGATCAGCAGCAAGTCGCCGCGCTGGCGGCGCAACTCGACCTGCGCGACAGCAACTCCATCATCTTCTTCGGCGGCAAGGCCCAGGAGCAGTTAACCACTATTTCCGACAAGATGCTGGAAGGCGTGCGCAACAAGGACACCGGTCCCGCCGGATCGGCGTTGAACGAGATGGTGGCGGTGCTGCGCGGTTTCAATCTCGACGAACTGGACCCGAACAAGAAGCCTGGTTTTTTCGCCAAACTGTTCGGCGCGGCCAAGCCCTTGGTCAAGATTGTCCAGCAATACGAGACCGTGCGGAACCAGATCGACGACATCAGCGACGCGCTAGAGCGGCACAAGACGCAACTACTCACCGACATCGCCGGCCTGGACCGGTTGTACACCGCCAATCTCGACTACTTCCACACTCTGGAACTGTACATCGCGGCCGGCGAGGTCAAGCTGCAAAAGGTGGACAGCGAGGAACTGCCAGCGCTGGAGCGGGAGGTCACCACCAGCGAGGACATGGTCAAAGCGCAGACCTTGCGCGATCTGCGTTCCAGCCGCGACGACCTGGAGCGGCGCGTTCACGACCTCAAGCTGACCCGGCAGGTCACCATGCAAAGCTTGCCCAGCATCCGGCTGGTGCAGGAAAACGATAAGGGGTTGATCAACAAGATCAATTCGACCCTGGTCAACACCGTGCCGCTGTGGCGGCAACAACTGGCTCAGGCGATCACCATCTACCGTTCCGGCGAGGCCGCCAAGACCCTCAAGGCCGCCACCGATCTCACCAACCAATTGCTGGAAACCAATGCGGACCATCTCCGCCAGGCCAACGCCCAGACCCGCGCCGAGATCGAACGGGGCGTGTTCGACATCGAAACGGTGAAGAAGGCCAACCAAACCCTGATCGCCACTATCGAGGATAGCCTGCGCATCGCCGATGAAGGTCGCCGCCGTCGTCAGGAAGCAGCCACGCAACTGGAAGCCTGCGAAACCGGACTGCGCCAGGCGCTGGCGTCGGCCCAAGCCCGAACTCGCCAACCCACCGGAGGCCGCTGACATGGGACTTTGGGATAAATTGATGGGCGAATTCATCGATGTCATCCAATGGACGGACGACTCGAACGATACCCTGGTCTATCGCTTCGAACGCCAAGGCAACGAGATCAAGTTCGGCGCCAAGCTGACCGTGCGCGAGGGTCAGGTGGCGGTGTTCGTCAACGAGGGCCAGCTCGCCGACACCTTCCAGCCCGGCATGTACGAGCTGAAGACCAACAACCTGCCGATCCTGTCCACCTTGCAAGCGTGGAAGCACGGGTTCGAAAGCCCGTTCAAAGCCGAGGTGTATTTCTTCAGCACCCGCCGTTTCACCGATCTCAAGTGGGGCACCCAGAATCCGGTGATGCTACGCGATCCGGAATTCGGGCCGATCCGGTTGCGGGCCTTCGGCAGCTACGCCATCCGGATCAAGGACGCGCCGACCTTCCTGCGCGAGATCGTCGGCACCGACGGCCGCTTCACCACCGACGAAATCACCAACCAGTTGCGCAATATGGTGGTGTCGCGCTTCACCAACATTCTCGGCCAGGCCAAGATTCCGGCGCTGGACCTGGCCGGCAACTACGATCAGCTCGGCCAGTTCCTGTTGCAGCGCATCGCCCCGGAATTCGAGGCGGTGGGGCTGGAGCTGACCAATCTGCTGGTGGAAAACATCTCGCTGCCCAAGGAGGTCGAGGCGGCGCTGGACAAGCGTAGCAGCATGGGCATCGTCGGCAATCTCGATCAGTACACCCAGTTCCAGGCGGCGGAGGCCCTGCGCGAGGCGGCGGCCAATCCGGGCGGTGGTTCCGAGGCGCTGAACATGGGGCTGGGGCTGGCGATGGCCCAGCGGCTGAACGAGACCCTGGCGCGACCGGCGCCCGCGCCGCAACCGGCCCCGGCACCGCTGGCGCCCCCGCCGTTGCCGACCGCCAAGCCCTACTTTGTGGCGATCAACAACCAGCAGGCCGGGCCGTTCCCGCTGGACGAACTACAACGCCAGGCGCAGAGCGGTCAGTTGACCCGCGCCACTCTGGTGTGGGCGCAAGGCATGGCCAACTGGACCCCAGCCGGTGAGGTGGCGGAACTGAGCGCGCTGTTCGCTCACTTGCCGCCGCCGCTGCCACCAGCCTGAGCTATAATGTCATTTTTGAGTCTTTCAACCATGCTGCAACTATGTTATCGATAAATAGCGCGGTTGCGCGGTTGCTCGCTTGCGCGACAGCCCGATTCACACTGCCAAAGCCACTGCCCGCCGGACCAAAGTACTATAGTGACCTCGTCAACCTAATGCTGTCAGCGATTCTCGCGCCACCAACGCTGTATTGTTGCAGGAGTGTCAATTTTGTATCCAATCCTTCCGCTTCGATTCGTTCATTCTCCCAATATGGGGATCGTATGAGGATTAAAATCCTGACTTTCCTCCTGCTGATCACTATGGCGGCTACCGTTGCTTCGGAGGATAAGAAAAACGTTGATCCCTGGTTACCGATGGCGGAGCGGATTAAGGTCTGGGATGCGGTGGTGAGCCGGGAACTAGGTTTGCCATTGCCGCTGAAAGAGCCGAAGCCTTATCGCGTCGAGCCGAATAATATTGAGGCGATTTTTGAGAAGGATAGAGCAACGTGGACGATTATGGGGGCGAATGCGCCCATCGTGAATCCGACCGTTTATCCCAAGGCGTGGCCGGTTAAGGGGGATGGGTTCGAGGTTCTCGTTGTGCCTGAGCCGATTACGAATTATAAGATCCTGCCGTTTACCGACAACATCGAAAATGCGGTGAAGTCGGACACAATCTCAATAACGGCGGCGCGCGATTCGTATGAACCGGCCAGTTTTGTGATCAGAACGGGCGATGCGCCGCTGCGGGATATTGCTATCGAGTGGGACGATCTCAAAGCGGAAGTCAGGGATGAGCGGGGAAATATCTCGTACTCGTTCCTGCCCAAGTCGTTGATCGATATTCGGGTGGTGAAATGCTGGTATCAGGCAAGAGGATATTATCCAGGCGCAACGCCTAGTGATAAAATTGCCAAGCTGATGACTCCCGAATTATTGTTACACGATGATGATCTGGTGAGAGTAGACTATGCTACCCAAGTTAATATGGTTAAAAACTATAAAAACATAGCGGATAATGAAATTTTGCTGCCTTTTTCAATTCCAGCGTGGCAAAACAAACAACTTTGGATGACGGTTCATGTAACTAAAGATACCCCGCCGGGAATATATAAAGGTCAGATTTATATCAAATCATCAAGTGTCATATCTCAAAAAATTAATTTAAACATTAATGTTTTGCCATTTATATTGCCACCCGCCATGCTTGACTACGCTCTTTATTATGAAGGTCGTCTTAGCGATTCCGATAAACCAGTGGTCGAGGCCGGGCTTAAGACAGAAAAACAGATGCGGGCTGAATTTGAAGATATGATCGCCCATGGTTTAACCAATGCTACCACTTGGCATAGAGTTAGTCAGGATCAATCGCAGTGGGAAAAAGATTGGGTACGCATTAAGAAAACGTTGAAGATTAGGAAAGAGGTCGGATGGGATCATAAACCATTACTTTATCTTGACTGGATAGTTTCCTTTAGAGATGACTTAGATACTTATAAGGAAAAGATAAAAAAAATAGTATCTGTAGCACAAGAAAATGGGGTTAAGGAAGTCTATATCTATGGGGTTGATGAAAAAACAGGCCAAGAGCTAGCTGAACTAAAACCACTTTATAAATCTGTACATGAGGCAGGCGCTAAGAATTTCGTAGCTGGAAATATAGAACACTTCCTTCAATATGCTGATGGTCTAATCGACTTACTGATTATAAAAGGCCCATATAATGATTTAAAATTCAAGCAGGTTTCTGAAGCAAAGCAACAAGGAAAAAATGTATATTATTATAATAATCCACAGGCTGGACTGGAATATCCAGCGATTTATCGCCAAAATTTTGGTATCAATCTCTACTTAAGTGGCGCCAATGGAGCTTTAAATTATTGTTATCAAAATTCACCAGGTTGGAATGACTGGCACGGTATTACGAGGCCCCTTTTTATGGCTTATCCAACTATCTTCAAGCCGATATCAACCATTCAATGGGAGGGATGGAGAGAAGCCGTTAATGATGTCCGTTATCTTACGTTAGTAAAGCAAAATTTTGGTTTTAATATCAATTATTCTCCGGCTAAGCAGAGAAAATTTTTATTAGATTTTATCTATAATAATTCTGCTTTAAAAAATTGATTATTGGCTTTGTTTATTTAGCTACGAAATTTATCTTTCCTGGCCTGGCTACCAAATAAATCTGGTAACAAAATGCGAGCTAAATCCATTGGAAAATCGCTTTTTATAAGCATTCTTAACCAGGTAGTAAGCAGTGGAACCAACTTTTTACTAGGGTTTTATTTGGTCCGCATCTTGATGCCAGTGGAGTTCGGTTTTTACAGTATCGGCTTTACGATTAGTCTCTTCTACGTTGGAGTTGGCAATGCTCTATTCCTTACCCAAATGGTAGTTCATGTGCCAGATAAGAGATTGGAAGATCGATTGTCTTATATGGGGAGAATGCTGACGATAGTGGCGTTATTCTGCCTGCTGACGGTGCTTGCCATTGGATTATTACTTGGTTTTGGCGGTATATATTCGGACTGGTTGGCACAATACCTCAACTTGGGATTTACTATTGCGGCAGCATCGGCAGCCTATCTGATCAAAGAATTTTTTATACGCTACGCCTATACAGCTCGGAAGGAAGTTTGGGCGCTGAAAGTGAATTTTGTGGTAGCGATGGCTCTTGTAGCTCTGTTGATTATACAGCGCTTTGTTGGCATCACATTCCACGCAGAAACCGCGCTGTGGCTTTATACTGTGAGCAACACAGCGGGGGCGATCACTGGATTCGTGCTGGTCAGGTTGCCTTTACGGACTATCAAATACCAGCAACTGATTGGCGATGTTCGGGAAGCGTGGGTAGGGGGTAGTTGGGCAACTGGATCCACGGTCGCCTATTTGTTTCGAGCGCAAGCCTATATTATCCTGACCGCTGGCTTGATTGGACCGGTTGGGGTAGCTTATCTCAACGCATCCCGGTTACTGGTAACACCAGTAATCATGTTGACCCCTGCACTTAGTCAAGTTTTTATGCCGCGACTGGCCGCTTTTCGGGCTAGCAATCTGCATGGATTTCTCTGGGCATCTAGTCTTTTCTCCGCTTTACTTCTTGCGATGGCTATTATCTACTCATTATGGCTGTTAAGCTTCGCAGATATAATCACTCCTATGGTCTTTGGTCAACAATACGGATATATGTATATGTACCCATTGATACTGGTTTGGTGTTTTGTTACAGGTTTACTTGCGCTTCGTAATAGTGTTGAAATGGTGCTTCAAGTCTTAAAACAATTTCGTGGCTTGATGCTAACCAATATGCTAAGTGCGGTTGTTGCTGTTCCTGCGATAGTCATTTTTATATATATCAGTGGCGTTCAGGGTGCTGTTGATGGTTTTGCATTTTCGGAATTAGCCACTATTCTTGGTTTTTTTTGGTTGCTTTATCGGGATCGGGGAAAATTGATCAAGAAAAAGTGCGAAATAGGTTCCATATCCTAATTATAAGTAAGGATAGCATTAATGCATAATTACTTAAATCGTCACTCCAAATCTATTGTTCCTGGTGGTTGGCACTGGCTTTTTTTGGCAGTGGCTCTTTTTGGGTACGCAACGCTCAATCGTGGCTTTGCTTATATTGGTTGGTATCCGGTGTTTATTGGGGAAGGGCTGTTATTGTTTTACCTATTGAGCTTAAACCATATAAAATTGTTGCCCATATTTCTTGGAACTTCCGTTGGAAAGATTTGGGTAATTTTCTTTTTTTACAACTTCATTATCTTTTTTTTCTTTACAGATAGAACCTTCTGAAGCGATCAGAAATAGCATTTACTGGGTCTATTCTATATTTTTATATTTTGGCTTTGTTTGGGGCAGACGACTTTTTTTAATAAATCATGGAGTATATTATTTTGAACGAATGTTTTTATTTGTTTGTCTTGCAAGCGTGATGTATTTACTGATATTTCCATTTCGGGAACAAATGAAGGGGCCTACTTCTTTCTTGTATGCGAATACAGCATTAATAGGTTATTATTCGACATATCATGCTAGTTCAGTTCCTTTTTCATTTTATATATTTTTTTATGCAAAATACAATCAACGGATTGGTTTGACCCAATCAATACTTTATTATATAGGTATAATTGGAATATTCATGACATTAATAATAACTCAAGCTAGGGCGTCCTTTTTGGAGTTTGCTGCTTTAATCTTGTTGATGCATTTGATGTTTAGGAAAATCTTCATAAGGGTTGTTTGGCGAATTTTAGCAGCTGGATGTTTAGCGATAACTATTGTCTTAGCAATTGGCAGTTCATTTGAAGGGGCGCGTGGTAAAATTAATATTGATTTCTTTTCAACTGCAATAATTTCAATTTTCTCTGAGAACGTAGGAGATGACTCGTTGCAAGGATCAAGAGGTCACCGTCTTGATATGTGGAAAAATGTTTTAGATCGATCAATGCTAACCTTAGAAACATCGATATTTGGTCTTGGGTTTTCTGAGTTACTTATAGATCGCCCAACCGGTGAAGGTACAGTGCTGCGATATCCTCATAACACTTACGTAAGTATTATTGGCTTCACTGGTTTTTTTGGACTATGCCTATTTTTATTTCTTCAAATTATACTTACACTATATATCGTATATCAAAAGAAAACTGATTTGCAAAGCGCACTAGTGATATGGTATCCGTTCTTACCTCTAGGGATGTCAATTGGTGCTTCTTTCGGTACTGTTTTTGAAGCTCCATTTCATTCTTTTATTTATTATCTATTGTCGGGTATAGCAGTTGGTATAGTGTATGCTGGCAAGAAATAGTAGTAAAAGGAGTTATTGTGTGAAAATAGCTGCTGAACGTGTATTTTTGATGAACCTCTTTAAGAGTCTTAACGACGCATGTTTGCATTACGCAATAATGCGAAATTACGAATTGCTCCCCACTAATATAGCGGGAAGCGATCTCGATATATTGATTGTGCTAGAAGATGAAGCGATGGTTCGTAAAGTTATCTTGCACTCAATCAAACATGTAAATGGAACTGCTATCGGTTGTGCATTATCACATGGATTCTTCAAAATTTTTTCTATTGGTTTTAATAACGATGTCGAAAATAAGTGGTGGGGCGTCTGTGTTGATGTCAATATTGGACTCTGGTTTAAAGGTATCAATCTTCTGAATAACCGTCAGTTATCTGATTTACAGATCACTCACAACGGGATCAAAGTTCTTGATCTTGGTTTTGCGGCGGTATTGGGTGTACTTAAAGAGGTCCTTAATAATAGTCAGATGCCCAAGCGATACCAAATTGATGCGGCACAAGCAGTACAAAATGATTGGGAGCGCCTGAGTTTGGCACTGGCTCCAATGGGACAGAAAGGTCTAACTTTATTCCGGAATATGATACTGGCTAGGGGCGGCAAAACTGATGTGATTAGGCAGTCTCGCACCCTGCGCAGGGCGCTGTTTATGCAGGCGGTTAGGTCATCGCCTATGTCTTTCGCGCGTAACCGCTTTCTGCACGAGTGGGCTAAAATCCGGCGCTACTTGCATCCCTCTGGGGTTATTGTGGCGGTTCTCGGCACTGATGGCGTAGGCAAATCCACGGTTATCAATGCCATCAAGCCGGTGTTGGACGATGCTACTCATGGTGCGCTGGAAATTAAGCATTTGCGTCCCAGTTTGTTGCCGCCACTGGCCCGCTTGAAAGGTAAACAGGCCGTACAGATCGGGCCAGTCTTAGACCCCCACGGTTCTACTCCATCCGGCACGCTTGGCTCGCTGTTTAGATTGACCTATCTCACACTGGATTATGTGCTGGGCTACTGGCTGGTGCTACGTCCCAAGATTGCCAAGAGTCCGACGGTGATTCTGTTCGATCGCTACTGCTACGATATGGCGCTCGACCCGCGCCGGTTTCGGATTAATCTTGACCAATCTGTTATTGCTTGGTTTATGCGCTGGATACCCAAGCCAAATGTCGTATTATGTCTCCATGCCGACCCAAGCGCGATTTTAATGCGCAAGCAGGAATTGCCACTTTCCGAAACCATACGGCAAGTAAATGCACTACGTGAGCTTGCCCAATGTGAGCTTGGAGCGATTCTGGTTTCGACAGAAGGTACGATTAAAGAAGTGCGTGATAATGTTCTTGCAGCTATTTTAAATAAAATCAAAAAGGATAATAACTAATGAGTCAATCAATAAAAAGGAAACTGCTACTAATAGCTTATTATGGATTTGCAAAACACTTTCCCACTCAGCCAATGCCTGGGTATAAATTTGGGTACATGTTGCGCAGATTTTTGGTAGCCTATCTTTTAGATAGTTCAGGTAAAGATGTGATTATTAAAAATAATGCATATTTTGGCAATAGTATTGGAAGAAGGGTTGGTGATCGATCTCAGCTGGGGCAAAATTGTGTAATTTCTCCCGGGGTAACGATTGGAGACGATGTAGTTATGGGGCCTGATGTAATTATCATGGCAACAGCCCATGCTTTTGAAAATAGAGATATTCCTATTAATAAACAAGCAGCATTACCTATTAATCCAATTAAAATTGGTGATGATGTCTGGATTGGTACGCGAGTGATCATTCTCCCTGGAGTTAAAGTTGGAAATGGCTCAGTAATTGGCGCTGGATCTGTTGTTAAACATAATGTTCCTGATTATGCGATTGTTGCAGGTGCGCCTGCAAAGGTTATTCGTTACCGTGGCGAAAAAAGAAAATTCTAAGCAATTTTATTTGATTAGGCACAGCGTTATGATTGACTGGTTAGACTATCGCTACGGCTGGCGCTGGCTATTGCCCACTGCGGGATCATGAAGACTACGGTGAAAATACCATGCACATTGAAACCGAACTCGATGATGTTTATGCCGAACGGCTCGTAGAATTACAAAAGCGCCTGAACAAGCCCCTGTCGCAACTGGTCGCCGAAATGCTGACGAAAGCGATTGATGAAATACCCGTACCTGCGGAAACCGAGGGCCAAAAAGTGCTGCGAATTTTGGAAGCACATCAACTGCTCGGTTGCATGGAGGGCGATAGTAACCTGTCCGTCGATTATAAAAAACATCTCTGGGGCAACCCATGATAATTGCGGACACCGGATTTTGGGTGGCGCTCTTCAACCAACGCGATGGCCTTCATCAAAAAGCCAAAGCTTGCGCCGCTCAAATCCATGAACCGCTGATCACCACTTTGCCGGTTATTACTGAAGTCTGCTATTTGCTGCAAACCCGTTTCGGCCCGAAACTATCGATAGAATTTTTATTGGCCAAAAAGGAAGGCTTATTTCAGATTTTCGCACTGGGTGAATCTGAATTGCGTCGCATGGCGATCCTCATGCGCCAGTATGAGAGCTTGCCAATGGATTTAGCGGATGCCTCACTGGTTATTCTGGCCGAACATCTGGGCCATGGGCGCATTATTTCCACGGATCGGCGGGATTTTCATACCTATCGCTGGAAAAACCATCACCCTTTTCATAACTTGTTGGCTGTGGATTAGTCGTGACTGCTCAGTACCTTTATGACACTAGGACTGATTTCGATTACCGCTACGGCTGGCGATAGCCATTGCCGCTGCATAATAATATTAGGCAATAGATGGTGCTTTCATTGAAAAATGAAATAGTGAAGCTAATTTTTCAGCAGCTATGCCCCAATCAGCGGCTATCTCTAGTAGCAGCAGGTGATGTACCGCCTAAATACCGTTTTCTTGCTATATCGGTAGCTGGAAGACTTCGCTGGGTAGCACCTTACTCATGTAAATTAGGCTTGCCCACTTTGCGTCAGTGGACGCCCTATGGCTCATTATCTTGGATTAAATGGAAAATCTTACTAAAACTTTACCGAGTTGGGTTACTTGGTTACCTCCCCGGTGTGCAATCCTTTGGTATTTCTGGTCTTCATTCGGCAGTGTGGAGTCACTTAAATTGGAATTATTCTACACCACCAGCCATTTTAATTTACATTGGGACACCTAGTGTAACAAGCAAAGCTGTTGTGACGCTAGCGTACCAAGATACTGGATACCCTACTACTATTATAAAAATCCCTTTAGGCTTAAAGGCAATAGTTAGTATTGCCCAAGAAGCACGTGCATTGCGTAGTCTTGAAAATCACAAATATAAATTAGCTCCGAAGTTGCTATACCACGATACTAATTTAGGGTTTTCCCTTCAGGAAGCCATAAATGGATCTTTTGTCACGATACGACTTACTGAACATCATTATAATTTTCTTGGTAAGTTAATTAATTGGACATCATTCTCAACGTTGGCAGAATTTGCAGTATTGCTATTGAATCGACTGGATCAATTAAATTCAATGCCATCGGCTGAGTATTTTATACTTAACTGCGCATTGCAAAAAATTAAAGATAACACACCTATTGCAACCGGCTGGTTGCATGGTGATTTCGCACCATGGAATTTGAAATGGGATGAAAGTAAAAAATTGATGGCAGTTGATTGGGAATTTGCAGAGCCATACGCTCCTGTTGGTATAGACTTAATTCATTATCTTTGCAGAGTCAATGGGATTATGGGATATTCTGTTGATAAGGCTAAATTATTTCAATCTAATATTATTGATAGCATTAAAGAAATTAATTCTGGTCTATTTCCTTTGCATGAGGAATTTCTTAAACAGTTTTTCCATTATTATCTCATCTGGTACCAGATTTCTCTTGAAGAACATGGTATCATTGATCCTGTGAGATTGTTTTATTATCACATTATACGGGAGGTTTCAAATGAACCACTTTAGACTACCTAGATTGCTAGTAAATAGAGAAAACTATATTCTCGCTGCTGCTAGAGATAAAACTGTTTTACACTTGGGATGCGCAGATTACCCATTCACTGAAGAGAGAATTATAAATGGTTCTTGGCTTCATTCAAAAATATCTAAAGTGGCTAAATACTGTGTAGGGTTAGAGTTAAATTCTGAAATGGTTAGTATTCTCCGAGATCGCTATAAGATTGAGAATGTCATACAAGGTGATGCCGAGCAACTTGATATGCTCGCATTACAAAAATTTGATGTTATTGTTGCTGGCGAACTTATAGAGCATCTTAATAATCCAGGTTTATTTCTTAAGTCAGCACAATATGTACTTGCTCCAGAAGGCAAATTAATCATCACTACCACCAATGCATTTTGTTTGCGCCGGTTTATAAGGATACCTTTCGGTGTAGAAAGTATACACCCAGATCATACTTACTATTTCTCTCACTCTACTTTACATACACTAGTAAATCGATTCGGCTATCTACAAATCGATGCAATGTCATATAGCTTGCCTAATCGCAAACCATTAATCCCTTATATTTTTGAGCGGGCTGCTGTCTGTATATCACCAAATTTTGGTGAGGGTTTGATTCATTGTTATCGATTAAAAGATAACCAAGGTTGAGAGTATAAAATGCTCATACTAAATTTAGGTTGCGGCACCAAAACAAGCTCTTCATCTTCCGTGGTTAATATTGATTGGTCAATTTATCTACGCTTAAAGCGTAATCTATTCTGGAGCGCCATTTTACCACTTTTTGTACGTGGGGAACGATTAAAACTTTTCAAGGAAATGCCAAACAATATTCTTGCCCACAACTTAGCAAAAGGAATACCATTTAAATCAAATTCGGTAGACGCCGTTTACCATTCCCACATGCTCGAACATCTCGACAAAAGTGTCGTTGATGGATTTCTTTTGGAAGTTAAACGTGTTCTGAAACCCGGCGGAATCCATCGCATTGTTGTCCCTGATTTTGAATATCTTTGTAAGCAATACCTGGATCACCTTAACCAGTGCTGTACAGATAACAACGAACAAGCCCGACATGATGACTATATTGCTGACATCATCGAACAATGCGTTCGTAGAGAACCGTTCGGAACCAGCCGACAGCCGCCGCTTAGAAGATTTATCGAGAATCTTATTTTGGGCGATGCGCGCAAACGCGGTGAGACCCATCAATGGATGTATGATCGTATCAACCTTACTCATGCACTCTTAAAAACCGGATATCATAATGTGGCTGTACATCGTTATGATACTAGCGATATACCGGATTGGAATAGTTTTGCTTTGGACATAGATGATCATGGAAATCAGTATAAGCCTAATTCCTTATATATCGAAGCAGTCAAATAGATGAGGAATATCTTTTGCGCCTTAAAGTCTTAATTTCCGCCTACACCTGTAGTCCATACCAAGGTTCTGAATTCGGTGTGGGCTGGGGCTTTGTCGCGGCGCTGGCGCGTGACCACGACCTATGGGTAATCGTGGAAGAAGAGAAATGCCGCGCTGACCTCGAACGCTACCTGGCGGAGCATCCCGAATTCGGGCAACGGGTGCGGTTTCACTACCTCCACAAACAGCGCAACCGCTGGCTGCGCAAACTCTGGCCGCCGTCCTACTACTGGTATTACCGCCGCTGGCACCGAGACGCCTACCGCTTGGCGCGGCAACTTCACCAAGAGGTGAATTTCGATCTGGCGCACCAATTAACCATGGTTGGCTTCCGCGAGCCGGGTTATCTATGGCAGATCGGCATTCCCTTCGTTTGGGGTCCGGTCGGCGGCATGGGCCTGTTCCCGTGGCGGTTCCTGCCCACGGTGGGGCTGTATGGCGCGATTTATTATCTGGGCTATAACCTGTTCAACGGGCTGCACATGCGGTTTCTGAACCGCCCAAAGCGGGCCGCCAAAGCGGCGGTATCTGGTCTGACTACGGGATTGATCGCGGCCACGCCAGAAAACTGGGAGGGCGCGGCCCGCTACTGGGATTGTTCCAGCATCGTCCTAACCGAAGTGGGCTTGCCCCGCGAACCGGCGTCACAAATTCGACTTCGGGCGACCGGAGAACCTTTGCGCTTGGTCTGGACCGGGCTGCATATTCCCCGTAAGGCGCTCAATCTCGGCTTACAGGCATTGGGCTGTTTGCCCGTCGATGTGAATTGGGAACTGCATATTCTCGGCAAGGGCCGGCAGACGGTATGCTGGCAACAGTTAGCTGAAAGACTCGGAATCAGCGGGCGCTGTCGCTTTCACGGCTGGCTACCCAGAGAACAGGCGCTGGAAGTCATGCAAGAGGCGCATGGGTTGTTGATCACCAGCCTGCGCGATTTGACCTCGACCGTGACCGTCGAAGCGCTGGCCTTGGGGCTGCCCATCGTGTGCCTCGATCATTGCGGCTTTGCCGAAGTGGTGAACGAAACCTGCGGCCTCAAAATTCCGGTGACTACGCCCAATGAAGTGATTGCCGGGCTGGCGCAGGCGATTGAACAACTGGCGCGGAACGAGAATCAGCGGCAGGCATTGGCGCGGGGCGCGCTGCAACGGGCGCAGGATTTTAGCTGGGAAGAAAAAGCGCGAGTGGTTGGGCAGATTTATCGGGCCAAGGTGGGTAGTCCGTAAGTCACCGCACGATAAGGCCTCACCGATACGTCTATTACCGATACGTCTATTGATGATATCGTGATATCATTGATCGCATGATTTTCGTGAGTAAAGCATCATGGCCCAATTTACTGTCCGCAACGTGGAAGAAGCTGTCAAGGTAGGGCTGAAACAACGCGCGGCCCGGCATGGATGCAGCCTGGAAGAAGAAGTCCGGCGCATTCTCCGCGCCGCCGTATACGATGAGATTCCACCCCGGCAGGGCTTAGGTTCTCGCATTGCCGCCTACTTTGCAGAGGGGTTAACCGAAGATTTGCCTGAACTACGCGGCCAACTCGCACGTCCGGCAAACTTCGAGCCGTGATTATTCTCGACACTAACATCCTCTCCGCGCTGATGCGCGCGCCGCCAGAAACCATCGTCGTGAGCTGGCTCGACCGGCAACCGACAGACGCCATCTGGATCACCACCATCACCCTGTTTGAAACCCGCCTTGGACTCTCTCTGTTACCCGATGGACGGCGGCGCCAAGCCTTGGAAACGGCCTTCGCCCATCTGCTGGAGGCAGAACTGAAAAACCGGGTGCTGCCACTCGACTGCGCCGCCGCTACTCACGCCGCACTATTGGCCGCCGAACGGCAACGCGCCGGCCGGCCGGTGGACATTCGGGATACCTTGATCGCCGGCATCGCTCTGGCGCAACGCGCGACCCTGGTGTAACCCGCAACCACCGACATTTCGAAGGCTTAACGGTGCCTGTGATCAATCCTTGGGAGGACGCGAAACCAGAGACAACAGGCGAACAACAATGAAAATCCTGCTCATCCACAACTACTACGGCTCCGCCGCGCCTTCCGGCGAAAACCAAGTGTTCGAAGCCGAACACGCCTTGTTACAGCAGCGCGGCCATACCGTCAGCGAATTTACCCGCCACAGCGACGAAATCCGGTCCAAAGGCGTATGGGGCGCGATCCAAGGCGCTTGCGCCGTGCCGTGGAATCCGTGGTCAGTCGTCGCGATCCGCCGGGCGGTGGACACCTTTCGGCCCGCCGTGGTGCATGTTCACAACACCTTCCCGTTGATCTCGCCCGGCATCTTCCACGCCATCGGTCCGCGAGCGGCGCGGGTGCTGACCCTGCATAACTACCGGCTGTTCTGCCCGGCGGCGATCCCGATGCGAGCGGGGCAAGTCTGCACCGACTGCCTGGATCGCCACTCCGCCTGGCCGGCACTGCGCTACGGCTGCTATCGAAACCGCCGCCTGGCTACCGTGCCGCTGGCCCTCAGCGTCGGTTTGCATCGAATCTTGGGCACCTGGACCCGACAGGTAGACGCCTTCATCGCCCTGACCGAGTTTCAACGCGACCGGATGATCGCCGCTGGCCTGCCCGCTGAATTAGTCCACGTCAAACCGAATTTCTATCCTGGAAACCCGACATGCATGCCTTGGGCCGACCGTCGCCCCAGCGTGGTGTTCGCTGGGCGGTTGACCGCCGAAAAAGGGGGGATGGCGCTGGTGCGGGCTTGGCTACTGTGGGGCGCGGCCGCCCCAGAATTGCGGATCGTCGGCGACGGCGACTTGCGCGGCGACCTGGAACGACTGGCCGCCACCCATCCCGCCACCCCGATTCGCTTTCTCGGCTCACAGTCCAGCGAAGCCGCCCAGGCCGAAATCGCCCACGCTCGCCTGCTGGTGTTGCCGTCCGAATGGTTCGAGGGCTTTCCGATGGTGGTGCGGGAAGCCTTCGCTTTCGGCACGCCCGCCGCCGTGTCGGCCATCGGCCCGCTGCCCTCCATCGTGCAACATGGTAACAATGGTGTAATATTCACACCGGCGAACCCAGAATCCCTGTTTCGTGCAGTGCGTGCCGCCTGGGAGACGCCCGGCCTGCTGGAACGGCTGGGTCAGGGTGCGCGGCAAACGTTCGAAATGTGCTACATCGAGGGCGTCAATCACCGGATATTGCTGGCAATTTACCAACAAGCAATCGCTGTCAGCCAGGAGAGGAAAAGCGTGCGATGAAAATACGATCCGATCGGTGATCGAAACTCTTCGCTGAAGCGTTATTTATTAGGAGAGTCCCAATGCAAGCTATTAAAAAGTACACCGAAGTCATTAACGGCTGTCTCCATATCGACCTGCCGACAGACTTTACCGCAAAACGGGTGGAATTGATTATCTTATCCGCTGATGACCACAACGCGGATGCAGACCATTTTCAGCAGTTTCTACTCGACAGCCCGGAAATGACGGATGAGGAATTCCAGACGATTGAAGAAAAAAGGCAGCATCTCAAGCAATGGACATGATCTACCTGAATACCAATATTCTGATTGCTCATAAAAGAGCAAAAATCGCGGACAAGGACAAAACCGTACTTTACCACCTCGCCACACAAGGTTATCGCTTTGCGATTTCGAGCATCACGGTCTATGAGTTATTGCGTGGCGACAACCGAGACGAAGATCGCTATTGGAAAACGATGTTCGCTTACATGAAAGTATTGCCTTTTGATTCCGCTTGCGCGGAACACGCCGCAAAAATTTACATAAATTTAAAACAAAATGGACAATTGATCGAAGCAGAAGACCTGCTAATCGGTGCGACAGCCCTGCACCATCGGTTAAATCCAGCGGCCGGCAGTCTACGACATTTTGAGCGTATTGCAAGGTTCGATTCCGCTATTAGTCCGCCGGGCGAAAACATTGCCGGTTATGCGGTGGACATGCAAAGCGTAACGGCCTGCGTCGCCGATGTAGTCGCTTGGATCAAACAGGCGAAGCCAGACATGCCCTGCCGTTGGCTGGCCTGCCTGAATCCGCATTCCTACGCGGTCGCCCTCAATGACCCACCGTTCGCCCAGGCGCTCCATGCGGCGGACTGGCTGATCCCCGATGGCGCTGGGATCATCCTCGCCTCGAAACTGCTGGGCGGCCAGATTCACGAGCGCGTGACCGGTAGCGACGTGTTCTGGGGCATCAATCGATATCTCGACGCTAGGGGTGGCTATTCCTGCTTTTTCCTCGGCTCCACCGAGGACACCCTGCGGCAAATTACCGTCCGCATGGCCCACGATTACCCCAACCTCCGGGTAGCCGGTGTCTACTCGCCGCCGTTCAAAGCCGAATTTTCCGCCGCCGACAACCAAGCGATGATCGCCGCTGTCAACGCCGCCCGGCCCGACGTGCTGTGGGTCAGCATGACCGCGCCTAAGCAGGAAAAGTGGCTGCACCAGCACCAGGCCCAACTGAACGTCAAATTCGCCGCCGCCGTCGGGGCGGTGTTCGACTTTTACACTGGACGGGTCAAACGCTCGCACCCCATATTCCAGCGCTGGTATCTGGAATGGCTACCGCGCCTACTCCAGGAGCCGCGCCGGCTGTGGCGACGGATGATCGTGTCCGCGCCGATTTTCCTTTGGCATGTGCTGCGACAACGGTCAAGACTGCGTAATTCCTAACTTTGACCGGCAGAAGTGTAATTCATAATATACTAAGCTTCCCATTTTTCCCGTTGCCACCTCCTAACTTGCCATGCCCCAGACCGCACTCATTACCGGCATCACCGGCCAGGACGGCGCGTACCT
>JAVMKI010000075.1:0-71873 GCA_031732755.1 Candidatus Contendibacter sp.
CCATGCCGCGCCGCTATCCCATCCTCGATCATCGGAAAAGTCGAACATCGCGTTATCATTGATATTCAGTAGACCGAGGGGCGATGCCGTCGCGCGTTCGTAAAGGACCCAGGCGACATCGGCGACGCTCCACATGATTACCAACGTCATCAACACAGCCAGCACCCGCACGCAGAAGCGGATGATCACGTGCAGCCAGTGAATCAGCGGCTCCTCGTTTTGATCAATACTCAGCCCCTCAGCGTGATCTTGATCGGGTAGCGTAGAGGGATCGGAAGGATCAGAGGGTTTTTCCATAGTGGCTCCAGCGACAATGGGATCGGTGGTGGTCCGGCGCTACTAATATGATAGTTTTCATCATACCGCTCCCTTCATGCCAATACTTGCTGAAACTGCCATGACTGGGGAAATGCTGGTCGTGGTGGAGCGATTGAGCCGCCGTTACGGTGAGACCCAGGCGGTGGACGCTATCAGCTTCACCCTGGAACGCGGTCAGATTCTGGGCTTTCTTGGCCTCAATGGCGCGGGCAAATCCACCACCATGCGGATGCTGGCCGGCGTACTGGCTCCGGATACCGGGCGTATCGCGATCGGTGGGATCGACCTGTTGGATCAGCCGCGACAGGCTAAGCGGGTTATCGGTTATCTACCCGAGCAGCCGCCGCTCTATCGCGAATTGACCGTGGACGAACAATTGCGCTACAGCGCGCGCCTGCATGGACTTGGTGGCGTGACCAGCCAGCGGGCCATGGCGTGGGTCAAGGAGCGGTGCGGTTTGAGGGATGTCGGTCAACGGCTGACCGGCAACCTGTCCAAGGGTTACCGGCAAAGGGTCGGTATCGCCCAGGCCTTATTGCACGATCCACCGGTGCTGATCCTGGACGAGCCGACCGTCGGGTTGGACCCGATTCAGACACGGGAGATTCGCGCCCTGATTTGCGAACTCGGGCAGGAGCGCGGCATTATTTTATCGACGCATCTGCTGTCGGAAGTTCAGGCCACTTGTAGCCATGTTCAGATCATCCGGGCTGGACAGTTGGTTTTTGCGGGCGCGCTGGCCGAATTACAGCAGCGACGGCAATCCACTTGTGTGCGGGTTGGGCTGAATGCGCCGCCGCCTGTGGCGGAGTTGGCGCAATGGCCGACCATTAGCCGGGTCGAGGAACTAGGCAGTGGTCAGTTTCGGCTCCATCACGCCGCTGGCGCTGCGCCCACACGGGAGCTGCTCGATCAGGCCCGCGCTGACAGCTGGGAATTGTGGGAGCTGACGCCGGAACAAGCGAGTCTGGAGCAAATCTTTGTCGAACTGATGCTGGAACAGGAGTCTATTCATGATCCGGTTGATCGCGGCCCGTGAATGGCGCAGCCTGTTTCTGTCGCCGCTGGCCTGGACGCTGTTGGCCGTGACCCAGGCGCTGCTGGCCTGGATTTTCATCATCCTGGTAAATGATTTTCAGAATGCACAGGGGCGGTTGGCCGGCCTGGAGCATGTCCCCGCTGGCGTGACCGATTTGGTCGTCGCGCCGCTGTTTCGCGTCACTGCCTGGGCACTGCTGCTATTGACACCCTTGCTGACCATGCGGTTGTTCAGCGAGGAACGACGTACCGGCACGCTCGATCTGCTGTTGTCGGCACCGGTGAGCGCGAGCCAAATCGTTCTGGGCAAATATCTGGGTGTTCTGGCTTTTTTGCTCGGTGTGGTCGCGCTGACGGCGCTAATGCCACTGGTGTTGGCGACCGGCGCGGCGCTCGATGGTGGCAAGCTGTCGGCTGGGTTGCTGGGGTTGGGCCTGCTCGCCGCTAGTTTTGCGGCCGCTGGCTTATATCTGTCTTCACTCACCACGCAACCACTGATCGCTGCCGCGGCCACCCTCGGCTTACTGTTGGCGTTCTGGATCGTCGATACCATCGGCACGGGTCAGGGAGTCGCCAGCCAACTGTTCGGCTATTTGTCGCTGCCGCGCCATAATGACGCCCTGCTGCTTGGTCTGGTGCGGAGTGAGGATGTGGCCTATTACCTGCTGTTCAGCGCGACATTCCTGGGACTGGCCATCCGCCGACTCGACAGTCTCCGGTTACAGGATTGAACCGTGCGACTCGATCCCTCCCTACGGTGGCGGCTGTGGTGGCAAAACCAGCTTTTTATCTTGCTGTTCGCGCTGATGATCGGCTTGCTGGCTTGGCTGAGCACCCGCTACTCGCAACAGGCGGACTGGACCGCGAATGGGCGCAATACGCTGTCGGCGGCCAGTCAAGCGCTCCTGGCCAGCATGAAAGAGCCAATCCAGGTGACCGCCTATGTCCGCGAGCAACCCGCCTTGCGCGACGCCATCGCGCGGGTGATCAGCCGTTATCAACACTACAAGCCTGACTTGACTCTCCACTTCGTCAATCCCGATCTGTTGCCGGATCGAGCGCGCGAGTTGGGGATTACCGGGGATGGGCTGTTGTACGTGGACTATCGCGGGCGCGGTGAAAAGCTCCAACAACTCAACGAGCAGGCGCTGACGCAGGTTTTGCAACGTCTGAGCCGTCCGGGAGAACGGGTTGTGCTATTTCTCGACGGCCACGGCGAACGTAAACCGCTGGGTGTCGCCAATCACGATCTAGGAACGTTCGGTCGAGAATTGGAGAAAATCGGGATTCGGCCACGCCCGTTCGATCCGGCGCTGGAAACGCGCATTCCCATGGACGCCGCCGCCTTAGTGATCGCCGGGCCGCGCACGCCATTGTCACCGGCTACGGTGGAGGCGATCCTGGAATACGCGCGGCAGGGGGGCAACCTGCTCTGGCTGCGCGATCCAGATGAGCCGGCTTTCCTCCAACCGCTGGCGGCGGTGTTGGGCATTGCTTTTCTGCCCGGTGTGGTGGTGGACGCGGACGCGCCGAGTTTGGGGATCAAGAATCCTACCTTTATTCCCATCGCCGATTATGGCCCGCATCCGATCACCGAAAAGCTGCGCGTTCCCGCGCTATTGCCCCAGGCGGCGGCGCTGACCCTTCAACCCGCTGCGGGTTGGACCACTACGGTCCTGCTGGAAAGCCAGGCCCGGAGTTGGACCGAAACCGGGTCGTTCAATGGGCCGCTGCGGTTCGATCCCGACAGCGCCGAACGGTCGGGGCCGTTGACCGTAGGCGTGGCGCTGTCCCGGCCCCGGCCCGACGCCGCCCCGCGGCAGCAACGGGTCGTCGTGATCGGCGACGGCGATTTCCTCTCGAATACCTATCTGGGCAACGGCGCCAATCTGGAGCTAGGCCTGAATATGTTCAATTGGCTGGCTTGGGATGATACCCCGATCCTTATTCCGCCCCGGACAGTGCCCGATCCAAACCTGGACCTGTCAGCGAGTGCGCTGGCGTTGATGGCGGCGGTGTTCCTGATCGGCCTGCCGGGAATGTTGCTGGCTAGCGGTTGGCTGATCTGGTTTCGGCGGCGGCGACGTTAAACATGAACGCGCTCGCGCGTCGATACTGGCTGAATGTAGGTCTGCTGGGAATCGTCAGTGGATTGGTGGCGCTGGTGGTGATCGAACCGGGTCGGGACCGGTTCGCGATGATTCCGCCGCTGCTGGAATTGCCCGCCGAGCGCATCGAGCGTATTGTGGTCGAACGACTAGGGCAGGAGCGGTTGGCGTTCGAGCGGCGCGCGGGGCAATGGTGGATGACCGCGCCAGAGCAGGGACCAGCCAATCCGGTGTTGATTCGCCCGATTCCGCAACTTACCGAGGCGCGCTGCGCGCCGAGCTATGCCGTCGCCGACCTGGATTTGGCCCGCTTGCGGCTTGATCCGCCCCGCTTGCGGTTATGGCTGAATGGGCAGGAAATTCACTTTGGCGACACCGTTCCGACCGATGGCCAGCGTTATCTGCGAGTCGGTGGAACCGTCCATCTATGTCCCGACCGCTGGTATTCACTGTTGACCAGCGCCGCCGCGAGTTTTCTGACCGCGCCTATCGAGTCCTCAATGTTGAACACTGTGCGGCGCGACTGATGCCCGAACTGCCCGAAGTCGAAACCGTCCGCCGTGGTCTCGCGCCACATCTGACTGGCCAGGTCGTGACCGGGGTGGTGGTGCGGCAACCCCGGCTGCGTTGGCCAGTGCCGGACGAACTGGCGGCGCAACTGCTGGGGCAAATCATCCAGCGGGTCGAGCGCCGGGCCAAATATCTATTGCTGCGCACCGACGCTGGGACCGTCATTCTCCATTTGGGGATGACCGGACGGCTGCGCCTCCTGCCCGCCGCCACACCGTTGCAAAAGCACGATCATGTGGATCTGACGCTGGCCAGCGACCACTGTCTGCGGTTCAACGACAGCCGTCGGTTCGGCGCAGTGTTGTGGACCACGGAGTCGCCAGAACGGCATTCGCTGCTACAAGCGTTGGGACCGGAACCGTTCGACGCCACTTTTTCCAGCATCTATCTTTACCAGCGCGCGCAAGGCCACACTTCCGCCGTCAAGACCTTTATCATGGACAACCGCATTGTGGTCGGGGTGGGCAATATCTACGCCAACGAAGCGCTGTTCGCCGCCGGCATCAGCCCATTGCGACCAGTAGACCGGCTTACCGAGGCGGAATGCGACCGGCTGGTGGTGGCAATTCGGGAAATTCTCACCGAAGCGATCCGCCAGGGCGGCACGACGTTGCGGGATTTCATCGGCGGCGATGGCGAACCCGGATACTTTCAGCAATCCCTGCGCGTCTACGGTCGTCATGGACTCCCTTGCGCGGCTTGCGGCCAACCGATCCACCGCTGTCGAATCGGCCAGCGGGCAACGTACCACTGCCCGCGCTGCCAATCCTAGCGCCCTTCCGGCAGTGTCGGCTCGGAGGGCGGGGTCGGCGGCGCGGATTCGGGAGAAGGCGCGGGAGATTCCGACGACGGCATGGCGAGTGGAGTGGTGGACTGGGCTGGTGGGGACGCGCATCTCTTGACGGACGGCGCGTAGCTCATCATCACCGCGACCGTATCTTCGCCGCCAAAGCGTTTGATCGCCACCGCCAAGGGTAACCGGTTCTCGCGCAAGGCCTGCAAGCCAGGGTCATCCTTGACCGCAACCATGATCAGATCGCGAATTTGCCCAAACCGGCTAGCGCTGGGTTCGGCGTCCTGATAACCGCTGGCGGCGGCGCGAATCTCGCCCCGATTGGCTTCGCTCAGACCGTCTTGCCAGTCGGCGTTATTCCCAGCGGCTAGCCCCATGAGCGCTGCGGTGGCGCGGGCGACCGCAGTCTTCTCAACAGCGGTCCGCGACTGGTCCCGCGCCACGGATTCCGGGGGCACGCTGATCACGTCGACGGCGTAGCCCACCAGCGCTAGTTCACCGGTAGCATTGACCACGATCAGCCGGTTGCCGACCGGTGGAATCAGTCCACTCTCAACCTCGATCTGAGTCTGCCTCAGTCCTTCCCGCAGCGATGTCGCCTCCATGGCGCTGGCCGTGGGCCGTGTCAACCGGGTCGCGGTTTTGGGCGTTGCGACCAGATGAACCCGAAGCGCCTGGACGGCCACATCGTCCTCGACCGCATAGGCCACAAAACCGCGCGCCAGAATATCCAACGCCTGCTCGTGGCGTTCCTGGTCGTTGGTAGCGAGGTTGACCAGCGCCAGGCGAATAGCGTCATTCTGCTCCAGGATTGTGGTGATTCGGTGTTGGGCTTCCGGCGTCAGCGCCTGCAGGCAACGGTGCAGATGGGCTCGCGCATCGGTGAACGCCTTGAAATGCGTCTCACGCTTGGTCTGGTGGATCGAGACTGGTTGCTGGCCGGCAACCGCATAGGAAGCCATGCCAGTCGCTACCCAACCAAAGCCGTGATGGCCAAAGCGAATGGACTGGCAGCCAGCGGTGCGTTGGCGGATCGCGGCGGCGATGGCGTCCTGGGCCGTTTTGGCGTGAAGCGCCATTTCTCCGGTCGTCTCATTTTTAGCCAACCGCGCCCGGCTGGCGCCGCGCGGCGGTGGGATCGGCGTGGCGGCGGACGCCGGTAGTAGCGCCGTGAATTCCTCGGCATCGGGTTTGGCGGCCAGCGCTGGTATCGGTGTTAGCCAGGACAGACCGCTGATGAGAAAGCACCAACAAAAGCAAACGCGCAGGGTCCGCCTCATCAGGATGACTCCCTGGCAGTAATGCGTGGCGAGAATATCCTGGAAAACGGCAAAGTGATCACTGAATCCTTGATGAGCGACTAGGGAACGTAACCAGGAATCTGGTTCACGTCGACCGCATCGATCTGCTCGGGCTTTAGATAACGCTGGGCGTAATCCAGCCAGACGCCGTCGCGGACGAAGATGTCGAACAGGTCGGGGTCGATCCGGCGATCGCGCACCATCCAGCCGAGGATATTCATCACTTCGCTGAGCGGCTTGCCCGGCTTGTAAGGCCGGTCGCTGGCGGTCAGGGCTTCGAACACGTCGGCCAGACAGATGATGCGGGCTGGCGTGGGCAATTCCGCTTCGCCCAGGCCACGATGGTAGCCGCGGCCATCCAGTTGTTCGTGATGGCAACCGGCGTATTCGGGCACGTTGCGCAAGGTCGTGGGCCAGGGCAGGGTGCTCAACATCCGCAGAGTCAAAGCGACGTGTTCCTCGATAATGATGCGTTCGTCCGGATTTAGAGTGCCTTTGGCGATACAGAGATTGCGCGCTTCGTCCTCGGATAAAAAGTTTTGCTCCTGGCCATCCGGCCCGACCCAGCGGTGGGCGGCGATGCGTTGAATCTGTGCCTGATCCTCGGGCCGCATGAATTCGCTGCCGGTGTTACTGCGGCGCAGGTGTTCCCGGTCGCGGTCCAGTTCGGCCAACCGTTGCTGAAGCCGCTGTTCCAGCGCTGGAATCGCTGCCGTGTCGCCGCGTTCCAGCGCCGCCCATTTCTCTTTCAACAAAGCGATCTCGGCATCGCGCTTGAGGACTTCAAAGCGAGTGTCCACGAGGGCGATGCGGTCGAACAGGGTTTCCAGCTTGGTCGCCTTATCCACGACATGCACCGGTGTGGTGATCTTGCCACAATCGTGCAGCAGGCCAGCGATCTTGATTTCGTATAATTCCTCGGGCGTGGGGCGAAAATCTTTCAGCCGTCCCCGGTCGGAGCGGCGCGCCGCCTCAGCGATCATCATGGTCAGGATCGGCACTCGCTGACAGTGCGCGCCGGTGTAAGGGGATTTATGGTCGATCGCGGTGTTGATCAACTCGATCAGCCCCTCGAATAGGTTCTGAAGCTGAGCGATCAACTGATGGTTGGTCAGGGCGATGGCGGCTTGGGAGGCCAGCGATTCGGCCAATTGCCGATCCGCCGGCGAGAACGTGCGCACCTGACCCGTCTCCGGATCGAGAGCGTTGATCAGTTGGAACACGCCGATGATGCGGCCTTCATGGTTCTTCATCGGCACGGTCAGGAAGGAACGGGAGCGATAGCCGGTCCTCTGGTCGAAACGGTGCGTGCCGGAAAAATCGAAATCCTGATCCGCGTAAGCGTCGTCAACGATGACCGTCGTATCGTGCAGCACGGCGTAGGTGACCACCATGTTGTTGTTGGGCTGACCGGTCGCGTCATACAGGGAAATCGGCGGGAAGGGAATGGGCGCGCCGGAAACTCCGCCCAGGTGAAGCTGGAGTGAGTCGTTGCGCAACACTTCGAAGTGCAGTTGTCGATGGTCCTCGTCCAGCCGGTACAAGGTGCCGCCATCGGCGTTCAACAGGCTTTTGGCCGCCGTCAGGATAGCTTCCAGCAACTTCGGCGTATCCCGCTCCCGGGATAGCGCGATGCCGATCCGATTGAGCTGGTCCAGGCACTGCAAGGGATCTCTGGAATGGGAGGGATGCATGGGCAAGCCTTTCTTCCCAGTTGGGAAGGATGAAACGGATTTCCAGTATTATAGTCACGCGCCCGGAATGGCGAACGGCGTTTGCGGGGTAGTGGCCATTACCATGACAACGCCTTCGTCCAGGTGGGTTCGTTTCCATGGCTACAATCGCGGGACTTTATGAGCGAGTGGGTGATCGAACTGCGGAATGTTTCCAAGGCGTATGCGGCGCACCCCGTGCTGCGCAATATCCATTTGCAGGTTTGGGCCGGGGAGTTTTTGACCTTGCTGGGGCCTTCCGGTTGCGGTAAGACGACCATCCTGCGCCTGCTGGCGGGCTTTGAGAAACCTGACAGTGGCGAAATTTACATCGCCGGCCAGGATGTGCGGGCGCTACCGCCCGAACGACGCCACGTCAACACGGTCTTTCAAAGCTACGCGCTATTTCCGCATTTGACCGTGTTCGAGAATGTGGCGTTCGGTCCCCGCCTCCAGGGTTTCCAGAGAGCGGCGCTGCGGGAACGGGTCGTGGAAGCGTTGCGGATGGTCAAGCTTGAGGACTTGGCCGGGCGCAAACCGGGGCAATTGTCCGGTGGTCAGCAACAGCGGGTGGCGATTGCCCGGGCGGTGGTGAACCAGCCGCGGGTGCTGTTGCTGGACGAGCCGCTGAGCGCTTTGGACTACAAGCTGCGCAAGGCGATGCAGCTTGAACTCAAGCAGTTGCAGCGCCGGCTGGGGATCACCTTCGTCTTCGTGACCCACGACCAGGAAGAAGCGCTGTCCATGTCCGACCGGGTAGCGGTGATGAACGTGGGTCGAATCGAGCAGTTCGGTACGCCCCGCCAGATTTATGAAACGCCCGAAAACCTGTTCGTCGCTCGCTTCGTGGGTGAAATTAACAACTTGTCCGGTCGAGTGGTGGCCGCCGCGCCGCCGCGCTATGACATCCGCTTGCATGACCGGGTGGTCAGCCTGAAATCCCCGTATGCCTTTGGGGTCGGCGACCGGGTCAACGTATTGATTCGCCCGGAGGATGTGCGCATCTGGCGCGAATCGGAGGGCAGCGCCGAGGAGCGCGCCGCCCTGTTTCCGGCCGTGGTCGAAGAAGTGATCTACAAGGGCAGCATGGTGGATTTGGCGATTCGACTGGACAACGGCGAGCGACTGTCCACCACCCAGTTTTTCAACGAGGACGATCAAGCGCTCATGAATCTGGATTTCCGCGAGGGCGAGCGGGTATTCGTGGACTGGGTACACGACTGGGAGACGATTCTGCCACATGAGGAGTAAGGTTGAGGGGCAAAGGCCAAGGGCCAAGGGCGATCTGGTCCGATGAGAATCAGGGAGCCCTTCAAACTCGTTGCCGTCGGCGTGATTTATTGCTGGCTGGCGGTCTTCGCCTTGTTGCCGAATCTGTTGGTGGTCATCGCCAGCGTGCTGGAGCGGGGCAGCGACGAATTCGTCGCGTTCGCCTTTACCTTGGACAATTATCGGCGCCTGTTCGACCCGCGATACCTGGGCGTACTGCTGGATTCATTGTGGCTGGCAGCGTCCACCACAGCGCTATGTTTGCTGCTGGGGTATCCGTTCGCCTATCTGCTGACCCGAATGCCGGCCCGCTGGCGACCCGTGCTGTTGCTGCTGGTGATTATCCCATTCTGGACCAGTTCGCTGGTGCGGACCTACGCCATGGTCATTATTCTTCAGACCAACGGCTGGCTGAATCAAATCCTGCTGGGACTGGGGCTGATCGCGGAGCCGCTGGAACTGCTCTATACCGAGCCGGCGGTGATCGCGGGCATGCTCTACGCGTTGCTGCCGTTCATGATCCTGCCGCTGTACGCCGTGCTGGAAAAGCTGGACCGCCGGTTGATCGAGGCCGCCCGCGATTTGGGCGCTGGTCGGATCACCATCTTCCGGCGGATCATCCTGCCGTTGACGCTGCCCGGCGTGATTGCCGGCTGCATGTTGACCTTCCTGCCGGGGCTGGGCATGTTTTATGTTGCCGACCTGTTAGGTGGAGCCAAGACGCTGTTGGTCGGCAATCTGATCCGCGACCAATTCCTGTCCGCTCGCGATTGGCCGTTCGGCGCGGCGGCCAGCGTTCTGTTGACCGGGTTGATGATGCTGTTGCTGTGGGCTTATTCCCTGAGCTCCCACCGCGCCGACCGGGGAGCGCTGCCGTGAGCCTGCGCCGCGTCGTCCGTATCGCCTATCCGATCCTGATCTACGGTTTTCTGTACCTGCCGATTCTGGTGCTGGTCGTGTATTCCTTCAATGATTCCAAATATTCGCTGGAATGGCAGGGCATCACTTGGGCGTGGTATCAGAATCTGTTCGACGATCCCGATCTGCTGCAAGTGGCCCTGAATTCAACGCTCATCGCGACGCTATCGGCGACCGTGGCGACCGGGATCGGCACCATGGCGGCGGTGGCGCTATACCGTTACGAATTCCTTGGCAAACCATTGCTGCGGAGCCTGGTCTTCGTGCTGATGATGACGCCCGACATCGTCATGGGCATTGCGTTGTTGATCCTGTTCGTCAGCCTGAATCTGCCGCTGGGGTTCTGGACCTTGTTGCTGGCGCACATCACGTTCAATATCCCATTCGTGGTGGTGACGGTGTCGAGTCGGATCAGCGGTTTCGACCGCCATCTGATCGAGGCCGCCCAAGATCTGGGCGCCACCGAGTTTCAAACCGTGCGCCGGATCGTCTTGCCGTTGCTGATACCGGCGGTGGCGGCCGGCTGGCTGCTCAGTTTCACCCTGTCCATGGACGATGTGATGGTCAGCTTCTTCGTCACCGGCCCGACGTTTGAAATCCTGCCGCTGAAGATTTATTCGATGGTGCGGCTGGGGGTGACGCCGGAAATCAACGCCTTGTGTACGATCATGCTTGGCATGACGCTGATTTTGATCCTGATCGCCCAATTACTGCTACGGGAGAGAACCTGATGGATCGCCCTGCGCGGTGCTGACGGTTAGGGTAAGATTGTCTCAGGTCTTCCGCCACCGACCTGCCATCCTTGAGGTCATGAACATGTTCCGCCGTTGCTTTCTGATGATCGCCGCTATTGCGCTGCTGGTCGGTTGCGCTTCGACCCAGGAACTTTCGGGCGACAATATCGACACACTGGAGAGCTATAATCGCGCCATGTTCGCGTTCAACGACGCGGTGGATAAGGCCATCTTCAAACCCGTCGCCAAGGTTTATCGACGCGTATTGCCCGAACCGGTAACGACCAGCATCGGCAATTTTTTCAGCAATCTGAACGACGTGGTGGTTCTGGTCAACGATCTGTTGCAATTCAAGCTGCATCTGGCGGCGATGGATAGCAGCCGAATCGTATTCAACACCACGTTCGGCATGGCCGGCTTTTTCGATGTCGCCAGCCACATGGAATTGCCCAAGCATAACGAGGATTTCGGTCAGACCCTGGGCTACTGGGGGATTGGCGATGGCTATTATCTGGTGCTGCCCTTGCTGGGGCCGAGCACGGTGCGCGACAGTATCGGTCTGGTCGGTAATTTCTTCACCAATCCCATCACCTGGGCGACGGATTCCGATGCGGTTGCCTGGGGATTGTGGGGACTTGACCTGATCAACCGGCGGTCCAGCCTGTTGCGCATCGAGCGGGCCCTGGCCGACGAGCAAATCGACCCCTATTCATTCCAGCGCGGCGCTTATTTGCAGCAACGGCGCAATCTGGTTTACGACGGCAATCCGCCAGAGCCCGCCAAGCCCGATTTCGACGCGGTGCCGGAACCGCCCAAGCCATGACCGAATCCTGGGTCACGCTGGCTGTGTTTGACGCGCCGTTGGCGGCGGAGATCGTCCGTGGTCGTTTGCGGGTGGAGGGCATCGCCTGCGCGTTAGTGGATCACTCGCTGCGGCAACTGGGCATCGTCGCTGACGGCATCCAACTTCAAGTTCCCGCTGTGCAACTGGAATCCGCGCGGGCTGTGCTGGCGCGGGATTATTCCGAGGAGCTTGCGTTCGGGCCATGAACCAGCAGGCGTTGTTGACCGGCCTGCTGCGCCTGACCGCCCGGTTGTCGCTGCCCGTCGCGCACGCCATCGGCGCGATTCTGGGTGGACTGCTGGGGTGGTTTCCCAACCCAATGCGGCGCGTCGTCGCCCGTAACCTGGCTTTGGCGTTTCCTGACATGGCGGAGGCGGACCGCGACCGGTTGCTCCACGCCAACCTGATGGAAACCGGTAAGCTGCTGTTGGAACTGGGGCCGCTGTGGCTGTGGCCCGGCAAGCGGGTGTTGGCGCTAGCGCGGACATCGACCACGACAGATGCCTTGACCGATGCCGTGCGCGGCGGGCAGGGAGCGATTGTCATTACGCCCCATCTCGGTTCCTGGGAGATGGCTGGCCTGTATTATTCCAGCCACTATCCGATGACCATCCTTTACCGCCCCAGTCGGCTGGGGCTGGACGAGCTCAGCGTGCGGGGGCGCGGCCGACTCGGCGCTCAGGTGGTGGCGACCGACGCCCACGGCGTGCGCGCCCTGTTGACCGCCCTGCGCCGGGGCCAAGTTCTTGGCATTCTCCCTGACCAGGACCCTGGCCCCGAAGGTGGTGTGTTCGCACCGTTTTTCGACGTCACCGCCAGCACCATGACTTTGGTGTCGCGGCTGGCATTGAAAACCGGTGTCCCGGTCTTCCTAACGTGGGCCGAACGCCTGCCGCACGGCCAGGGATATACGCTGCATCTGCGCGCCTTGCCGGAGGTGACCGCCGCCGCGTCGTTGGAAGCCTCGGCGGCGGCTTTGAACCGGGGCGTCGAAGCGGCGGTGCGCACGCTGCCGACCCAATATCTCTGGGCCTACAAGCGCTTCAAGACGCGCCCGCCGGGCGAAGCTAAACTGTATTGACTCGTCAATCACTGGGAGAAAGCGACATGAATCTCCGATTCGCATGGCCTTGCGCATTTCTGTTCGCCGCCGGTCTGGCGCAAGCCGCCGACCCGCCCATCGTGATCAGCACCGGCAAGAGTGGCGGTGGTTACAATACCATCGGCGAGCGGCTGAAAAGCGTGCTGGCCGAGCAGGATCAACCGGCGCAGGTATTGACCAGCGCCGGTTCGATTGAAAATCTCACCCGGCTTGACGATCCGCAAAGTCCGGTCAGCGTGGGCTTTACTCAGGCTGATGCCCTAAAGTATTACCTTAAGGGTCATCCGGGCTTTGCCGACCAGTTCATCGGTCTGGGCGAAATCGGCAAGGAATGCGTGTTTATCGTCACCGGCAAGGACAGCGACATTCGCAGCGACAGCGACTTGCAACAAAAGGGCAGGAATGGGCTGATTGCCGTTCAGTCACCGAACAGCGGGGTGGCGGTGACCTGGGAATACATGACCATGCTGGAGCCGGCGTTCAAGAACACCGCTCCGGCCTTTGTGGACGGCACCGAGGCGTTGTTGCAGATCAAGAGCGGCGGCAAGGCCAGCAAGATTCAAGCGGCGATGGTGGTGCAGAAACCGATGGCCAAGTCCACCGAGATGCAGGTGGTGCTGGAGAATCCCAAGGATTTTCGGTTAATTCCGGTCAAGGACTGGGATCTGAACGACAAACTGCCCGATGGCAGCGCGGTGTACACCTTCGAGAACGTGACCGTGGCTGAGAAGAAATGGGGCTTCGACACCACGGTGGACACGATTTGTACCCGGGGGCTGATGCTGGCTAACAAGAACAAGCTGACCGCCGACCAGCGCGCTCGGCTATCCAAGGTGATGTTGCTGGCCACCAGCCGGGTTGTGGGGGATACCGACAAATAGCTGTTTTCCAGCGAATGTCGTCGGGCGCATGGGGGCGCGCTGGATTTCGTGCCGCTTGGCCCCGCGTGGAGACTGTCTAAACCAACGGGTTTGATGGTGGGAGCGGCCTTGGCCATGATGACTGAATCTTCATGAATGAACCTTCAGCGCCGCCGAAATCGTTCCACCGAACAATATAGTCAGCCGGGTTTTAGGTGACCGCCTAGGGCCCCGTTTTGGGCGATGCGCCAGCCCAGGGCATGATCGGCACCGCCGACAACGAATTTTTCGGCGAACCTTCCACCAGCTTATCGCTATAAACCAGATACACCAGCGTGTTGCGCGGCTGATCGAAGAAGCGCGCCACCCGCATCTTTTTGAACAGTAGGGAACGGCGCTCGGTGAACACTTCCTCGCCATCCTTGAATTTCTCCTTGATGGCGATAGGCCCTACCTGCCGGCAAGCGATGGAGGCGTCGGAAGTATCTTCGGCCAGCCCCAGCCCGCCCTTGACGCCGCCGGTGCGCGAGCGACTGACATAGCAGGTCACTCCGGCGATCTTGGGATCGTCGAAGGCTTCGATCACGATCTTGTGGTTGGGACCCAGCCATTGAAACGCGGTATCCACGCTGCCGATTTCCTGAGTGGCGCCAACGCCAGTCAGCGCCCACAGTACACTGCCGCACAGTCCAGCGAAAAAGCGATACATGATGATGTCTCCAGCGGTTGAGGGTGCGCCAGGCAAGCATAGTGCAACGGCATGAAAAAAGGCGGCTTGTGGGCCGCCTGACGGTTCTTGATGCCCCCTCCCCAAAATCCCCTTTGGCGAGAAGAATTGGGGTGGGGAAAGAGGGAGGGAGGATTGAAGGTTAGCCGAGATCCTTGATGCCTTGAATCAGGGCCGCCGCCACTTTTTGTGCGTCGCCGTAGACCATCCGGGTATTGTCGGCGAAGAACAGCGCGTTTTCGATGCCGGCGAAGCCGACGCCCTTGCCACGCTTGATCACCTGCACGTTCTTGGCATGGTCCACGTTCAGGATCGGCATGCCGTAGATCGGGCTGGACTTGTCGTTGCGCGCCGCCGGGTTCACCACGTCGTTGGCGCCGATCACCAGGGCCACGTCGGCGGTCGGGAACTCCTCGTTGATTTCTTCCATGTCGAAGATCAGGTCGTAGGGTACGCCCGCCTCGGCCAGTAGCACGTTCATGTGGCCAGGCATGCGACCGGCGACCGGGTGAATGGCGAACTTGACGGTCGCGCCACGTTCGATCAGCAGCTTGCACATTTCCCAGATCTTGTGCTGGGCTTGTGCCACCGCCATGCCATAACCCGGCACGATGATGACCTTGGCCGCATACGCCATCTGGATCGCCGCATCCGGCGGCTCCATCGGCTTGAGGCTGCCGGTGACCGCCTGCGCCTCGCCGCTGCCCAGCGCCGCCCAGTTGCTGAACAGTACGTTGGACACCGAGCGGTTCATCGCCTTGGCCATCATCAGCGTCAGCAAGGTACCCGACGAACCGACGATGATGCCGGCGATGATCATCGCCGAGTTGCCCAGCACGTAGCCTTCCAGCGCCACCGCCAAACCGGTGAAGGCGTTGAACAGCGAGATGACCACTGGCATGTCGGCGCCGCCGATGGGCAGGGCCATCATCGCCCCGAAGGCCAGCGCCAACAGGAAGAACAGGGTGATCATCGGGCCACTGGAACTATGGTTCAAGGCGATGATCAAGCCCAGGATCACTGCGGCGGCGAAGATCGCCAAGTTGAGTTTTTGTTGGCCGGTGAAGCGGAATTTGGCGTCGTCCTTGAAGAACTTGAGCTCCTGCAACTTGCCAAACGCGACCACCGAGCCGGAGAACGACACCGCGCCGATCAAGGCGCCAGCCACCGCCATCACCAGAATAAAGGTAGGGGGCGCCGTCGCCTTGTCGCCATGATCCTTCAGCAGTTCCACCGCCGCGATCGCCGCCGCCGCGCCGCCACCCATGCCGTTATAGATCGCGATCATTTGCGGCATGGCCGTCATCGCCACCTTCTTGGCGCCCCACCAGGCAATCGCGCCGCCGATGGCGATGGCGACGATCATCAACAGGTAATTGCCGGGACCGGCTTGAATCTGCGGATGGATGAAACTGATCACGGTAGCCAGCACCATGCCATAGCCCGCCCAGATGATGCCGCTGCGGGCAGTGGTCGGGTGCGACATCCGCTTGAGGCCGATGATGAACAGCGCGGCCGTCACGAAATAGACCGTTTCAATCAGATAACCCATGGCTTACTTCTCCTGTCCCTTGCTGCTCTTGAACATTTCCAACATTCGTTCGGTAACGAAGTAACCGCCCACCGCGTTGCCGGCGCCCAGCAGCACCCCAAGAAAGCCGATGGCCTGCTCCAGCGGCGTCGTCGCTTGGCCCAGAGCCACCATCGCGCCGACCAGCACGATGCCGTGGACAAAGTTAGTGCCCGACATCAGCGGCGTGTGCAGGATGACGGGAACTCGACTGATGATTTCGTAGCCGAGAAAACCCGCGAGCATGAGGATGTAAATCGGGGAGAAGAACTCGACGACTTGCTTCATGACTTCCATTAACGCTTCTCCGAGTTGTTGTGGTTATACCAGCTTGCTGGTGGGTTCGTGGACGATTTGCCCGTCGCGGGTCAGCGCGCTCTTGGCGATCACCTCATCGTTCCAGTCCAGATTCAGGTTGCCGTCCTTGATCATCGGCGACAGGAAGTTGAACAGGTTCTTGGCGTACATCTCGCTGGCCGGCACTGGGAAGCTGCTGGGAATGTTGAGCGGTCCGGCGATGACCACGCCATTGTGCTCGTAGGTTTCGCCAGGACGGGTCAGTTCGCAGTTGCCGCCGGATTCCGCCGCCAAGTCCACGATCACCGCGCCGCGCTTCATCCCCGCGACCATCGCCTGAGTGACGATTTTCGGCGCCGCGCGGCCAGGGACAGCGGCGGTGGTGATCACCGCGTTGGCCGCCGCGATGTGCTTGGCCAGTATGTCCGCCTGCTTCTGCTTTTCTTCCGCCGTGAGCTCGCGAGCGTAGCCGCCTTCGCTGGCCGCGCTGACGCCGGTATCGATCATCTTGGCGCCCAGCGATTCGATTTCCTGCCGCGCCGCCGGGCGCACGTCGTAGGCTTCCACCATCGCGCCCAAGCGACGACAGGTCGCAATGGCTTGCAGACCGGCCACGCCGGCGCCGATGATGACGACCTTGGACGGGCGAATGGTGCCGGCGGCAGTGGTCAGCATCGGGAAGAAGCCGCTGGCCAGGTTTGCCGCCAGCAGCGCCACTTTGTAGCCGGAGACCGCTGCCTGCGAGGACAACACGTCCATGGATTGCGCGCGGGAGATACGCGGGATCAGCTCCATGGCGAAACTGGTGATTTTCTTGTCGCGCAACCGTTTGACCATGTCCAGGTTGCGGTGTGGCAGCAGCACGGCCAGCAGAGTCGAGCCGTCCCGGAGCAATTCCACCTCCTCCAGCGTTGGCGCTTGCACCTTGAAAACCACATCCGCTTCGGCATACAGCGATTTGGCGTCGTCGAGCAGCCGGCTACTCTTGCCGTAAGCCTCATCAGGAAAAAAGGCGCTTCGACCCGCGTCTTTTTCCACCAATACTTCCACACCGAGCTTGGCGAAACGCTCGGCCATCGTGGGGTCGAGAGCGACCCGCCGTTCACCCGAAACGATTTCCTTCGGAACGGCCATACGAGCAGGCATGTGTTGTCTCCTCCTGATTGTTGTGATTCCACCGGATCCCGCCGACCCGGACATGGACGCGAAAAAGGCTTTTGCCAAGCCTGTTTAGGGGTGTGACGCCAGCTTTTTAGGGAAAACGCGCGCCAGCGGCGGGAAGACGCGCGCTACTCCTAAATAGAGTAGAGTAGCCTACACTGCTAACATTATAAAAGGCATGGGCTGGATTGCCATGCGACGTTTCGGGCGGATGGCGGATGGCGACCTGTCCGCCTCTCTGACAGCGATGAACATCCGTCTCCGCGATGATAGAGCCAGGAACCGAGGTGACCGCGGACGGCGACCAGGGGCGGTCGAACGGAGCACAGGGCACAGGTGAGGCATGTACGGATTGGAGCAGCAGGTCTTGCATACGGACGTGACGGGTATGCCGCTGGAATGGATTGACTATCAGCAGGCGGTGCGGCTGTATTACGCCGAGCAGGTGGCCTACACCTGCGGCCGGGTGCTGTACACGGTGCGCGGGGGCATCAACGCCCGCAGCGGCCAGCGGAGCGCCGTCACCGTCAATTCCATTATCGCCACGTTGGGCGGCGCCTACGCCCGGCTGCGTTCACGTCAGGACTACACGCCGCCGCTATCCAACGCCGCGCTGTTCCGGCGCGACTGCTATACCTGTCTGTATTGTGGCGAGACATTCCCGTTTCGGGATTTGTCCCGTGACCACATCCGACCCATCGTACAGGGCGGTGGCGATTATTGGAATAACGTGGTCACCGCCTGCAAACCCTGCAACCACGCCAAGGGTGGCAAAACGCCGGAACAGGCCGGGATGCAGTTGCTGGCGATTCCGTTCATCCCCAATCATGCGGAATACGTGTTTTTGCAAAGCCGGCGGGTGCTGGCCGATCAGATGGATTTTCTCCGCGCTCACTTTCCCCGGACTAGCCCGTTGCACCAGCGGTTGGGGCGGTTGGCGTGAAGGGTGGCGATGATGACGAACGGTCAAGGTTTCCTGCAACACGTCCTTGGCGGCATCACGGCGTTCGCCGAGCATCAGTTGGCCGAGCGCCGGCATCATCAGGAGCGGCTGGCGGCGACGCGGGACGCCATCGAACAGGTGGTGGACGCCAGCGAGCCGCGCATCCGGCTGGTGGGCGATTACGCGGACCGGTTGCTGGACGCGGTGGACGCCGCGCTGAACCATTGCCACCAACTGATCCGGCAACTGCCACCGGCCTTGACCTTGAGCGCGCGCGCTTGGGCCAGTGACTCGCGGGTCAACGCTTTCTTCGCCACGACCGCCGACCTGCGGGTCACGCTGGGCCAGTCCCGGGCGGCGCGGGCGTTTTTCCAGCAACCCGCCCAGCCAGCGGAGTGTTTCGCTCTGCTGCTGATGGTCAAGCGGGAAACCGAGACCTTTGGCTCGATGCTGGAAGGCGATCTGCTGGTGCGGGAGGTTCCTCAGACCCAGGTCAGCTTTTCGGAGCACCAGTTGCATTTTCCCGCGGCCAGCGAAGCCGAATTACGCCAGGATTTGCGCCAGCGGATGTTGATTTTTCTGGCAACGCGGGCGCGGGCGCGCATCGGCGAGCTGCAGGCGCGCCGCGACGCGTTGGAGGAGCAGCGGCGACAATTGCGCGCGCAGTTGCAAGTCTTGCGGGGGCAGTCGCAGGGACTGCGGCCGCTGCTGTCGAGCGCCGACGCCGACGAGCACCGGCTGGCGGCGTTGGAACACCGGCTGGTCCAGACCGAGCAGGATTTGGCCGAGGCCCGCAAACCGTTGAGCACGTTGGGCGACTATCTGGAACAAGTGCGCCAGGTGGTGGGCCAGCCGGAACCGTACCTGCATCTCCATCCCTTGTCCCTGCGGCTTAACCGGCTCGGCGTCAAACTCGACGCGGATTCGCCGGAGCCGGGCGAAACTCTGGCGTTGTTTGAACTGGATTCGCTGGAGGAGCAACGCATCGGGGCGCTGGTGCGGTTTCCTCGCGAGGAGTGGGCGTCGGAGGAGGCGATTTAGCGTCGGCGTATGCCGGTGAAGCCATGAATGGGAACCCGTCTGTCCGGTAAAAACCACCTTCCATCGTTTTTTTACCGCGCGCCAGCAGGGGATTCGCTAGGCTAGAACCAGCAAATGGTGACTGAAACAGGATCACGGCAACGTCAGGGGTGGGCAGTGGAGTGATCTGGGCGAATGAGAGCAAGTGACCATGAAGAATGATGCGGGTTTCACGCTGATAGAACTGATTGTAACCGTGGCGGTGGTCGCCGTGTTGCTGACGGTCGGTGTGCCAGAGCTGCGCGAGACGATCAACAACAACCGGTTGACCGCCAACGCGAATGCGTTCGTTGCCGCCATGAACCTTGCCCGTTCGGAGGCCATCAAGCGCAACGTGCGCGTCACGCTGTGCAAGAGCGCGAATGGCCTTTGTTGCGTTACTGGCGGCAGCAGTGGTTACGAGCAAGGGTGGATCGTATTCGCCGATCCAAATGGCGACGCCCTGCGCGATCCCGCGACCTGTAGCACGGATCCTCCCCCCAATCCCAATCCCGAGCCGTTGATTCGGGCTTACGAGCCGTTGGCGGCGGGGGTGACCTTGCAAGGGAACGGACTGGCGGTGGATTACATTTCCTTTGTGCCGGCGGGCGTGGCCCAGACGGCGGGCGGCGTTCCGCAGTTCGCCACGATGAGCCTGTGCAAGAGTGGATATGCGACCTCGTCGCGGCAGATCGCGTTGAGCAGGGGAGGGCGCGCGCGGATAACGAAAGTTTCGCCGTCCGACTCGGAATGGAACTGTCCATGAAGATGCCGCGACCGGATTTGGTGTGGAGGAGTGCGATCATGGCGAAGGCAATAATCAAGCGGCCTGGCGGGAAAGTCGCTGGCTTTACCCTGCTGGAAGTGCTGGTGGCGGTGGTGGTGTTATCCATCGGCCTGCTGGGGCTGGCCAGTCTGCAAGTCAATGGCCTGCGGTTCAGTCACAGCGCCTATTTGCGTAGCCAGGCGACCGCGCTGGCGTACGAACTGGCGGATCGGATGCGCGCGAACTCGCCGGGCCTGGCGAGCTACAACACCCCAACCACCACACCGTTGCTCGCTCTGGTGTCGGCGTGCCGGACTTTTTCCACCAATGGATGCACGCCAGCGCAGATGGCGCAAAACGATGTGGCTGAGTGGCAACGGGCCTTGGCGAATGATCCAGCGAATGGATTAAACGGGTTATTGCCGAACGGCCGGGGCGTGGTTTGCCGAGACACCACCAATCCGCCGGCCACGGCCGATGACGGCACGCCCGCCGCGCCCGCCTGCGATGGTGGACCGACCTGGGTCATCAAAATCTGGTGGGATGACAACCGTACCGGTGACCCCACCCAGTTTCAGCGGCTCGTGGTCGCTCCATTCTGATCTGGCGGTTCAAGAATTACGACGGGGAGCAAGATCATGCGTGTGAAAGGATGGGTGACGATGGCGGGCCGGGCTTGGCGGCGTGAATCGCCACGATCGCGGGGGTTTACCCTGATCGAAATTATGGTGGCCCTGCTCCTGGGTCTGGTGGTGTTGGGTGGCGTCGCCCAGGTTTTCATCAGCACGCGTCAGGCGGTGCGAATCCAGCAGGCTTCTTCGCGGATGCAAGAAAACGGGCGAAACGCCATCGCGCTTTTGGCGCGCTACATCCGAATGAGTGGCTATTCCACATTTCCGTGGGACAAGGGCCAAACTAACTGGAGTCCAACGAACGGCGAACGCGGTTATCCCGCAAGCCCAAGCAACAATCCCTTTGCCCAGGGGCAGGTCGCGCGAGGCATTGGGGCGACCGAGTCTGGCAATATCAACGGTGTGGACAGTATTCGGATCCGCTATCCGGGCGCCGCCGACAACATGATTACTACATGCCTGGGTCGGGTGGTACCCGTCAACGAGATGGCGGATATCACGCTTAGCCTGACGGCGAATGATCCCGTCGAAGGGCGTTCCCTACAATGCACGGATAACAACACCAGTCCGATTCCCCAACCGTTGGTGGCGGGGTTGCAGGACATGCGTATCTGGTACGCCGTTAGCCAGGATCCAGCGGGGGGTGGTTCGGGCATGGACGCCGTTGGGCGACTGACCGGCGCGACCGCTTATCTACCCGCTGATCAGGTCACGGCCCGGGGTCTGTGGAACCGAGTCATTGGCGTGCAAATTTCACTGCTGGTACGTTCCGACGAGAACAATGTGGCGAGTCAGCCCCAGACCTACCGGTTTCCCATCACAAACAGCGTTGCCACGACGCCGTCCGCCGGTGATCAGCGGTTGCGGCAGGTGGTGGGGACGACGATCACCGTTCGCAACCAGGCGAATTGACGAATCGAGGCGAGCAGGAGAATGCACATGCGTGCGACCGTGGAGTTTCGACAGCGATCCAGAAGTCGCCAGGGCGGGGCGGCTTTGGTGGTGGGCCTGATTCTGTTGGTGGTGATGACTCTGCTAGGCATCTCGGCCATGCGGGATACCACCCTGGAGGAAAAAATGGCCGGTAATCTGCGCGATAGCAATTTGGCCTTTCAAGCGGCTGAGACAGCGCTGCGTTATTGCGAAAATATCGTGGAGCAAGATTACGCGCTCCAGGTCAGCCTGTTCAGTGGCTTGGGGGCGAATCCACCGGTCGTGAACAATCCACCGCGCCCGATCCTTCTTGATCAGGTGTGGTGGCTCAGTGGCCAAACGCCTCTACCTGCCTGGTTACCACTACCAGCGGGGATGCCGGCGAACATCTGGGTTTGGAGCTTGGACAATGGGCAAGTTGGCGCGCTGTTTCCTGGCCTCGCGCTTAACCGTTTGGATCTCAACCCCGCAGCGGTCGGCAACACCCTCTGGTGGGCGGAAATGGCGCGTGATCGCACCTGGTGGGAGAGTAATGCCAGCAACAGTCAACCATTGCCCAATACCAGGACTCTGGTGGGTCTGATTGGCCCGCCGCGCTGCATTTTGGAAGGCTACGTCTATGCGGCGGCGGATAGCAGTAATGAGGCCCAGGCTTATCGGCGGTCGATCTATGTGGATGGCCTGGTGATCAAGAACGAACTTCGGTTTCGGCGCGAACGCCACTATTACCGCAATACCGCGCGTGGGATGGGTAACAGTGACAGTGCGGTCACCATGTTGCAAACCGGTGTTTACATGAATTACTACGTTCCGAATTGATGAATCAATCCCACGAAAGGTGATACGGGTTCGATTGGAGGATGCCATGAAGACGACGATAACTCGAAAGCCAAAGAGAACCGTCATCGCGGTTCTACTAAGCGGCGGATTGATTTATTTTGCTCCGGCCGCCGCGCTCGATATCGACAATACGCCGCTGTTTCTGGGCAATGGTGTGTCGCCGAATGTGTTTTTCATGCTGGACGACTCGGGTTCGATGGACTGGGAGATGATGTTTAATCGATACTGGTCCGCCAACTTTTATGACCCGGATTTCAGCAACGGCACGGCCAACAGTGTCCCCACCGATAATTTCCCTGGCTCTGAAAAGCGGTGGTATGGCTTTGCTCTGGACAGTGGGGATGCAAACTATAGCAACGGTTCCGGCACGACGACCAGTGCTAATCAATTCTCCTACTATTATAATAATAGCGACAATATCTATACCATCGGTTGCGAAGGCGCTGGCAATGGCGCGGCAATCTATGCGTGTAATTCATGGATGCTGTACAAACCCAAGGTCGCCACAACCAGTACCTTGGTGACCAATGCGCCCATTTCCACCACGACGCCCATTCTTTGGGACTGGCGAATTTTTTCGTCCGATTCCAACACGCTTTATTACAATCCCAACGTCCTTTATGAGCCATGGTCCGGTGTTACCACTGTGGCGGCGGCGTCTGGATGTCCGGCAGTGCCGAACGCCTGTTACAAGGCGGCCCGCAGTAATCCGCAGAAGGACGCCACAGGTTACACGGTCACGCGCGATTTGAGCGCAACGGATTTCTACTACACCGTCTGGACCGACGATAAAAGTTTCCTGACCACGGATGGAACGCCAAAACGGGGCAGCAGTATCAACATGCGTCCGGTACAGCCCACTACAGTGACGGCTCTCCCCATCCCTGACGCCAGCTTGCCGGCTTCCGTGCCCAACGGCTATGTGGATCTCTGGGATACCTACACCCTGTACACGGTGAAGGCGGGCAGCACGGACCAGATCAACGTGCAAAAATTCCAGACCAACTATTGTCCGACCACCATGCCCACGCTGGCCGCTGGCAATCTGCCGCCGACGCTATGGCAGCGGTGTTGGGACAAACCCACGACCGCGAATAACAACAGCACCAATCCCTATCGTTCGGGCCGGTTATTGGTGGATCAGGTGGGTAGCACCACCACACTGACCGGTTCTGGCGCGCAATCAGCCTTGGGAGGGATGACGATCGCGGAAGTGAAGCAAAACATCGCCAACTGGTATCAATATTCCCGTAAACGGCAATTGGTGGCCAGAGGCGCCATAGGCAAGGTGATTACCAGCTTTCCCAGTTTTCGCTACGGGGTCAGCGTGATCAACCAATGGAGCGGTAGTTGGCCCACCAATCTCTTCGTGCAGATGCCGAGCGCTCCCACCGGACCGTACGACACTGAGAACGCTTCATTACTTGGCAAGTTGTATGGTTTCAAATGGACCAGTAACAGCACACCGCTACAAGCGGGTCTGGACCGAACCGGACAATACTATAAGGGGACATTGTCAGGTTATACGGGCAAATCTCCCATTTTATCTGCGGGAAATGGTGGCAAGTGCCAGAACAATTTCTCGCTGCTCATGACGGACGGTTTTTGGAATGTCTCCTTTAGTCCAAGCTATAGCGTCAGCGACGTGGACAACGATGGCCGCAATAATACAGTGGCCGACGTGGCGTATTATTATTACAAAACCAATCTGGTGCCCGCCTGGTCGACCAGTTCCGATTGGAAAGTGCCGGCCCTGACTACCAATGTACCGTCCGATATCCAGACGCCCTTCATGTTCCCGCACATGGTGACGTTCACGGTGGCATTTGGTGCCCAAGGTCTATTGACCTATCCGTCGTCGAATGTCGACGGTTGGCCGACCGAGATCACCAATCCGGCTAATCGGAATGCGCTAGAGCCCAGCACGCAATGGGGCGATCCCACGGTTTCCACCACCACGCCGGCCAAGATCGACGATATGTGGCATGCCGCCTACAACAGCCGTGGCGAGTTTTTCTCGGCGCGGGATCCCAACGAACTGATCCAGGGTCTCCAATCGGCGTTGAGCACCATCTCGGCCCGGACGGGGTCCGTCGCGGCGTTGTCCATGAACTCCGGCTTTGTCACCAATAACCGAACTGCGGTGTCCTATATCGCGCAGTTCAACTCTGGTGACTGGACTGGAAATCTGAAGGCTGTCACGATCAAGAGCGACGGCACTTTCGACCTCGGCAATCCGTTATGGGAGACGAACAAATCCACTTCGGCATTCGCCAATCAGTCGCCCACCAGCCGCAAGATTTTCACGCTCAATGGCACCAATGGTGTTGAATTTCTTTGGGCTAACCTCAACTCCACCCAGCAGGGCTATCTGAACAAAAACTCGATTACTGGCGTGACTGACACCAAGGGATCGGCGCGGCTGGATTTTCTGCGGGGCAAGGGGGTCGCGGCGGGCGATAAGGATTGGCGACTTGAAAACAAATTCCGTTATCGGCAAACCATGCTGGGCGATATCGTCGATTCCGATCCGTTCTTCGTGGATTATGGCGACGAAGACGTGATTTACGTCGGCGCGAACGATGGCATGTTGCATGCGTTCAGGGCCAGCGATGGCAAGGAATTGTTCGCTTACGTGCCAAACGCGCTCTTTCCAAAGCTGAATGCCCTGGCGGACGACGGCTACGTTCACCGTTACTACGTCGATGGCTCGGCGGTGGTCAAGGACATCGGCACCAAGAAGATTCTGGTCGGTACGTTGCGCGGCGGTGGTCAAACGGTGTTCGCGCTGGATGTCACCGATCCAACCAACTTTGGCGCGAGTAAAGTCTTGTGGGAGTACAGCCATAACGATCTCGGCTATACGTTTAGCAAACCGACCATCGCCAAGATGGGGAGTGATTGGGTAGTCGTTTTGGGTAATGGCTACAACAACACCGAGGCCGATGGCAGCGCCAGCACCACCGGACGCGCCGCGCTGTACATCCTGAAGCTGGAGACTGCCTCGAAAACGGGTCAACTGCTCACCACGACGCCGCTGTATGTCGGTCCGAATTCGACGACCGCGCCCAACGGACTGGCGACGCCAGCGGTCATTTTCGATCTCTATAATCCGCAGAACGCCCAATACGCCTACGCCGGCGACTTGCAAGGCAATTTGTGGAAGTTCGATCTCAGCGGCAGCGCGGCGGCCGCGCGCGTGGCCTATAACATCGCGTCCTGCAATCCCTGCACGCCCCTGTTCACGGCCGTGAGTCCCACCGCTGGCAACCCGGTCCAGCCCATCACCACCCGGCCCGAGGTGGACGTGCATCCCTCGTTTAATGGTTATCTCGTCTATTTCGGCACGGGCAAGTACATCGAGCCCAGCGACAACCAGAATACCGGCCAGAACACGCAAACGCTCTACGCCGTGTGGGATCGGGACAATTCCGCCATCGCGTCCCTACTGCCCCAAACCCGCGCGCAGTTGCTGCAGCAGAAAATTCTGAATAGCGTGAGTGGCCATTACCTCGTCTCGGATACTTCCATCACCTGGCATTACGATAGCGATCCGAATAGTCCCACCAATCCGCCGCCTGGCTATTTGGGCTGGTACGTTGACTTGGCTTGGCCCGCGACCACGCCCGACAATCACGGTGAAAAACAGGTCACCAATGGCCTGCTGGTGGATAAGAAGATCGTGTTCAACACATTGATTCCCAATGTGGATGTATGCGAAGCTGGCGGCACCAGTAATACGATCATTCTGGACGCCATCAGCGGAGGACGACTGAAGACATCGCCCTTCAAGAATGTGGACAAGGTCGACACGGATGGCGATGGCATCGCGGATGCTGCGGTCAGCAGCGTACCTTCCACTGTAGGTATTTTGTCCGAGCCCAAGCTGGTGGAGAACCTGGAGACCGGTGATCAATACATCGTTTCCCTAGGAAGCAGTGGCCAACCAGCCTCGGCTCAAGTGGACATCTCGCAACGGACGGTCGGGCGGCGGTTCTGGCGGCAATTGCAACAGTAAGGGGCCGTTGGCCACCGGATGGCGACCGCCGCGCGTTGTAACTAACGCGCGGCGGTCGCCGAGAGGCTTTAACCGTCAATCTAGACGATTCCTGTTATGAAAACTCCATCTTCCGGTTTTACCTTGATCGAGCTGATGATCGTCGTGGCCATCATCGCCATCCTGGCGGCAGTCGCCTATCCCGGCTACCAGGACAGTGTGCGCCGGGCGCGGCGGGCGGAGGCCAAGGCTTTTATGGTGGAAGCCGCGCAGTTCATGGAACGCCTTTACACCACCAACAGTAGCTGTTACGACAATCCCTGCGGTTCCAACACGGCGCCCGCTTTACCGGTCGAATTGAGGACGGTCCCGCGCAACGAGCCCACTGCTTCCAAGCAGTATTACCGGATTACACTGGGGGGCGTTACGCGCACCACTTACACTCTGACGGCGACTCCGCAAAATGATCAGTTGCATGATCAGTGCTTGACGCTCACCCTGAACCAGGCCGGTACGCGCACCGCAGCCGGTAAACCCGCCACGGATTCGACCACTCAGGAATGCTGGAAGCGCTGAGAGGTTGTCCAAAACCCTTGCTCGCCAGTGGGCGAGGGGCGGGTGAAGGTTCTTTGACTCTTCGACTCACACCTCGCCGTAATGCGCGGCCGCGCCGATCCAGCGCCGAATCAGTGGTTCCACCCGGTCGGGATAATCGCGCAACAACGCATCCGCGGTATGGCGGATGGCGTTGAGCAGATCCTGATCGCGCAGCAGATCGGCCACCCGCAACGTCTGTTCACCGGTTTGGCGGGTTCCCAACACTTCGCCGGGACCACGTAACTCCAGGTCACGGCGGGCGATTTCAAAGCCATCGTGACATTCCCGCAGCACCGCCAGCCGACGGTGAGCGATTGAAGACAGCGGTGGCCGGTACAACAGCACACAATTGCTTTGCGCCGCGCCGCGCCCGACCCGGCCCCGCAACTGGTGCAACTGCGCCAGCCCCAACCGCTCGGCGTTCTCGACGACCATCAGGCTGGCGTTGGCCACGTCCACCCCAACCTCGATCACTGTGGTGGCGACCAGCAAGTCCAGCTCACCCGCCTTGAAAGCGGTCATCGTTGCTTCCCGTTCGGCGGCGGACCGACGGCCATGAGCCAGACCGATGCGCAGTTCCGGTAGGAACGCGGTCAGCCGTTCGGCGGTGACCGCCGCCGCCTGGCATTGCAGCGCCTCCGACTCCTCGATCAGCGGACAAACCCAATACGCCTGTCGGCCCGCGCGACACGCCTGACGAATGCGCTCGATCACCTCGTCGCGGCGACTGTCGGGCGCGACCACGGTTTTCACCGGCTGGCGGCCCGGCGGCAATTCGTCGATGGTCGAGGTGTCAAGATCGGCGTAGGCGCTCATCGCCAAGGTGCGCGGAATCGGCGTGGCGGTCATGATCAACTGGTGGGGGCAACGCCCGCCATGGCGGCCTTTCTCGCGCAGCGCCAGCCGCTGGTGAACGCCGAAGCGATGTTGCTCGTCCACGACCACCAGCGCCAGTTCGGCGAAGGCGACCGTTGCCTGAAACAGCGCGTGCGTGCCGACCGCGACATGAATTTGGCCAGCGGCCAGCCGTTCCAGCAGGATTTGCCGCGCCTTGCCGGTCAGCCGACCGGTCAGCCAGGCCACCTCGACGCCCAGCGGTTCCAGCCAGACGCGGAAGTTGCGGTAATGCTGTTCGGCCAGCAACTCGGTGGGGGCCATCAGCGCCGCCTGCGCGCCGGCTTCCACCGCCCGCAGCGCGGCGGCGGCGGCCACCACGGTCTTGCCGGAGCCAACATCGCCCTGCAACAGCCGCAGCATGGGGCGAGGCTGGGCCAGATCAGCGCCGATTTCCGCCAGCACCCGCCGCTGGGCGGGGGTGAGCGCGAACGGCAAGCGTTCCACGAACCGTTGGCTTAGACCACCTTGGCCGGCTAGCGGCGGCGCGTCCTGGCGTTGCATCCGCGCGCGCAACCGTCGCAAGCTGAGCTGATGCGCTAGCAGTTCCTCGAACGCCAATCGCCGCCGTGCCGGATAGCGACCGCTCTCCAGCGCCGCCAACGCTGTTCCCGCCGGCGGTCGGTGCAGCAATTCCACCGCCTCGGTGATGGGCAGGAGTTGAAACCGCGTCCGTATTGCCGCGGGCAACAGTTCCGGTAACAGCGCTGTCGCGCGCAGTTGCGTCAGCGCCTGTTCCGCCAGGCCGCGCAAAGTGAATTGCTGCAAGCCCGCCGTGGCGGGGTAGATGGGCGTCAATCGGTCGTCCACCGGTAGCGTGTCCGGCCCAATCCACCGGCATTCGGGGTGAATCATTTCCAGACCGGCGTAGCCCTGCCGCGCCTCGCCAAAACAGCGCAATCGCCCGTTGGGTCGGCTGAACAGTTGTTCCTGGGCGGGGCTGAAATGGAAAAAGCGCAGGGTCAACACGCCTGTCCCATCATCCAGACGACAGAGCAGAAACCGCCGACCACGCGCCGTCACCTCGCTGCCGACCACTTCAGCCTCGATCTGCGCCGCGTCGCCAGGCCGTAACTGGTTGATCGGCGTGACGCGGGTGCGATCCTGATAGCGCAGCGGCAGATGCAGCAGCACGTCTTCCACAGTAGCGATGCTCAGCCGGCGCAGCCGATCCGCCAGCTTTGGTCCAACGCCTTTCAGCGCGGTGACTGGCAGCGATTCGGAGGTTGGCGTCCCCGCCGCGCCCCGCATGACCGGCATCTCAAGCCAACGCCAGCACCGCGTCCATTTCCACCTGCGCGCCGCGTGGCAGCGCCGCGACGCCAATCGCCGCGCGCGCCGGATACGGTTCCTGAAAATATTCGGCCATGACCTGATTCACCAAGGCGAAATGGCTCAGATCGGTCAGGAATACATTCAGTTTGACGGTGTCGGCCAGGCTGCCGCCGGCGGCGTGGGCCACCGCCGCCAGGTTATCGAACACCCGGCGGATCTGCGCTTCGATCCCGCCCGCGACCAGTTGCATGGTGGCGGGATCAAGCGGAATCTGGCCGGACAGGTAGACAGTTGCGCCGACCTTGACCGCCTGGGAATAGGCGCCGATGGCGGCGGGGGCCTGGTCAGTGTGGATGATGACACGCGGCATGGAACGCTCCTGGCGAATTCCCTCTCTGCTTGGCGGGAAAGGGGGTGAGGGAAGACTAGCCGCGCCGGGCTAGCTTCAACGTTTCGGGCAAGGTGCGCAATTGGCGCATCACCCGAGCCAGATGGGCGCGGTCACGGACGTTGAGCAGCAGATGCACTGTGGTGGTGGTGCCGTCCCGCTCCGAAGTATTGATCGTTTCGATGTTGGTGTCGGTGGCGGCGATAGCGGCGGCGATGGTGGCCAGCACCCCACGCCGATTGACCACGTCGAGGCGCAACTCGGCGCAGAAGTCGCTGTTGACCTGCGGCTCCCACTCCACTTCGATCCACTTTTCGGGCGTTTTCTTGTAACTGGCAACGTTTTTGCAATTATCGCGGTGGATGACGATGCCACGCCCGGTGTTGAGGTAGCCGACGATGGCATCGCCAGGCAGTGGCCGGCAACACTTGCCGAAGCTGACCACCGTCCCCTCGGCGCCCTTGATCAGCAGCGGTTGGGCGCTGGCGTCCGGCGCGGTGCTCTCTTTCTCGTCGTCGTCCGGCAACAGGCGCTTGGCGATCAACGCGGCCACTCGATTACCCAGCCCGATGTCGGCCAGCAATTCGTCGAAGTTGGTCAGATTGAATTCGCGCACCAGCGCCCGGACTCGCGCGGTGGGCAGTTCGCCCAGGCCGCCGATATGGCCCGCCAGCGCTTTCTCCAGCAGTCGCTTGCCGAGCAGGATCGCCTCATCGCGCTGCAAGTGCTTGAGATAATGACGAATGCTGGCGCGGGCCTTGGCAGTGACCACGAAGTTGAGCCAGGCCGGGTTGGGTCGAGCGGTTGGAGTGATGATGACCTCGACGGTCTGACCGGTCACCAGTGGCGTGCGCAGCGGCGCCAGCCGGCGGTCGATCTTGGCCCCTACGCAGGTATTGCCGACATCGGAATGAATGGCGTAGGCGAAATCCACCGCCGTCGCGCCGCGCGGCAGTTGGACGATCTCGCCGCGCGGCGTGAACACGTAGACCTCGTCGGGGAACAGATCGACCTTGACGCTTTCCAGAAATTCCATCGGATTGCCGGCCCGGCGCTGCATGTCCAGCAGCTTGCGCAACCATTCGCGCGCCCGTTGCTGGGCATGGTTACCCTCGTCACCGTCGGATTTGTAGCGCCAGTGGGCGGCGATGCCGACCTCGGCCATGACGTGCATTTCCTCGGTGCGAATCTGCACCTCGATGGGGACGCCGTTGGGGCCGAACAGCACGGTGTGCAGCGACTGGTAACCGTTGGCCTTGGGAATGGCGATGTAATCCTTGAACCGGCCCATGATCGGTTTGTACAGGCTGTGCATGATACCCAGCGTCCGGTAGCAAGTGTCCACCGCGTCCACGATGATCCGCACCGCGTAGACGTCATGAACCTCCTTGAACGGCAGATGCTTGAGGCGCATTTTCTGGTAAATGCCCCACAGGTGCTTGCTGCGACCCACCACCCGACCGGCGATGCCTTCTTCCCGCAACCGGTCCTGGATACGGTTTTCCAGTTGGCTGACGATCTCGTAGCGGTTGCCGCTCAGCTTGCGCACCGCGTCCTGCAACGCCCGGTGGCGCAACGGATAGAGATGGCTGAAGCCGAGATTCTCCAATTCCTGACGCAGGTGATTCATACCCAGCCGGCCGGCGATGGGCGCGTAGATTTCCAGGGTTTCGCGGGCGATGCGGCGGCGCGATTCCGGGCGCATGGCGCCGAGGGTGCGCATGTTGTGCAAGCGGTCGGCCAGCTTGATCATGATCACCCGCAGATCCTTGGCCATGGCCAGGAACATCTTGCGGAAATTTTCGGCCTGGGCCTCTCGCTTGGAATTGAACTGAATCTGGGTCAGCTTGCTGACGCCGTCCACCAGTTCGGCGACTTCCGGTCCGAACCGGGCACCGATCTGTTCCTTGTCGTAGGGGGTGTCCTCAATGACGTCGTGCAGCAGGGCGGCGATCAGTGTTTCGTGATCGAACCGGACGTTGGCGAGGATGCGGGCCACCGCCAGGGGGTGAAAGATGTACGGCTCGCCGCTTTTGCGGTAGACGCCGGCGTGGGCTTCGGTGGCGAAATGGCAGGCCTCGCGCAGGCGCTCGACCTGAGCCGGTTCAAGGTAATCACCGGCGATGGCGCACAAATCGTCGATGCGCAACCGCAGGTCATCCAACCATTCGTTATCCACGGCCAGAGGGCGGTTGAGTTCGATCTCGGGGCGAACGTCCAGCAGCGGCACGGCCATCACGATGGCGGGCCTCCCGTTGCGGGCGCGGCGCGGTCAATCGGATCCCGGCGCAGGTTCATCCGGCTCGGCGGCGGATGCGGACGCCGGTTCGACCAAAGGCGCGGGCGCGGGCGCGCTGAAGCGGCCATATTTTTCCTTGATCAGCGTATCCAGTTTGCCATCGGCCAGCTCGCGCAGCGCAATGACGGTGGGCTTGTCCGTGAGTTTGTCACCCTTCATGTCCAGCAGCGTTGCCTGGCCAAGCGCGAGGTCACGGGCGCGCCGCGCGGCGATCAGCACCAGTTCGAACCGGTTATCCACCCGGGCGAGGCAGTCTTCCACGGTGATACGAGCCATTCAGGGATTTCTCCATCGGTGGCGTTGCCGATTTAGGGCTAATCAGTCTAATAAAAAACAAGTGGTTAAGACAAGAGGATATGAAATAGTTCCAGATGTCGCTCCAGTTGCGCCGTCCGCCGCTGGCGCTGGGCGATGAGGATGGCGCGCAATTCGGTCAGCGCGGTCTCAAAGTGCTCGTTGATCACCAGATAGTCGAACTCGGCGTAGTGCGACAGTTCATCCAACGCCGCCGCCATGCGCCGTTCGATGACCTCGGCACTGTCCTGGCCACGCGTGGCCAACCGGTGTCGCAGGGCGTCGCGGGAGGGTGGGAGAATGAAAATGCTGGGACAATCTGGTATCCGTTCGCGCACCTGCCGCGCGCCCTGCCAGTCGATTTCCAGGATCACGTCCAGTCCGGTCTGGAGTGACGCCGACACCGTGGCGCGGCTGGTGCCGTAGCGGTGATCGAACACCTGGGCGTGTTCCAGGAATGCGCCCTGAGCGATCATCGCCTCAAAGGTGGGAGGCGAGATAAAATGATAGTGAACGCCGTTTCGTTCACCGGGTCGGGGCGGGCGGGTGGTGTGGGAGACGGAAGCGACCACGCCGGGCGTGGTTTCCACCAGGCGTTTCACTAGGCTGGTTTTGCCAGCTCCGGACGGGGCGGCGACGATGTACGGGGTTCCGGTGGCCATGGGCGGGTTCACGGTGGCGGTGAGGAGCGGGTAGGAGTGCCAACAGGATTATGGGGCGCGGCGCGGGCGGCTTGCACCGTGACGCCAGTGCTGCAATTGTTGATAACGACAACTGGACTGTTGCATAACCCCCAGCCTTTTAGTTGATCGGCACTCGCGTGGGGTCGGCGTACACTTCAATGCCTAGTTTTCCGGGCAAGCTGGCGGCGCGTGGATCCAGGAACGGTGTGATTACCAACCGACGGTCGGCCTTGCGTTGGTGCTTGCGTTCGTAGAAGTCCACTTTGCGCGAAAAGATATACAACCCGGCCTTGTCCATTGAGGATTTAATTTCGCAGGCGATCAACAGGCCATTCTTGATCAGAATATCCAGTTCCACCTGATCGGGGCGACCAAACACCAGACCCTCGTCGTCGTAATCGTTGATGTTGACGACCTCGACGCCGAAACTCTTTTCCAGAATCGCGGCCAGCCCATCGCGGAAAGCGGTTTCCGACAGCAAGCCCCAGCGTGCGCCCAGGGCGCCGACTTTGCGGTCCAGTCGGTCAGCCATGGCCATGATTTCTTCATGAAGGCGATGGTTTTCCGCGACCTGTTCGGCCCACTTTTCGTCGGATTTACGAGATTGTTCCTCCCATTTGCGGTTCTGCTCCTCCCATTTGCGGTTCTGCTCCTCCCATTTACGTTCCTGCGTCTCGCGGTCGCGGCGCAGTTCGCCAAGCAGGCGGTCAAACCGGCTCTCGGTTTCGACGCGGTCGGCGAACTGATTGCGGGCGAGGTCGAGAATCCACTGGCGAAACTCATTATCTTCCCGCAGCCAGCCGGGAAGTTCCTGGCGCAAATGATCACGCAGTTCCGGGGTCAAGGTGCTCATGGTGGTTTTTCCGGGTTTCGACTTCAAAAAAATAGTGTAACCGATGGCATCCCCTCAAAGTGGGTATCGAAATTTTCCAGCGGGGCCGCTGTCCGCCGAATGCTCTGTTGTGGGTGCCGATGCCGATCATGTGAAAACCACGCGAATCATTGCCTAATCGTTGACACTGACAAAGTCCCCTGATAGCATTTTGGGCAGAAAACAACTTTATTGTTGTTGGAAGGCAACAGCTCCATGAGTTGTTACAGGTGCTATACTCGCTACACTCACTGTCAGCATGGGTAGGGTGACGATGGGTTGGAAAGCAGCGTCCTTGCTGATTCTGGCGCTAGCCAGCTCGGCGGTGGGGGCGGACGAAGTCCTGGTTGGCCCTGGTTCGAGTGTGCAGGCCTCGCCGCAACCATCCTTGGTGACGGAAGCCGAGGAGACGCAACTCAAGGAACGGGTGCTGGCGCGCTGGCAGGCGCTGATCCGGGGCGACTTTGAGGCAGCCTACCAGTTTGAAACGCCAGCCTATCGGGCCGTCTATACTCCAAGCCAGTTCCGATACCGGTTTGGCAACCAGATCCGCTGGCGTATGGCAAACATCACTGATATTCATTATGATGATGATCCTATCGTAGCAAGGGTCCGGGTGGAAGTTGCATATCGTTATGCCAATCCGGAAAAAGGCCGCGAAATGCTGGACATGATCCAAGGGGTGAATGAAGTTTGGTTGCGCAAGGAAGGCCAGTGGTGGCGCCAGCAGGACTGATGTTTTTTCGTGGTGTTGGACTTCTCTGTACTAACATCATGATCTTCTAAATTTTTGTTTAACCTTGGTTTCTGGGTTTTTCAATCGGGCTATCCTTTTTAAGGAGACGGGCATGAAGAAAAGCAAGCTTTGCAAAGCTATCGCGATGGCGGCCGCGCTGGGTGGGGCCGGTCTTGGTGTGTACACATCGGCGAATGCCGTTAACCTGCCCGCCAATGGCTTGGGCGAGGCGCTGATTTTCCCCTATTACACCACGCGGGATGGTTGGCAGACGACGTTGAGTTTCTTGAATACGGATGAGAGAAACCTCATTGCGGTCAAATTCCGCTTTTATGAGGGATACAACTCTCGCGATGCTCTGGACTTTAATGTTTTCCTGTCGCCTGGCGATGTGTTTTCGGCGGTCGTCGAAGAAGGCGCCAGTGGTCCAGTGCTCCGGCGCGCACCCAATGACACCACCTGCACTTCACCGTATATCGCGTTTGGTAATACCACGGCAAACCCGGCGGTGGCGAGTGGCTCCTTGGCGCTCAGCACGGCTGCTTTTACCGGGAATTCCTTGGTGAATGGAGCTAACCGCACCAACGACGACGGCGGACCCAAGGATGTGGATCGTCTACGCGAAGGCTATGTGATAGCCATCGTTATGGGCCATTGGCCTGTCCCTGCGGCCGCCCCCGCAGCGGGTACGGACGCCAGAACCCTGTACGATACCATTCACGATGCGACAGGCCAGAACACTGTGGCGGAGTGCCAGGCGGCCGCCAACCTGTTTACCCAAGCCAAGGTGCGGAGCTTCTTGGCGCCAGCGTTTGGTGAACCGATCAATGCGCTGCGGGGTAACTTTACCCTCCTGAATGTGGGTCGGGGGACTTCCGTGGGTGGCAACGCGGTGGCGTTGGCCAATTTCATGACGGTCACCCCTCTGGGAACCGATACCATCACTGGTGCGGGGTTAGTTCCGCCGGCCCCGGTGGGTGTCGCGCCGCGTCCCGCGTGCACCGTGCTTTTCAGTGATCAATTCGGTCCGCCGACGGGTACTCCCGTGGTGTGGGATCCCAATGCCAATGCCGCTGCCTGCCCCAACTTGATCACGGCGCAGCAGCCGTTCTGGTTCCTGGATCCCAGTTTGAACGATGCTTATCCGCGGGGCGCTGTAAACATTGAAAATGCGGTGCCTGGGGTGGCGGGTCTGGGTGTAACGGGCCCGATAACCGGTTTTACCTATGGTTTCCAGGCGGTGAGCGAACTCCTGCGCGCCAAGACCATCGTGAACGAGTGGAGCGTCAACCCGAACCTGGGGGTGTCGAGCGCGTGGGTGGTCACCCATCCGACCAAGGGGTTCTTTGTTGATCGCGATGCGTCTGATAGCCCGCAGGCGGCGGTGAATACCATCCGGTTCCCCTCCGCGGGACCGGCTTACAGCGTGCCACCGATCGTTGTCGATGGCCGTATGGCGCCGTTTGCCAAAACCTTCCGGGGGACGGGATCAGATACCGCCAGCACGGATGGAACTTCCTGTAACCAGGTCGGTTTCAGGCTCTTTAACCGTGATGAGTACAGCACAGCTCCGGATGCGGGCGGTGTGGTTCCCTCGCCTGCCCAGCCGCTGCCCAATCTGGCGTTGTGCTATGAGGCCAACGTGATCCCCTTCACGGCGGGCGATCCGGTGTTCCTCAGCCGCCTGCTGCCGCAGCAAATCCAGAATGTCTACGATGCGGTTGCCACAGTGACGAGCGCCAATGCGACGATGTCGAAACCTTTCGGTTGGATGCGTCTCGACTTGGACACCGATTCGGCGGCGCAAGTAGGTACGACCACTTTGGCGGGTCCAGGGTTGCCGGCAGTGGGCTTCATGCTCCGGCAGCGCGTGATTCCGGGGACGGCGGATACCTATAGCGATATTTCCGACCACTCCTATAGCCGTCAATAAGGTTGTGATCTTCGGTCTGCTTGGGGTTTTCGACGCCCCAAGCCGGCTTTGACCAAGCCAAATCGCTGATGCCGGGATTCCAGCATCGGCGATTTTTTTTCAGGGACTCACTGCATTGTGTTCTCGACCATGACCCATTTCGTCGCTCGTAAAGTTGCTTTTGACTATTCAAGTCTGTGTGGCTCGCCGGTTCGTCCCATTCAGCGGGTGGCTTGCTGGGTGAACCGATATGTCGTGGCGATGGTCGCCTTATTCGCGGTTTGGGGTATCGCGTGGGCTCAGCAGCAACCGCCGTCTTCGATTGCTCCAGAAACCCCCTTGATCAAGGGCGCTGAGGTGGTGGTGACAGTAGCGGATTACCAACAGGGATTATTGGCGCTGTCACCCGAGCAGCAACGCCTGATCGAGAAGGACCCCAACCGATTGCGAGAGTTGTTGTTCGAGATTTATGTCGAACGGATGCTGGAACGCGAGGCGCGGCAGCAGGGTTTGGACAAACAACCCCATGTTGAAGCGTTATTTGCGCAAGCCCCGCGCAAGATTCTGGTCGATGCGATTGTCGAGCAGGAGCGCAGCAAGCCCCTGCCGCAAGCCGATTTTACCGCGCTTGCCGAAGAGTACTATCTGACGCATAAAAAAGATTATGCCCAGCCGGAGCGAGTCCAAGTCGCTCATATTCTTTGGAGCCTGAAGTGTGATTGCGAAGATAACAGGGGCTCGAAACATGCCCAGGCCGAGACGGTGCTTAAGGAATTGCGCGCTGGAGCTGATTTTAGTGAATTGGCGAAAAAGTATTCGGAGGATCAAAAGACTGCGGCCAATGGGGGTAATCTAGGTCAGTGGTTCACTCGCGGTATGTTGGCGAAATCCTTCGAAGATGCAGCTTTCGCACTTTCCGAACCGGGCGTCTTGAGCGATGTGGTTAAAACGGACTACGGTTACCATATCATCAAGCTGATTGCCCACCAGCCGGCTGGTACTCAGCCATTCGAACAGGTGAAGGGGCGAATCATTGAGGACTTGACCAAGCAATACCACGCAAACGCTCAAAAAGCCTTTGTAGGGCAATATTACCCTACGGCAGAACAGTTTAATAACGCGGCCATTAACGCCCTGATCGCTAAGCCTCGGTAAACTTTACTCGTGGGTAGTAAAAGTAGGTCAGGCAAAAGTGTAGCGCTGCTCGACCTGGTTGGTCGGCGAATGTCGAGCAAAGCCGGCGCCTGAACCTACTTGGCTCCTTCGTCTTGGGAGGGAAGGGACTTGGGGGGAAAGGAGCATCATGCGCCACCATCATCGGTGACGGCGGTGGTACCTCCTAAGGTTGCGGAACGAGCATGGCTTGGTTTCGGGAACGCATCTCGACATCGCAGCCCCGGTGCAGCCAGGGGATAATCTCAGGCCGGGCATGACCGAACAGCAGCGGCGGGCGCGTTGGATTTTCATGGTAAAAACCCCGGATCCGTCGGTACTCCTCGCCATAGGTTTGCAGACGCTGGGGAAGTTCCGCAGTGGGTTGGTTGGTGATCGCGCCGCCGTGAACCTGATGAAAGGTGGCTTCGCCTAGCAGCGTGATTAGCAGAGAATTCGGTAATTCGCACGCCCGGCGATAAAAATCCAGATTGACGAACCCGCCGCCCGGTAGCTGGAACCGTTCGTCGAATCCCGCCAGTTCGTCGAACAGCGACCGGGACAGAAAAATCAGATTACTTTCGTGCAGCGTGCCGAGCCAACCGGTGGGACTGGAGCCAGCCAGCGCGCTGATGTCGAAGAGTCGGTAGCCATGGTGACGCCAGTCAATGCGGGCTAGCAATTCATCCTCGGCAGCCCGATTGTAGCCATGGCCGATGGATTCCATTTGGACATCCGGTCCCAGATGAAACCCCACCGTACCCACCACGGCCCGCTCGAAACGGCCAAGGCATTGCATGGCCAGGGCGATCACGCCCGGTGTTGCCAACCGCGCGCCGTCAATCATGACGCCAACAAAGGGCGCTTTCGACAATGCCACGCCGTGGTTGATCGCACCTGCCGGCGATGGTGACGCTTGCTCGATGCGCACGTAACGGAAGTTAGCGCCGAACGCCGCCACGTCTTCAGGTGTCAGCGGTTCGGTGGAACCGTTCTCGACCACGATCACCTCATAGTCATTGCCGCTCACCCCCAATTGGTAAGCGGGCGACAGCGAATACAGGGTGCGTGGCGCCTCCCGCCGCATGTTGTACACCACGACGATGACCGAAAGCTGTGGAGTTTGGACAGGCAGCGCGACGACAGGCTGGGACCGATCCGGACGAAATGGGGCGACGATCCTGGACAGCCAGCGGCTTGGCCAAGCTGGGGTCAAGCGGCGATTGGCCACCTCATGCAATTCGCGATATAGCGCCGCCACGGATGGCGATAGATTGTCGTCGTCCAGCTTCGCTTGATTACGGCGTAAGGCGGATTCGAAAAAAGTAAAGCCAGTTTCCGGCGTGCTCAATCCCAGCAACGGCGTGATTTTTCGCAATCGCTGGTGATAGCGTTCGGGCGGCCAGTCGAAGCAGAGCAGGGGAAACCCGAAACGTTTCTGAATCTCAAGCAGCCGGCGATTGTAGGTTTCCCAAAGTGCCAGGCTTTTTTCGATGGAAAACCCGTTGCGGGCCTGGAGCGAGGCCGCAACCGCCAAGGGATGACGAAAGGTGCCAACGAAACGGGCCGTAGACAATCTTTCCAGCCAACCCTCCAAAGTCAGTAGGGTGCGCGGGTCCTTGAAACCCCAGAGCCGATCGGTCGGATAGGTGGCGATGATAGCGTCGCGCCGCGCCTGGTGCTCCGCTGACCAGACCACCCGTTCCGGAGGCGCATCCCAGGCACCGCCGTTAGCTCGCAGCACGCTGTCCTGCAAATCCATGATTGCGTGGCTTTCGCGATTGCCCTTGGCGTTGTGCGGGGCGGCGGTATTGACCTCACCCAGATATAATCCTGCTTCCTGCAAACTGCCCGCCAGGCAACTGGTGCCACTGCGGTGCATGCCCAGGATTAGTACGGCCGGGACAAAGGGAGTCAGTGAGTGATGGGTCATCAATGCAAAGGCTCTTCAGTGAGGAGTGACAGTGATTGGCGTTTTTCAGTCGCTGGGATGTTCTGGTACAGCGTCGGTTGCCCATCCGCGAACATTTAAGTTTTAATCACGGTTCAGCGATTCGCCGATGGAGAGTCGGTTCTTCAGAAGCTAAGGAATAAAGAATATGCAAATCATCGTACTGGGCATGCACCGTTCGGGAACCTCGGCGGTCGCTCGCCTGCTCAACATGATGGGCGCGTACTTCGCGCCGCCAGAATTGGCCATGCCGGCCAACGAAGATAATGAGAAAGGTTACTGGGAACGCTGGGACGTGTTCGGCCTGCACGAGGACATGCTGCGCGAACTGGGCTGGGCTTGGGACCGGATCAGCTGTTTCGACGCCCGCCGCCTGGTCGAGCCGGGTTTCGTGGCCAAATTTCGCCCTCAGGCGGAGAGAATTTTGCTCGATCTGGATGCCCGCCGCCCCTGGATGCTCAAGGACCCGCGCATCAACCTGCTGCTTCCCTTCTGGAAACCGCTGTTGGAGGCGCCCGTCTGCGTTCATGTTCACCGTAGCCCGATTCAGGTTGCCCAATCACTGCACAAGCGCGAAGGTTTTCCACTCTCCCTGGGGCTGGCGCTCTGGGAACAATACAGTTTGCTGGGTCTGGCGCATTCCGAGGCGATCCCACGATTGCTGGTATCTTACCACGACCTGATGACTCAGCCGGTGGAAACCCTCCAGCGCTTGCATGCGCAACTGATGGAATTGCAAGTCCAGGGATTACGTTTGCCTTCGGCTCGGGAAATCGAGGCGTTCATTGAGCCGCGCCTTTATCATCAGCAGGGTGACCGGGTTTTTCAAAGCGGCTACGCTAACACCCAACAGGCGTGGTTGGATCAGGCATTCACCACAGGCGATGTGCTGTTCTTGTCCCCGTTACCCACTCTGTCCGTCGGTGCGACGGAAATCTTGCGGGGCCACGAAGAACGCCATACGCTGCTCACTCACTTTGACCATCTTCGCCATCGGCGCGAGCAGCTCGGGCGGGTGCTGCACGCCCGGAAAGCAGCCGGTGTGGAACAACGCGCCCGGAGCGAGACTTATGAAGGTTACTGGCGAGCGGCGGAAGAGCGGATCGCTGCTTTGGAGCAGGCCGCCAACGAACGGCAAGCCCAGGCGGAAGAGCGGATCGCTGCTTTGGAACAGGCTGCTGACGAACGACAAGCCCAGGCGGAAGAGCGAATTGCCGCCCTGAAACAGGTTGCCGACGAACGGCGGGCCCAGGCGGAAGCGCAGATCGCCACCCTGGAGCAGACCGCCAGAGCACGGCAAGCCCAGGCGAAGGAGCAGATCGCCGCCCTGGAACAGGCCGCCAGGGAACAGCAAGTTGAAATCGAAAGGTATCGAAGCCAATGGCAGGTGGCGGAGGGGCAGGTCGTCGCCCTGCAACAGCGACTCGAACAACGTGAGCAAACCCTGGAGCGTCTGCAGCATTGGCTGGTTGCCCTGGCAGGCAATATCGAAGCAGTTTTTGGCTCGCTCACATGGCGAGCGGGTAACCTGTTGACCCGGATCGCCTTGGTTCTGCTGTGGCGCAAGCCAGATCCTGGGGCGCGCGGCCAGATTCTCCAAATTCTCCAGGACATGGCGGAATGGCGGCGGACGCATCCGAGCATGGATCCTCCACTCGCGCTGATCCCGGCGCAGGACCGCGTGCCGCCCGGACCCGCCAGGCCGGAGCGCTACGCCCACTTACCAGTATTGACCCTGCCCAGCGCGAGCGCCTACAAAAAATGGTATGCCCATCATCGCTGCAAGGCCGAGGATCTGGAACAACAGCGGCGGGAGATTCAGGAGTGGCCGGAGACGCCGCTCGTTTCGCTGGCCATTCCCTGCTATAACAGCCCGTCGCATTGGTTGGACGCTTTGTTGGCTAGTATCCATCGGCAAAGCTATCCGGACTGGGAGTGCATTCTGGTGGACGATGCATCCCCGCGCTTTGAGCATCTGGCGGTCATCGATCGCTGGCGCGGCCAGGACAGCCGGTTCCGGCTGATCCAGCACGATCATAACCAGGGAGTTGGCGGCGCCTCTCAGACGGGTTTGGAAGCAGCGCGAGGCGAGTACTTCGCGGTCGTGGATCACGATGACTTACTGGAGCCCGACGCCCTGTACGAAGTGGCGAAAACGATTCGGGAGCATCATCCCGATGTGATGTACTCCGACGAGATGTTGGTTCGCAACAATGGCCGGATCATTCGCTGCGAATTCAGACCCCAGTTCAGCTATCATTTCCTGTTGTCCCATCCCTACATCGTCCATCTCACCGCGTTTCGCCGTGATCTATTGCTCCAGGTGGGCGGATTCGACCAGAGTCTCCAGGTCAGCCAGGATTACGATCTGCTGCTGCGGGTGGCAGCAGTCACCCACGATTTTCGCCACATCCCCAAGGTACTGTATCAGTGGCGCATTCATCCTGCTTCCACCGGCCACCAGCAAATGGCCAGGGTCACCGAGAATTCCCTGGCCGCCTTGAACCGGCATCTACGCTTGGCGGGGCTTGCCGAGGACGAGGCGTTGGCTGTGGCAGGGTTGTCGTTCAATTTTTTCCGCGTGCGCTACAAGATTGAGCCAGCCACTGTCTCAATTATTATCCCAACTCGCGACCGGGTGGATTTGCTCAGGATGTGCGTGGAATCGCTATTGAGCAGAACCCGCTTGCCCGCTGGGGTCGCGCTGGAGCTGATTGTGGCGAACAATGGTTCCAGTCAGCCGGATACTCTGGCTTATTTCGCTGAACTAGAAAAACAGGGACATCGGGTAGTGGACGCGCCTGGATCCTTTAATTTTTCTCGGATCAATAATATCGCGGCGGCGCGGGCCCAGGGTGAATTTCTGTTGTTCCTGAACAATGACATCGAGATCGTGGAACCCGATTGGCTGGAGGCGATGCTGGAACCAATGATCTGGGATAATGTGGGTGTGGTGGGCGCCAAGTTGCTATACCCGGACATTGGCCTGATCCAACATGCGGGAGTAGTCATTGGCTTCAACGGCATCGCCGCCCACGACCATCAGTTTTACTCGGAATACGAGAATGGCCGTTTAGCGCCCGGTCACCACCATGCGTTATTGGCGGTGCGCGAGTGCATGGCGGTGACCGCCGCCTGCATGCTGATTCGGCGCGAGGCGTTCGATAAAGTGGGGGGGTTCGACACTGATTTGCAGGTGGGTTTCGGCGATACCGATTTGTGCTTGCGCTTGCGCCAGGCGGGTTATCTCTGTTTGTTTACGCCATACGCTCGGTTGATTCACCATGAATCCGCGACCCGCGGTTATGATGCCGTGGATACCCATCCAACGGACACTCAATTGTTTAAGGAGCGCTGGGCCGAACAATTGGCTGCGGGCGATCCCTACTACAACCCCAATTTGAGTTTGAGTGGCAGGTTATTTGCGCCACGATTGGGTTAGAGTGGTCGACTGTTATTCATCAGTCACCGGCTCTGGTGCGTGATATCCATCACGAACAGACTGGCGCACAGTAGCGCCATGGGATACAAAGGGCTTGAATACTCTGGAATGATGGCTAGGAATGAGGTGACATCGATCATGGCCAGAATCAGGAGGCGGACGCAGATCGCGATGGTGATAATCAGCGCGATAAATCCCATGGTCGTTATTTTCCTAAGCCTGATGAGCCGGAACAACCAGACACCTATAGCCACGAGCGTGGCGATGGCAAAGTAGGGTATTGTGGACTGATAAATTACGGTGATTTTTTCCAATAACGAGAGCTTCCACTTCGCCAGTTGGGTTTGCCGTGGCGATGGGGTTTCAATTCCAGCCACTCCAGTGGCCTGTCTCTCCCCTGCCGATGAGGTGGCTTGTCCGGATAGCCGTTCCCGAGCCAGGTCCTGGAAAAGCGCCAAGTAGACCGCAAGTCCGCGACTGGGCGCGGGCGTGGGCGACACTCCAGAGAAGGTCACCAACATCTTGAATCCAGAGAAGATAGTTTTCATGACGGGTAACAGGTATTCGGATCGCCAGGGTGGCATCAGGCTCGCGCGTTTGGGCAGACAATCGAGGCGTTTTTCCCGACAGGCAGCGTTGATTTCGTTAGCCAGTCGCTGGAAAAAAACCGCAGCCTGCGCGCCCGAGCCGAAGTAACCGGCCTCGGCCGCTGCATCCCGCAACGCCCATATGAACCATCCCCCACCAATTTCGTCGGAGCCCGAAGGGTGGTTTTCTTGATCCACCGCGCGTAGGGTCCAGAATCCCTCCCGCTCAAAGGATGGTTGCAATTCCGCGAACGCCGGGCTTTGCGGGTAAATGCGCTGTCGTGTTTCCTTCGTGACAGGTACTTGCGGTTTGTGCTCTGCGGCGCGTACCCGGGTTAGCGCGCCATAGGCGGCCTTGAATTCTGGCGTTTTGACTTCAACGGTGGTGTAAACGCTGTAATGAATCCAATTCGTCAGCGATACCGCATGAATCGCCAACAGGGGTAGCGCTAGCGGCAAGGTGACCACGGCGATCTTCGGCCAGCCCCTCCAGTTCGAAAACACCGCCACCGCCATAGTCCAGCCTACGAAAGGGACCAGAACAGGCAGGATCCACACTCCTTCCTCCCGGGTAAGCCAGAAAGCCGCCGTCGCCAAGCCACAGGTGACCGCCCAACCTATTAGAGAACGGGCTGATTCATGACGCCGCACGAAAAGACCGATAGCCGATCCGGTCACTAGTAGCGCCAGTCCTGGGTAGAGACCGTCCCGTAGAACGCGAGTCAATTGCCAGGTGAAAGTAACTGGATTGAACAACAGCAGGATAAAGATTGCCATCCGCGACAAGCAGTTTACGATAAGGGGTTGCAAGGCCCGCTCAGTGACGACACAGGCCATGGCGTAGAGTATTTGTTGCGACAACAGCAAAGGTACGCCCGCCAGGAAGGCGACGGCAATCCAGATTGGATAAAAAGGTCCCTTGACCAAAGTCAGGTTATCGTAGGGTCCCAGCCAGTCGAACAGCACCAGATGATCAGCCAGTTGGACAAATAATAGGTCGTCCTTGCTGGCGTCGGCGAGCGCTATGACTGGTTGATCCGCGATCAGCCATAGTTTGAATAGAATGAGCAGGGCCATGCCGACCCATAGCACTACCACCGATTTGGCGCGGACTGCTTGCGGTTCTGAAGGATTCATACGTCTGGATCGCTAATCGGTACGATTTCCACGATCCGTCGGCATGACGATAAATCCGAAGATGATTGAAAAAATCAACGTAATGAATCCAACTATCATACTCGTGGCGGAGAGTAGGACTGTTCTCATGGTCACCGTTGGGTCGAGTGCGCCAAAATGCGCGCTGCCCCATTCGACAATCGCGGAAATTCCGTAGAAAAGTCCAGTCAGGATCAAAATCGCGCCTAGCATACTGCCTGCTTCGAGAATCGGTTTTCCACGCAGACCAGCAAGCATTTGCTTGGATGGCAATAAATTCTGATTAATGCCAATGATTCGAGTAATCAGGCCAAACAATAGCAGCATATAGCCCACCAGAGTTATCGCGCCGGCAAAGACCATGGTATGAATGTCAAGATAAAGATCGCCAACGCGAATGGGGCCTGGTAGCAGCAGAAAAAATAGGGCCAGTCCAAATATAGAAATAGTGAAACCCGGATAAATGAATAGCCAACGGGGGCTGAACAGCAGCATGAATCGTAAATGACGCCAGCCATCGCGCCAGGGACGAAGATGCGGAGGACGGGAACGGCCATCCTTGCTCAAAGTGGTGGGCACTTCGGTGATTCGCAGGTTTAGCAGGGCAGCTTTAATCACCATTTCTGAAGCATACTCCATCCCCGTGGTGTGCAGATCCATGCGCAGGAAAGCAGCTTTGGAAAATCCACGCAAACCACAGTGGAAGTCGCCTGCTGGACAGTTGAACAAAACTTGGCCGATGCGGGTCAGCAATGGATTACCGATATGGCGATTTTTCCACGGCATCGCTCCAGGCTGAATGCCGCCTTTAAAGCGATTGCCCATGACCAGGTCATAACCTTCCCGCAGTTTTTCCAGGAAGGGAGAAAGATTGCTGAAATCATAACTATCATCAGAATCACCCATGATGATGTATTGACCTTTGGCGGCTATGGTTGCGCCAGACAGCGCCGCACCATAGCCGCGTTGCGCGATGGCGACGACCCGTGCGCCATGGCGTATAGCGATCTCCTGCGAGCCATCGGTCGAACCGTTATCGCCGATGATGATTTCCCCATTGACACCAGACTGCTCAAACCAGCGCCTGGCCTTTTCGATGCAACGCCCGATGGTTTCCGCCTCATTCAGGCAGGGCATCACAATGGAAAGCTCGATATCATTCATGGGTGATAGTTCCATTCTTTTTTCGATGTCCAAAAAGAACTAGATTGCTTTTCCATCCCAGAAGCCTATACGGGCGTAGATGGAACCGAAATTCTGGTAGGACGTTGATGATAGTTTTTAATTCTCTTGTACTCATTAAATTAAGATTTTCTTCCTGAGCATGAAAACTGTGTCCCAAGTGGAAAAATAACCGTCGCCCCATGGGTTTTGGCAGCCAATGGATCAAAGGCAGTCCAGTGTGGAATTCAATCGGGAACCAGCGATTGGGCGTGGTAATGCAAAATCCTTTCCTAGCAACTCTGGCGCATTCCTGGACAAGACGGGTTTGCTTTGCAAAAGAACCCACATGTTCGATGACTGCGGATGAGTGTATATAATCTAAGGCTTGGTCATTGAACGGCAGCGCTAGCCCGCTCGCCATGATAAAGGAAAGTCCAGGGTACTGTTTTTCCAAAAAAGATGCATTATCAAAACCACAACAGAAAATTGAATCCTTATGGGGATAGAATGCCTCGAAATAATTGGAAGTTGAGTAATCGCTGTCGGAGGTAACACCAACGTCCAGAATGGTATCTCTGGCAGTTGGGCTAAATTCTTCCATGAACATGGCGAACATGGTCAACCTGGCTCTGTAAGCGACCCAGGTGGCGATTGAGTCTGGAGCGAGCAGGTTGTAATTGTCAGCCGGTTTTCTTTTCATGATTGAAAACCCAAAGTCGTTGAAATAAATAGCTTAAGGTAGTGATTACCGAAACGACAATGATAAATATTGTAGGGGCGTTGAAATCGGTTAAATGATCAAGCGCAAAGGACATGATTGAAGACAATACTATTGCAATGATCTGGGAAATCACATATCGCGGAAATGCAGTTTGATGATCAACTTTTGATTGGAAGGTTAGCCATTTTTGTCCCTGGTAGGCTGGAATAATGCAAAGAGTCCATGCGATGGCGTTGGCTAGCCATTTATCTACATTAAGATATTCCGTTAGGAAAGTAGCAAGGACTAGATAAAGTAATGCTGCGGCCCCACCTACTAGCAGGAATCGGAGTTTTTGCCATGTCTGCAACAGAGAATTGATATTTAAAGGTTGCCAAGTATAATTTTTTCTTATCTTAACGAGATCTGGTTTGAATGGCGTCAGCAGTTCATCCAGGGCTGATGAAAGGTAATATCGATCGTAGAATTTTCTACTGATCCGCTGATTGATTTGTTCAGCTATAGCTGATTGACTACGAATGATATATGGTCGCTTTTTCCACATTACCGACACGCCTGATAAAAAATTACCATAAAGGCGCAATACAATTTTAATCCTTCCTTTGGCAAGGTAGCGTATCAGTATAGCGCTGTGCAACAGCAGTATCCAACCGGCGTTTTTCAATAAAAAACCAATAGGGATATCTTTAGCCAAGACAAATAGTGAATTACGGATTCCGTGATACAAAACGAAATCACTGTTAGGTCCGCCGCTAGCTACCGAGCCGCGGTGGTACACCATGGCATCATCAGCATAGGCCGCATTGTATCCCAACCATGTTGCTCGCCATGCTAGGTCAGTGTCTTCAGCGTAGCAAAAAAAATGCTCGTCAAAGTATTCGCCAGTGGCCTGATGAACCTGACGAAGCAACTCGGTCGTATACAGGGCGCAACCCCCACAGGGACCGAGTAGAGGGTCCGCCAGCGATTTGCGATTGGAGGCTAATCCACATTTGTAGAACGTAATTCCTAAATTATCTATACATGTTCGATCATCATATTTCATCATCCGTGCCGCTACCATCTCAATGCGCTGCTCCCGGTTGATTTTTCCCAACATCCTAACTAAAAAATCTGGATCGACTACAGCATCATTATTAAGAAGTAGGATAAATTCGTAACAATGAACTGGAACGATTTGTTCGAGAATTCGGTTGTGAGCGCCAGTAAAGCCATGATTTTCAGTAAATGCAGTGAAGTGGATACGCTCAGGATAGCGATGAGCATAATTAAGTAATTGCGTTGCTTCAATATGGCCGGAGCCGTTGTCAGCTAAAAATATATCAAAAGGTGGACTGATAATCTCGACCAAGGAGTCCAGACATTCCAGAGTATCAGCGGAACGTTGGAAGTTGACCACGATAACGGCTATTTTGGCTGAGGATGTATGAAATTCAGGCATGGCGAATTAGTCTCAGCAGTTCGCTGCCTATAATACGCAAGGCCCTGTTTAGGGAGCGATGTGTTTGCCATTCATTTTGTAGAGCGAAAGCAAGTGGCCGTAACAATCGAAAACGAAGGCCAAACGTTTCGCGATCCAGAGGTAAATTAGGATTATAGTAGGGATCGCCATTTATGAAGAAGATCGAGTGGCGTTGGCGCAAATAATTGCTCTCTTGAAGAAAACGATGTTTTTTATTACGGGTAACCTCAAGTCCCCGTGATTTTGACTCATAGTGATATAATTCACAATGGGGCGTAAAAATATTTAGATAACCATACTCACGTAAGCGCAGGCAGAAATCCACATCATTGAATGCGATTGGTAAATTGATTTCATCTAAACCTCCCAACATCTGGTAGAGTAATTTTTTAACCATGAGGCAAGCGCCAGTCACCGCACTGATGTTTTGAATAACATCCAAGCGATTGAAGTAACCAGGATCGTTTCGTTGAAGACACTTGTGGGAATGGCCAGCGCTGCCTCTGATTCCAACGATAATGCCAGCGTGCTGTATGGTGTTATTTGGGTAGTACAACTTGGCGCCGACTGCGCCTACTTCAGGACGCTGTGAGTGTTCCAGCAATGCTTCGAGCCAATCCGGGTTAATGATTTCAGTATCGTTGTTCAGTAATAGTATATGTTCTCCACGGGATAAACCGACAGCAAAGTTGTTGATCGCTGAAAAATTGAATGGGTGATCGTAGTGAGCGAAATGAATGCGAGCATCTTGGCGTTGATAAGCAGCCATCGCCGCAAAAGTAGCTGGTTCCTGGCTTTGGTTTGAGATACCGATGATTTCAAAACAGTTGTATGTTGTTTTATTTAGAATCGAATCTAGGCATCGTTCAAGCGATTCCGATAGGTCTCGAAAGGGAATGATAATGCTGATCATCGGATTTTTTCGGATTGCACGGCGTACTCTGTAGGTGCCTGGATGTTTACCCAAGGCAACTTCGCCCATGATATCTCGACGACTTAAAGCCTTTTCCAAGGCCCTGCGGCCAGCTTCCCACGAGTGGTGTTTGTTGTTGAAGTGTTTTGCGGTGGAGCCTGGAATTCTTCGCCAACGATAGAGTACCTTTGGAAGGTGGACGATTTTGTTGGTTAGCTCTAGGCTACGCAGCAGCAAATCGTAATCCTGGGCACCATCGTAGCCTTCGCGTAGACCGTTGATTTGTTGCAATAGCGAGTGACGATAAACGGTCAGATGGCAAATGTAGTTGAGTGACAAAATAAGATCTGGAGAATAGTCTGGCTTAAAGTGCGCTGAATAGCGAGAACCATTGGTTTTTATATACTCCTCGTCGGAGTAAACGATGTCTGGCTCCATCTGCTTGATGATTTGGACAATTTCATGAAGAGCATCTGGCGTTAATTCATCGTCATGATCCAGAAACCCAACAAAGTCACCCTTAGCCATGGTTAGGGCGGCATTGGATGCAGACGCAATACCACGGTTAACGCCAAGAAATAGGATTTGGATACGCTCATCCTGCAAATGTCGCAGGTAATCTATTACTTCCTGGTGGCTGGAGCCATCATCAGCGATACACAACTGCCAGAATGGATAGGTTTGTTGAAGCACCGACTCAATGGCAGCCTTCAGCCACCTGATCTCGATGTTATAGACTGGAATGATAAGGGAAACGAGAATATCTTTCACAAATGGCGTGAGATTTAATTCAAGGGATTATCTGGATTTTATACGATGGTTTTGTGCAGCTAATTAGGAATAAATATTTCGAGAGTATTGATTTAGAACGTCACTGGTTTGTCCTATCATTTTCAGGAATCCATGCTCAATCCAGATTGCGCGATTACATAGTTGATTAACCGAGTTTGGATTATGAGAAACAATCAAGATAGTGGAGCCATTATGATGATATTTCATGATTCTCGCCATTGATTTTTTCTGAAATTCGGCGTCCCCTACAGACAGCACTTCATCCATGATCAAGATTTCAGGCTGGACATCGGTTGCAATCGCGAATCCCAACCTGGCTACCATGCCACTAGAATAGGTGCGAATAGGAGCATCAATAAATTCACCAATCCCGGAAAAATTTACGATTCCCTCCAAGCGGCTAGCAATGTCCTTTCGGCTGAATCCAAGCACTGCCCCATTGAGAAAGATGTTTTCTCTTCCTGTCATTTCATCATCGAATCCCGCCCCTAATTCCAACAGCGGAGCAATACGCCCTCTCAATAAAACCCGCCCTTGGGTGGGACGAATAACCCTTGAAATTACCTTGAGTAAGGTGCTTTTGCCTGCTCCATTGGCGCCTATAATTCCAATCGTTTCTCCCTGTTGAACGGAAAAGCTAACATCGTTAAGCGCATTGAAATTGGAATAAGTCACCCTTCTTTTCTTTAGCCAACGGATTGCGTATTCTTGAAAAGTTGGAATTTTTTCATGGGGGACACGAAAACGCACGGTTACATTATCAAGCTGAATAATCGTTTTATTCACCGCTTTAAATACCCACATTTAGAGGCGATATGCTAGCTGATCAGCCTTGCTAGTGAATATCAGCCAACCAATTAAAAGAGTCGAAGTGGCTAGTAGGGAAGAAATTAAAATAAGGTCATTGCCAGGCAAGGTGTTCTCATATATTGGCATGCGAAAAATTTCGACAAAATAATAAAAAGGATTCCATGCCATTAATCCGCTCCAATAGGATGGCAGTGTCGATATTGGATAGATAATTGGTGTTAGAAAGAAAAATGCCTGAATGAGAACCTGGTAAATGTCGATTGAATCGACAAAGAAAACCGATGCCGTTGATAGTAATAGTGCGAAGCCTAAGGAAAAAACTGTTATTATGATAATGCTGAAAGGAAGAAAAAACCAGCTTGATTCAATAGGGTGACCAAGGAATAGGACGACAATAACCATAGAAAAAATGGAAATCATGAAATTCACGAATCCATTGCCAACGGCTGCGATAATGTAGGTTGCTCGTGGGATGTATATCTTTTTTAACAATCCGCCGCCATAAGCCATAGTACCCATTGAATATTGGGTCGTTTGTGTGATAAAATTCCAAGTCAATAGACCGCTAAGCAAATAAACTGGATAATTAGATAAAGATGATTTGAACATCGCTCCAAAAGCGATAGCCAGTACGATTGTTTGCAACAATGGATTGAGCAGCATCCACAATATGCCTAATACAGATCGTTTGTAGCGATTTTTGAGGATGTTGCCGGTTATCAGGAAAATCAATTCGTGATAATGAAAGAGTTGTATTAACTCGTCTAAAAAAGGCGGCAATTTTTTGTGAGAATCATATTCAATCATAGGGCGTCCTGTCTGAATTACGGAATTTTTTACCTCACAAGCTGAGGAGTAGTCAGTGTGGTGCCAGGGGGACTCACTCAATAGGAGGATTCCAAAAGCCAGAAAGTATCACCGCATCTGGTACAGATCGTTTTTCATGTACGATAAGCTCCATTATTTGCATTTGGCTAATTCATAAATGCCAGCCTTGGGTCACTTATTAGCTTTTGTTGTCGTATTATGGCTTAGTCATTATTTGGCTAAATCTAATCCTTTTCTTTTTATCCTTGATTACCCTCAATTCCGCTCCTTACATGACCAGCCTGTTCCCCGCACCGGTGGTTTGGCCGTACTCGCTGGTATTTTTATGAACGGCCTTTATACACCCATTGCGTATCCGCTCGGGATGGCGCTCCTTGGGGGGTTACTGCCGCTGGTGGTGATTTCGTTGCTGGACGACTATCGAGGCATCGCCGCTAAATGGCGCATCTTAGTCCATCTGATGGCTGCTGTCAGCCTACTGACCGCTGGCTTCACTCTCGACCGCCTCGGATTGCCTGGGCTCGTCTGGCCGTTGCCGCCGTGGGCGGCGATCCCCCTCGCGCTTGGGTTGATCGTTTGGATGATCAATCTTTACAACTTTATGGACGGCATGGACGGCTTCGCCGGTGGCATGGCGGTGATCGGATTTTCAGCCTTGGCCTGGTTGGGTTGGGCCGATCCGGAGTTTGCCACTTTCTGCCTGACGGTCGCGGCGGCCAGCGCCGGGTTCCTGGTCCATAACTTCCCGCCCGCGAAAATCTTTCTCGGCGACACTGGTTCCACCGCCTTGGGTTTTCTGGCGGCGGCGTGCAGCCTGTGGGGGAGCAAGAACGAGCTGTTTCCGTTCTGGGCCGCGCTGTTGGTATTTTCACCCTTCATCGTGGACGCCACGGTGACGTTACTGCGTCGCCTGCTGCGCGGTGAGCGCGTTTGGGAGGCACATCGGACTCATTATTATCAACGCCTGGTGCTGCTTGGCTGGGGACATCGCCGGACGGTGCTGGCCGAGTACGTATTGATGCTGGCCTGTGCGGGATCGGCGCTGTTGGCGGTTCGCCTGCCGCCCGCCGGTCAAGTGGCGTTAGCGGTCGGTTGGGCAGGGATCTACGGCCAGTTGATGTGGGGCGTGGGGTGGTTGGAGCGGCGATGCGCGGTTACCGCATCCGCGCCGCGCGCGCGTCAACGTTAGCGCCGCAACACCAATTCCAGCACCAGCTTGCTGCCGAAATAGGCCAGCGCCAGGAAGACGAAGCCGCTCAGGGTCCAGCGAATGGCGGTGCGGCCGCGCCAGCCAAAGCGCCAGCGGCCCCACAACAACACGCCGAAGACGCCCCAGGCGATGAACGACAGTGTTGCCTTGTGCACCAGATGCTGGGCGAACAGGTCATGCAGAAAAAACAAACCACTGATCAGCGTGATGCTGAGCAGGATAAAACCGATGCTGATCATCTGGAACAATAGTGCTTCCATGGTGGTCAACGGCGGAATGCCGCGCAGGAAACCGCCGGGTTGCCGATGGCGCAAGCGGTAATCCTGAATCGCCAGCAACACGGCCTGGACCGCTGCCAGCGTCAGCAGCGCATAGGCCAGGATGGCGATCAGAATATGCATCTCCAGCGGCCACTGGCCCGCATCGGCGACGATGCGTTCGGCGGGAAACAACAAACCCAAAACCAGCATCAGCGCATCGAAAGGCAACACCACGATGCCGAGATTCTCGACCGGCCGGACCATGGCTGTCGCCAGCAGCACCACGCCGATTAGCCAACCCGTGAAAGAGAGGGCGTTAAAGAATCCCAGGTTGAGGCCAGGGGGCTGAAACACTGTCTGGGCCAGGATCATGGCGTGCAGCAGCGCCGCGCTCCAGCCCAACGCCAACGGACCGCCCTTGGAACTGGTGGCGTTGGCGCTAGCGCTAGCGTGCGCCAGCCGCATGGCCAACCCGCCGCCGGCGAGCAGGTAGAGCAGGACAGCCAAGCCGCCGATGATCGCGTTCATCGCTAAGTTCCGCCAATGGTTTTTCCTCGCGGCAATCATGGCATGGAACGCCGTTCGCTTGAAGCGGGTTTGTTTCCCCGTTCGCGGGGCCGCGCCGGATGCCCCTATAATGTGGCCCATTCCGAATTGCCGTGAAGGTCGATACCCATGTTCGAAAATCTCAGCGAGCGCCTGTTGCGCACCGTAAAGAATCTGCGCGGTCAGGGCCGCCTGACCGAGGACAATATCAAGGACGCCCTGCGCGAGGTACGCATGGCGTTGCTGGAAGCGGACGTGGCGTTGCCGGTGGTGCGGGATTTCATCGCGCGGGTGCGCGAGCGGGCGGTCGGCCAAGAGGTATTGTTGAGTCTGACGCCCGGTCAGGTACTGATCAAGATCGTCAACGAGGAATTGATCCGGGTCATGGGCGAGGCCAACGCCGAGTTGAACTTGCGGGTTCAGCCGCCGGCGGTGGTGCTCATGGCGGGCTTGCAGGGTTCCGGCAAGACCACCAGCGTCGCCAAGCTGGCCCGCTGGTTGAAGGAGCGTCAACGCAAGACGGTGTTGGTCGTGAGCTGCGACGTGTATCGGCCCGCCGCCATCGAACAGTTGCGCAAGCTGGCCGGCGAGGTGGGCGTCGAGTTTTTTCCCAGCGCCGTTGGCCAGGAGCCGGAAACCATCGCCCGCCAGGCGTTGGATCACGCGCGCCGCCACGGCATGGAGGTGCTGATCGTGGATACCGCCGGCCGCCTGCATGTGGATCGGGAGATGATGGCGGAAATTCAGCGATTGCACGCTGTGCTCGATCCCATCGAAACCCTGTTCGTGGTGGACAGCATGACCGGCCAGGATGCCGCCAACACCGCTCAGGCGTTTAACGCCGCGCTGCCGCTCACCGGGGTGGTGTTGACCAAGACCGACGGCGACGCCCGTGGCGGCGCGGCGTTGTCCATCCGCCAGATCACCGGCAAGCCGATCAAATTTCTGGGCGTGGGCGAGAAGACGGCGGCGCTGGAGCCATTCTTTCCCGACCGGGTGGTTTCCCGCATTCTCGGCATGGGCGATGTGCTGAGCCTGGTCGAAGAGATGGAGCACAAGGTTGACAAGGAAAAAGCGCTCAAGCTGGCGAAAAAGGTGCAGAAGGGCAAGGGCTTCGACTTGGAGGACTTCCGCGAGCAGATGGAGCAGATGATGAAGATGGGCGGCATCGCCAGTCTGCTGGACAAGATGCCGGGCTTCAACGCCGCGGCAGGGGCGCTGAAGGATCAGGCAGCGGACAAGGAGGTCAAACGGCTGATCGCCATCATCAACTCGATGACCCCGCAAGAGCGCCAGTTTCCCGATATCATCAAAGGCTCGCGCAAACGCCGCATCGCCGCCGGTTCCGGCAATCAGATTCAGGACGTGAACCGGTTGCTCAAGCAGTTCGATCAGGCGCAACGGATGATGAAGAAAATGAAGGGCGGCGGCATGATGAAGATGTTGCGTAGCTTGCAGGGCAAGCTGCCGATGGGCGCGTTGCCGCCGTTCAAGCCATAAAGTGGGCGTGGTGGTTGTTTTAAATCGTCTGAAGTTCGGGTAATATTCCCCGTTTCCTTAAGCTGCCAGAGTAGGGTGGCTTTTTCTTGTCCGAATTCGCAAGAGGTATTCGCAGCGCATGGTTACCATCCGCCTGTCTCGCGGCGGCGCCAAGAAGCGCCCTTTCTACACCGTGGTCGTGACCGACAGCCGCAACCGGCGTGACGGCCGCTATATCGAGCGCGTCGGGTTTTTCAATCCCATCGCTAGTGGTCAAGATGTGCGCCTGAACCTGAATCAGGATCGCGTGCAATACTGGCTGGGGGTGGGCGCGCAGCCCTCCGAGCGGGTGAGCAGCCTGATCAAGGAATACGCCCGGCAGCAACCGGTGCAGTAAGGCCGGGATGGCCACCTCCCGATGAGTGACTGGGTGGTGCTGGGCCGGGTGTCCGGCCTGTTCGGCGTGAATGGCTGGGTGCGGGTGTTTTCCCACACTGAACCGCGCGAAGGCATTGCCCGCTATGCTCCGGTGTTCCTGAAGCGTCGGGACGAGTGGCAGGTCTTCAAGATCGAAGCGGGTCGCGCCCACGGCGCGGGGGTAGTGTTGAAATTCGCCGGTTGCGACGACCGCGACCAGGCCGCCGCCCTGATTCACAGTGACATCGCGGTGCGCCGCGCGCAACTGCCGCCGCCCCGGCCCGGCGAGTATTACTGGGCCGACCTGGAAGGTTTGCGGGTGGTGACGCTGGCCGGCGTGGAGCTGGGTGTGGTTTCCCATCTGCTCGCTACCGGGGCCAACGATGTCCTGGTGGTGAGGGGCGAGCGGGAACGCCTGCTGCCGTTCGTCCAGGGTCCGGTGGTGGTCGAGGTCAATCTTGAACAGCGCTTGCTGCGGGTGGACTGGGATCCGGATTTTTGACCCCCTCGCCCGCCGGGCGAGGGGGTGGGATAGGGGCGTTTCATGCGCGTGGACGTGGTGACCCTGTTTCCCGAGATGGTCGAGACGCTGCTGCGCTTCGGGGTGACGGGCCGGGCGGTGGAACGCGGTTTGCTGGCCGTGACGACCTGGGATCCGCGCGAGGCGACCCGCGACCGCCATCGCACCGTGGACGACCGCCCCTATGGCGGCGGGCCGGGCATGGTGATGAAGGTGCAACCGCTGCGCGATACGCTACGGCGCGCGCGCGCGGCGGTCGATTCACCTGGGAAAACGCTTTATCTCAGCCCGCAGGGTCGGCCGCTGACCCAGGACGGCGTGCGGGAACTGGCGCTGGAACCACGTCTGATCCTGCTCGCCGGCCGCTACGAAGGGATTGACGAACGCCTGATCGAAGCCGAGGTGGACGAGGAATGGTCCATCGGCGATTACGTGCTCAGCGGTGGCGAATTGGCGGCGCTGGTGGTCATCGATGCCGTGGCTCGGTTGTTGCCGGGCGCGTTGAATGACCAGGAATCGGCGGAACAGGATTCGTTCATGGACGGCTTGCTGGACTGTCCGCATTACACCCGCCCGGAGGAACTGGACGGGCGGCGGGTGCCGGCGGTGTTGCTGGGCGGCGATCACGCCGCCATCGCTCGCTGGCGGCGGCGCGAGGCGCTGGGGCGGACCTGGTTGCGGCGGCCCGATCTGCTGGCGCGGCGGGCGCTGGAGCAACGGGATCGAACGCTGCTGGAAGAATTTATTCGGGAATATCGAGAGAGAACGGAGAACGCCGGCGCCGCCGGGGATCTCGCGGAGCAACGTGGAGCGTAGTGTCATGAGCAAACTGGTTGAAGCATTCGAGCGGGAGCAGATGACCCGCGAAATCCCGGCGTTCGGTCCCGGCGATACCGTGGTGGTGCGGGTCAAGGTGAAGGAAGGCAACCGCGAACGTCTGCAGGCGTTCGAGGGCATCGTCATCGCCAAGCGCAATCGTGGCCTGAACTCGGCATTTACCGTGCGCAAGATTTCCCACGGCGAGGGGGTGGAGCGAGTATTCCAGTCCTACAGTCCGGCCATCGCCGATATTACCGTCAAGCGCCGGGGCGACGTGCGTCGCGCCAAGCTGTATTACCTGCGCGGTCTGGAAGGCAAGGCGGCCCGCATCAAGGAAAAGTTGTCCTGAACCGATTGCGCGCGGGATGGGCGGCGGGGTGATTCTTCCAGGAATCGCCCCGTTTGACTTTGGGGCGTGGAGAAAGGGGTTATGCGCGCCGAATGGTTGACTTGGCTGGAATCGGTCCAGGCGCTGGCGGCGGAGGCCAGCGTGCGGATTCTGGAGATCTACACCAATGGATTCGATGTAACCGTCAAGGACGATAATAGCCCATTGACCGCCGCCGATCTGGCCGCGCATCATGTTATTGTTACTGGTCTGCAACGCCTGACCCCGGATATTCCTGTCCTTTCCGAGGAGTCGTCCGCTGTTCCGTTCGCCGAACGGTCGCGCTGGCCGCGTTACTGGCTGGTGGACCCACTGGATGGCACCAAGGAGTTCATTCAGCGTAACGGGCAGTTTACCGTCAATATTGCGCTGATTGAGCACCACGAGCCGGTGTTGGGTGTCGTGCGGGTTCCAGTGACTGGGCTATGCTACTTTGCAACCCGTGGCCATGGCGCGTTCCGCGAGGAGCCTCATCAGCCGCCGCGGCCAATCAAGGTCAAGCCGTTACAGTCCGGTGCGCCGGTGCGCGTCGTCGGCAGTCGTTCTCATGGGGGGCCAGATTTGCGGAGATTTGCCACTGCCTTGGGTGCGCACGAGTTGGTGACCATCGGCAGCTCGCTCAAATTCTGCCAGGTCGCGGAAGGCGCGGCGGATGTTTATCCCCGGTTCGGTCCAACCTCGGAATGGGATACCGCCGCCGCGCAGGCTGTCGTCGAGGCCGCTGGCGGCCATGTGGTATCGGCGGAAACCGGCAAGCCACTACGCTACAATACCCGCGACTCGCTGTTGAATCCGCACTTCATCATCTATGGCGATGCCAGCCGCGATTGGTTGCGTTACGTCCCGCGCGAAGGTTGATCATGACGACGAACGTTGCTTATCAAGCCGTGATCGCCACGCCGCTGGGTCGGATCGGTATCCGCATGGTCGGTGAGGCGGTGAGCGCGCTGGATTATCTGGCCGCCGCTGCGTCCGAGCAGCCGCCGGCGGACGAGGCGACGCAAACGGTGGTTGGGCAACTGAGGGCTTATTTCCGCGATCCCCGTTATCGGTTCACGGTTCCATTGGCGCTGGGCGGGACGGCGTTCCAACAGCGGGTCTGGACAGCGCTGCGGACCATTCCAGCGGGAGCCGTGCTGACTTACGGCGAACTGGCGCGACAGCTTGATACCGCCGCCCGCGCCATTGGCGGTGCCTGCCGTAGCAATCCGATTCCGATTTTGGTGCCCTGCCATCGCGTGGTGGGACGGCAAGGGCTGGGCGGTTATGCCGGCGCGGTGACTGGCGATCCGCTGGCGATCAAGCGCTGGCTGTTGCGGCATGAAGGCGTGGTGGCGGTCGAGTAGCGGCCAGTTTTCATCCCATCCTTGAAATCCCGCTGTTTGCCCGCATATCCGGCTCCAAACCGTGAACCCCCATCCAGGAGCCCGTCATCCATGACCGTCGAAGCCCATAAGGAAACCCTTGGTTTTCAGGCCGAAGTACAACAATTGCTGCGTTTGGTCGCGCATTCCCTGTATTCCCACAAGGAAGTCTTCCTTCGCGAATTGATCTCCAACGCCTCCGACGCCTGCGACAAGCTGCGTTTCGAGGCGCTGACCGACAGCGCCCTGTACGAAAGCGATCCTGAACTGAAAATCCGGGTCAGTTTCGACAAGGATGCCCGCACCATCACCGTCGCCGACAACGGCATCGGCATGGACCGGCAGGAAGTCATCGACAACATCGGCACCATCGCCCGCTCCGGCACCCGCCAGTTCATGCAGAAACTGACCGGCGATCAGGCCAAGGACGCCAACCTGATCGGCCAGTTCGGCGTTGGCTTCTATTCCAGCTTCATCGTCGCCGACAAGGTTGTCCTGTTCACGCGCCGCGCTGGCATGAGCGCCGAACACGGGGTGCGCTGGGAGTCCAACGGCGAAGGCGAATACACCTTGGAAACGGTGGATAAACCGACGCGCGGCACCGAGGTCGTCCTGCACCTGCGCGAGGATGAGGCCGAATTGCTGAACGAGTGGCAATTGCGCTCGATCATCACCAAGTATTCCGATCACATCACCTTGCCGGTGATCATGCCGGTGCAGAAATTCAGCGAGGACAAGGATGCGCCGCCGAAGATCGAGGACGAGCGGATCAACCAAGCGGCGGCGTTGTGGGCGCGACCCAAACAAGAAGTCAAGGAGGAGGAGTACAAGGAGTTTTACAAGCACGTCGGCCATGATTTCGAAGAGCCGCTGGCTTGGACCCACAACCGGGTCGAGGGCAAACTGGAATACACTTCGCTGCTGTTCATTCCGGCGCGCGCGCCCTTCGATCTGTGGGACCGCGAGCAGCGTCACGGCGTCAAGCTGTACGTGCAGCGCGTCTTTATCATGGACGACGCCGAACATCTGATGCCGCGCTATCTGCGTTTCGTGCGTGGCGTGATCGACTCCAACGATCTGCCGCTGAACATTTCCCGTGAAATCCTGCAAAGCAGCAAGGTGGTGGACGGCATTCGCGCCGGTTCGGTCAAGAAGGTGCTGGGCCTACTGGAAGACATGGCCGCGAACGACGCCGAGAAGTACGGTAAATTCTGGAAAGAATTCGGACGGGCGCTGAAGGAAGGTCCGGCGGAGGATTACGGCAACCGCGAGCCAATCGCCAAATTGCTGCGGTTCGCGTCCACCCACACCGATAGCGCGGAACAAGTTGTCTCGCTGACCGATTACATCGGGCGGATGAAGGAAGGACAGGATAAAATTTACTACATTGCCGGCGAGAGTTTCGCCGCCGCCAGGAACAGCCCACACCTGGAGGTTTTCCGCAAAAAGGGTTTGGAAGTGCTGTTGTTGAGTGATCGGGTGGACGAATGGCTGATGTCGCACCTGACCGAATTCGAGGGTAAACAGTTCCAATCGGTGGCCAAGGGTGCCTTGGATCTGGACAAGATCGCTTCGGAGGAGGAAAAGCAGGAGCAAAAGCAGGCCGAGGACCAGTTCAAGGATTTGCTGGCGCGGGTCAAAGAGGTGCTGAGCGACCAGGTCAAGGAAGTGCGGATTTCCTCGCGGCTGACCGATTCGCCGGCCTGTCTGGTGGTGGATGAGTACGCCCTCAGCGCTCACCTGGAACGACTGCTGCGCGATGCCGGCCAGAGCGTGCCGACCAGCAAACCCTATCTGGAACTGAATCCCCACCATCCTTTGGTCGCGCGTCTGCAAGGCGAGACCGATACTGGCCGTTTCGGCGATTTGACCCACCTGTTGTTCGAACAGGCGGTACTGGCCGAGGGTGGGCAACTGGAAGACCCGGCCAGTTTTGTGAAACGATTGAATGGATTGTTGCTGGCGTTGGGCCGCTGATCCATGGAGTGGGCGGCGGTGGCGCTGCTTCTCCGGGAAACGCGCGCCGTTCGCCTGTTCGTGCCGCTGGCTAAAACCGATAGATTTGCTAAATTATTGGTGGATTTGTCCAGTGAGCCCGTTTTAACCCATACCAGGGGGGATGCCCGAAATGATGCAGTTAAAGGAAATTCTAAAGAACAAAGGCGGCCAGCCGGTTACCGTGCCGGCCAGCGCGACTGTCGCCGACGCCATCCATGCCATGACCGAGCATAAGGTGGGTTCGGTGATGATCCCGAATGCCGACGGCTCGCCAGCGGGCATTTTCACCGAGCGCGATGTGTTGAATTTGTGCGCCGAGGGTCGAACCGACTTTGCCAAAATGTCCATTCGGCCTTGCATGACCTGCGCCATGACCACTGGCAAACCAGGCGATACGATTAGCGAAGTCCTGGTCATTATGACCGCCAAGCGCTTCCGCCACATGCCGGTGGTGGACGATGCCGGGAAGATGATCGGCGTGGTCTCGATTGGTGACTTGGTCAAGGCCAAGCTGGAGGAAACCGCCCAGGAAGCGCAAGCCCTGCGCGACTATATTACAACCTGAACTGGCATCGGGGATGCCTAGCGGTATCCCTGTTTCCCGCATCCCGCCGCCCCGCATGAGCGCTGAATCGCCATTTTGGGAAACCAAAACGCTCGCCCAACTGACCCTGGCGGAGTGGGAGGCGTTATGCGACGGCTGCGGCAAGTGCTGCCTGCACAAGCTGGAAGACGAGGACACCGGCGAGTTGTTTCACACCAACGTCGCCTGCCGATTGCTGGATCTGGCCACGGCCCGGTGCGGCCGCTATGCCGACCGTTTCCGTTGGGTTCCCGACTGCGTGCAACTGACTCCCGCTGAAGTACGGCGCGTTCGTTGGTTGCCCGTGACGTGCGCTTACCGGCTGCGAGCCGAGGGCCAACCGTTGCCGGACTGGCACCCTCTGCGCACCGGCGACCTGCGTTCCACCCAACGTGCGGGCATGACCGTGTGCGGCTGGGCGATGTCGGAACAGCGGGTCCGTCGGCTCGAAAACCACATCATCGAGAGTTTCTCATGAATGTCCGCTGTCTGACCCTGGGCGCGTTCCAGGTCAACACCTATCTGCTCGAAGATCCGGCCACCGGTCAATGCGCCGTGGTGGATACCGGTGACGGGCCGCAACTGGCGGACGCGCTGACCAGGGTGCAGCCGCGTCCCGATTTACGGGCGATTCTGCTGACCCACGCCCATTTCGATCATGCTGGCGGATTGGTGGACGTGCAGCGGGAATTTCCCGAGGCGCTGACGGTTCTGCCGGCACTGGAACGACCGATGTTCGATGTCTTGCCGCAACAAGGCTCGCTACTCTTCGGCATGGCCGATTTGGGCCGACCCAGCGGGCGGGTTGACCGGGAAGTTCACGACGGCGACGTGATCGACGTTGGTAATCTACGTCTCCGTTTCCTGTCCACGCCGGGCCACACGCCAGGCCAGGGCTGCTATTACGACGATACCTATATCTTCGTCGGCGACACGCTGTTCGCTGGTGGCGTTGGCCGCACCGATTTTCCCATGAGTGACCCGGAATTGATGCAGGCCAGCCTGAGTCGTTTGCTGGAACTGCCGGGTCATCTGCTGGTGTGCAGCGGTCACGGCCCGGTGACCACGCTAGAGCAGGAGTTGCAAACCAATCCGTTTCTGGACCACGTCCGCCGGGCGCGGGGTATCGACACATCCAATTGGTCTTCGGCGTTGGGGCCGCGCTGGAGCTGAACCGGAGCATTCAATCGTGTGCGAACTGCTCGGGATGAGCGCCAACGTGCCCACCGATATTTGTTTCAGCTTCACCGGGCTGATGCAGCGTGGCGGCAAGACCGGCCCCCATCGCGATGGTTGGGGCATCGCCTTTTACGAGGGGCGCGGCTGCCGAATCTTTCACGACCCCAATCCCAGCGCCGAGTCGGAAATCGCCCGGCTGGTGCAACGCTATCCCATCAAGAGCCTGATCGCGATCAGTCACATCCGCCGCGCCAATCGCGGTCGGGTATGCCTGGAGAACACGCATCCCTTCAGCCGCGAACTGTGGGGCCGGCCTTGGGTATTTGCTCACAACGGCCAGTTGCGGGGCGTAAAACAATTGCCGCTCGGCTTTTACCGGCCGATTGGCGGCACCGACAGCGAATACGCTTTCTGCTGGCTGCTGAACCGGATCCGCGCCCGCTTTCCCGAACCGCCGCGCCGGCCTGATGCCTTGTGGCGTCACGTTCATGCCTTGGCCAGCGAGCTGAACCCGCGCGGCGTGTTCAATTTCCTGCTAAGCGATGCCCGGTACCTCTACGCCCATTGCGGCACGCAACTGTCGTGGCTGACCCGGCGAGCGCCGTTCGGTGAAGCCCAGTTGATGGATGCCGATATGACCGTGGATTTTCAGCGTGAGACCACGCCCGCTGATGTGGTGACCGTGGTCGCCACCCGGCCGTTGACCGCCAACGAGGCCTGGACGGTGCTGGACCCAGGCGCGCTGGCGATCTTCGGTGCCGGCGAGCGGGTCGCGGTGTTCGGCGCGTCGTGAGCGGTGCCGGGATTCGCGATGGGGTCGGGCGGTCATGCCGCGACCTCTCTTTCGTCAGTCTTGGGGAACCTGCCGCAGGCAGGCTCTTTTCTTCCGGCCATGTCCGGCGAGAGGTTAGCCGTTCGGCCCGTTGCTCGCCGGCCAATGCGGAGTGACCGGCGGAATCCCGTCGCCCAGGAACGTCGCGCCACCCGCCATGCGCTGCCGCCAATACGGCTGGCCCAGGCTGACCTTGCGTACCCGGCCGCTGCCCGAAGAAGCATGGATCATCTGTCCGCCACCCGCGTAAATGCCGACATGGGACACCCGGCCGCTGCCATCAGTGCGGAAGAACACCAAATCGCCTGGCTGCACCCGGCGTTGGAGCCGCCCAGCCTGAAACTGTTCCACCGTGGTGCGTGGTACCCGGATGCCGGCCTGCCGATAGGCATATTGCACCAGACCGCTGCAATCCACCCCGCCCGGCGATTCACCCCCCAGGACATAAGGGGTTCCGACCATCCGTTCGGCGGCGCTGAGGATGTGCTGGCGGGTGGCGGCATGGGGATTGGGCGGCGTTGCGAGCGGCGTTGCGCAACCGCTCAACCCCAGTGGGCTTACGAGCAGCGCCACCGACCACCAGCAGGCGCGGAACGGAACGGCGAACATGGCGAAAGTCTCCCCAAGCTTGATGGATACTGGTTTCAGTATAGGGATTTTGTCCGGATCAACGACGATGCGTTGCCGTGGCTTTTTGCGGCGAATGTGGACAAGATGTTCTATAGTAAAACTTGTTTCCAGCCCATAGGTACTGTTCCATGAAAGCAACCCACGGCAGGGTCGTGTCCCTGCACTATACGCTCACCGACGATCTGGGTGTTCAGCTCGACTCCAGTCGTGGACGTGAGCCATTTGCGTATCTACACGGTTACGGTAATATCGTTCCCGGATTGGAGAGCGCGCTGGAGGGTTGCGAGGCCGGATTCAGCTCAGCGATTCATGTGACGCCCGCCGACGGTTACGGCGAATATAATCCCCAGGCCGTATTCGAAGCCCCGCGCGATCAATTTCCACCCGGTGAGGACATTGAGGTGGGGATGCGGGTCCAAGGCGAGGGGGAGCAAGGCATTCTGAATTTTACCGTGGTCGGCGTGAACGACCAGGTCGTGGTTCTGGATGCCAACCATCCGATGGCGGGCAAGAACCTGCATTTCGCGGTGGATGTGCTGGAGGTGCGGGACGCGACCGCGCAGGAACTGGCCCATGGTCACGTCCACCACCATGGCCATGACCACTGAGGGCGCTTGATGACTGAATCGCGCCCGCCCCGGTGAGCTATCACCGCCGGTGGGCGTGTAGAATACGCCGTCAATCCACCATCGTTTAGCCTTGAGCACTCTGGTACCGCCATGCTGCTGCGATCTCCCCGCTTCGCCGGTGACATCACCCCGCCGTTCGAATTGAAGGGCAGCCTGTTCACTCTGACTGTGCTGCATCTATTCCGACTGGATCGAGTCGCCATCGAGCGCCATTTGGCGGAGAAGATCAAGCAAGCGCCCAGCTTTTTCAATAACACTCCCGTGGTGATCGATCTGGAGGGGTTGGTGGAACCTCCGGACGGTTTGGATGGTGCAGATTTCAAGGACCTGGATGGGTTGTTGCGCGGGCATGGCATGGCGCCGGTGGGCGTTCGTCACGGCAGCCCGGAACTCCAGGTGGTTGCTCGCCAGGCGGGATGGCCGTTGCTGCCCGACAGCCGCTCCGCCGGTGCCATCAAGAAGACCGAGCGGCCTGAACCGACCCCGGCGCGCAGCCGGATCGTCAACCATCCGGTTCGCTCCGGTCAGCAAATCTATGCGCCCGACGGCGATTTGATCGTGCTCGGCGCGGTCAGCGCCGGTGCCGAGGTCATCGCCGACGGTAATATTCATGTCTACGGCGTGCTACGTGGACGCGCCCTGGCTGGGGTCAAGGGCGATGTCGAGACCTGGATTTTCTGTCAGAGCCTGGAAGCGGAATTGATTTCCATTGCGGGCCGTTATCGCATCAGCGAACAGATCGATCTCGATCCCGCCGACCGGGGCAAGGCCATGCAGATTCATCTGGCGGACGACCGGTTGGTCATCGATCACCTGATGCGCTGACCATCGGCCGAAATTGGGTATAACAAAATTCCATTCAATAGCTTTTTAACCATCACTTTGTGTGGGATGACAACTTGGCTACCGTCATCGTTGTGACTTCCGGCAAGGGGGGCGTGGGCAAGACCACGACCAGCGCCAGTTTCGCTACCGGCTTGGCCCAACGCGGTTATCGGACCGTGGTCATCGATTTCGATGTGGGCTTGCGCAACCTGGATCTGATCATGGGCTGCGAGCGCCGGGTGGTGTACGACTTCGTCAACATTATCAATGGCGAGGCCAATCTCAACCAGGCGCTCATTCGGGATAAGCGGGTGGAAAACCTTCACGTTCTGCCCGCTTCGCAGACTCGCGACAAGGAGGCGTTGACCAAGGAAGGCGTGGAACGGGTGCTCAATGAACTCCGGCAAAATTTTGAATACATCGTTTGCGACTCGCCGGCGGGCATCGAGCGGGGCGCGCTGATGGCGCTGTATTTCGCCGACGAAGCGTTGGTGGTGACCAATCCGGAGGTGTCGTCGGTGCGTGATTCCGACCGCATCCTCGGTATTCTGGCCAGCCGCTCGCGCCGCGCCGAGCAGGGTGAAGCAGCGGTCAAGGAGCATCTGGTGCTGGCGCGTTACGCACCGGAGCGCGCTGACCGGGGCGATATGCTCAGCGTGGAGGATGTGCTGGAGATCTTGGGCATTCCATTGTTGGGGGTGATCCCGGAATCGCCCACCGTCTTGCAGTCTTCCAATGCCGGTGTTCCCGTGATTCTTGAAGAGGGCAGCGACGCGGGCGCCGCCTATGGCGATCTGGTGGATCGTTTCCTGGGCAAGAACCTGCCACACCGGTTTATCACTACCCAGAAGAAGGGATTTTTGAAACGTCTGTTTGGCGGGGGGTGAACCATGGGCCTGTTCGAAAATTTCTTCCGCGCGGCACCGAGCAAATCGGCCGCGCTGGCCAAGGAGCGGTTGCAGATCATCGTCGCGCACGAACGCGGCAGCCGCCGCGGCAGCCCCGACTATCTGCCGGCGCTCAAGAAGGAGTTGCTGGAGGTGGTGCGCAAGTATGTGCCAGTGGACCCGAGCCAGATCAAGGTGCATCTGGATCGCGAGGGTGGCTATGAGGTCCTGGAGCTCAATATCACATTGCCAGACGAGGAACCACGGTCGAAGCGCGGTCTGGAGAACCTGCCGGGACCCAGCCAAGGTTGAGGGGGATGGCCATCAGAGGCAACGACGAGTGGCCAGTGGTGGCCAGCGGCGCGGTGGAGCGAGTCCGGCTCGATAAATGGCTATGGGCGGCGCGCTTCTTCAAGACCCGCGCCTTGGCGAATGAGGCCGTGACGGGCGGCAAGGTCCATGTCAGTGGTCAGCGCTGCAAACCGTCCCATGCGGTTCGGGTAGGGGAAATGCTGCGCATCCAGCGCGGTCCCGAGGAGTACCTGGTCACCGTCATGGCGCTGAGCGAGCGACGGGGTCCGGCCAGCGCTGCGGTGCTGCTGTACGAGGAGACCGTCGCCAGCCGCCAGCAGCGTGAAGCGTTGCGCGAGCAGCACCGGCTGGAACGTTCTTCGATTCCCCAGGCGGTTGGTCGACCCACGAAACAGGATCGGCGCCGCATCGTGCATTTTACCCAGGGCGACGCTTGAAATGATCCGTTTATCCTCGGCACACCTGCAACCGGCCCTCTGGTCATCCCTTTCTTTATAGTCAAACGTGTCCAAGAGCGATCGCGCGTCGATGGTCGGATCCGGCGGGTTAGTATGCGTACTCTAATTTTCCCTGCTAATTTTCGCATTGAGACAAGCTTCCAGGACTACCCGCCAAGGTTTCTGGAATAATTCAATCCAAGGAATATCACCTCATGCAAGCGAGCCATTCCGCAGTGATGATAGAGGGGCTCCAACGATGAAAGCCTATTTGCTTGACAACCCATTGACTCACAATGTTCGGGATTTCGCGCGTCAAATTTGGCTGGCTGGACTGGGCGCGTTCGCCAGGGCTCAGGATGAGGGCGGCAAGTTCTTCGAAACCCTGGTCCAGGAAGGGCAGGCCGTGGACGCACGGATGAAGAAGACGACCGATGAAACGCTTGAGCCGATGAAAAGCGGGGTTGGGACCATGAAGGGTAAGGTTGAGGAAATGCGCGAACGGGCAACCGGGGCGTGGAATAAACTGGAGGAAGTTTTTCAGGCGCGGGTGGCGCGCGCCCTGCACCGCTTGGGAGTGCCAACCCAGGACGATATCCAGCAGTTGTTCCAACAGGTGGAATTGCTGAGCCAGAATATCCAGGAGTTGACTCAGGCGGCGGAGATGGAAACCAAGATGAAAAAAGTCCGCGCCATCCGGTCGCCCGAACCCGCCGCCAAGACCACCGAGCCCGTGGTTTGACCACTTTTCCTGAATCCGGCCAGGGCGGCTGAACCCGTCTCGGTGGCCGGCCAGCGCGCGGCCAAGGATGGCCGTTTTGCGTTTTTCCCATCCCTGGAGCGCGTGAAATTGACCGTTCGCCGCCCGCAAGGTAACGTAAGCGTTTACTAAAGCGGATGGGCAGGCATGACGGCCAAGAAACCCCCCCTTCTTCCTTTTGAGACGGCGCTGGCGGAACTGGAAAGCCTGGTCGGGCAACTCGAACAGGGTGAGCTGACCCTCAACGACGCTTTGCAACGATTCGAGCGCGGCGTCACCTTGGTGCGAAACTGTCAGCACGTCTTGCGGGCTTCCGAGCAGAAAGTGGACCAGTTGATCGAACGCAATGGCCGCCTGGACATTGCGCCATTCGATGCGCTGGCGGGTTGACGCCGATGACGGTGGAATTGATCGGGAGTTATCAAGCCCGCGCCGAACAAGCGCTCGACCAGCGCCTGCCCGCGATCGACCTCCATCCTGGCGCCTTGCACCAAGCCATGCGTTACGCGGTGTTGGGCGGAGGTAAGCGCATCCGGCCAGTGTTGGTCTACCTGAGCGGCGCGGCGGTCGGCGCGGTGCCCGACACGCTTGATGGTCCTGCCTGCGCGGTGGAATTCATCCATGCCTATTCGCTGATCCACGATGATCTGCCCGCGATGGACAACGATGACCTGCGCCACGGTCAGCCGACCTGCCACAAGGTCTTTGGCGAGGCATTGGCGATTCTGGCTGGCGATGCCCTGCAAGCGTTGGCATTCCAGGTGCTCGGCCAGGATACGGCGATGGTGGCGGACCCGGCCATCCGGCTGCGCATGCTGGGTGTATTGGCGCACGCCGCCGGTTCCCGCGGCATGGTGGGTGGCCAGGCGATTGACCTGGCGGCGGTCGGTCAGGAGCTCAGCCTGGCCGAACTGGAGAACATGCACATCCACAAAACCGGGGCGCTGATTCGCGCCAGCGTGCTGCTGGGGGCGCTCAGTCAACCGATGGTCGATCCGGCGATGTTGGATCGACTGGATCACTACGCCAAATGCGTCGGTCTGGCTTTTCAAATCCGCGACGATATCCTCGATGTGATCGGCGACGCGGCCGCGCTGGGCAAGACCACGGGCGCGGATCGGGCGCTGAACAAGCCGACCTATCCGGCGCTGTTGGGATTGGAAGGCGCCCGCGAGCACGCCCGCGTGTTGCATGAGGAAGCGCTGGCCAGCCTGCAACCGTTGGGACCCGAAGCCGAGCCGTTGCGCTGGATCGCCTCCTACATCGTGGAACGCGCGTACTGAACGTCGCGCGCCCGTTGTCCGATCCTCCCGTCCCGTCCACCGATCACCGCGAACTGGTCCAACTTTCCCGACCCCGATGACTACCGGATCCGCCTTTCCGTTGCTAGAACAAATTGACACTCCCCTGGATTTGCGCGCCCTGCCGGAGACGCGCCTGTCGGCCTTGGCGCACGAACTGCGCGAGTTTCTGATCCAGACCGTGGCCAAAACGGGTGGTCATTTCGCCGCCAACCTGGGCACCGTGGAACTTGCCATCGCCCTGCACTACGTGTTCGAAACGCCCGAGGACCGGCTGCTCTGGGACGTGGGCCATCAAAGTTATCCACACAAGATTCTGACCGGCCGCCGAACCCGGATGGATACCCTGCGCCGTAAGAACGGCCTCGCCGGTTTTCCCAGACGGTGCGAGAGTCCCTACGATACGTTCGGGGTTGGCCACTCCAGCACCTCGCTGAGTGCCGCCCTGGGCATGGCCATTGCCGCCGAGTGGGCTGGCAGCGACCGCAAGGTGGTCGCGGTCATCGGCGATGGGGCGATGACCGCCGGCATGGCCTTTGAGGCGTTGAACCACGCCGGCCACCTGAAGAGCGACCTGCTGGTGGTGCTCAACGACAACGAGATGTCCATCTCGCCGAACGTGGGCGCGTTGTCGGCGCATTTGACTCAACTGTTGTCGAGCCGCTTTTTTTCCACGGTGCGCGAGGGCGGCAAGAAGGTGCTGAGCCATGTGCCGCCGATGTTGGAGGTTGCCCGGCGCGCGGAGGAGCATGTCAAGGGTTTGATCGCGCCGGGCGGTACGTTATTCGAGGAACTGGGTTTTACCTATTTCGGACCGGTGGATGGTCACGACCTGTCCGCCCTCGTGCCGACGCTGCGCAATCTGCGAGCGCTCGGGGGTCCGCGCTTGCTGCATGTGGTGACCCGCAAGGGCAAGGGCTACAAGCTGGCCGAGGATGAACCGGTCGGTTACCACGGTGTCGGGGTGTTCGACCCAGCGCACGGTTTGAAGCCCGCCAAGGCCAGTGGTGGACTGACCTATACCCAGGTGTTCGGCCAATGGCTGTGCGACATGGCCGCGCGGGATCCACGGTTGATCGGTATTACCCCAGCGATGCGCGAGGGGTCCGGGCTGGTCGAATTTTCCGAACGGTTCCCGGATCGCTATTTCGATGTCGCCATCGCCGAGCAACACGCGGTGACGCTGGCTGCGGGGCTGGCTTGTGATGGCCTCAAGCCGGTGGTGGCGATTTATTCCACCTTTCTCCAACGCGCCTACGATCAACTGATTCACGATGTCGCGTTGCAAAACCTGCCCGTGTTGTTCGCCATCGACCGCGCTGGACTGGTGGGGCCGGATGGATCAACGCACGCTGGCAGCTTCGACCTGAGTTATCTGCGCTGCATTCCCAACCTCGTGGTGATGACCCCAGCCAACGAGAACGAGTGTCGACAAATGTTCTACACCGGCTTTCAGTTGAACCAGCCGGCGGCGGTACGCTATTCGCGTTGCCAGGGGCCTGGCGTGGCGCCGGAGTCGGAGATGCGGGCTCTGCCAGTGGGCAAGGCGGAAGTTCGCCGGTGGGGTCGACAACTGGCGTTGCTGGCGTTTGGCGGCATGGTTGCCGTCGCCGAGGCGGTGGCGGAGCGGCTGGACGCCACGGTGGTGAACATGCGGTTCGTGAAACCCTTGGATGAAGCCACGGTGGCGCAGGTGGCCGCCAGTCATCGTTGGCTGGTGACGCTGGAAGAGAATGTGATCGCTGGTGGGGCCGGCAGCGCGGTCAACGAAAGTCTGGCGGCGCGCGGGATTCAAACGCCGGTGCGCCATATTGGTTTGCCGGATCGATTCGTGGAGCAGGGCGAGCGAGGGGAGTTACTGGCCGAATGTGATCTGGACGTGGATGGCGTGTTGCGACGACTGACGGAATGGGGTGTGGTCGCCACGCCGGTTCTGGTTGATGCCTGATTAAAATTGTCGGGAATTTATGCCCGGATTCATCCTCCAATAATCCAAGCAAGCGGTGATTGAACCCCAACGGTGGATTGGAGCGGTGCGGGCATTGAGTATTGAACGAAGGCGCGCGGGCGCGCGCCGCTGAGAGGATTGCAATGCAACCATTGACGATGAGTTCCGCGGCCCTGTCCACGGTGGTCCACATCCCAGACGTGCAGAACAGCGCTGATACTCGCCGGTTGGCGATCAACAAGGTCGGGATCAAGGATATTCGCCATCCGGTCAAGGTCCGCGACCGCAGCGGCGGCGAGCAGCACACCATCGCCATGTTCAACATGTACGTGAATCTGCCGCACAACTTCAAGGGTACGCACATGTCGCGGTTCGTGGAAATCTTGAACGTACCCGGCCGCGAGATTTCGGTGGATTCCTTCAAGGACATGCTGACGGAGATGACCGGGCGATTGGAGTCGGGGGCTGGTCATATCGAGATGACCTTCACCTATTTCGTCACCAAGGCGGCGCCGGTCTCGAGGGTGGAGAGCCTGATGGACTACGAGGTGACGTTCGCCGGCGAAATCCGCGATGGCCGACCCGCGATGAATCTCAAGGTCGTGGTGCCGGTAACCAGCCTGTGTCCCTGCTCGAAGAAGATTTCCCGCTACGGCGCGCACAACCAGCGCTCCCACGTGACGGTCAACGTGCGCACCCGAGGATTCATTTGGATCGAGGATCTGATCGATCTGGTGGAAAAGGAAGCGTCCTGCGAGCTTTATGGCTTGCTCAAGCGGCCGGACGAGAAATACGTCACCGAGCGGGCCTATGAGAATCCCAAGTTCGTCGAGGACATGGTGCGCGATATTGCCGCCAAGCTGAATCGGGACGAACGGGTCGCGGCCTATTCCGTGGAATCGGAGAACTTTGAGTCCATTCACAACCATTCCGCTTACGCCATGATCGAACGCGACAAGGATGCCGAGGAGACCGCTGCGCCGTAGCCAGATTCAAGCGTGAATTTCGGGGACAAAAAAGCCGTTCCGGGGAACGGCTTTTTCGATGGGATGATTGGTGGGCGATGCTGGGCTCGAACCAGCGACCCCTACCGTGTGAAGGTAGTGCTCTCCCACTGAGCTAATCGCCCGT
>JAVMKI010000076.1:0-9594 GCA_031732755.1 Candidatus Contendibacter sp.
GTCAAACTGCTACTGTCTCCCCGGCAGAGCCGGGGGTTTTCTCTGGATAATAAAAGGATCGCGACCAGCCGTCGCGACGGGGCGTGGAAGAGAGCAGCGGGGACGGCGTGGTGGATGGCGAGGATGGCGTGGGCATGTGGGCTGGCGAACGGGACGCGAATCATTATCATAAGACTATTTCATGGCGAATAGGCCGAACCGAGGCGTGAACGATGGCATTGGGACCGGTGATGCTAGGACTGGAAGGGATGGAACTGACCGCGCAAGAGCGGGAACTCCTGGGCCATCCGCTGGTGGGTGGGGTGATCCTGTTCACCCGCAACTACCAATCGTCGGCGCAAATCGCGGCGCTGACCGCAGCGATCCACGCTCTGCGCCAGCCGCGCCTGTTGGTGGCGGTGGATCACGAAGGCGGTCGAGTACAACGGTTCCGCGAGGGGTTTACCCGCTTGCCGGCGGTGCGCCGACTGGGTGAGATTTACGACCAGGACCGGATGCGCGCCAAGCAACTGGCTCGCGTCACCGGCTGGTTGATGGCGGCCGAACTGCGAGCGGTGGGGGTAGACCTCAGCTTCGCCCCGGTGCTGGACCTGGATCACGGCGTGAGCGGGATCATCGGCGACCGGGCGTTTCACCGCGACCCGGAAAGCGTGGCCGATCTGGCCCATGCCTACGTCAGCGGGATGCAGAAGGCCGGCATGGAAGCGGTCGGCAAGCACTTTCCCGGTCATGGAGGCATCGCCGCCGACTCGCATTTGGAACTGCCGGTGGACCCGCGCCCGCTCGCCGCGTTGGAGACAACGGATCTGCTCGCCTTCGAACGGATGATCCATTACGGACTGGCGGCGCTCATGCCGGCGCATGTGGTGTATCCCGCGGTGGACGAGCAACCGGCCGGATTCTCGGCGCGCTGGCTCAAGGGCATCCTGCGCCAGCGGCTGGAGTTCCAGGGCGTGATTTTCAGCGACGATCTGGACATGGCCGGCGCGCACGTTGCCGGCTCGCCGCCGGAACGGGCCCGCGCCGCGCTGGCGGCGGGTTGCGACATGGTGCTGGCCTGCAACGACCGTCAAGCCGCCGTCGCCATCCTGGATCACCTGCGCCATGTCCCCGATCCGGTGACCCAGGTGCGGTTGATTCGCCTGCACGGGCGTGGTCACCCTACCGCCGAGCGCCTGCGTCGCAACCCGGTCTGGCAACGGGCGACGCGGCTGGTGCGTGATTACGATGCGTTTCCGCTGCTGGAAATGGATATTTGAGAGCGAAAACCCCAGCTTCTTCCTTGCTCCTGGAGTTCCCCATGTCCCGCATTACCGCCGAACAGGCGCTTGCCGTGTTGCGCGAGGCCGAACTGCTCCACGCGCCAGAGCAAATCGAAATCGCCCTGGATCGAATGGCGGCCGCCATCACCGCCCGGTTGGAAGACCGAGACCCCTTGGTGCTGATGGTGATGAACGGCGCGTTCGTGGTGACCGCGGGGCTGGTCTCTCGGCTTCGGTTTCCGCTGCGGGTCGGCTATCTCCACGCTACCCGTTATCGCGGCGAGACGCACGGCGGCGCGATTGACTGGATCACCCGTCCCCGGCCGGCGGTGGCTGGGCAGACGGTGCTGGTGGTGGATGACATTTTCGACGAAGGCGACACGCTTAAGGCGATTGTGGATGAGGTGCGCCAGCAAGGCGCGGTGGCGGTCCATAGCGCGGTGCTGGCGAATAAGCGGCACGACCGCAAAGTATCTGGATTGACCGTGGATTTTGTCGGTTTGGAGATTCCGGATCGCTATGTCTTTGGCTGTGGCATGGACTACCAGGAGTACTGGCGGCAATTGCCGGCCATTTATGCCGCTCGCGATTGAGCATCCAGCGCAGCGGCCATTTTTTCCGACACTTCCACCAGCCACGCCCGCGCCACCGCCGCCGCTTCGCGCACCCGATCCGGCGCCGTGCCGCCCACCACCTGGCGAGCCGCCACCGAACCTTGCAACGACAACACCTCGAACACGTCAAATTCGATCAGCGGCGAAAACTCCCGCAACTCGTCCAGCGTCATGTCCGCCAAATCCCGGTTGGTTTCCACGCCGCGCCGTACCGCCTTGCCGACGGTCTCGTGGGCGTCGCGGAACGGTACGCCCTTGCGCACCAGATAATCGGCCAGATCGGTCGCGGTGGCGAAACCGCGCCGAGCGGCCTGGAGCATGTTGCCACGCTTGGGATGCAAGGCCGGAATCAGGTCGGCGAAGGCGCGCAGACAACCTTGCACCGTATCCACGGTATCGAACAGTGGTTCCTTGTCCTCCTGATTGTCCTTGTTGTAGGCCAGTGGCTGGCTTTTCATCAAGGTCAGCAGCGCGATCAGATGGCCATTGACCCGTCCGACCTTGCCGCGCACCAGTTCCGGCACGTCGGGATTCTTCTTCTGCGGCATGATCGACGAACCGGTGCAAAACCGGTCCGGCAAATCCACGAAATCGAACTGGGCCGAGGACCATAGCACCAACTCCTCCGCCATCCGCGATAGATGGGTCATCAGAATGGCCGACGCGGCGGCGAATTCGATGGCGAAATCCCGGTCGCTAACCGCATCCAGCGAGTTGGCGCACGGCGCGGCGAAATCCAGCAGTTGCGCGGTGTAGTGGCGATCCAACGGATAGCTGGTGCCGGCCAGCGCCGCCGCGCCCAGCGGCATGACGTTGACCCGCCCGCGGCAGTCCATCAGCCGCTCGTAATCGCGTTTGAGCATCTCGAACCAGGCCAGCAGATGATGGCCGAACGTGACCGGCTGGGCCACCTGCAAGTGGGTGAAACCGGGCATGATCGTGTCGGCCTCGCGCGTCGCCAGTTCCACCAACCCACTCAACAACCGCCGAATCTCGCTCGTAATGGCGTCGATGGCGTCGCGCAGGTACAAGCGAATGTCGGTGGCGACCTGATCGTTGCGCGAGCGACCGGTGTGCAAGCGCTTGCCGGCGTCGCCGATGCGCTCGGTCAGCCGCGCCTCGATGTTCATGTGCACGTCTTCCAGCGCCACCGACCACTCGAACTCACCGCGCTCGATCTCGGCGCGAATTTCCTCCAGACCCCGCGCGATGGCCTCGCAATCCTCCGAGGATAATACTCCGACCCGCGCCAGCATTTGGGCGTGGGCGATGGAGCCGTTAATATCCTGCCGGTACATCCGTCGGTCGAAATCCACCGAGGCGGTGAACGCCGCCACGAAGGCATCGGTGCTCTCGGTAAAGCGCCCACCCCAACTTTGATTGGTCTGCTTGTCACTCATCGGATATTCTTTACGGTTAATAAGGACGTCATAGCTTAACAAAACCATGCAACCCGATACCCTGCGCATCGCCACCCGAAAAAGCCCACTCGCTCTTTGGCAAGCCGAACACGTCGCCGCGCGCCTGCGCCAGGCCCATCCCGGCCTGCGGATCGAATTGATCGGCATGATGACCCGCGGCGACAAAATTCTCGATAGCCCCCTGGCCAAGGTCGGTGGCAAAGGTTTATTCGTCAAGGAATTGGAGCAGGGATTATTGGAAGGCCGCGCCGATCTCGCTGTGCATTCGATGAAGGACGTGCCGGTGGACTTTCCCGCCGGGTTGGGTTTGCCGGTGATGCTGGCGCGCGAGGACCCGCGCGATGCCTTCATCTCCCGCCGTCACGCTCACCCCAGCGCCCTCCCCGCCCACGCTCGGGTGGGTACCTCCAGCCTGCGCCGGCAATGCCAACTGGCCGCCCACTATCCCGGCTGGGAAATCCGCGGCCTGCGCGGCAATGTCGGCAGTCGGCTGGCCAAACTGGATGCCGGTGAGTTTGACGCGATCCTCCTCGCCGCCGCTGGCCTCCAGCGGCTGGGACTGGAAGAGCGCATTACCCTGACGTTGGAACCGGAATTCAGCTTGCCCGCCATCGGTCAGGGCGTCATCGGGATCGAATGCCGGTTGGATGACGCGCGAACGCGAGAATTGATCGCCGCGCTCGACGATCCCCCCACCCAGGTTCGGGTCGCGGCGGAACGGGCGTTCAACGCCCGCCTGCAGGGCGGTTGCCAGGTGCCTATCGCGGGTCACGCGCTGCTGGACAGCGGGCAACTCTGGCTGCGCGGCCTGGTTGGCGAACCCGACGGCAGCCAGATCATCGCGGGCGAAATCCGCGGCCCGGTGGCGGAGGCCGAAAGCCTCGGCGCGACATTGGCCGAAGAGCTGCTCGAACGTGGCGCCGACGCCATCTTGCGGCGGCTGCTCGCGGCGTGCTGAAGCATGCGCCACTCAACCTCGCTCCCCACCCCCCGCTCGCCAATGGGCGAGGAGCGGAATTCGCTCGCCGGCCTGGGCGTATTGGTCACCCGGCCCGAACGCCAGGCCGATGCCCTCTGCCAACGGATCGAACAACACGGCGGCATCGCGATCCGCCATCCGACATTGGTGATCCGCGAGCCGCGCGATTGGGCGCCAGCGTTGGTTCTTTTCGACCGGTTGACCGAATACGATCTAGCCATTTTTACCAGCGCCAACGCCGTGGGCCAGGCCATGCCCCGGATTCGGGAACGCGGCGGCCTCCCACCTCGATTGGAGATTACCGCCATCGGCCAGGCGACGGCGCGCGCGTTGGCTCGCCATGGCGTTGACCGTTGCCTGCGACCTCAACAGGGTTTTACCAGCGAAGCACTGTTGGCCCTGCCTCGCTTCCAGCAAGTGACTGGCCAGGCCATCGTCATCGTGCGCGGCGAAGGCGGTCGGGAGTTGCTGACCGAGACCCTGACCGCCCGTGGCGCGCGAGTCGCCCATGCCGAGGTCTATCGGCGCGAGCGGCCCACTCTGAATACCGCCGCGTTGCTGGAGCGCTGGGCGCGCGGCGAAATTGGCGCGGTGGTGGTCACCAGCGCCGAGAGCCTGCTGAATCTATTTGATATGCTAGGCACCGACGGGCAGGATTATCTCTGTAAAACCCCCCTGATCGTGGTCAGCGCCCGCATCCAGCAAACCGCCGTGGCGCTAGGTTGCCACCGGCATCAACTCGCCCGGGACGCCAGCGATGACGCCATCCTCGCCGCGCTGCTCGACCCGACCGCGACTTCCCTCTCATCCGCTCGGTAACGCGACATGACAGACCAGACCTCGGATAACAACGACAAGGCCAAAACCGTATCGGTCGCCAAGGCCACTCCCACGACCGCCGCTTCTCCCGGCAAACCACTTCAACCCGACCCCGCGCCCGCGCCCGCGCCCAAGAGCGGCCGTGGCGTGGCATGGTTGGCGCTCCTCGTTGGCTTGGGCGCTGGCGGTGGCAGTGGCTATCTGTGGTATCTCTGGCAGCGGGATCAAGCCGCGCAGGTCACCCGACTGGACCAGGCGATCAAGCAGGCCGTCGCCCAGCGCGATCCCGAATTTCAGGCGCTGAAAGCCCAAGTCCAGCAACTGCAAGGACTGAAAACCGGGCTCGACCAGGCGCGCGCCGATCAGCAGGCGCTCAGGGAGCAGTTGCTGGGCCTGACCGGCGACTTGCAGCCGCTGAAAAACGCCATGGAACTGCACAAGGGCGAGAACGAAATCATCAAGGGGGAAATGAAGCTGCTGCGGGAGAGCCACGAGACCCACAAGTCCTCGGTGCAGAAACAACACAGCGAGCTGAGCGCGCAGTTGCAGGGTGACGAGAATCGCTTGGCGAAACAGAACGAGCAACTGCAAAACTTGAGGCTGGGTCTGAGCGGCCTGACCGAGCAACTGGAAATCGTCAAGACCCTGGTGGCCAAGGGCGGCGACGTCAACGCGTTTCCGCTGGCGGAAGTGGATTATCTACTGCGGCTGGCCGATACCAAATTGAAGCTGGAGCGCAACGTGCCCGCTGCCCGGCTGGCGCTGGAAGTCGCCCAGCAACGGCTCAAGGCGGTCAATGAAAGCGCCATGGCCCCAGTGCAAACCATGCTTGGCGAGACCATCGCCAGCCTGCGCGGCGTGAAATTGCCCGATTTTTCCGCCCTGGCCCACAAAGTGGCGGAGATGCAGAAGGAAATCGGTGGCCTGCCCTTGCGGATTACCTCCGGGGTGCCGGACATCAAGAACCGGGTCAAGCCCGCCGCCAACGCCACCGTCAGCACCGACACCGAACGCCCCTGGTGGGAGCGCGGCAGCGAAGCGGTCTGGAATCAGTTCAAGGACATCGTGGTGATCCGTCGCGTGCGCAGCGACGCGCCACCATTGATCGCGATGGAAGAGGAGTTCTTCCTGCGCCAGAACTTGCGGCTAGAACTGGAAAGCCTGCGGACGGCGCTGCTGCGCGGCGACGCCGAGGCTTATCGAGACTCCCATGATCTGATCGACCAGTGGACCCAGCAGTATTTCGACACCGAGGACAAGCGGGTCATCGCGTTCCTCGCCGAATTGAAGGCGTTGCAAACCGTCGAGTTCAATCCCTACATCCCGGATCTGACTGGCCTCAACCAGGCGTTCGGTGAAGCCATGAGCCACCGGCAACCGATCCGCACGCTCGGCAAAGCCCCGGCGGCGCCCGTCGAACCGGCGACGACGAGTGGAGGAGCGCAACCATGAGGTTGTTGATCAGCGTCATCGTTACCCTGTTTGCCTCGGTCTGGATGGCGCTCGCGCTCCGCCAGGATCCGGGTTATGCGATGTTCAGCATCGGCCAGTGGACCGTCGAAACCAGTTTCGCTTTCCTGATGCTGGTCCTAATCGCCCTGTTCGTCGCGTTCTACTTTCTGGTCCGGCTGGCCATTCGGCTGTGGCATACCCCCGGCCACACCCTGATGGCCAACCGGCGGCGGTTGCAACGCCGGGCGCGGCGGTTGTTCAATCTGGGCAATCGGCAACTGGCGGCTGGGCAGTGGGCGGCGGCGGAGAAAACCCTGCTCAAGAGCGCCGCGCACAGCGAAACGCCCGCGTTGGACTATCTGAGCGCGGCGCGGGCCACCCATCATCTCAGTGATGTGAAGTGGCGGCGCGATCTGCACTTGCGCAAGGCCGAGGAGTCGCCGGATGCCGACAAGCTGATGGTGCAACTGACTCGGGTGGAATTTTTGCTCGACGACCAGCAAGCCGAGCAGGCCCGCCCCATTTTGGAATCCCTGCACACCCTCAACCCACGTCATCCAGGCGTCTTACTGTGGCTGGCCCGCTGCTATCGGCAATTGAGCGCCTGGGAGCCCCTGCAACAGTTATTGCCGGAATTGCAGAAACAGAAGGTATTTGGCCCGGAATCGTTCGCCGAAATAGAGAGTGAGGTTTACCACGCCCGGCTGCAAAGCATCGCCGCTGGTGGTTCGCTGGAAACGCTGCGGACATTGTGGAAGCAGGTGCCCGCTTCGGTGCGCGAGGGAAACGAGGCGTTGCTGGTGGACTACGCCACCGTCCTGTGCGAATTCGACGCCTTCGACGATGCCGAAACGTTGTTGCGTGAAGCGATCAACCGGCGCTGGAGCATCAAGCTGGTGGTGGGTTATGGGATGCTGGGGCGCGGCAACGCCGCCACGCAACTGGCGGCGGCCGAAAGCTGGCTGGCGCAGCATGGCGACGATCCCTATCTGTTACTCACTCTGGGCCGGCTGGCTAAACGCTGCCAGCAAGCCGCCAAGGCGCGAAATTATCTGGAGCGCAGCATCCAGCTCATGCCGACGCCGGACGCCTATCAGGAACTGGGCGAGTTGCTGGAATCCCTGCACGAACTGACCTACGCGGGTCAGTGCTTCCACGCGGGGCTGCGGTTACTGGTCGGAAAACCGCAGGAGCAACAGGGAGTTACGTTGCCTGCCGCCGAGGCGGCGCAACAACTGCAAGCGCCAAACCCCTCGCCGGTGGCGGCAAGCTAACCCGCAAGCGTTCGGTCTCCTTACCCTGGCGGGGCACGGTCGGTAAAGGGGAATGATTTCGCCCATGACGGAACCTCGCCCCATCCCCTCCTGCTGGGAGGGGAATAAAATCGATCTTCAGCCGATTTCGATTCTTAGGCTCTGTTGATATTTCATCGAGTCCAAACGAGAAAAGCAACGAAGTGTAGGAAGGTCATGAAGTGGTGAGCGGTTTTCTCGGAACGTGAAAAAACGCGGCGATAGGATTTGATTTTGTTGAAAAAGGGCGTTGTGGCATAAATGGGGACGAACGAACTTGCTCACTGGGGCCGCGCCTTGGCCTTGCTACCCTTCAAATCACCCACAAGAGTCAATAGCGCGGTCTCTGGTGCAGCAGCCAGTTGGGCTTGGTTTGAATGTTGGGTTGCCAAAAAGACAGCAACTCAACTTTACGTTACGCAGCTAAAAAATATGGTAATTCATGCTTAACTACTATGTTCAAATTTATGCCCGCACATACTCGCGCCCCGCGAAGCGGGGTCAGGTGCAAGCTTTAGTTAGGCGCTGACGCTTTTTTTGGGCCGCTTTACTCTATAGCCGTGACTAATTGCTGAATATTTGGCTGTTGGTTATTTAGCTGGGATTGATTGACGGTGATCTGGAGCCCAGCTACGTTGTATTTAGCTGCGGTTAAACGACATATAGGAATTCCTAGTGAGCTTGATACGACGGATGCGGTATTTGCATCAACAATTTCAAATTGAAACATCGCCTCAAATCTAGTACGATTTCGTGGACTTCCCGCACCCGTTGGATGAACGTAGAATACGTTTGGATTCCTTTGCCAAACAGACCATATCTCATCTCCAATTTCGTGAACGACGGTACGAAATGCTTGTGCAGATTTGACATATTGCGTTAGTCGATTTCCTACATAGCAGTAGATTTTAGGAATAGGCAATCTGAATTGCTGCGAGTTAATGTAAAACTGTGATTGTTGTGTTCCGGCGGTGCGAGTAACGCCATATAATAACGCCAACACAGCACGAACAGCTCTTCTTGATGAACCGTCGGCAGAAAATGGAATAATTAGGTGGTCGGCTGCCGAGAGTGCAAGCTCGGTGTATATGGAGAAACTAGGATTGCAATCAATAAATACAGTTACCTTCTCTTGATCCCAAGATTTTTGCACATCATCGACAAGCTCCCGAATCCAAGTATGCACGATTCTCCAGGCATCGGTCGGGCCTGGAAATGTAGCTCCAAGAACGCGAGATGACTGAATCTCAAGTTGTTCATCTCCAGGAACTAGGTAAAGGTTATCCGGAGAAAATTCGTTGAAATGGGAAACCATCAAAACATAATTAGCGCCAGTATGTGGATTTACATACGGGCTTCTTATGCGATCTTCAATATATCCAGAAATAGTTGCTCTTGGCGTCTTTGCGCTGAGCGTATCTAGCACTTTATCGCCATTGCCCATTCCTCCAAGTAACATACCAGACGAATTCGCTTGTGGGCAAAGATCGATAACAAGCACCTTTTCGCTTGTGTGGGTTCTCGCGTACTCACTAGCTATTTGAAACGTAAGGTAACTTTTGCCAACACCACCCTTGTTATTCCATAAAGCATATATCGCCATCGTGATGTCCTCGTGGTTAAGTTCAAGTAGGCGATAGCTTAACGTGGCTTATGCGTTTAATGTTACGAAATTTGCTGACTAACGCACTCCGTGCGGCCTAACGGGGCGCGAGTTGAGCGTCATCCCGCACGGAGCGGACCCGCCGCCCTGCC
>JAVMKI010000077.1:0-9328 GCA_031732755.1 Candidatus Contendibacter sp.
GGTATCAGTAGGTCATGCAATATTATGGGGGTCGCATCACTTTGAATCACACCCGCTCCCGCTCCAGCCAGCGATCCTCGCCATCGCTCTCCAAAGTTACAGTCGGCAACGGCAAGCCGGATACGTGCGGTGCGGTGAAATCGCCGATAGCCGCGATCACACCGGAAGTCGGTGCATGCACCGACGCTGAAACGCCGTTTTGCTCTCGACCCAACAACTCGCCCTTGCACACTTTCTGGCCGACCTTGACCACCGGTATCGCCGGTCGGCCGGTGTGCTGTTGCAGCGGAATGTGTAATCGGGAAGGCATCGGCAACACGCGAATCGCTTGCTCGGCGCTCAGGTGTTTTTGCCCGGCTGGATGCACGCCACCCCAGAAGTCGAACAGTTTCATGGCATCAAACTCCAAAACCCAGCGCCGGCTTGGGCCAGTACCAAGTCTTCAAGGTGGAAGCGACGGGACGTAATTGCAGACATTCGGTCGGGCACACTTCCACGCACAGCCCGCAGCCGATGCACGCATCCTGGATGACGCCGTGAATCTGCTTGGGCGCGCCGATGATGGCGTCGGTGGGACACCTTCCGCCGCAGTGGGCGCAACCGATACAGGTAGCCTCATCGATCCGGGCGAGCAGGAGCGGACCATTGTTCGAGGCGCCTTCGACCGCGACGCCCAGCTTCGCCGCAAGCGCCTGGACCAGGGTCGGACCGCCCGGCGGGCAGAGCGTGACGGCCGCCTTGCCGGCGGCCAACGCCTCGGCCGCGCCGCTACAACCCGGATAGCCGCACTGCCCGCAATTCACCCCCGGCAGCATTTGCTGGATTTCCTCGTGCAAGGGGTTGCTTTCGACGCGCAGATAGCGGGCGGCAAGACCCAGCACCCAACCCAGCGCGATCCCCAACAGCGTCAAACTCACTACGGCGGCGATCATTTCAATGTGCTCCCAACACTTGAAAAACTGTTCTCACTTCCTTTCCCCACATTCCGGTTTCGGCGGATACGGGCTGACGGACGCCCTAACTCGCCCCGCGAATTTCCCTAGTGCGTCGGCAGACCCACGAATCCCATGAACGCCAACGACAGCAGGCCGGCGGCGATGAAACCGATTGGGGCGCCAGCAAAGGTTTCCGGCACGTTGGCCAGCGCCAGCCGCTCGCGCAAGCCGGCGAACAACACCAGCACCAAGCTAAATCCCAAGGCGGAACCGAACCCGAACAACAGGCTTTCCAGCAAACTATGCGGCTGCTGAATATTCAGCAGCGCCATGCCGAACACGGCGCAGTTGGTGGTGATCAACGGCAGATAGATGCCAAGCACTTGATACAGCGCGGGGCTGACTTTATGGACGAACATTTCGGTGAACTGCACCAGCGCGGCGATGACCAGAATGAACGCCAGAATCCGCAAGAATTGAATATCGAGCGGAATCAGCACGTAACGCTCCAACAGCCAGCAGATCGAAACCGCGAGGGTTAGTACGAAGGTCGTCGCCATTCCCATTCCCAACGCGGAATCCACCTTGTTGGAAACGCCCATGAACGGACACAGCCCCAGAAATCGAACCAGCACCACGTTATTGACCAACGCCGTGCCCAGCAGAATGAACAGGTAATCGCGCATATCGGCCTCCGCGTTATGCATGATTCCCCGCAGCAATCGTGCCAAGGGCACTCGCCACAACCATTTCTTTTTCAATCAAAATATTATCGGCGGCGATCTGGCCAAAAGAACGGACGGAACCTTGTAGGGTTTGCGACATCGTCGCGCGAGAACCCATGTCGGTTGTGGCAAATGCCGCACTGCGGTCGGCTCGATGGGTTGTCGCCATCCGTCGATCCGCCCTGTCAAAGCGCGGAGAAAACCCCGTCGCTTCCAATCGACCACCACCGATGGTAAGACTAGTCATGGTTTTTGCATGGTAATGGCGAACCACCTTCTCACTCCAAACTGAGACCGCGACGAGCATGCCCATGACCACGCAAAACGATCAGAAGACCGTCGGCCGCTCTTCCGCCACCAAAACCGATGCGAGCGAAACTGGTCCGACCGCTGGCAACCTGCCGTCCTGGGTATTCGCCAAGATCGTGGATCAGTTGACCACCGCCGTTTGCCTCACCGACACCGCCGCCAACATTCTTTACGTCAACCGCGCGTTTACCGAGGTCACCGGCTACGCCGCCAGCGAGGCGATTGGCAAGAGCACCGCCATGCTGTCCGACCAATGCACCCCACCCCGGGTCTACGAACAGATGTGGCGCCAGATCAAGCGCGGCCGCCCCTGGACCGGGCTGCTGGCCAACCGCCGCAAGCGGGACACGGTCTACCTGGCGGAACTCACGGTGTTGCCGATACGCGATGAATGGGCGCAAACCGCCTATTTTCTCGGCATCTATCGCGACGTGACCGCCATGCACCATCTGGAACAACAGGTGCACTATCAGAAGGCGCTGATCGAATCGATGGTGGACGCCGCGCCGGCGGTCATCGCCTTGCTCGATGAAAATGGCCGGGTGATCCTCGACAACCACGAATACAAGAAATTGGTCGGCGACTTGCAAGTGCGGGAACCGGCGACCGAATTTCTGAGCGCCCTGCGGGAAACCCTGGGCGAGACCTTTCCCTGGGGCCGGCACGCGGAGCGCGGTTTTTACGACAAAGAGGTTTGTTTCGATCCGGGCGGCAAAGGGCAACCGCGCTGGTTCTCTTGCTCCGGCGTCTGGTTCCACGAGCAGGACGGCAGCGCCGCCAATTTCTTCAAGCCGGTGCGACAGACCTACCTACTGCTGATGGCGAACGAAATCACCTCGCTCAAGTGTGAGCAGGAAGCCGTGAGCATGAACGCCATGCGGGCGCTGCTGGCCGAGCAGGAACGGGTGCGCAGCATGCGGGAAGCATTGCAAGCCGCCATTTTTCAAATGCAAGGACCGATGAATCTGATCGCCGCCGCCCACGACTTGCTGGAACGGCGCGGTGTGCAAGGCAACCCGGCCTTGCGCCACGCCCTGCGCCAGGCGACGACCGCCGGTCGGGAAGCCTTGGAGCGGTTGCGCACCCTGATCCCCCAGGTACCATCGGAAGCGATGGCGCCGGTCAACGTCAACCAGTTGTTGCGCGAAGTGCTGGAGCTGTGCAAGCAACGCTTGCTGGCGGGAGGCATGGTCGTGGATTGGCAGCCGGCGCTGATCTTGCCAGCCGTCACCGCGCGCGCTAGCCGCTTGCGAGGCATGTTCAAGCAGTTGCTCGACAACGCGCTGGATGCGATGGAAGGCAACCGCCACCAGCCCCGCGAATTGCGCATCGTCACCGGCGTCCGCGACCAGACGGTGCAGGTCACCATCGAAGACACCGGCCCGGGTATTTCTCCCGATGTGCGTTGGCGAATTTTCGAGCCCTTCTTCACCACCAAGCGCGCGACGACCCACACCGGTCTGGGTTTGGCGCTGGTGCAGGAAGTGGTCAACGAACAGCGCGGCGTGATTGCTCTCGATCCCGACTATACCGCTGGCTGTCGCTGGCAGGTCTCGCTGCCCATCAAATACATCGAAGAAGATGTTTGACCGCTCGCGCAGAGAGATCGTTGTGGATCGTTCCGAGTTGCTGGAAATTCAACTGGCGACCCTGTTCGGGGTGAGCCAGATTCTCGGTCAGCCTTCCTCGCTGGAGGAGACGCTCGCGCGGGTCCTGCAAGTGCTGCACGACCGGGGCGAACTGTTGCACGGTACGGTGTCGCTGGTGGATCCCGACAGCGGCGCTCTGCTGGTCAGCGCGATCCACGGCCAACATTCCCCCCTGGACGACGAACCGGTGCGCTATCTGCCGGGCGAGGGGTTGATCGGCATGGTGCTGGAGCGGGGTGAAAAAATCGTGCTGCCGCGCATCGCCGACGATCCACGTTTTCTCAACCGACTGAAGTTGTACGACCGGGAATTGCCGTTCGTTGGCGTGCCGATCCGGGCGGGACCGACGCAATACAGCGGTGTACTAGCGGCGCAACCGCCCCGCCGCGATCAATGGTTGCAGGAACGCGCCCGCTTCCTGGAAATGGTCGCGAACCTGATCGCCCGCAGCGTGCAAACCGCCCAAGAGACGGAACGCGAGCGCGGTGTATTGACCGCCGAACGCGACAGTCTGCGGCGTGCCGTGCGAGGAAATCATGGCTTCGACAGCATGGTTGGCCACAGCCAGCCAATGCAGCGGGTGTTCGAGCAGGTGCGGCAGGTGGCGAAGTGGAACACCACGGTGTTGGTGCGAGGTGAATCCGGCACCGGCAAGGAGTTGATCGCCTGCGCCATTCATTACAATTCGCCGCGCGCCGGTGGGCCGTTGCTCAAACTGAACTGCGCGGCGCTGCCGGACAATTTACTGGAATCCGAGTTGTTCGGGCACGAGAAAGGCGCGTTCACCGGGGCGGTCAACCAGCGCAAGGGCCGTTTCGAGCAGGCCCACGGCGGTACCTTGTTTTTGGACGAGATCGGCGATATTTCCCCGGCGTTCCAGGCCAAGCTGTTGCGCGTCTTGCAAGAAGGCGAGCTGGAACGGGTCGGCAGCAGCCAGACCTTGCGGGTGGACGTGCGCGTCATCGCCGCGACTAACCGCGATCTGGAAACGGCGGTCGAGGCCGGTGAGTTCCGCGAGGATTTATATTATCGATTGAACGTGATGCCGATTTTCATGCCAGCCCTGCGCGAGCGTCCGGAGGATATTCCCGACCTGGCGCGGTTTCTGGTGGACAAGATCGCCAAGCAACAGGGCCGAATGCTGTCGATCACCGATAGCGCCATTCGCGTGTTGATGCGGCATTCCTGGCCTGGCAACGTGCGCGAGCTGGAAAACTGCCTGGAGCGCAGCGCGATCATGAGCGCCAACGGGATGATCGCGCAGGATGTGATCGAATTGAACGGCCTGAGTCCGCGTGGCGCTGGCCCGGCGCTTTTTTCCCTGTCGGGCAAGGCCGATCTCGAAGATCCCGACCTGGACGAGCGGGAACGGGTCATCGCGGCTCTGGAGCAAGCCGGTTGGGTGCAGGCCAAGGCCGCCCGCCTGTTGGGCATGACCCCGCGTCAGATCGCCTATCGCATTCAAACCCTCGACATCAAGATGCGGCGATTGTGATTCAGCGCAATACTTGGTTTGAACGGTTGACCGGATTCAGCGAGGCAACCCCTCATCAGGTCCGCGAGAACCTTCGGGTCGAGGGCGACACGCTAACCTCGCTGGTCAACGGCAAAACGTATGTTCACGGCTGCCTGGAAACCCCTTCTCTGCTCGAATTGCGCAATCGGGTCACGGCCCTGGGGCCGGCCACGGGTCGGTTGTCGTTGCGTGAAATCGTCGCCGACGTTACGGAGTTGCATACCGATCCGATCCACGCGGGCGCGTTGTTTCAAGTGGCTTCCCAGTTCAACCTGCTGGAAATGATCTCGCCCCGCATCACCCCTGAACGAGGCGTCGGCATCTATGAAAACGACCCCACCCAAGGCCCGGCGTGCGCCATTGCCGCTGGCGCGGGAACGATTTATCGAAACTATTTCGTCCGCGTGAAGGGCCATGTCGGGCAGTCGGCCCATCATCAGATCGATTGTCTGGCGGATGTCGGCAAGGCCTTGGACAATGCCAGCCATCATTTCTGGAAAATGAAAAACGGCTATGTCCTGGCGTTGCGCGGTGGTCTCGGCAAGCTTTCGAGTCGGCTGGCCGCGTCAAGCGAGGATGAACGGGATCGATTGAGGCAACTCTTGCGGATCGGACTGCAATGGAATACCCAAGTTACGCTCAAGGATTGCCAGCATCGGGTTACCCAGGCGTATTGCTCCGCCCTGCCGGTCGCGTACTTCCATCTCCCCGCCAAGCTCTGGGAACATTTCGCCCGCCTCGTTCTCGACGCTTCGTATGAAGCGACGCTCTGCGCCGCGATCCTGAACGCGCAACACACCGGCAATCGGCGGGTATTTCTGACGCTGCTGGGCGGGGGGGTGTTTGGCAACGACCCCGATTGGATCTGGGACGCCATCGAACGCGCCCTGAAACGCTACGAACGCCACGATCTGGAGGTGGCAATCGTCAGCTACGGCGTGTCGAACCACGCTGTCCGGCAATTGATCCGGCCATTCGCCTCTCCCTGACGGCGGGTGATCCGTCGCCCCGTTGCTTTCCCAGCCGCGCGCGCGGCTCGCATTGTACCGTTACCGACAATCGCCGCTTTCGGGTTGTGGCAAACGCCACGGCGGCCCGCGTTTTTTCAGAAAAGGAAAACAAATACAAATAATTATTCGTTTCTTTTATTCGGCACGCCGGTTGCTAGGAACCTTCCCGACATCCGCGCCCGCCCACGGCCGGCCGTACTCCACCTTGACCATTTTCGGGAAACGCCCATGGAACCGATCCGCCAGCCGACCGCCGCCGGCGATTCGCCCGCGCTCCATCCTTGCTATTCCCCGGAGGCGCACCGGCATTTTGCCCGTCTGCATCTGGCGGTAGCGCCGAAGTGCAATATTCAATGCCATTACTGCAACCGCAAATACCATTGCAGCAACGAATCGCGCCCCGGCGTGGTGGCGGAACTGCTGACGCCCGAACAGGCGGTCGGCAAGGCGCTGGCGGTGGGCGCGGTCATTCCGCACCTGGCGGTGGTCGGCATCGCCGGACCTGGTGACCCACTGGCCAATCCCGAACCGGTTTTCGCCACCTTGGGTGAACTGCGGGAGAAAGCCCCGGATTTGCTGTTGTGCCTGTCCACCAACGGCCTGGCGCTACCGGAGCAGGTCGAAAATCTGGTGGCGCACGGCATTCACCATGTCACCATCACCATCAACTGCGTCGATCCAGACATCGGCGCGCAAATCTATCCCTGGATCGTCCACCAGAACCGCCGTTTGCGGGGACGCGAGGCGGCGGCGACGCTGATCGCGCAACAACTGAAGGGACTAGACCTACTGGTGGCGCGCGGCGTCCAGGTCAAGATCAATTCGGTGCTGATTCCTGGCGTCAACGATGCCCACCTGCCGGAAGTCAACCGGGTGGTGCGGGCAAAAGGCGCGATCCTGCACAACATCATGCCGTTGATCGCTCGCCCGGAACATGGCACGCATTACGGCAAAACCGGACAACGCGAACCGACCGCCGAGGAACTGGCGGCGGTGCGCGCCGCTTGCGAAAGCAGCGCGGGGATGATGAGCCATTGTCAGCAATGCCGCGCCGACGCGACCGGAATGCTGGGCGAGGAACGCGGCGCTGAATTCAGCATTGAGAAAGTCGCGGCCATGACGGTGGACCCTCAAGTGGCGATGGCCAAACGGACGGAAGTGCGCGCGGCCATCGTCTCGCGGCTGGCGCGATCTCCCCGGTTGGTGTCGCTGGCGGAGCGGCAATCGACCAAGAGCCCTCGCCGTCCCGCCATCGAAAACGCGCTGCGGATCGCGGTGGGCAGCACCGATGGCCAACACGTCGATGCGCATTTCGGGCATCTGCGAGAGTTGCTGATTTTCGAGGTCACCGCCAGCAGCGTGCGTTTGAGCGAGCGGCGCGAAATCGCTCGCTATTGCCATGGCGCCACCACCTGTGGCGATGGCGAAACGGCGCTGACCGGCGCGATTCGCGCCTTGCATGATTGCACGCTGCTGCTCTGCGCCCGCATCGGTTTTACCCCCTGGCGGGCGTTGCAGGATGCCGGTATCCAACCCGATAGCGAACATGCGGGGGAAGAAATCGTTTCGGCGCTGCAAACCGTGCATGCGCAATGGCGAGACCACCGGGGGACCACGCAACCGTCGCCCGCCAACTCCACCCACACCGGCTTCCAACGATGGGGATAGCCGCAAACACTGGGCCGCACCCACGGCCTTCCGATCCACCAACATTAACGAGCATGAGCGACTGAAACCATGGCTAGGGCGAAGCTTACTTTTGCGGATGTCAACATCACCGCCACCGTGCCGGCAGGCACCCGGGTAATCGAAATTTCGGACAAGATCAGCTCCGGTATCGTGTATGGCTGCCGCGAAGGCGATTGCGGCACCTGCCTGATGAAGGTGGTCGAGGGCATGGAAAACCTGAGCCAACCCTCGGTGCTGGAGGCCCGAATCCTGAAGGAACACTTCGCCGGACGGGATGTGCGGTTGGCCTGCCAAGCGCAAGTGTTGGGCGACGTAACCGTGCGTCCCGCCTGACCGTCCTTACGCTCATCATTTCACACCTGGGAGACCCCTTCATGCCATTAGTGACGTTTTCGAACCCCGAACATAAAACCAAAACCGTTTACGCCACGGCCGGTAGCCATATCGACACGATTCTGAAGATCGCCAAGGCCAACAATATTCCGATCAACTTCGACTGTCAGGACGGCGAGTGTGGAACCTGTCTGGTCAAGGTTACGAGTCTGGATAAAAAGAAGGAGCGCATGAGCGGCCCACCAACCGAGAAGGAGAGAAACCTGCTCAAGCAACTCGGCAAGCTGACCGATGAGGATGTCAACCGGATTCTGGTGGACGATTTCCCGCCACCCTGGCGGCTGGCCTGTCAGATGATCGTGCGCGATGAAGATATTCTGGTGGAATACTGAGCGGATTCACGCCCCATGTTGCCAAACCCGCGCTTGGAATCTTCGGCGCATCCCGACGCTGACGCCCATCGGCAAACCTACGGTTTGTTGATGAGCCATGGTCGGGGCTTGCCCAACGACGATACCTTGGCGCGGATGCTGGCGACCCAGGCCGGCGGCGGTGGTTCGTTGCCTGTCGGCTTGGGGCTAGCGCCGGCGGAGTTCGTGACCTTGCTGGGGCGGCACTTTCCCGGTGTCGTGTTACCGGCCGCCCCTGATCGACCACCGCTTGTCTGGGATTCAAGGCTGCTGGAGGAAAAGGAGGAACTGATCAAACTGCTCGACCTTCACCAGGCGGGCCGGGACGTTTCGGAACGCTGGATGAGCGTGATCGTCGCCACGGGTTGCATGGCCAACGACCATCTGTGGGAAGATTTGGGTTTGTGGTCGCGACGGGATTTAAGCGAATTGATGGCGCGCAACTTTCCGACGCTGGCGGCCAGGAACGACCGCGACATGAAATGGAAGAAGTTTCTCTACAAGCAGCTTTGCGAACAGGAAGGCATCTATCTCTGCCGCGCCCCTTCCTGCGCGGTCTGCCGTGATTACGCGCTTTGCTTTGGGCCGGAAGAGGTAAGCGGTCGGCCTTAAGCATCTTGAAACAGATGCTTGGCGGGACCTGACATCTATTATGGACAAGTCAGAAGGATGCTTGGGGACATATTTCACGAATTGGCTAGATCGTGTCCTCAATTAAGGGATTCCCATGGTGTATAATTTTCGATTCATAG
>JAVMKI010000078.1:0-66615 GCA_031732755.1 Candidatus Contendibacter sp.
ATGTCAAACTGCTACTGTCTCCCCGGCAGAGCCGGGGGTTTTCTCTGGATAATAAGGACTCGGACCGGCAGACCCTACGCATCCACGGCCAAGTGGATCTTGGTGTTGCGCTCCCGTTGGTGCGGCTCATGTCCTGATTGCCACCCTTGGCTCCGGTGGCATGCCGGTGAACCTTGCAGTGGCTGGCATCGATCATCAGCCATTCGTAATCTGGTTCGTCGATTAGAATGTCTAGTGTTCCACCCGATCTAAGTTGACTTCAATTAACGCAAGGGTTTTCCTGTGAGGGTAACCCCCGACCTGGAGTCCGATCATGCCGCTACCCAAATACATCGTCCACCTGACCGCCGAGGAACGCGTCGAACTGGACGACCTGATCCGCACCGGGAAGCGGGCGGCATCGGTGCTAATCCACGCCCGCGTTTTGCTCAAGGCCGACGCCGGCGCGGCTGGGCCGGGCTGGGACGACGACCGAATCGCCGAGGCGGTGGAGTGTGGAGCGTCCACGGTGTACCGGGTGCGTTGGGCCTTCGTGGAGGAAGGACTCCCGGCGGCGCTGTTCCGCAAGAAACCCACTGGCCGGCAATATCGTAAGTTGGACGGCGCTCAGGAGGCGCGATTGATCGCGCTGGCCTGTGGCGCACCGCCTGACGGGCGGGCGACTTGGACCTTGCGGCTGTTGGCCGACCGGCTGATCGAGCTGGACGTGGTCGAGGCGATCAGTCCGGAATGCGTCCGCATGACGCTCAAAAAAACGCACTCAAGCCATGGCTGCGCCAACAGTGGGTGATTCCGCCGCAGGCCAATGCCGAGTTCGTGTGTGCCATGGAAGACGTGCTGGAAGTCTACACCCGGCCCCACGATCCGGCCCGGCCGGTGGTATGCCTGGACGAACTCAGCAAGCAACTGGTGGCCGAGACCCGACCGCCGGTGCCGGTTGCACCCGGCCAGCCCGCGCGGGTGGATTACGAATACGAACGCCGGGGGACCGCCAATTTGTTTCTGACCTGTGAACCCTTGACCGGGCAACGTCACGCGACGGTCACTGAACGGCGCACGGCGGTGGATTTTGCCCAGGTGATCCGCAACCTGCTGGAGGTACGCTATCCCCATGCCGAAACAATGATCCTGGTGATGGACAACTTGAACACCCATAAACCCGCCGCCCTGTACGAGGCGTTCGAACCGGCCCTGGCGCGCGCACTCCTCGAACGTCTGGAGATTCATCACACCCCCAAGCATGGGAGTTGGTTGAACATGGCCGAGATCGAACTCAGCGTCCTGAGCCGGCAGTGCTTGAACCGCCGTATCCCGGACGCCGCCACCTTGGCCCGAGAGCTCACATCCTGGCAACAGACCCGTAACGCCGATCCTCGGCCGGTGAATTGGCGCTTCACCACCACAGATGCTCGTATCAAGCTCAAGCGCCTCTATCCATCAATTCAAAACGGGTGAAGCACTAGCAGCTTTTCCCAAATACCCTTATCCCGCCAGTGAATGAAACGACGGTGGGTGTTGCTCCAACCGCCATAATCCGGCGGTAAGTCTCACCACAGCGCGCCCGTTCGCAATATCCAGAACACCGCATTGATAAACAATCGATTATCTCTAGCGATGCCGCCCAAGACGCCCACGCGCCCCGGTAGATGCGGCTCCAGCAAGGCCCAGGCTTCATCTGAAATGTCGTGACGGCGATGGGTAGGAACCGCGCGCTTCATGGGGCTTCCTCCTTTGAGCCCCTCATATCTTGAATCTCATGACTACACTATCTCATGATTACACTATCTAGCGTGTCCGCTTGAGCAATGGCCCGCAACCCGGAGAAGATCAAGTCCGGCTCCAGCCGGTATTGGCCTTGTAGCCAAGGCAGAACCACATCGGCGCCACCACCAGTCAACAGCCGCACGCCGGGTCCGTGACTGGCGATCATCCGGTCGGTAATTCCGTCGATAGCCGAAGCCACCGCATACAGTGCTCCGCCCCAGACGCAGTCACGCGTGCTCTGACCGAACAGGCGTGCTTCTCCTGTTTCTGGCGGAATCCGCCGGGTTTCCCGATAAAGCGCCTCACGCATCAGTCGCATTCCCGGCACGATCACTCCACCCAGATGTTGGCCGTTGGCCGCTAGCGCATCAACCGTCACTGCTGTGCCACAATCCACCACATAACAAGTATATGGCCCAAGCAGGGCTCGCGCCGCGATCATGGCGACCCATCGATCCGCACCCATCCGCTCCGGTTCCACGTAGGAATTGCGGATGCCACAGGCTACCGCGGTTGAAGTCACGAATTCCGCTTCCAAGGTCCAGGTTTGCCGAATCCACTCCGTCAATCCCGTCTGCGCTTCAACCCCGGCCACGCTGACGATCACCACACGGGTTGGGCGCGCTAATCCCGCCCACAGCCGAGCCGCCAGCTCGACCCAACTCTCTTCGCCGTACGCGGCCCGACCACGCCCCTGGAACTCGCCCCGTTCGCAACTCACCCATTTGATTCGGCTGTTGCCGACATCCGCCAGCAGAATCATGCTTCCAGCCTCAGACTGATTTCTCCACCGACGCAATACCTTAGATATCCATTATCGGTCTCCAGCACCAGCGCGCCGGTCGGATCCACGCCCCGGGCGATGCCGGTCAAGGTGGTGTGGGGCAGTATCAAGCGCACTCGCCGTCCCGCCACTCCGTCAAAACTTGCCCACTCGGTGGCCAAATCCGCGAAGCCGCCCTGTTGGAATCGGACGAAGGTTTCAATCAACTCGCTGATCAGCAGCGCGGCCAGCCGGTTGCGGGACAGTCGCCTCACGCCCAAGATTTCCCGCAGGTCCACCCAGGGCTGGTCAATCGCCGTCGCCGCCGTGGCCGGCAGCGCCACGTTCAACCCAACGCCGGCGACCACGAAAGAAGCGTTGGGACCGCCGCCGGATTCGAGCAGGATGCCACCCAACTTGCGCCCGTGCCACCACACATCGTTGGGCCACTTCAAGCCGACTTCCGCCACGCCAAAATTGCGCAGGGCGCGGGCCACGGCGATACCGGTCGCCAAGCTGAGTCCGTTCAGCGCCGCCACCGACAGGGGAAAACGCCACAGCAACGAACCTGCCAGGCTGGCGGCGAACGGCGACAGCCAGGACCGTCCCAGCCGACCCCGCCCAGCCTGTTGCTGTTCGGTCAAACAAACCGCGCCGCTTGGCCAGTCCTCGCCAACCTTGGCCAGCAAATAATCGTTGGTGGAATCCAGCACGGGATGCATGTCCAGCCGGCTGAGCCAAAGACGGGCTGTCTCGGTTAATCCCGTCAGGATGCGCTCCTGATCCAGCAGTTCCAACTCAGCATTGGCGTCGTTCAAGGCATTGACCTCCCGGCAGCAACAAAAACCGCCTTTCCCCTCGCGGAGAAAGGCGGTTCGCGGGGATTTCGTGGCTTGCGTTAAAACAGGTTGCCCCACGGCACAACCGACAGGAAGCTGAGCCACGAAGCGATAATCAAGAGCAGGATGATGACGAGCGGGAAATTCTGGAAGGTGAACATCGGGTTTCTCCACATGGCTTATGGTGAAAATATTAAATGATTTCCTTTATTCACTCAAGGATTTATCCTTTTCAACCTCGGCGCGATAGCGGGGGATGAGCGGGTCGTCGTCGTCCATCAGAATGCGGTGGGCCGGTCCTTCCAAATCGTCGAACTGTCCGGTCCGCACCGCCCACAGAAACGCCCATAACGCCACGCCCACTACCCCCAGGGCCATCGGAATCAGCAGGTATAAAATCCGCATGGCGATGATCTCCGCTACTTACAATCGCCGCAACCGCAGTGCGTTGACTACCACCAGGAGCGAACTGCACGACATGCCGATGGCCGACATCCAGGGCGTCAGCCAACCGCCCGCCGCCAGCGGCAAGGCCAGCAGATTATAACCAATCGCCCAGGCGAAATTCTCACGCATGATGGCCAGGGTGCGCCGGGCCATGTCCACACCGCCAACCAGGTGTTCGAGCTTTTCCGACAACAGGATCATATCGGCTGTGGCATGGGCCAGTTGTGTCCCGCTGCCCATTGCCAGCGACACTTGAGCCGCTGCCAACACCGGTGCATCGTTGACCCCGTCGCCGACCATCGCCACCACCGCGCCTTGGCGTTGCAATTCCCGTAATCGATCCAGTTTATCTTGAGGCGACAGTCCACCGGTGGCCATGGCGATCCCAGCCTCGCGGGCAATATGGGCCACGGCATCGGGCCGGTCGCCGCTGAGCAACTCGACGGTCAGACCACGGGCTTGCAACGCTTGCACAGCCGCCGCCGCGCCAGGACGTAGAGTATCGGTCAACTGAAACCAGGCCAGCAGCCCGGTTTCATCGCCTAGCACGACCCAGGTGCTCGCGGCATCGAAATCATCGCGTTCGGAAACCACCGCGCCACTGAGTTCGGCTACGAACTCCAGCCGCCCGACACGATAACGCCGCCCCTCGATCCAACCCTCGATGCCGCTACCCGGCGTATTACGCACCGCCGTTGCCACTGGAACCGACTCGCCCGCCGCCTCGGCCAGGGCGCGACCGACCGGGTGCTCGGACCCGCGCTCCAGCGCCGCCGCCAGCGCCAGGGCGCGCCGTGCCTCCAGTCCATCGACCATTTCCACCACCGCCACTTGGGGCCGGCCAAAAGTCAGTGTGCCCGTTTTATCGAAAATGATGTGGGTAGTCCGCGCCAGGGTTTCCAGGGTATGACCGCGCGTGGTCAACAACCCCAGCCGGGTCAGCGCGCCGGTCGCCGCGACAATCGCCGTCGGCGTGGCCAGTGACAGCGCGCAAGGACAGGTGACGACCAGCACCGACAGGGTAACGCGGAAGGCGGTGTCGAAATCGCTCAGTGACCACCAGGCCGCCAGCACCACCGCCGCCACCGCCAGCAGCGCGGCCACGAACCAGCCAGCAATACGGTCGGCCAGCAGCGCCAGACGTGGCTTTTCACTCTGGGCGCGATCCAACAGGCGGGAGATCGCCGACAACACGGTGTCGGCGCCAACCTTCTCCACCCGCATCACCAGCGGGCTTTCGATGTTCACCGCCCCGCCGATCAGCGCCTCGCCGAGTTGCCGGGGCAGTGGCAGGCTTTCGCCGGTCAGCAGTGACTCGTCCACGCTGCTCGCCCCCTCGATGATACAGCCATCGGCGGGGATGGTCTCGCCGGGCCGCACCAGCACCCGGTCGCCGGGCGCCAGTTCGGCGATGGCGATGATTTCCTCTTCACCCGCCGCGCTCAGGCGAGTCGCGGTCGCCGGCAACATCCGCACCAGCGCCTCGGAGATTTGCGCGGCCCGATGCCGGGCGGCCATCTCCAGGAAACGGCCGGTCAGCAGGAAGAACACGAACATCGTCACGGAGTCGTAATAGACTTCACCCCCGCCCTTCCAGGTGTGCCAGACGCTGGCGATGAAGGCGGCGAGAATCGCCAGCGACACCGGGACATCCATGCCCGGTTGCCGGCGGCGCAGGTCGCGCCACGCACCGCTGTAAAAAGATTGCGCGGAGTAGGTTACGACCGGCACGGCCAGGATCAGGCAAACCCAGCGCAGGAACTCGCGGATCCAGTTCTCCATGCCCTGAAAGTCGCCGACGTACAGGCCAACCGCCAGCATCATCACCTGCATCGAACCCAGTCCCGCCACCGCCAGCCGGCGCAAAGCCACGGCGCGTTCGCGCTTCTGCAAGGCTTCCTGGCGATTGGGGTCAAAGGGATGGGCGATGTAGCCGATGGCGGCGATGGCGGCCAGGATGTCGCTAAGCTTGATCTGGCGTTCGTCCCAGCGCAAGCGGGCGCGGTGGGTGGAGTAATTCACCCGAAATTCCAGCACTCCCGGCAGACGGTTGACGTGGCGTTCGTTGAGCCAGACGCAAGCGGCACAGACGATGCCTTCCAAGATCAGCGCGGCCTCGCGAACGTGCTCGCCCTCGGCGCGGACGAAGCTTTTCTGTAAATCCGGTCGGTCGTACAACGCCAGCCCCCGGAGTTGCTCCGGGATTAAATCCTCCGCCCGCCGCGACGGCGCGGTGCGATGGTGGTAAAAATCGGTCAGTCCGGCGGCGACGATGGCTTCGGCCACCGCTTCGCAGCCATGGCAGCACATCGGCTGGCGCTGGCCATCGATGACCGCCGCGTAATGCGTTCCCGGCGGAATCGGCAGACCGCAGTGAAAACAGGAGCTTTCCGCCGCGGCGGAGAGGTTGGAGACGAGGGATTCGGCGGGAGCGGACATCGGCGCTAGTTATCGGCCCGCAACCTGGGTATTAGCACGAATCTCGTGCAACTCATCGCCCTGGCGGATTTGCAGCACCAGATTCCATACGCCGGCGGCAGGTAGCTTCAATGTCGCTTCGTAGACTCCCGGCTCCCGTTCGGTCAACTCGAACGCGACATCCAACGCGCTGCCGGAAGGCCGAAGAAACTGCCCGGTCACGGTCGCGCCAGCCAGCGGTTCGCCCGCGCGGGTTCGCGCGGCCACCCGAAACACGGCCGGCTCACCCACCACGGGTTCGGTTAACCAACCCTTTTGGATTTGCCAGCCCCGCTGGCGCTGGCGTTCCACCTGTTGCAAATACTGGTTATACAGCGCTTCCTTCTTCTGAAAATCGTGTGAGATCACGCCGGGGAATATCGAGGTAATCTCGCGCTTGCTATCCGCTGTGGGCAACAGCCAACGCTCTAACACCGGAGGCAACCCGCGTTCGGCGACCACAACGAACGCCGCGCCCAGCACCACCACCACGATGAAAAATCCCGCGATCAGCGCCGGCCCCCAATGCAATCCCTGGCCGCGCGCGCGCGCGCCGAGCAGCATTCCGCAAACCAGCGACGTTAGCAGATAAACCGCCAGATACAGGGCGAACACGTCGCCGCCCGGCCAGCGCAGGATGCCATACGGCACATAGAAGCCGAGGGTGATCAGCGCCACCGTGGCGGCGGCCTGCTTGGCGCTGGTGCGCGCGAAGCGGACCAGCGCCAGATTGGCGAGAAAAATCGCGCCGACGCCGAGCGCGAGGCTGAGCAACAGATCGGTCATCAGTCCCCTTCCGGTACGTAGAACGGCACTTTCCGATAAATCGGTTTCGCCGTCATTCCTTCCAAGGGTTCGATCACGAAGGTCACCTTGTTACGCTCATCGTGTCTATCGTGCTCATGCTTCTCATCTTCCGCCGCCTTACTTGGCGGAATCTGGACGCGCGCGAGGAGTTTGAGACGCTCTTGCGGTTCCAGCCGAACCTGTTCCATGCCATCCATGTCCAGGATCGCGCCGGGCAGACCCTCGATACGGATGCCGACAGTCACTGGCGCGGTCAACTTATTGTTCAGCTTGACCTCGTAGGTGTTGCGAATGCCGCCGTCCGCCAACTGGGTATACAACGGTTGCCGAACCTGCTCGACCGTGCCGGTGTAGGGTGAGCGGGTCAACACGCTCCAGATCAGGATCGCGGTCGCCGCAGTCAAGATTATCCCGTAACCAAAAGTCTTGGGCTTGAGCAGCGTGGTTTTCCGACCACTGAGCGCGTTTTCCGAAGTATAGCGGATCAGGCCACGCGGCCATTTCTGGTTGTCCATGATCGCGTCGCAGGCGTCGATGCATAGCGCGCAGGAGATGCACTGGTATTGCAGACCGTTGCGGATATCAATCCCCACCGGGCAGACCTGAACGCAATAGCCGCAATCGGTGCAATCGCCCACCCCCTGCTTTTGCCGCTCCTCACGGGTTTTCGAACCCTTGCCCAACTTAGCGCGGCCCTTGCCGCCCTCGCCGCGCTTCTCGTCATAGGAAATGATCAAGGTGTCGTGATCGAACATGGCGCTTTGAAAGCGCGCATAGGGGCACATGTAGACGCAGACCTGCTCGCGCGCCAAGCCGGCCATGACAAAGGTGGTGGTGGTCAGGAAGAAGGTGGTGAAATAAGCGGCGTAGGGTGCCTGACCCGTTAACAGCTCCACGATCAGGGTCGGCGCGTTGACCCAATATGCCGTGAAGGTCACGCCGGTCCACAACGCCACCAGTAGCCACAAACCGTAGGTTCCTCCCCTCTTGATCAGCTTCTCGCGGTTCCACGGCCCCTTGTCCAGCCGCATCCGCGCTGGACGCTCGCCCTGCACCCAATGCTCGATCATCATGTACAGATCCGTCCACAGCGTCTGGAAGCAAAAATAACCGCACCAGACCCGCCCGGCCAGGCCGGTGACGAAAAACAGCAGAATGGCGAAGATGATCAGGACACCCGCCAACCAGAAAATATCCTGTACCTGGATGGTCAGGCCGAAAACATAGAAATGCCGACCAGGCAAATCGTAGAGCACCGCCTGGTCAGGTGCGTTGGGCCGATCCCAGCGCAACCAGGGCAATAGGAAATAGACAATGTAGGCCAAGGCCATGATCCCGGTCTTGAGATTGCGGAAGCGGCCCTTGACGGAACGTGGATAGATGGGAATACGCTTTTGATAAAGCTGAATATTGTCTTCGGACATGATCCACCCGATTGGCATGAAGCGGCGCAAACTGGCATGTTGACCGCTTCGGAAAACCGGCGTCATTGCGATCCATCAACTGGATGGTCCGCCGGGGTTCGGGAAAAATCGAGGAGGTGGATGAAACACCTGGTCGAGGCTCAAAAACGATTCACCCCCCAGCACGGGGGGTGAACGCGAGAACCGGCCATCGCCAACCGGCGCGAAGGCCTACTTGGCGCCGCCCAACTGATGGACGTAAACCGCCAGCAGTTTGATATCGTCGTCCTTGAGTCGCCCCTTCCAGGTCGGCATGACGCGGGTATTGTTCACGCCGCCACTGATGAAGGTCTTGAGCGCGACTTTCTTGTCCTGAAGCGTTTTTTGCGCCGGTATGTTGACAATCTCCCAGATTTTATCGGTCAGGTTGGCCGCGCCCTGCGATGGAACCCCCTTGGCGTCGGCACCGTGGCAGTAGTAGCAACCGCCAACCGAGCTATGGAAGATTTCCTTGCCGCGTTCGGACGCTTCGTCGGGCTTGGCTTCGTTCGACAGCGTCAGCACATACTCGGCCACATCGTCCAGTTGCTCCGGCTTGAGCACCTGCTCAAAGGCAGGCATGAATCCCCGCCGACCCTGCGTGATCGTCTCCTGGATTTTCTCCATGTTGCCGCCCCACAACCAGGCATCGTCGGTCAGGTTAGGATACAGGCCAACCACGCCCTGGCCGCCGCGACCGTGACAGGCGGCGCAATTATCGCCGAACAGGCCTTTGCCGACCGAGCGCACGAACTCCATCATCTTGGGATCCTTGACGATTTGGTCGAAGCTGGCCGCCTGCACCTTGGCTAGCATGTCCTTGCGCTGCTTATCGTTGGCGGCGTCGCCCAGATCCTCCAGCAACAGGGAACGGGTATTCCAGCGAAATTCCTTTTCCTGTCCCTTGCCAGTGGCCTTGTCGACGGTGACGTAATCCACCACCTTCAGGCCCTTGAGCCAGGTATTTCCGACTGGCCAGGAGGGATACATAAACCAGTAGAGAACTGCGAAAACCACAGTGCCATAAAAACACCACAGCCACCAGCGCGGCAGTGGATTACTGTACTCCTGCAAATCGCCATCCCAGGCATGACCGGTGGTCTGCACCGCACCGGGTTTTTGTTGGGCATTCTGGGTAGGATCACTCATTGTCCATCACCTTGCGGGATTGGGTTTGTTGGTTTCGATCCGCGCCCGCTGATCGTCGCGGGCAAACCCATGAAGTTCGGGCCGCTGTGGCTCCTCGTCGTCGAGCGGGATATATTTGTAGGATTCCAGTCGCTTGGCGCGATTTTTTCCCGTGAGCACATAGATCAGGATGCCGCAAAAGGCACTGAAGAACAGCACCAGCGCCAGGGGCTTGGAGTTTTCCATGTGGGTGAACCACAGCAGCCAGTCGAACATAGGGCGGAAGCTCCCTCCAGGTCCCCCCGGCTACGGAGAGGCCCGGTTCAGATCGTTTTAGCGGAACGTCGCGAAATAGCCTTCATCGTACTTGGTGAAGTCCACCATGGTTCCCAGCGATTGCAAGTACGCCACCAGCGCCTCCATCTCGGTGACCTGGCCGGGAATGCCGTCGAAATTCTTGTCGCGGGCTTCCTTCAGCAGGTTGGCCTCAGCCTTGCCGATGTCCAGTTGATCCGCCACGGCGGGGCCAAATTTCTTGACGTTGGCATCATATTCGGCCTGGGTCAGGGAGTAGGGCACGCCGGTCCACCGCAGGGCGCGCATCCGATCAGCCACATCCGAATAGTCCAGCTTGGTGGTCAGCAGCCACGGATAGTTAGGCATGATGGACTGTGGCACTACCGAGCGCGGCGCGTTCAGGTGTTGCACATGCCACTGGTTGGAGTACTTGCCACCCACCCGCGCCAGATCGGGACCGGTGCGCTTGGAGCCCCACTGGAACGGGTGATCGTACTGCGACTCCGCCGCCAGCGAGTAATGGCCATAGCGCAGCCACTCGTCGCGGAACGGGCGGATCTGCTGGGAATGGCACAGGTAGCAACCCTCGCGGATGTAAATATCACGGCCACGCAGTTCCAGCGGGGTATTGGGCCGCACGCCCTCCACCTTTTCGATGGTTTCGTTGATGTAAAACAGCGGAACGATTTCCACCAGACCGCCGATGCTGATCACGACCAGGATCAACAGCAGCATGAGGGCGGAGTTGGTTTCGATGGTTTCATGTCTCATGAGTTATCTCTCCGAAAAACCGCGCTCACGCCTTCGCCAGTTTGGCCGCCAGCCTGGCCGTCTCATCCACGGATTCGCGGCGGGCTACCCACACGGTCATCACCATGTTGTACACCATGACCAGCACACCCGCGACAAAGAAGGCGCCACCCAGCGCGCGCCAGACATACGGCGTGTGCATGAACTCGACGGTTTCGATGAAGGTGTAGGCCAGGTTGCCGTAATCATCGAAGGCGCGCAGCATCAGACCTTGACCGATGCCGGCAACCCACATCGAGGTGATGTACAGCACGATGCCGATGGTGGCGAGCCAGAAGTGGATATAAATCAACTTCTCGCTATACATCTTGGTGTCCCACAGGCGGGGAATCAGGTGATAGAAGGAACCAAAACTGACCAGCGCCACCCAACCCAGCGCGCCGGAATGGACGTGGCCAACCGTCCAGTCAGTGTAGTGCGACAAGGCATTGACGCTTTTCAGCGACATCAGCGGCCCTTCGAAGGTGGACATGCCATAGAACGATAGCGAGGTGATCAGGAATAGCATGATCGGGTCGGAGCGCAGTTTGTCCCACGCGCCAGACAGGGTCATGATGCCGTTGATCATGCCGCCCCAGGAGGGCATCAACAGGATGACCGAGAAGGTCGCGGCCAGGGTGGACACCCAGTCGGGCAGCGAGGTCCAGTGCAGATGATGACCGCCGGCCCACATGTACAGGAAGATCAGCGCCCAGAAGTGGATGATGGACAACCGGTAGGAATAGACCGGCCGGCCCGCCTGTTTGGGCACGAAGTAGTACATCATCCCGAGGAAGGCGGCGGTCAGGAAGAAGCCCACCGCGTTGTGGCCGTACCACCACTGGGTCATGGCGTCCTGCACCCCGGAGAACAGGCTGTAGGACTTGGTCAGGCTGATTGGCACCGCCAGATTGTTGAAGATGTGCAGCAAGGCGACGGCCAGCAGAAAGGCCAGATAGAACCAGTTGGCCACGTAAATATGTGGCTGGCTACGCCGCCGGATGGTTTCGACATAGACGACGATGTAGCTCACCCATACGACCGCGATGGCCAAATCCAGCGGCCATTCGAACTCCGCGTACTCGCGGCTTTGACTGTAGCCCGCCATGTAAGACAAAACGCCCAGCGCCACACCGCCGGTCCAACCCCAGAAGGTGAACTCGGCCAGCCAAGGAAACGCCAAGCGCGCTTGGCAAGTCCGCTGCACCACGTAGTAGGCCGTGGCGAACAGCGCGCTGCCGCCGAAGCCAAAGATCACCAGAGTGGTATGGACCGGGCGCAGCCGCCCAAAGGTCAATTGGGGAATGTCGAAATTGAGAAAGGGCCAGGCCAGTTCGCTGGCGATGTAGACGCCGACGGACATGCCAAGCACCGCCCACACCATCGCCATGATCGTGAATTTGCGGATGATGTCATAATTGTACTGCTCGGCTGGCAACGCTGAGCTTTGGGCCATATCCAAGTCTCCTTAGCAAGCCATGAGGTTAGGAGTTTCTTCGAGCGCTTTTCGATGCTTGTGGTTTGAATGGAAAAACGCGCCGGGTGGGTATGAAAGACACACCATTCTACTAATATTCACCGGGTTTTCTCAATCAGCATTCGCTAATATGGCAAACAAATGACGGCCGATCAGGGAACTTTTTGGCCAGACTTCGCCTTACGAATCACGTCGACGCAGTTGCGATAGCGGAAAGACCGCCGGGCCATCGGCACGCGGGCGGAATTGACTCAGCGACGGCCCCCAGGCATGGCCGTACACCACTTCGCAGGTCGCGGGCAACAGCCCGTCGGCGCGGCGATACTGCTCGTAGGTGGTTTGCACGGTCCGCAAGCGGCCCTTGCCGGTCAGGCCCCGCGGACGACCGAGCGTCACATTGCCCGCGCCGAGCGCCTTGAGGTCACGCATCAGCCGGTCCACGTCCGGGTAGGTCAGCGTCAGCCGCTCCACGTCCATCACCGGTTCGGCCAGTCGCGCCCGCAGCAGGGCATCACCGATGTCGTGCATGTCGAAGAAGGCGTTGACGTGGTTGTAGCTGTCCGCCGCCGCCCAGGCGCGCCGCAGTTCGCTTAGCGTGTCCGGTCCCAGCGTGGTGAAGAACAGCGCTCCGCCCGGCTTGAGCACCCGCCGAAATTCGGCGAAGACCCGATCCAGGTCCAGCGCCCAGGGCAGGGCGAGATTGGAGAAAACCAGGCCGCAACTGGCCGCGGGCAACGGCAGCGCTTCCGGCTCGGCAACCGCGCCGTGCAGGGTGCGCAGCCATGGCGCGCGCTGGCGGGCCCGCGCCACCATCGCCGGCGCCCGTTCCAGAGCGATCACCCGCGCCTTGCGATATTTTTTCAGTAGCGCCGCCGTGATTTGTCCGACGCCACAACCGACATCGAGAATGGTTTCCGGCTGTAATCGGATCAGGTTCAGCCGCTCCAGCAGGCGCTGGCCCACTTCGCGATGCAAGAACGCTGCCCGGTCGTGACTGGCGGCGGCCTGCTCGAAAGCCCGCCGCAGTCGCACCCGATCCAATTCGAACGGTCGGTCGTCGTCACCCATCGAGAAACGCTCGCAGTTGCGCCAGAAATTCCGGCAGGTGAGAAAAGAACGGCGCATGACCCGCGTGGGGAAAGATGTGCAACCGCGCGTCCGGCAATCGCTCCCACATTTCCAGGCCCGCCGCCGCCGGCGTCAATTGATCGCGCTGGCCCATCAACAACAGGGTTGGACAAGCGACGCGCGGCAGGTCGGCACGCAGATCAGCGGTTTCCAGAATCGCCAGCCCATCCTCCAGCGCCGTCACGTCCGGCTCACCATGCTGGAACAGCATCGCCTTGAGTTGACGCAACTGAGCGCTGGCGTGCTCGCTGCCATGGACTTCCAGGGCGATGAAGCGCTTGAGCACGGCACGATAGTCCTGGCGCAATTCCTCGGCGAACCGGTGCAGCACCGAGGAAGCGACGCCATGCGGCCAATCGGGACGTTGAACGAAACAGGGCGTGCTGTTGACCAGCACCAACCGGCTCACCCGTTCTGGAGCGGCCATTGCCGCTTGTTGCGCGACCAGTCCCCCCAGCGACCAGCCGGCCCAAGCCGCGCGGGGCGGCGCAACGGCCAGCACCGCCGCCGCCAAATCATCCAGCGTATGACCCGAGCCTGATGTCCGGCTGTAACCGTGACCGGGTAGATCGAGAATCGTGACCCGGTAATGATCGAGCAGCCCCTCCACCACGTCTTCCCAAACGCCGGAGTGCATGCCCCAACCGTGCAGCAGCACGATGTCCGACCCAGAGCCGAGGGTGTGGAAGTAGAGCGGATTCATCGGCGATTCCCCGCGCCGGGCGCGGCCAACCATTGCCTGATCCGTTCGTACACCCGTGGCTCGTTCAGCAAGGCCATGTGACCCAGTCCGCCTAGGCGGACCGAATCCACGTCATCCGCTAGTTCAGGCGGCGTGGCGCTGCGCAGGGTGACCAAGCCGTCCCCCAGAATATGGCCGAGTGGATGGTCGGCATCGTCGGTCAGGTTGGCGCTGATGAAGCGATAAGCCACGCTAGACGCCACCGCCGCCGCTTGCGTGCGTTCCTCATGCTCCCACAATCCATGGCGCAAATCCTTGACGCCGGCGCTGCGCGCGGCGGCGATTTTACCCAGCGGCGCGGTCACCTTGGAAAGATGCAGGGCGGCTGTGGCCAGGTGGCCCAGTTTCGCCAGCGGAGCACCGCGATGTGGCGAACCCAAGCCAATGACCATGCGAGTCGGTCGCAACCAGGGCAGATTCTCGGCGGCGGCCTCGTCGCAGGCGGCACGCGCCACCAATCCGCCCATGCTGTGCCCGATCAGCACCAGTTCCCGCACCGGTTGCGGCCAGGCGGCGAAGAGCGCGGTCAACAGTCGCGCCAGATGGCGGCCGTTATCGGCAATCGACAGGCCAGTATTGTAACGCAGATAGAGCGGATCGTAGCCTAGATCGGCCCGCAACCGCGCGCCGTAGGATTGGTCTGGCGCATCCGTAGCGGTTTTGGCGGCCGGTTCCCAGCCGTGCTCGTCGCAGCCCAGTCCATGGATGAACACACACAGGCGATCACTGGGATCGGGGAAGTGCGCGCGCAGGCCGGCAGTCGTGAGCGGGATCGGGTAACCGGCGGCGTGGAAATTCATGGTAATGGCTAGCGGGTTGGCGCTGCTGGCCAAATGATCGCCCACGGCGGCGTTGAGCGCGCTACGCAGACCGATGGCTAGACGGCTGGGCGGCGTGGTCTGCGCCGGGGCATTGGCGGCGTGCTGTTCGAGCAGGGCGGCGGCTTTGAACAGCCCGCCGCCGCTCTGGCGGATGGTGGCATAGATTCCATCGGCAATGGCATCGTGCGCGCGTTTCACCAGCCGCGCCGGCCCGGCCAAGCCTGGAATCCATTGCTGCGTCCAAAACGACAGGTCAGCAATGGCGCGATGCATTTCCTGCACCCGCTGGGTTGTTTCCTCAAACCCGGTCTTCAGCACGGCGCGGTAACCACTGGTTAGCGATGCGATTCCGGTGGAATCCGTCGGGTCTAGCGGAGGAGAATGCGACATGGGCTGTTCCTGGGCTCAATGGCCATGGAGACTGCAAAAAGTGCTTTCGGTTTTCAGGCGGGTTTGCTATTCCAGTTTGACGCACTATACGACCTCTGACCTGGAGCGTTGAATCCAAATGTCGGACTTTTCTCCATTCCCCGCCGATTTTCTTTGGGGCGCCGCCACCTCGGCCTATCAGATCGAAGGATCGCCGCTGGCCGACGGCGCCGGACCGAGTATCTGGCACGAATTCGCCCACACACCGGGCCGGGTTCACGCGAACGAGACCGGCGACATCGCCTGCGATCACTATCGCCGTTACCGGGAAGATGTCGTGCTAATGCGGGAACTGGGTCTGAACGCCTATCGCTTCAGCGTGTCCTGGAGCCGGGTGCTGCCCGAAGGGCGCGGACGGGTCAACCCGCGCGGGCTGGGCTTCTACGAACGGTTGGTGGATGCGTTGCTAGAATACGGCATTCAGCCGATGCTCACCCTGTATCACTGGGATTTGCCAGCGGCGCTGGATCGTCTCGGCGGCTGGCTGAATCCCGCCAGCGCCGACTGGTTCGCCGACTACGCGCGACTTTTATTCCGAACGCTGGACGACCGAGTCAAACTCTGGGTGACATTGAATGAGCCGTGGGTAGTCGTGGATGGCGGCTATCTGCACGGCGTCCTCGCGCCGGGCCAGCGCAATCCCTACGCCGCGCCCATCGCCACCCATCACCTGCTACGGGCGCACACGGCTGCCGTGCAAGTCTACCGCGTCGAGGGCCGCCATCAAATCGGGCTGGTGATCAACCTGGAACCGAAATATCCGGCCAGCGAAACCGCCGAGGATTTGGGCGCCACCATGCGGGCCGACGCCTACGTCAACCGTTACTATCTCGATCCGGTGTTGCTGGGCGGCTATCCGCCGGAACTGGTGGAAATTTTCGGCCACGCGTGGCCCAAATTTCCCGATGCCGACTTCGACTTCATCCACCAGCCACTGGATTTTCTCGGTATTAACTATTACAGCCGGCAAACGGTGCGGCACGCGCCGGGGGTCTGGCCGCTGGAGACGATGGGGGTTCGGCAGGATCGCCAGGCGCATACCGCGCTGGATTGGGAAGTATATCCCTCAGGGCTAACCGACATCCTAGAATGGGTCACCAGCCGCTACGGACCCGTGCCGCTGTATATCACTGAAAATGGCGCGGCGTTTTACGATCCGCCGCAAGCGGACGGTGCGGTGGATGACCCGCTGCGGCGGCGCTATCTGCGCGACCATTTGTGGGCGGCGCTGACCGCGATGCGCAACGGCGTGGATCTGCGCGGCTATTTTGCCTGGTCGCTGCTGGATAATTTTGAATGGGCTTACGGCTACTCGAAACGCTTTGGGCTGGTCCATGTGGACTACGCGACTCAACAACGCACGCTCAAGGCTAGCGGGCGGTTTTACGCGGAGGTCATTCGCAGCCGGGGCGCCGCCTTGTCGGCGGATGGCGCCGAGGGTTAGAAACCACCCAACCGGTTGACGTTAAGAATCTGCTCGTGGGCGATTGCGGCGGATGATCGCCAGCAGGCGGACTCTTGCCATCAATCATCAAACCGTTTCACGGACAGGCCTTGGACGATTTCCCTCTCGGGGGAAAACGGCTTCGCCAATCCGCCTCGAAATCCTCAGGAAATCGTGAGTAATCCGGTCCATCGGCAGTCAGCATCACCCCGCGAAAAACATAGGGTTTGCCGGGACGCCCGTGGACCGGCTTTTCAAAATAGACCTCAATCATCGGTCGATCCGTTCGATTTTTGGGGTGTTTGAGGATCAAGTCCGCCTGCCCACACCAGTGACCGCCGCCATCGAGCGGGCCAGGCCCTGTTAACTGGCACGCGCCCCCCGACCAGCGGATCGAGCGCACATCTTGACCGGTCAACTCCTTTAGCCATTGTTCAACGGAGCGCTCCACGCAGCGCCCTTGACGGTTGTCAATCTCCTTGAGGGGTGCCGTGCGCGCTGCCTTGGCGAGCGCCACGGATGGGACGGGACTGGCGGAAATGGCTACCGGGGAGAGCAACAATGCTCCCGCGCCGACCACCCCGCCCAGAGCTATCGCCATGAATCTTGACATATATCCTCAATCTAACGGGTCGGACGGAAAACCAGCCAAGCGCGGACGAACTCAGTTCTCCTGGCACCAGGCGAAACCCAGGACACTTTACTGGCGGCCAAGCCCGCTTTCACACCCATAAAAAACACATTGAACCTATCATTTTAACCATAGTCCGTTTTTTCACGGCTTCCCAGCAGGATTGACCAGGCGTCGCGACCGGGTGTGCAAGCGCTGGGAATACCATCCACGGGCGCGACGCTGTTTATCCGCGACGATGCCCCATGCCCAAGATGCGCGCCAGTTTTCAAGGTCTGGTCCGGGTGCTGGCGAAAAGCCTGTACCCGGAACCGGATGTGTTCGTCCGCGAACTGCTGCAAAACGCTCATGACAGCATTCAATTCCGCCGACTCGACGAGCCCGACTTGGCCGGCGTGGTTCACATCGACGTGGACGAAGGCGCCCGCGCGTTGAGCTTCAGCGACAACGGCACCGGTATGGATCAGCGGGAGATCGAGAACTTTCTGAGCGTCATCGGCAGCACCGGCACAGGTAGTCGCGCTCAGGAACTGGCATCCCGCGACGTGGCGGTCGCCACCATCGGCCAGTTCGGCATCGGTTTGCTATCCGCCTTCGTCGTCGCCGAACGCATCGACGTTTACACCCGCAAGCCAGGCGCGGTGCGAGCCTGGCGCTGGACCAACCACGGCGGCGAGGACTACGAGTTGGCCGCGCTGCCGACGAACGCGCAACCGCCCGGCACTCGGGTCGTGGTCACGCTGGCATCGAACCAGACCGCTTTCCTCGACAGTCGCCGAATCCGCCAGATCGTGCGGCGCTACGCCGATTTTCTGCCGTTTCCGATCCTGCTCGATGGCTTCGACCCGATCAACGCGGTCAACGCCCCCTGGCACGAGCCGGGCTGGCGCGACCCGGTCGAGCGAGACCGGACGCTGGCCGCCTTCCTGAGCCAGCGTTACGGTGATCCCATTCTGCTGGGGATTCCCGTGGACCTACCGTATCCCCGGACGTTGGGGGGGGTGTATATCGCCGCCCGCTACGCGCCGGGTGGTCGGGACGGCGCCGTGGACTTGTTTCAGGGGCGGATGTGCATCCGTTTGAACGATATCGAACTATTGCCGGAATGGGCGCGGTTCGCGCGCGGGGTGGTGGATTGTCCAGAACTGCAACCGACCGCCGCCCGCGATAACGTGTTGCGGAACAGCGTCTATCACGCCCTGCGCGAAGCCTTGGGAAAAACCATCGTCGCGGCGCTGCTCGATCTCGCGATCCGCGACCGGCCGCGTTTTCTGCGCTTGTGCGACTGGCATCAGGACGCGATCAAGGGCATGGCGGCGCGGCATGAGGAATTCGGCGCGGCGGTGCTGAACTATCTCCCGTTCGCAACCAACCAGGGTCAATTGACGCTGCCCGACTATCTGGCCCGCCAGCCGGTTGAGGCGGACGGTAAGCGATACGTGTATTTCTTCAGCCACGTCGCTGACACCAACCAGTTCTATCCGCTCTGCCAGGCGCGCGGCGTGCTGGGCATCCATGCCGGAAGCGCCTTCGATGAAATGCTGTTGCGCCGCTACGTTGGCCAGCACCCCGATCAGGTGGACCTCAAGCCGTTGGATCGCCTCGACGACCCGGCGTTGTACCCGCCGCTCGACGCGGCGGCGCAGGTCCGCTATGCCTCCTTGCTGCGGGCGGTAAATCGGGCGTTGGCGGAGGCCGACGTGTCGGCGCGCGCCCAAATCCGCCAGTTTCAGCCAGCGGATTTGAGCGCCGTGGTGCTGTCCGGCCAGCGGCTGGTTGCCTTCGACCAGATGGAACAGATGTTGGAAAGATCGCTACTGACGAACGAACTGGCGGAGCTGGCCGGCGAGGTGCGCGACCGGTTGCGCCGCCAGCCGCTGGATTTGCTGCTGAACGCCGCGCATCCCCTGGTGCAACGGCTGGGTGAACTGGCCGATCCCGATGACTCCCGTTATCGCTCGGTGCTGACTGGTTTGTACTACGGCGCCCTGCTCAATGCCCGGCATCGCTTGACGCCCGCCGCCGCCCAGCGTTTTCACGCGGACTTGCAAGCGCTGTTGACCGCGCACCTGGATTTGCAAACCCGCCGTGGCGCTTACTCCCGCTGATTCGAGAACGATCACCCCAATTCCAGCACATCGCCGTTGCCGATGAACAAATTCGTCTGGGAGCCATGCCGAGCCGTCCCGCGCACGACCGGCAAGCCCAGTTCCAGCATCTTCTCGACGGCGGTGCGGCCAGTGCAGTGATTGCACGCCACCTTGGCGATGCCATAGCCGCGCAGGGTATTGATGACTTGTTCGCGCGCTTCGTCCCAATCCTCCAGCGGCGCAATGTGCAGTCCCCCGTAGATCGCGTGGATTCGCTCGCCGCCCTGGAAAGTCCGACGGGCGTAGTCCAGCAGGTTGAGCACGCCGCCATGACCGCAGCCGGTGACCATCGTCAGGCCCCGATCCTGGAGATGAGCGTACAGGACGTTTTCCCCCTGTACCTGCAACAACGTGTTCATTGGAAAACTGACCAACGCCAGGCCGGGAAACAACATCAACGGTTGATGGATGGGCACCGTGATCACCTGGCCGGTGTGTCCCTGCCGCTGGATGTGGGCGAACCCCGCCGGATGGAAACCTTCGGGAACATAAATCGTGAGGTCGGGACAGTGCTTGAGGGTCGAACCGATCCCCCAGAAGTGATCGAAATGCTCGTGGCTGATGATCAACGCCTCGATCCCGCCCTGCCGCAGTAGTTCCGCGATGCCTTCCTCGACAAAGCGTCGGTCCATCCAGACCGGATTCCAGCCGGTGTCGAACAGCAGGCGGCGCACGGTTCCATCGGTCGTCTCGGCCTCCAACAACGCCGAAAAACCAGCGGCGTTGTTTTCATGCAGCGTGCCGAACGGTGGCCAGGGAATCGTGTATTGATCGGCTTCCGCGCCACCAGCGGCGCGGATATCGCTGAACACCGTGGCGGTATCGAACCAACCGGTTTCCGAAATGCAGCGAATCGTCAACCGCCGCAAGACGCCGGGATCAAGGGTTTGAGTCATTGTGGACATGGCGATGACCTCCTTCGGATAGAACCCTTTTCAGACCGAGAGTGCGTGGGCGAACGCGGTTTCATTCACTCCGCGTCCGGGCCGCGACCGCCAGGAACAACGGATATTCCCGTATCCCCTCATCGGTCGCCTTTTTCATCACATGGCAGGTCGAAAACTCCACCCCGCTGAATCCCGCATTCACCAGTTGCGCGCGCAACGCCGCCCGGTCGAAACCGTTATGGCCGACAAAACCAGGGCCGTGGAACGAGCCATCTTCCTGGTCCAGGTCAGCAATGCCCAACCAGCCGCCGGGCCGCAGCAGGTCATGAAAAGCCCGCAGCAACCGGCCGGTATCGGCGACATGGTGTAGGGTCATCAGGGTGTAAATCAGATCGTAGCGCCCGGCGAGCGGCGCATCCGTCGTCAAATCGAGAGTGACGGGATGCAGGTGGGAAAGTCCAGTCGCGGCGATTTTTTCCGCCAGCACCGCCAACATACCGGGCGAACTGTCGGTCAGGGTAAATTCGCCCAAATCCGCGTGCAAGGCGAAACTCAACAGGCCCGTTCCGCAGCCATATTCAAGCACGCGCCAGTCGCGCGCCAGCGGAATCCGCTGACGCAGCGCGGCGGCAACGGCAAGCGCCCGTTCCTGCTTGACCGGATCGGCATCCCAGGTTTTGGCCTTGGCATCGAAGTGCATTGCGGTGTTCATCAGGATTACAAAGCAGCCTAAACGCTGGTGCCCCGGTCAGGGGTGATGGTGATGCTGATGTTGATGATGCTGGTGCTGATGAGCGCCATGGTCGCACGCACCCGCCTCCACGATCAGCGTCCCTTGCAAATAAGCGGCGACCGCCTGATCGGGGTCCGTCTCCGCAGTCGTCAGGACGGTAATGCCTTTAGCGGCGAGCCGGTGTTGCAAGCCATACCCCATGCTACCGGCAATCAGAACCTGGACCGTGTCCAGCGGATGCGGTTCGTGCGGCGAACTCTCGTGAAACGACTGCTCGATAGGCAACTCCAGCAGGGTTTTGCTGGCGACCTGGTCCTGCGCGATGTCGTAAACCCAGAATTTGCGACACTTGCCGGCATGTTCGGTGATCGTACGGCGATTCTGGCTGGTAACGGCGATTTTCACTGCAAACTCTCCTTATGCAAAAGCTGGCGAAACGATTGAACGCCATGCGGCGCGCCAGGGTCAGGTAAACTGATGGTTTGCCAACGACCGTGGAATCACGAGCACGGGTGTCCGATGAAACCCATTTCCCTGCATGAAGCCTGGTTGGGCGAAACCAAATGCCGCCACTGCGCCGTGCGCAATTCGGCGCTGTTCGCTGGCCTGCGGGAAGCGGACTTCCGTCATATCCACCAGCCGATCAAGGATGTAGCGCTGGCTCCCGAAGAAGCGCTGTACCGGATGCGCGAACGAGGCAGCATGTTGTTCACTCTGCGCGGTGGGGTCATGAAACTGCTGCAATATCTGCCTGACGGCAGCCAGCGCATCGTTCGCCTGCTCAAGGACAGCGACGTGCTCGGTCTGGAGGCGTTAGTCGGTCAGCCCTACCAGCACGACGCCATTGCCCTGACCGACTGCGAAATCTGCGCGATCCCCGTCAGCGTCGTCGAGCGGCTGGGCCGCGAGCAACCGGCGCTGTACCTGGAACTGATGGCGCGCTGGCAACAGGCGTTGAGCGAGGCCGATACCTGGTTGACTCAGTTCACCACCGGCACCGCTCGTCAACGAGTGGCGCGGCTGTTGTTGCGTCTGTCCTGTCCTGACCAGGACCACCCCCTACCTCTATTCGGGCGCGAGGACATGGGCGCGATGGTGGGGCTCACCACCGAAACCGTCAGCCGCACCATCGCCGAACTGCGCCGACAAGGGGTGTTGCGCGACCGGGGGGCCAACCTCCAGGAATGCAACCGCGCCATGCTGCACCGTATCGCCGATGGTGAGGAATGAGAAAAAACGCCACTCTGCTCGAACGAGAGTCTGCATTGACACGGCGCTGACCGCATTGCGGATTCGCAATCCGAACGCGGATCGGAGCGCCAATGGATCGAGAGGGTCAGGCCGCGCGGGGACGAGTCAGGGGCACGGCCAGCGCTCCAGCGATCAGGAAGGTCAACACGACGCCGATCAAACCGGCCAGGCCGGTAGACAGCGTTTCGGCGGTAACGCCGACGATCTGGTAATCGGCCAAGGGCGTTACGAACCACGGCGCGGCCTCGTGCAAAACCTGGTACTGCGTCATGATCGCTTCCAGACCGTCCGGCAGCGACGAAGCGAACGGACTCAGGCACAACGCGATCAGCAGGGCCGCCAAGGTGGGTACGGCGAAGCCGCGAGAAACGGAAACCGCGCCGACCGTCGCTGGCCGACCCAACAGCGCCAGCGCCGCGCAGGTGATGAGCGCCTCGCCCAGGCCGATCCACGCATGGACACCCAACATCGCCGGCACGACCCGCGCCAGCGGCAACACCCCGGCCAAGGCCAGTTCAACCGCGCAAGCCAAGGCCGCCAGCATCACCGACGCCCAACTAGCCAAGGCGGTGGCGGTCCAGACCCGAGCCTCGCCAGCGGGCAATTGCTTCAACAGGCCCCACCGCAGCAAGCCGCCCAGACCCGCGCCCAGCACCGCCATGTTCAGCACGTTGGCGCCCAGCACGGTCAAGCCGCCGTCGGCGAACACCAGCGCCTGGATCGTCACCACCAACGCCAGCGCCAGCACGCCAAACGGCACGCCCAGCAGGGCGCTGGCCAATACGCCGCCGAGTAGATGACCCGAGGTACCACCGCTGATCGGAAAATTCATCATCTGGGCGGCGAAGATGAAAGCGGTAATCGCCGCGAAGCGCAACGGATGCGGTTTTTCCGCCGACCGGTGCGCCGCCACCGCCGCGCCCGCCAAGCACAGACCGCTGACGACGGCGGTCACCGGACAAATGCTGCCATCGAGCAAATGTTGTGGGATGTGCATGAGTCTACTCCTCGATGAAAGACCAGGAAAATTTCAGCATAGTCCAGAGACGGTCTTCCTGCATCATCGGTTTGGCAGGCCGCCACGCCGTAAGCGCTCCCCGGCGCGACACTGCTGGCGCCATCGCACCCGATTGCAAATTAAAAGGCGCGTGCCAAAATAGAGGCGAAATTAGACAGCGGGAGAAAAACATGGCCAAGGACATCAGTCAGATCTTCAGTCAAGCGGTTGATAAGTTCCGTGCCGAACAGGCACGAAGCCAGATCCGCCGGGAGGATGGGTCTGGCGCCTTGGAACGGGAGTTCGAGACGGTCAAGGAGCAGGTGCGCAAGCTCAAACCCCAGATTGAAACCCATCCCCGGGTCAACTACCTCTGGATCTTCAGCGATAAGATCATCATCGATTTCCACACCGGCCCGAATCAGCCCCATGCCCAATTGATCGTCCGGCTTTATCATGCCGGTAACCATCGAATCAGGCGGGGCATGTATGGTTATCTGCCCGACGGTTACGAAATGCCCTTGGCTAATGTGGATGAAACCGTGGAATTCATCGCCACCCAATGCGGCAAGCTGCTGGCCTGAATCGGTGGGCCGGTGTTCCACACCCTTGACAGTAACTCCGATCCGGTGAAGCGCTAGCGGGCCTGCTGATAGATTTGATCGAAGGTTCCGCCGTCCTTGAAATGAGTGGCTTGCGCTTTGGCCCAGCCCCCAAATACCTCGTCGATGGTGAACAGTTGCAAGCTGGGGAATTGGTCCCGATGGCGTTCGGCCACCGCTGGCTCTCGCGGGCGGTAGTAATGTTTGGCCGCCAATTCCTGTCCATCGGTACTGTACAGATACTCCAGATACGCCTGGGCCACCGCGCGCGCGCCATGGCGGTCGGCGACCTTGTCCACCAGCGCCACTGGCGGCTCGGCCAGAATGCTGACCGAGGGCATCACGATCTCGAAATCGTTCCGGCCCAATTCCTTGACCGCTAAAAACGCCTCATTCTCCCAGGTCAGCAGCACATCGCCGATGTCGCGCTCGACGAAGGTGGTGGTGGACCCGCGCGCGCCGGAATCCAGCACCGGGACGTTGCGGTATAGCTGGGCGACGAAGTCGCGCGCCTTGGTTTCATCCCCACCGGAGCGGCGCAGCGCGTAGCCCCAAGCCGCCAGATAGTTCCAGCGCGCTCCACCAGAGGTTTTGGGGTTGGGCGTCACCACGCTCACTCCCGGTTTCACCAGATCATCCCAATCCCGGATGCCTTTGGGATTGCCCTTGCGCACCAAAAACACGATGGTCGAGGTATAGGGCGAGCTGTTGTACGGCAGACGGCGCTGCCAATCCGCCGGCAATAAACCACTCCTGGCGCTGATCTCGTCGATGTCGTAGGCCAGCGCCAGCGTGACCACGTCGGCCTCCAGTCCGTCGATCACCGAGCGCGCCTGTTTGCCGGAACCGCCGTGCGACTGGTGAACCGTCACCGAATCACCGGTCTTGGCTTGCCAGTGTTTGTTGAAGGCGGCATTGAAATCGGTATAAAACTCGCGGGTGGGATCGTAGGATACATTCAGCAAGGTGACGGCTTGGCCAGCAATGCCGCCGGGCGAATAACCAGCGCCCAGCGCCAGAATCAACAGCGCCAGGGCCAGCCAGGGCAAACGGTGGGTCATCATCGGAATTCTTCCCGGTAGTATCGAATGATGGGCAAAACTGCGTAAATCGCTTCCCCGCTGTTGGATCGGGTCCGCGTGGATTTGGGTGTGATCACCATAGCCCAGTCCAATCCATATCCTAAAATAATATAAAATCATTTTTATATTCCAATTAACTTTATCTGACCAACAATCGTCCGCCCTCGCGCAGGAACAACAGCGCATACGCCAGCAACAGCAAACCCAAACCGCGCGTGAGAACAATGTAGCCGCCGCTGCGCGGAAGGTGGCGGGCGCGGCCCAGCGCCAAGGCTAACAGTACCTTGGAACCGACCAGCAGCGCATAGAACGCGACGATAAACGCCGCTGCCGCTAGCCAACCCTCCCGCCAGGCGTTCAGCACGGTGGGCGCGCCCACGGCCAGCCAGAACAGATAGGGGCTGGGACTGAGGAAGTTGGCGATCACCCCACGCCGCAACGAACCCGCCGGGTCGGCTGGTTTCAGTTCCGCGCCCCGAAAGCGCAAGCTCTGAAGGCCCAACCAGGCCAGATACAACCCGCCGCCGAGCTGGATCAGCGCCAGCGGCAAAGTCTGGTCGGTCAGCGGCCGTAGCAGCAGCACCGTCGCCAGAATGATCGGCAGGTCGGTCAGCAGCGGCGCCAGCGCTACCTGGACCCCGGCACGGACGCCATGGCGCAACGTTTCACTCGCGATCAGGGCCAGCAGCGGCCCTGGCGAAAGTCCGCCACTCAGGCCCAGCAACATGCCAGACAGTAGAAAAGCGGTCATGGCGGTGACCGACCCGGTTTCGCCATCGTTTCCAGCGTGGCGCGCAATTTCCGGTAACTGTCCAGCCGACGTGGAGCAATTTCGCCATCCGCCACGGCTTCCCGCAGAGCGCAGCCTGGTTCGGCATCGTGGCGGCAGTCGGAGAATCGGCAGCGGCTCAGATAGGGCGCGATGTCGGTGAAACCCCGATCCAGATCGTTCAAGCGGATTTCCCCCAACTCGAAACTGCGCACGCCGGGCGTATCGATCAAATCGCCGCCATCCGGCAGATGGTAGAGCGTACTCCCACTGGTGGTGTGGGCGCCGTGGCCGGTAGTCTCGGATACAGCCCGGATACGAATCGCGCGATCCGGTAGCAACGCCTGGATCAGCGAGGATTTGCCAACGCCGGACTGGCCAGCCAGCAAGCTTACGTGGCCGCGCAACCAGCGGCGCAGATCATCCAGACCTTGCGCGGTGTGGCTGCTGGCCAGCAGCAGTGGATAACCGATTCGGCGATAAGGCTCCAAGCGTTCGCGGAATGCCGCCAGCGTCGGCGTATCCAGCAAATCCAGCTTGTTCAGCACCAGCAGCCCCCGGACGCCGATCATGGCAATGGCGACCAGATAACGGTCGATCAGGGATTCGCTCGGTTCTGGTTCTGGCGCCAGCACCACCGCCACGGTATCGAGATTGGCGGCGACCGGGCGCGGTTGGCCGTGGTAGTCGAGGCGGGTCAGGAGCGAGCGGCGCTCGCCCACCGCCACGATGACCCCTTCCCCCGTGCCGGACATTTGCCAAACAATCCGGTCGCCGCAGGCCAGTCGGCCCAGGTTTTGCCGCGCGGCGCAGCGGTACAAGCGGCCTGCTTCATCCTCGACCACCAGGGTTCGTCCGTGATGGGCGATGACCAGACCGGTCTGTCCCGGACCCAGTCCGGCATCATCCTCGAGTTCCAGTCGCTGGCCCGCGCGGTCGCGGCGACGTTCTTGTATGCGCAGGATTTGTTCCTGCTGACGCTGAGTCAGCCGGCGGCCAGCCATGCCCGAACTATCCCACGACCGCCGGATTCGGCGTAAACTTTGGCGCGATCATTGATCCTCCTCGCCAATCTCCCACCGACGGATTTTCTTTCCCACTCCGACCCGATTCCCAGAATCCATGTCCCCCAATAACCTGATCTGGATTGATTTGGAAATGACCGGTCTGGATTCCCAGACCGACCGCATCATTGAAATCGCCACCATCGTTACCGACAGCCAGCTCAATATCCTCGCCGAGGGACCGATGCTGGCCATCCATCAGGATGACGCGACGCTGGCAATGATGGACGACTGGAACCAGAAACAGCACGGCGAATCCGGCCTGATTGCCCGGGTTCGCGCCAGCCAGATCGATGAGCGCGATGCCGAATCGCGAACTCTGGAATTTCTGAGCCTGTACGTGCCCAAGGGTCAATCGCCCATGTGCGGCAACAGCATCTGTCAGGATCGGCGGTTTCTGGCGCGCTGCATGCCGGAACTGGAAGGGTATTTCCATTATCGCAACCTGGACGTGAGCACGCTCAAGGAACTGGCCCGACGTTGGTATCCAGAACGGATCAAGGGCTTCAGCAAAGCCTCGACCCATTTGGCCTTGCAGGACATCCGCGATTCCATCGACGAGTTGCGTTTTTATCGCGAGCGGCTGTTCGTGGCGACGGACGCTGGCGAATAGATTCGCAATGACCGACCCGTCAGCGCTCGACCGGCAAATCGGGAGTGTTGCCCCATTCCGACCAGGCGCCGGGATAACCGCGCACCCGAGGATAGCCCAGATAACGCAACACCCAATAAGTATGCGCCGAACGATGATGGGTCTGACAGTAAACGATGACCTCCTTGTCGGGAGTAACACCGCGCGGTTCCAGCAACTTCCGCAGCACGGGGTCAGGCTGCAAGCGCAATTGCCGTTGTGGATCCATGGCGTCGGTCCAGGGCAGATTCACCGCGCCGGGGATGTGACCACCACGGGCGGCGCGCGCGTCCAGGCCCGCGAATTCGGCGGGAGTCCGCGTGTCCAGCAGCGCCAAGTCCGGTTGGCCCAACCGCGCCAGGATATAGCTCTGGTCAGCGACCGCCGTTGGCGGATCGGTGAATCGGGCCTGGTAGGTACCGCGCGGCGGATGGTGGGGCCGCGTCTCCAAGGAGCCGCCGGCGGCATCCCAGGCATGGATGCCGCCATTGAGCAGCGACACCCGTTCGTGGCCAAGCGTCGCTAGCGTCCACAGCAGGCGAGCGGCGCGACCGTTACCCTCGTCGTCGTAGGCGACCACCTGCCGATTTGGGGTCAGGCCCAGCCGTGACAGCACTTCGCTCAGTTGCGCCTCGGTCGGCAACAGCCCCATCACTGGCGGTTCGGCCCGAACCAGATTGACATAGTCGAGATGCGCGGCGCCAGGAATGTGCCCGGCGGCGTAACGGGCCGGATCGCACAAGTCCACGATCAGGACCGCTGGGTCGGCGAGATAGGGTTGAAGCTGTTCCGGTTCGATCAACAGCGACAAGTTGGGCACATTGGACATGCAAACAGGCTCCTGAATTAAGGATTAGGCATGATAGTTTGCACAAAAAAACCCGGACACGCCGGGCTTTTTCCAGGCTTCAACGTTTACATATTCGGATAATTCGGCCCGCCGCCACCCTGCGGCGTCACCCAGTTGATGTTCTGGGTCGGGTCCTTGATGTCGCAGGTCTTGCAGTGGACGCAGTTCTGAGCGTTGATCTGCAAGCGTGGGTTGTTACCATCGTTATCTCGAACGATTTCATAAACCCCCGCCGGGCAATAACGCTGCTCTGGGGCGTCGTACAGCGCCAGATTGACCCGGATCGGGACTGTCGGGTCCTTCAATGTCAAATGGCAGGGTTGATCCTCTTCATGGTTGGTGCTGGAGATGAACACCGAGGACAACCGGTCGAAGCTGATCACGCCATCGGGTTTGGGATATTCGACTTTCGGACATTCGCTGGCTTTTTTCAGTTTGGCGTGATCCGGCTTGTGGTGGAAGGTCCACGGCGCCTTGCCCCGGAACAGGTAGGTGTCGAGCGCCGAATAGGCCATCGCCGCCCACAGCCCCCAACTGAACGACGGCTTGACGTTGCGAACCTGATAGAGTTCCTCCCACAGCCAGCTTTGCCGTAACTGTTCGGGATATTCCGCCACCTCGTCCGCGCCGCGCCCGGCCTTGACCGCCGCGAACACCGCTTCCGCCGCCACCATCCCCGATTTCATCGCGGTGTGGGTGCCCTTGATCTTGGGCATATTGAGAAAACCGGCGGTGTCGCCGATCAGCACGCCACCAGGGAAGATCAACTTGGGAATGGACTGAATGCCGCCGGCGGAAATGGCGCGCGCGCCGTAGGCGATGCGTCGGCCACCCTCGAAGGTGGGGCGAATGTCGGGATGCGTCTTGAAGCGCTGAAATTCCTCGAACGGCGACAAGTGGGGGTTGGCGTAGCCTAGGCCGACCACGAAGCCGACCGCGACCTGGTTATTTTCCATGTGATACAGGAAAGAGCCGCCATAGGTGCTGGCGTCCAACGGCCAGCCGACGGTGTGAACGATCTTGCCCGGATCATGCTGGACCGGGTCGATTTCCCATAATTCCTTGATGCCGATACCGTAGGTCTGCGGGTCCACGCCCTCGCGCAACTTGAAGCGCTCGAACAGGGTCTTGGTCAGCGAGCCGCGACAACCCTCGGCGAACAGCGTGTAGCGCGCGCGTAGTTCCATACCGGGCGCAAACTGCTCGGTTGGCTGACCGTCGCGACCCACGCCCATGTCACCGGTCGCCACCCCGACCACCGCGCCATCGTCGTCGTAGAGCACTTCGGCGGCGGCGAAGCCGGGGTAAATCTCCACGCCCAGTTCCTCGGCCTGCGTCGCCAGCCAACGGCACAGGTTGCCCAGGCTGATGATGTAGTTGCCGTGATTGTTCATCTGCGGCGGGGTGGGCAGCTTGTACGAGGTTTCGCGGGTCAGGAACAGAAAGCGGTCCGCCGTGGCTGGAGTGTTCAGCGGCGCGTCCCGTTCTTTCCAATCCGGGATCAGTTCGTTCAGGGCGCGCGGTTCCACCACCGCGCCAGACAGGATGTGCGCGCCGACCTCGGAACCTTTCTCGATGACGCAGACGCTTACCTCGTGATCGTTCTCCGCCGCCAGTTGCTTCAGACGGATGGCCGCCGACAAGCCGGATGGGCCGGCCCCGACGATGACCACGTCATATTCCATACATTCGCGTTCCACCGGGCACTCCTTCGATTTGTTTTCAGGTTGTGAGGAGGCGGGCGACGCCATCGCGCCCCCGCGATGATTAGGGATTTTAGGAAAGGCGACCGAAGCCGGGCTAGCCCGAACCGGCTACGGCTCCAGGGATAACTACTCTGAATTAAAAATCATTTTTTGGAACATGCCGGCTTCTCCGCCCAGTCTGCGGAGGGGCGTCCAACGCAGCCAGCTTACTTTCATCAAAACATGATATATTTATTTTGTTCAAATATTCCAGCAGAGCCTTGGGGATGTTTCCAGACCGCCCTCGGTAAGCTAACAGATTGAAAATCCACCTTCCCTTGCTCCTCTCCCGCCCGCAAGCGGGGGGATTTGGGCAGATTCTTACAGCATCGAGTCGTCCCAGGAGGAAAGCCATGTCCCATCACTATATTCCTCGCGCCTGCCTACTGCTCCCCCTTGCGCTTCCGGCCCTGACCGCGACCGCCGGAGATATTCAGTTCTTATTGGAGGAACCCACTAGCGGAAGCGCTTACTCCGGGGTTGCCAACGTGCGTGGCTGGGCGGTTTCTTCCGTGGGGATCAACCGTATTGAGTTGCTGGTGGATGGGGTTGTCAGAACCAATATTCCCTCTGGCGGCCTGAGAACGGATGTTGGGAACGCTTATCCCAGTTACCCGAATTCCTCGCAATCCGGGTTCTCCATGGCTCTCAACTACTCCGGACTGTCGGCGGGATCGCATACCATCGGGATCAACGTGGTTGACAACGAGGGCGCAAAAAAAAGCACAACGGTTCCCTTTAGTGTCGCTCGATTCAACACGTCTTTCATCTCGGATCCAGCCACGGTCAGCTTGAGCGCCGCGACCATTACCGACGACAACGACAAGGCTATTTCCATCAGCAACCTGCAAGCGGGCGGCAAGGCTTATAACGTTCGCCTGGAATGGCGTACCGCCACACAAGGGTTCGCGCTGACTTCAATCAGTGCGGTAGGTGGAGGAGGCGATGGAACTGCCCGGTGGAGCGCCCTGACCAACGTGTGTTGCAAAACCGGTTCGCTCACCTATCAAATAACTATCGACGGCGTCACCAAAAGTTCAACAACCAGCTCCTGCGGCGTGGACCCTAGCTTTGAAGGATTTGCCAGCACCACCGCTGGTGCCAAAAGCTTTGCAGCCACAGTAACTTCGTCGGCGTGCAGCATCACCCAGCAGGCTAGCGGAAGCGTGACGTTGGCCAAGGACGCCTGCTACCGGTTTCAACTCGATCTTGAGAGTGGATCACTAGTCAACAAGTTTGGTACTGTCACTTGCCCCTCTTCCGCCGAGGCGCAGACCCTTCAGGAAGAACCCGCGGCGACGCCAATGGCGATCTTCCCGATGCAAGCGGAGGATCCATCGAGCGCCGGCTCGGAAGGCTTGAGCTTGCTGAAGAGCATTGGTCAGCCCTGATTCACGAGTTTTGCACAGTTCGCCCACGACGCTAGCTTGGCCAAGGAGGGCCGGCTACAATCCATTCTGTCGGAGAGGTGGCAGAGCGGTCGATTGCGACGGTCTTGAAAACCGTTGACCCGCGAGGGTCCGTGGGTTCGAATCCCACCCTCTCCGCCACCCTTCATTCTCCCTCCCTGTATTCCGCCGGTTTCCGCTTCCAGCATCCGCGCTACGTCGGTAATGGCACCGGCGGCGGTTCGCTGGCCGGATCTTCGTGAATCAGTACATCGGCGTTCGGAAACACGGCCATGATCGCCGCCTCCACCTCGTCAGCCACCCGGTGTGCTTCCACCAGCGGCATTTGATCGTCCAGCATCAGGTGCAACTGAATGAAATAGGTCTGCCCGGAACGGCGGGTGCGGATATCATGAATGCCACGCACCCGCGCATGGCCGCGGGCGATTTCCTTGATGCGCGCATGCACTTCGGGTGGCAACTCATGGTCCATCAGCAGTTGCACGGCCTCATAGCCAATGTGGCCAGCGCTATAAAGAATGTACAACGCGATGCCGATGGCGGAGATAGGATCCGCAAGCGGCCAGCCCAGCATCGCCAGGCCCAGCGCCAACAGGGTAGCGGTGTTGGTCAACAGGTCGGTGGCGTAATGCAGCGCGTCGGCCCGGATTGCGGTGGACTGGGTGCGACGAATCACATGGTGCTGAAACAACAGCAGCACGACCGTGGCGGCGATGGCGAATAACAGCACGCTGACGCCAACCAGCGCATCGTTCAACGGCTGCGGATACAGTAATCGGCCCACCGCGTGCAAGATCAGGAACACCGCCGAGCCGGCGATGAACGCCGCCTGCGCCAGACCGGCCAGCGGCTCGGCCTTGCCGTGACCGAACCGATGCTCGCGGTCGGGCGGCTGCAAGGAATAATGCACCGCCAGCAGATTGATCAGGGACGCCGCCACGTCCATCATGGAATCCACCAGTGAAGCCAGTACGCTGACCGATCCCGTCAGCAGCGCCGCAACCAGCTTGGCGGCGATCAGCACCGAGGCCGTCGTGACCGAGGCATAGGTCGCCAGCCGCAACAAGCGACCGGCCCGCGCGGGATCAAGGGTTAGCCGGGTTTCGTCATTCATGGTTAAATGCCGCCGTTCATCTGAAATTGCTCCATCTTATCTGGCTCTCATCCATCGTGAAGGTACGAATCCGCGGGTCAGAGGGAATCACCACCTCCACCGCGGGCGCGGCTCCCGACTTCATCCATTGAGGATCCCCATCCCATGCTTGCCACCCTGCGCCGTATCGTCCAGGAGGTCAGCGCCGCGCCGGATTTGCCCAAGGCGCTGGCGATCACGGTCAACCGGATTCGGGACACGATGCGGGTCGCCGCCTGTACCGTCTATCTGGCTGATGAGGACAATCAGAACTACGTGCTCATGGCCACGGTTGGCCTGAATCCGCAAGCCGTCGGTCAAGTCCGGCTCAACGCAGGGAAAGGTCTGGTCGGACTGGTCGCCGAACGTCAGGAACCCATCAATTTGGAGGATGCGCCCCACCATCCTCGATTCCACGCCGTCCGCGAGGTGGACGAGGAAGATTATCATGCTTTTCTGGGCGTACCACTCATCCAGTATCGCCGAGTGTTGGGCGTGCTGTTGGTCCAGGACACCGCCGTGCGCCAATTCCAGCCGGACGAGGTGGATTTTCTGGTCACCATCGCCGCCCAACTGGCCAGCATTCTCAATCACGCTATTCTCAGCGGCACCACCCAGGAACTGCTCAGCTCCTCGACCACCAGCGTCCGCGTCCTGCGCGGCGTGCCTGGCGCTCCGGGCGTGGCGATAGGCATCGTCACCGTGCCCCATCTGCTGGCTGACCTTGACGATGTGCCGGACCGTCCGGCCCAGGATGGCGCCGCCGAGGAAACGGCCCTTCACGCCGCCATCGCCGCCGTCGAACAGGAATTGCGCGCGGCCAGCGACCGGCTGGCGCCGCTGCTGCCGCCCACCGAACAGGCGCTATTCGCGGTCTACCGGATGATGCTCAGCAGCGACAGCCTGATCCAGGATGCACTGACCGGCATCCAGGCCGGCCACTGGGCGCCCGCCGCCTGGCGCGACGCCGTGCTGGCGCGGGTCCAGTTACTGGAACAAGCCGAAGACCCCTATCTGAGCGCCCGGGCCGAGGATATCCGCGATTTGGGCCAACGGGTGCTGCATCGCTTGCGCGCCGCCCCACTCCACGCCCTGGAGCCGGCGGCGGCGCGTTGCGTGCTGGCGGCCGAGGAAATGAGCGTGGCGCATCTGGCGGCGGTACCGCCGGAACAATTGGCCGGCATCATCTGCCTGCGCGGCTCGGCCCTGTCCCACATCGCCCTGTTGGCGCGGGCCATGGGCATCCCGGCGGTGATGGGCCTGGGCGACCGGCCGCTGGGCCGGTTCGAGGGCAACCCCATCATCGTGGACGGCTATCGGGGCCAGGTCTATCTCAACCCGGACCCAGTCACTCTCGCCGAATACCAGCGGATCATGACCGCCGACGCCAAACTGACCGCCGAACTGGGCGAGCTGCGCGACCTGCCCGCCGAAACCCGCGACGGTCACCGGATTCCGCTCTACGCCAAGGCCGGATTGCCGACCGACGTCACCGCCGCTCGCACGGTCGGCGCCGAGGGCATCGGCCTGTATCGCACCGAATTCGCGTTCATGGTGCGCGAATCGTTCCCCAACGAAGACGAACAATATCAGCTTTACCGCGAGATGCTCGCCGCTTTCGCGCCGTGGCCGGTCGTGATGCGCACCCTGGACATCGGCGGCGACAAGAACCTACCCTACTTCGCCATCGTGGAGAGCAATCCATTTCTGGGTTGGCGGGGAATCCGCTTTACGCTCGATCACCCGGACATTTTCCTGACCCAGTTGCGCGCCATGTTGCGCGCCAACGCGGGGCTGGACAATCTGCGGATTCTGTTCCCGATGATCACGACCGTCGAGGAAGTGGACGAAGCTTTGCGGCTGCTGGCGCGCGCCGAGCGGGAATTGCGCGCGGACGGTTATGTCGTGGTCCACCCGCCCGTGGGAGTCATGATCGAGGTGCCCTCCGCCGCTTGGCAAACCGAGCAACTGGCCCAGCGCGTGGATTTCCTGTCGGTGGGCACCAACGACCTGACTCAATACCTGCTGGCGGTGGACCGCGACAACGCTCGCGTCGCCAACCTGTACAATAGCTTGCACCCAGCGATGCTCAAGACCATTGCCCACATCATCGCGCACAGCCATCGCGCTGGCCGGCCGGTCAATCTGGGCGGAGAGCTGGCGTCCGATCCCGGCGCCGCCGTGTTGCTGCTGGGGATGGGGGTGGATGGGCTGAACCCCAGCGCCGTCAGCGTGCCGCGCGTCAAGTGGGCGATTCGCAGCTTCACCCACGCCGCCGCTCGGGAACTGGCCCGGCAGGCGCTGGAACTGGACACTGTCCGCCAAATCCGCCGGCTGCTCGACGACGCCCTGCGGCGCGCGGGCCTTGGCGAGATCGTCCACGAACCGACCTGAAACCGGGGGCGACGATCAACGCCGGTCCAGCAACGACTCCATCGTGATCAGCTCGGCGATGGGTTGCGGGCTGACCACGAACACCTGAAACGGACTGCGCTGCAAATAGGCCGCCGCGAAGCTGACCGAGATGGCGGCGGAATAGATCAGCAGCGCCGCCAACTGGGTCCGCCAGTTGTCGAGATGCACCAGCGCCACGGTCAGCAACGTGAATGCGCCCAGACAGGCCACGGCGAACCACTTCAATGGATCGCCGTGTCGCTGGCTCTGGGCAATGCGTTGATGGCGCGCGACCTGCACCCGCTCCACCTCCTGCACCATGATGGTATGAACACTGGTGGGCAAACCCTTTGCCACTGGGTCCGCCAATACCGTCCGCAACAAATCCCGCCACCGCTCCAGGGTTCGCTCGCCGGGCGGCTCGCCGCGCGCCAGCAGCGGCCATTCGTCCTGGGTCGTCGCCCGCGCGTACTCCCGCAACGCGGCGATGATCGGCGCACCGATGGTCGACGGCTGCTGCTCGGCTAGCCGAAACAATCCGTGCATCGCCTCCGCTTCCTGCTGAATCGCGGTCTGCGCCCGGTCGCGGATATTCCAGATGTCGCTGGCAAAAAACGTGGTGTATAGCGCGAACAAAATACCGACGATGGCGACCACTTGCGGCGACAAATTGGTCAGCGACTGGAACCGTGGCGCGAACCGGGAAAAGCTGCACAACCACAACAGCAGACCCGCGGTGGCGAAAGTGGCCAGAATGCCGAGAATCAGTAGGCCGATGTAAATCGCTTCCTGGGTGAAGGTCATGGAATGAGCGCCGGATTATCGTCGTTCGAGGCGGGCAGATTCCATGCCTCAACCCAAACCCACGCACAGATATTTGAGATTCAAATATTCCTCGATGCCGTACCTCGAACCTTCTCGGCCAAATCCGGATTCCTTGATGCCACCGAACGGCGCGACTTCGGTCGAGATGAGTCCGGTGTTGACGCCGACCATGCCGTATTGCAGCGCCTCGGCCACCCGAAACACCCGGCTCAGGTCGCGACTGTAACAATAGGCCGCCAGCCCAAATTCGGTGGCGTTCGCCAACTGAATCGCCTCGTCGTCATTCCGAAACCGGAACAGCGGCGCCACCGGCCCAAACGTCTCTTCGCGGGCGACGAGCATCTCCTGCGTGGCTTCGCTCAACACCGTCGGCTCGTAGAACGTCCCGCCCAGCGCGTGCCGCTGGCCGCCCGTCAATACTTTCGCGCCCTGAGCCACCGCGTCGGCGACATGGCGTTCGACTTTCGCTAGCGCCGCCGCATCGATCAGCGGCCCTTGCATCACGCCCGGCTCCAGGCCGTTGCCAACCCGCAATTGCTCGCGCACCGCCTGGGTCAGGCGGGTGGCGAAGGTCTCGTAAATCCCGTCCTGCACCAGAAACCGGTTAGCGCACACACAGGTCTGGCCGCTGTTGCGATACTTGGACGCCAGCGCCCCGGCCACCGCCGCCTCGAGATCGGCGTCGTCAAACACGATGAACGGTGCGTTACCGCCCAGTTCCAGCGACAACCGCTTGAGCGTGCCGGCACAGCGCTGCATCAGATACTTACCAGTGCGGGTCGAACCGGTGAAGCTGAGCTTGCGCACCAGCGGATTGTCGAGCATCTCATCGCCGATCACCTGGGCCGGGCCGGTCACAATATTCAGCACGCCAGCGGGCACGCCGGCGCGTTCCGCCAGCACCGCTAGCGCTAACGCCGAGAAGGGGGTCTGCGGCGCCGGTTTGACGACCGTCGTGCAACCCGCCGCCAGCGCCGCTCCGACCTTGCGGGTAATCATGGCCGCTGGAAAGTTCCAGGGAGTAATCGCCGCGCACACCCCGACCGGTTCCTTCAGTGTCAGAATCCGTCGATCTGGCCAAGGCGTTGGAATGGTCTCGCCGTAAACTCGCTTGCCCTCCTCGGCAAACCATTCCAGGAAGCTGGCGGCGTATGCGATCTCACCGCGCGCCTCAGCCAACGGCTTGCCCTGTTCCGAGGTCATCAGCGTCGCCAGGTCTTCCTGATGCGCCAACAACAGACTGAACCAGCGCCGTAGAATCATCGCCCGCGCCTGCGCGGTCAACGCACGCCAGTCGGGCAATGCGGCATGGGCCGCCTCGACGGCGCGGCGGGTCTCGGCCACGCCCAGTTCGGGCACATGGCCCAGCGTTTCACCAGTGGCGGGATTCATGATCGCCGAAACAGCGCCATGGTCGGCATCGATCCAGCAACCGGCGACATAACACTGTCGCCGAAAAAGATTGGTGTCGCAAAGCTGCATGAGCGTCCCCGGATGGTTAGCTTGCGGCCGCGCCGACTCCCGTGCCATTACACTCATTGCGTCGGCGAGCGGACCAGGCGTACCCGCATCGGCGGAGTCGTTGGAGGCGTTTTCAGATAGCCCCTTATACGGCTGCCATGTCCTATTTTACAGTGATCGCGTCGACGAAGTTTAAGCCAATCGTTCCACGCATCATGGAACTTGTCGCGCTCGGAGTATCGGTTCCGCGATTTCCTCTATGGAAGATTCCCGGTCATCCTGTCGTCTCACAGGAGACCCCATGAAGCCAAATTGGTGTAAGATCTTTTCAAATCAAGGCGATTCCATAAATTCGATCAGAGGATCGCCACACGCCACGCGTTATCCCATCCAGGCGCTTGAAACATACGTCCCGTCCCATCCCTACGGTATGCCTGTGTTATGAATCTCACCGATGCCCTGCTCCCTGGCGATCTGCTGTGGTTTGCCTACTTCCCTTGGCTGCTGATCCTGTTGCAAGCTCTGCGCACCGCGCCATGGCAGCGAATCCTGGCCAGTTCCCGTCTTCAACAAATCTTTCTGGGCGCATCGACCGCGTTGTTCCTGATTTGGATTTTCGGAGTTGGAGTTCGGCCGGCCCTCGGTTTCCATTTTCTGGGCGCGACCGTGTACACCCTGATGTTCGGCTGGTCGCTGGGCGTGATCGGGACCAGCCTGGTGGCCTTGGCGGTCACCGCCACTAACGGCGATTGGGCGGCGCTGGCTACAAACGCCCTGCTGCTGGGCGCACTACCGGTCTCGGTCAGTTACGGAATCTATCTCCTGGTTCACCGTTATCTGCCCCACCATTTGTTTATCTACATTTTTCTCTGCGCCTTTTTCAACGCCATGCTGGCGGCGGGCGCGGCGGTGTTAGCCCTGGTAATCCTGCTTGTAGCGACCGAAACCTATACCTTCGCTCGCATCAGCGACGAATACCTGCCATTCCTACCGCTGTTCCTGTTCCCGGAAGGTTTGCTTAACGGCATGACGACTACCGCCCTGATCGGTCTCAAGCCCGACTGGCTGAAAACTTATGACGATGAAACTTATCTGAAAAACTGAGCGGCTGCAAAACCAGCAGGGCTCTGACCAAGCCGTTGATTTAAACAGTTGGTCTTTTTGCGCCTTCCAGGACAGTCACCATCAAACGGGGTTTGCAAGCAATCGTGTGGGGAAAAATGTTAGGCGGAGCCTTTGGCTTCATGGTCGGCGGCCCACTTGGCGCATTGCTGGGCGCGGCGTTCGGTCACAACCTTGACCAGGGAGGACAAAAAACGCCCGAAGCACCGGATACCCTCAGCGAGGAACGGATACGCGGGGTTTTTCTCGCCACGGCCTTTCAACTGATGGGCCATATCGCCAAGACGGATGGTCGAGTTTCGGAACTGGAAATCGCCGCCGCGCGCGCCATGATGCATGACCTACAGTTGAACGCCGTCCAGCGCCGCGCCGCCATCGACTGTTTTACCGAGGGCAAACAACCGGGTTTCGCCACGGACGCGGTGATCGATGCCTTCCGCAACGCTTGCCACGGTCGCTCGGTCCTGACGCAGAGACTGTTGGATTTGCTGTTGAACGTGGCCTACGCCGACGGTGGGCCACCGCCCGCGACACAAACCCGGTTGGCGGCCATCGCCGAGCGGCTGGGCATCGCTCGCTTGCAGTTCGAAGCGCTGCACACCCTGTTCCGCGCCCAGCGCTGGGCGCAACAACAAAGCCGCCAGACCGGCTCGGAACATGCCCACGATCAGCAGGCGCACAACCAGCGACCGGCCACCGCCGTCAATTCCCTTGCCCAGGCGTACACCGTGCTGGGGCTGAAACGCGACGCCAACCCGGATGAAATCAAACTGGCCTATCGCCGCCTGCTCAAACGCCACCATCCCGACAAACTGGCGGCCAAGAGCGTCTCCGCGGCAGAACTGGCGCGCGCCACCGAAAAGACCCGCGAATTGACCGCCGCCTACGAGCGCATTCGGGAAGCACGCGGGTTTTAGCCGCTGACTTGCCGCGCGGACCCCGAAACCTTGTCGGCGTGGGAGCCCGCCGGCGAGCGATTTCACTGTCCCGCGCCACGCGGATCGCCCCACCAATCCTGGCACCGACCGGCCTCGAACCGGGCCATCCGCCAAGCCAGGCGGCGGGCACGTTCAATTTTGCGCGATATCCTTGAGAATCTCCGCGTATTCGTCGACGTCGGTGGTCCGCAGCAAACGCTGGGTGATTGCGGTCAACGTACTGACATGACTGTCCTGGATGACCTTCTTGATTTCCAACAGGGCGGTGGGATGCATGCTGAACTCGGTCAGTCCCAACCCAAGCAGCAAGCGGGTGTAGCGAACGTCGCCGGCCATCTCTCCGCACAGGCTGACCGGAATACCGGCCTGGTGACCGGCGCGGATGGTGTTCCGAATCAGCGTCAGCACCGCCGGATGCAAGGGGTCGAACAGATAGTTGACCTCATCGTCCACCCGGTCGATAGCCAGGGTATATTGAATGAGGTCATTGGTGCCGATGGACAGAAAATCCAGATAGCGGGCGAACTGATCCGCGCATACCGCCGCCGCCGGAATTTCGATCATCCCGCCAACCGGCAATTTCTCGTTAAAGGGCAAGTGGCGGTCGCGCAGTTCCTGTTTGGTTTCCGCCACCAGCCGCAGCACCTGGAACACCTCGTGGGTGGTGCACAGCATGGGGATCATCATCCGCACCGGACCGTGCGCCGAAGCCCGCAGGATGGCCCGCAACTGCGGACGGAACATCGCCAGATCCTTCAGACACATCCGAATCGCCCGCAGGCCCAGCGCTGGATTAGTGCAGACCGGCCCGCTGCGTCCGCCGTCCACCTGCTTGTCCGCGCCCAGGTCGGCGGTGCGAATCGTGACCGGCTTGCCCTCCAAGGTCTTGATCACATGTAGATAGGACGCCAGATGCTCTTCTTCGTCGGGGGCATCGGCGCGGTTCATGAACAAGAACTCGGTACGGTACAAACCGACGCCGTCAGCCGCCACTTCCCGTACCGCAACCGCATCCTCGGGAAGTTCGATGTTGGCGTGTAGACCGATCAACACCCCGTCACGGGCCACCGCCGGCTGGCCCTTGAGCTTGTCGAGTTCGCGCTGCTCGCGCCGATCTTCCTGCTGTTTGTGACGGTAATAGCGCAGGATACGCTCGTCCAGCCCAACCAGGATCACCCCCTGGCGGCCGTCCACGATCACTGGTTCGTCCGCGCCCAGATAGGATCGGGCGTTGCGAGCGCCCACCACCGCGGGAATGCCCAGGCTACGCGCCAGAATGGCGGTATGCGACAGTGGGCCGCCATATTCGGTCACGAAAGCCAGCACCCCTTGATGCTGCATCAGGATGGTGTCAGCCGGGGTCAGGTCATCGGCGACCACAATCCGGCCTTCTAGCCGGCTGGCCAACAATTCGGCACAACTCGGATCGCTGAGATAGGCGGGGTCCTCGGTCAGTAGAATCCGCTGGATTCGCCGCACCACATGGTCGACATCGTCCCTGCGAGTACGCAGGTACGGATCATCCATGTCGTCGAAGACCTGCACCAGGGAATCGCGCTGGATTTTCAGCGCCCACTCGGCATTGTAGTGGTGGGCGCGGATCATCCGGATCGGCGCCTCGGTGAAGGTGACGTCCTCCAGCATGAGCAGGTGAGTATCGATGAAGGCGGTGGCATCGCTGGGCGCGGTGGCCGGAATCCGCGTCCGGATATCCCGCAGTTGCTGCCGAGCCACGGCCAAGGCGCCCAGGAAACGCTCGATCTCATCCTCGACGATGGCGTCCGGAATGGCGTACTCGGTGATTTCCGGTTGGTTGCGCTCTAACAGGTAAGTCCTACCGATCGCGTATCCCCGGGAAACGCCAATGCCATGCAGCGAAAACGGCATGGGGCAGTCCTCTCATTCGTCTTCATCGAACCGACGGCGAACCAGATCATCCAGACGTTCAAGCGCCTGTTCGGCTTCGGGGCCGCTGGCGCACAACTCCAGCCGAGCGCCACGCGCCGCAGCCAGCATCATCACCCCCATGATGCTTTTACCGTTGACTTCGCGCCCGCCGCGCAACAACCGAATCTCAGCGTCGAAGCCCGCCGCCAGGGTCACGAACTTGGCGGCGGCACGCGCGTGCAACCCCAGTTTATTGATGATGACAATCTCCCGCTTCAACACCCTGGCGTTCTCCTGGTCAGCGTTCGGCATGACAACATGGCGACATGGCCTGTTTCTTCATTTTAGTTCTCGATGATGGACCATGACATAGTCACGCATATCCTTGAAGCGGCGAGCCAGGGCGTCGGCAACGAAGACCGAGCGGTGCTGGCCGCCGGTGCAACCAATCGCCACCGTCAGATAGCTGCGATCGCTCGCCTCGAACCGGGGTAGCCACGCCTCCAGAAACCGGTACAAGTCGGCAATCATGGCCATGACTTCTGGCTGGCTTTCGAGAAACGCGATAACGGGCGGGTCAAGCCCGGTCAGCGGACGCAACAGCGGCTCCCAGTGGGGGTTGGGCAGACAACGCACATCAAAGATGAAATCGGCGTCGGCCGGCACCCCATTCTTGAAGCCGAAGGATTCGAAGAGCAGGGACATCGCCCCGCGCGGGGTGTCGTGGAGGCGGGCGCGCAGCAGTTCGCGCAACTGGTAAATATGGGTTTCGCTGGTGTCGACGATCAGGTCGGCGCTGGAGACAATCGGTTCCAGCAGGCGCCGTTCCCGGCGAATCGCCTCCCGCAGGGGAACGCTGCTCGCGTTCAGGGGATGCCGTCGGCGGGTCTCGCTATAACGCTTGAGCAGAATCTCGTCGTCGGCTTGCAGAAATAGCACTTCCACGAGGAGATCGCTGGCGCGCAATTCAGCGAGCGTCGCGGGAAACTGACCCAGCTCGTCGATGAAATTGCGCACATCCACTCCCACCGCCACCGTCAGCGGCGCCAAACCACTGGCGGCGCGGATCTCCCGCGCCAGCGGCAAGATCAGCTTGAACGGCAGATTATCGACGCAGTAATAACCCAGGTCTTCCAGGGTCTGCAAGGCGATGGTCTTGCCGGAACCGGACAGACCGCTCACGATGATTATTCGCACGGGGTCGCCCTCGCCATGGCTTTTTCCACCCGCGCGGTCAAATCCTGCTCGGCGCAATAGCCTCCGAGTCGCAGGATGTGATCGCGCACCGCGCACTCGACCAGTACCGCCAGATTGCGGCCAGGCGCAATCGGCAGGGTGATCGTCGGCACGCTCACGCCCAGGATGGCGCGGGTGTCTCGCAAGCCCTGCAACCGGGATTCGGCGGGCGGCGCGATGTCCTCCAGCTTGACCAGATGAATGATCAACCGCACCCGCTTATTGCGCTTGATGGCGCTGTCCCCGAACATGCGGCGGATGTTGAGAATCCCTAACCCGCGCACCTCCAGCAAATCGCTCAGGGTGGGCGGACAGGTGCCTTCCAGGATATCCGACGCCACCCGGGTCAGGGTGGGAGTATCGTCGGCGATCAGGCGGTGGCCACGGCTGATCAGTTCCAAGGCCAGCTCGCTCTTGCCCACACCGCTGCCACCGGTGATCAGCAAACCCATGCCGAACACTTCCAGTAGTTCACCATGCACCACGGTGGATGCTTCCAAACCATGCCGGTAGTGATCGAGCCGGTCGAGGACCACCGCCAGCGAAGCCGGGCTGTACCAGAGTGGGATGCCGGCCGCGTCGGCACCAACCCGTAGCGCCTCGGCCAAGCCGGACTCGCCACAAACCAGCACCGCCCCGGTCGGAGCCTCCAGCAGACCGCCGAGCAACTCCTGTCGGGTTGTCGATCCCAACCGGTTCAGGAAAACGCACTCTTCGGGACCGAGAATCTGCAATCGGGCCGCCTGAATCCAGTTCAACCGGCCATACAACGGCGCGCTGGCCTCAACGGACGCCCACAGAATATGGTCAGCCCCGCTCCTTCCTCCAATCCAGCGCAGGTCCAGCACGGCCTCCAGACCCTGGAAGACCGCTTGGGCGCGCACGGACCGGTTCATGGGGGAGTCACCGTGGTTGGCTTCCAATCGCGAAGCTGCTCGAATAACGCCTGGTCGGCGGTGGTTTCGCGCAGCCGCTGACAAAAAACCCGGTCGCTGAACATCTCCGCCAGATAGGCAAGAATCTTGAGATGCTCGTCGGTGTAGTGATCCGGCACCAGCAGACCAAAGACCAAGTCCACCGGCTGCCGGTCGATGGCGTCGAAGTCCACGCCTTGCTTGAGCTTGATGAAGGCGCCGATGGCCTGCTGGCTCTGAACGAACCGGCCATGGGGCAAAGCGACACCATGGCCCAGACCCGTGCTTCCCAGGCGTTCCCGACCGATCAGACTGTCGAAAATGGGTCGGGCCATGAGATCAGCTTGCCCCGTGGCGAGCAGCTCGCTCAATAGTTCAATGACCCGCTTTTTGCTGGTCACCTCGCTATCGCAGCGAATCCGCTCGCGGGTAATCAGGTCCGTGATGTCCATTGCCGTACCCCATCCTCACGGTTGGGGATAATCGCGCGCCTTTTCGCCGCGATGCTTGTCCGTCACCTTTTCCTTGTACCGCTTGATTTGCCGGTCGATTTTATCGCTCAGGGCGTCGATGGCCGCGTATAGGTCCTCATCCACCGCGTCAGCGTAGATTTCGTTGCCAGACACATGGATCGTCGCTTCGGCCTTCTGACGCAATTTTTCGACGCTGAGGATGACCTGAGCGCTGGTGACGTTGTCGAAGTGCCGCTCGATGCGCTCCAGTTTGTCATGCACGTAGTCGTGCAGCGCCTGGGTGATTTCCACATGGTGTCCGCTCAGTTTGATTTGCATGGCATGAACTGCCTTCAAGAAAGTGAACAAAAGGGTTTGGCGTTCCATTCCTGCCCCGAATCCCCGGGCTGGCGGTATTCGTGTCTGACAGGCGTAACTTCCCCGACGCTGGGCGGTACACCGCCCAGTGCGCGGCGTCGCCGAAGCGCGCGCCACGGGTAGAGCCGTCGCGGTGGCCAACCGTACCAGATCAATCGCCGATTCTCATGGCCGCGCCCGCCCTTAGACGAGGCGCTTGCGATCCGAGGACGAAGGAACGGCCATCGCTTCCCGGTATTTTGCCACCGTCCGCCGCGCCACTTGAATCCCTTCCGCCTCCAACAGCTTGGCGATTTTATCGTCGCTCAGCGGTTTGCCAGGGTCCTCGGCCTGGATCAGCTTGCGGATCATGGCGCGGATGGCGGTGGAAGAACACTCGCCACCGTCGCGGGTACCGACGTGACTGGAAAAGAAATACTTCAGCTCGTAAAGACCTCGTGGGGTATGCATGTACTTCTGCGTGGTCACCCGCGAGATGGTGGATTCGTGCATGCCCAGCACCTCGGCAATATCGCGCAGGATCAGCGGCTTCATGTACTCGTCGCCCTTTTCCAGGAATTCGCGTTGACGCTCGACGATGCAGGTTGCCACCTTGAGCAGGGTCTCGTTGCGGTTTTGCAGGCTTTTCAGGAACCAGCGCGCTTCTTGCAAGTGGTTTCTGAGGCAAGTGGCGTCGCCACCCGAGCCCGCCCGACGGGCCAAGGCGGCATAACGGGCGTTGATCCGCAGCTTGGGCGTGCTCTCGGAATTCAGCTCGACCCGCCAGGCGGCGCGCTGGCGGTAGACCAGCACGTCCGGAACGACGTATTGCGGCGCGGCATTGGACAGGCGGGCGCCAGGATGGGGATTCAAGGATTGAATCAGCCCGACGATGGCTTGCAACGCCTCGCGCGATACTTTCAATCGCCGCATCAAGGCGGAGAAATCGTGGTTGGCCAGGAGTTCCAGATGCTGCTCGACCAGCCGGCGAGCCTCGGCCAGCCACGGGGTATCCGCCGGCAGGACCTCCAATTGCAGCAGCAAGCATTCCGCCGGCGTGCGGGCGCCGACGCCCTGGGGATCGAACCGCTGCACCCGCTTGAGCACCGCCTCGATCTCGGCCAGCGGTACCGCGAACTCATCGTGCAACCCCTGACCGATCTCCGCCAGCGACAACGTCAAATAGCCGGATTCGTCGATGGCATCGATGATCGCCGTGGCAATCGCCATATCGCGGTCGTTGAACGGGGTCAGCCGCATCTGCCAATACAGGTAGTCGCGCAGGGATTCATCGGCGCCGGCAAAGCGCGCGTAGGGATCCCAGTCCTCGTCCTCGCCGCGCGAATAGCGAGTCTCACCGTCATACGACTCGTAAACGTCCTCCCAGGCGCTGTCCACCGGCAGTTCGTCGGGCAGGGTGGTATCGGCCGGCGCGGCGTTGAGTTCGGTTTCAGCGCGGGCATCCACCGCCGCCTGGGCGGCCAGCGCCTCCGGTTGCACCGGCAGGTCCTGCGGTTCGTCGCTCCGCTCCAGCATCAGGTTGGAGTCGAGCACGGTTTGCACCTCCGCCTGCAAATCCAGGCTGGACAACTGCAACAAGCGAATCGCCTGTTGCAGTTGGGGGGTCATGGTCAGTTGCTGACCCAGGCGCAGTTGCAATGACTGTCTCATGGGGACTCAATCTCGACCCGAAGTCGTAAAACGTATCTACCTATCATTCTAGTCAGTTTTGACCGCGATGACAGCGCGGCGGGCGCATACCGTTCGACTACAACTGGAACGACTCGCCCAGATAGACCCGGCGCACCTGTTGGTTGGCGAGAATGGCGGTGGGGTCACCTTCGGCGATAACCCGGCCTTCGTTGAGAATATAGGCACGATCGCAGATGCCCAAGGTTTCCCGAACATTGTGATCGGTGATCAGCACGCCGATGCGCCGGTCGCGCAGATGTTCGATGATGCGCTGGATATCCAGGACCGACAAGGGATCCACGCCGGCGAACGGCTCGTCCAGTAACACGAACGCCGGATTCGCCGCCAGCGCCCGGGCGATTTCCACGCGCCGCCGTTCGCCGCCGGACAGGCTAATGCCCATGCTGTCGCCCAGGTGGCCGACATGCAGTTCGTGCAACAATTCCTCGGCCCGCGCCCGGCGCGCGGCGCGGGAAAGATCGCGGCGGGTTTCCAGAATCGCCAGCACATTATCCAGCACCGTCAACCGGCGAAACACCGATGGCTCCTGCGGCAGATAACCGACCCCCAACCGCGCCCGCGCGTGCATCGGCAAATGGGTCAGGTCGCGGTCGTCCAGCAGCACCCGGCCCTCGTCGCAATGGATCAGCCCCACCATCATGTAAAAACTGGTGGTCTTGCCGGCGCCGTTCGGCCCCAACAGCCCGACCACCTCGCCACTGGCGACCGTCAGCGATACCGCATCCACCACGATGCGCTTGCGGTAACGCTTGACGATTTCCTTAGCGAGCAGTTGCGCCATGATCAGGGTTTCCGAGTGGCCGACGCCGGATTGCGCGCCTGGGGCTGGATGGTGAACTGAATCCGGCCGTTGTCGCCGGCGCCGCGCGCCCGCACCACGTCGTCCTTGAGATCGTATTCCACTCGCTCGCCCGCGAAAGTGTCCTGTCCCTGAATGAGTTTGGCGCCGCCGCTCATGATCACCTTGGCGCCGACGACATCGTACTCGACCCGTGGGCTGGTGCCCTGGATTTCCGGCTTATCCGCCGTCGGCCGGTAGCGGAGATTGACGGGAGCGCCCATCGCCTCCATCCGCTGGAAGTTGTTGTCCTTGACGTAAATGGTGACGGTATCGGCTGTCAGTCGCATCGAACCTTGGGTGATGATCACATTGCCTTCGTAGACGCTGACGCCAGTTTTCTGATCCAACTGGCCGCGATTGGCCTCCAGTTGGATGGGTTGGGCGCGGTCTTCCGGCAGTGCGGCGACCAGCGGCGGCGCCAGCGTCAGCGCGGCCGCCAGCCCAAGTCTAACGCTGGGGTGGTTCATAGAAGCCTCTCACCTCGGAAAGCAGTTCCAGTCGTTCTTGATTCAGCCAGGCACGCGCGCCGACGGCGTGCAATTCGCCACCGGGTATTACCGCTTTAACCGGCGCGGCGGTTTCGGCATAGCGTTCGGCCCGATGAAGCCACACGTCGCGGGTAGTGATGGTGACCGGCGGTTTGCCGCTTTCGGCGTCGCGATGCATCACCACTTCTCCAGTAAGGCGCGCAAGTTGGTTATCGGCGGCGATCCAGCCCTGTTCGGCTTGCACCCGCCACTCCTTGGTTTGGCCGTCCGGCTGATACCAATCCAGTATCGGCTGCTCCAGCCGGACACCGCCCTGACCGGGTAACTGCCACGACCGAGGCGCTTCCACCACGGATTCTCGCACTCCGGCGGCGTTCAAGCGTACCGCCCGGGACTGTTCGACGGTCAACACCGGAGCCTGGCTGTCGGCCGGCGCCGGTTCTCGCAGCGAGGACTCCACCCACCGCAACAGGCCATAGCTCAGGCCGGCCAAGGCCGCCAGACCGACCAGAGACAGAATACCGCGCGTCGTCAATGCCGCCGCTCGCGTCGTTTAAAGATACCGGTCGCGCAGGGCCGCCAGTTGGCCGCGCGCTTCCAGCAGCAACTCGCAGACATCGCGCGCCGCGCCGCACCCACCCCGACTGGGAGTTTGCCAGTGGGCGTGTTGCTTGACAAAGGGATCGGCGTTTCGCACCGCGATAGCCAGACCGACCCGGGTCATCACCGGCAGGTCGATCAGATCATCGCCGACGTAGGCGACCCGCTCGGCGGTGAGACCGAGTCGGACCAGCAGGTTGTTGAATACCGCCTGTTTATCCTGCACGCCCAGATAGGCGTGATGAATGCCAAGGTCGGCCATGCGCCGGTCCACCGAAGCGGCGTGGCGGCCGGAAATGATGGCGACCTCCACCCCAGATTCGAGCAGCATTTTGATACCGTGACCGTCGCGGATATGAAACGACTTGTATTCGTTGCCGTCGTTGCCCAGATACAGCTGGCCGTCGGTCAGCACGCCGTCCACATCGAAAATCACCAACTGAATCTGGGCAGCCTTGGTCAGTACATCGTGCATCGCGGGTTTCTCATAGGTCGGGAATCAAAGCACGCCGGCGCGCAGCAGATCATGCATGTTCAGCACGCCGGTCAGCTTGCCAGCGGAGTTTACCACCGGTAGGGCATTGATCTTGTATTGCTGCATCTTTTGCAGCGCCTCGGCCGCTAGGGTGCCCGGAGCGATGGTCTTGCATCGACGGGTCATCACCTCGGCGACGCGGGCGGTGTGCACGTCCACCTGCCGATCCAGCGCCCGACGTAGATCCCCGTCGGTGAAAACGCCCAGAACGCCATTTTCGCTGTCCACCACCACCGTGGTTCCCAAACCCTTGCGGCTCATTTCCAGCAAGGCGGCCTTGAGTAAATCGTCGGGCGCGTTGCGGGGCATCTGCTCGCCGGTATGCATGACATCGTCGGTCAACAACAGCAGGCGGCGACCCAACCGGCCGCCTGGGTGAGAACGGGCGAAATCCTCGGCGGTGAAACCGCGCGCTTCCAGCAACGCCACCGCCAGCGCATCGCCCATGGCCAGGGTGGCGGTGGTGCTGGCGGTTGGCGCCAGTCCCAACGGACAGGCTTCCTGGGAGACGCTGACGTCGAGATGGACATCCGCCGCCATGGCCAGCGTCGAGGCGGGATTACCGGTCAGGGCGATCAGGGGCACACCCAGTCGCTTGATCAAGGGCAACAAGGTCAGGATTTCGTCGGTTTCGCCGGAGTTGGACAGCGCCACCACCACGTCCTGAGCGGTAATCATGCCCATGTCGCCGTGGCTGGCCTCGGCGGGGTGGACGAAGAAGGCGGGAGTACCGGTGCTGGCCAGCGTCGCGGCGACCTTGCCGCCGACGTGGCCGGACTTGCCGATGCCAAGCACCACGATGCGGCCCTGGCAGGCCAACATCAGCTCACAAGCCCGCGCGAAATGGTCGTCGATGCGCGTGGCGAGTTGGGTAATGGCTTCCGCTTCAATGGCCAATACCCGACGGGCGAGTTCCTTGAGTTTATCGGGGTGGATCGGCATGGCGGCGGCGGGATTCGGTTAAAGTGGCGCGGCGCTGAAAATATCGCATTGGCGCAAATCTCCATGGGTAGTCACGGAGTCGATATTATCGCTTTCTCCACCATTGCCCCAATGCATGCGGGCGTCACTGGTCATCGGCGACGACCGCCCGCAGTGCCTGCAACAAGCGTTCGTGAATACCGCCAAAGCCGCCGTTGCTCATGATCAATACCGAAGTTCCCGGCTTGGCCCGCGCCAGAATGGCGGCGAGCGTATCGTCGAGGCTGTGGTGGACCTGCCCGCGCGCGCCCAGCGCCGCCGCCACCGTTCCGAGATCCCAGCCCAAATCGGGTGCCTGATACAACACCACCGCGTCGGCCAGCGCCAGCGCCGGGGCAAGGTGGTCTTTGAACACCCCCAGCTTCATGGTGTTGGAGCGCGGCTCCAGCACCGCGATAATCGGTTGCGCGCCGACCCGGGCGCGCAACCCCGCCAGCGTGGTGGCAATCGCGGTGGGATGATGGGCAAAATCGTCGTAAACGGTCACGCCATTGACCGCGCCACGCATTTCCAGCCGCCGCTTGACGCCCTGAAAAGTAGCCAAGGCAGCGATGGCGGTTGTGATGGGTACGCCAACATGACGGGCGGCGGCAATGGCGGCCAGCGCGTTGCGGACATTGTGCATTCCCAACTGACTCCATTCCACCCGGCCTTGCCGTTCGCCTTGGTAATCCACCGTAAAATCGCTACCGTCCGGCGCGATGTTGCGCGCCTCCCAGTCGCCTGTTCCAAAGCGTTCCACCGGTGTCCAGCAGCCCATCGCCAGTACTTCGGCCAGGTTGGCATCCTGACCGTTGGCGAGAATCAGGCCCGTGCTGGGCACCGTCCGCAGCAGGTGATGAAACTGGCGCTGAATCGCCGCCAGATCGGGGAAAATGTCGGCGTGATCGAATTCCAGGTTGTTCAAAATCAGAGTGCGCGGGCGGTAATGGACAAATTTGGAGCGCTTGTCGAAAAACGCGGTGTCGTACTCATCGGCCTCGACCACGAAAAAACGGCGGTGGCCTAACTGGGCGGACTGGCCGAAATTGGCGGGAATGCCGCCGATCAGAAAGCCCGGCTCCAACTCGGCGTATTCCAGTATCCACGCCAGCAGGCTGCTGGTGGTGGTCTTGCCGTGGGTGCCAGCCACCGCTAACACATGGCGGTCGCGCAGCACATGTTCCGCTAGCCAGGCAGGCCCGGAGGTGTAGGGCAAATCGCGATTGAGCAGTTCCTCGACGATGGGCCGGCCCCGACTCATCACGTTACCGACCACGATCATGTCCGGCTGGAACTCGACGAGCTGTTCGGGTGCGTAACCTTCCCGTAACGTAATGCCGGCTTCCGCCAGTTGCGTGCTCATCGGTGGATAGACGCCGGCGTCGCAACCGGAAACGGTATGTCCCGCCGCGCGGGCCAGAAGGGCAACGCCGGCCATGAAAGTGCCGCAAATACCGAGAATGTGTATGTGCATGACGAGAGTGAGGCTGGGTGGAAATTCTGACGCGGATTTTAGGAAGGAATACCAGATGCCGCCATGAGGAATACCAGAGCGGAGAGACGTCTCAGCGATTTGGTTGGGAAAAAGACTGGTTGGGAAAAATCGCCGGGCGAAATTCCACCGCCCCCTGAGGCGCGCTGGAATCGCTATCAATGAGGCCCGATCCGTTTCACCGCGCGCAATGCGCTCATTCAATTCTCCTGTCTTTCACTCAAGGGCAAGTCCGTCGATTCAGCCACTTGAGCGGGCGATGGAAGGCTATCTTCCGCCGCGTTCGTCGCCTTTGTCGGCGTCTGCGCTTCCAGCATCGCCAAGCGTTGGGTCAGTCGGCGAATCAGCCGTTCTTGCCGGGAACGCTCCAAATCCATGGTCAGGATCTTGACCAGTAACAGGCTGAACCCCAACACGACGGCCAGGATCGGCGGATAGCTGATTCCCAACTCTCTCGCCATGAGATCGAACAGGCGCGGAAACAAACCGAGCAGAGCAACCGTTGCGGCGGCGCCGATCCACCAGAGTGAATAGGGTCCATGCAGATGGTCGCGGCGGACCAGAAACAGGATGACGGCGGCGAGAGCAATCCCCATCGCCATCGAGGTGAGTTGGTAGGTGATCATTGGGCGGTTTCAGGTCTACTGGATATTCTCGTCGATGGCCGACCGATGCCCCGACCAAGCAGGACTAAAGCGCCTCATAGGATCGGTAATCCCAAGCCGACTCACTGAAATCCATGCCTTCCTCAAGAGAATACTCCTGCTGATTATCCTTGGCCTGGCGCTGGGAGTGCCACTTGATCTCGCGCAGCCAGCAAGCCCGACATTGATCCCACATGCGCGAGGTGCCAAAACTCTCGCGCAGCGAACGCATGGCGGGACCGTTCCAGATGTCGTGCAACGATTGTTGCGCGCTCATGACGCCAACTCGGATCCCATAATGTTTACCACAGGTCGTCACTTCGCCATCGGCCATGATGATGGCGGTGCGGTGCATCCAATTACAGACGTTCTCCCTCGGCACGACCGGTTCGTCTGACGTTGCCGAATCGCTTTCCTGGGTTTCCGACGCTTGGATGATGAGCGGTGGGCTCTCGTGCCGGATGCCGCGCTCGTCTAGGGCCGCATAGGCGGCGCTGAGAAAGCGATTGGTCAATTGCGGATCATCCAACAACGACTGCGGCTTATCCTTGTCCTGGAAAATGACCATGTGTCGAATGGACACCAGGTCCGGCTCGCACTCCGCAATCAGTTCGACAAAACGCGGCAATTCCTGGATATTATTCTTTTTCAGGGTCCAGGAAAAACTGAGCTGCGGCCGACGCGCGAGCGGCAGACGGGTACGCAGATCGTGGTAGTAGCGGATATTGTCCAGCACCGCCTCAAAGCGCGCGCCCCGACGGTTCGTCTCGTAAGTTTCGGGAGTCGCTCCATCCACGGAGAAACACAGCTCATGCACGTAGGGCATGAGCGCCGCATCGAAACGCTGCTGAATGCGCGTACCATTGGAAACACAACTCAGGCGTACGTTATGGTGTCGCAACAGTTCGGTGAATCGCTCCCACAAGGCGTCACTCGCCACGGTAGGCTCGCCCCGCCCCACGATGCTGACGGCGGTAGCGTGACCGAACGCCTCGGCCGCGATTTGATCCAGCAAAGGAATGGACATTTCAGCCATGCCGTTATGATGGCGGTGTAGCTGCGGCAGACCATGCGCGCTGCAATGAGGACACTGGAGATTGCAAACGGTAGTCAGCTCCAGTGACAGGGATTCTGGATAGTGCGGCAGGAAAACCCGGCGTTCCGCCTCGCTGATGAGCACTTGCTCCCGCACCCACTGCCGCTGCGCCGCCAGTCGGGCAAGGCGCGACAATTCCGGGTGGACGCTATCATCGACCAGCCGGAGTTCTTCGACCGAGAATGTCCCCTCGGAATAGGGCAAACCGTCGACCCGTACCTTCAGAAATTGATGATCGCGCGCCCGGCGCAGATCGCTGGCGGGCAACGCCACCTGGATGCGCTCGAAACGATTCCGTTCGCCGACTGGAAAGCAAATGACCCGATCTTCGCTAAACGGTTCCCGTGGGGCGGTCGCATAATAGAGCTTGCTGTAGAGATAGTTCCGGGCCTGCGCGCGCGTGCATTCCAGGCGCAGACGCAGTTCGATGAAGTCCTCCCGGGGGCCAGGCGCCAATGGTGGGAAAACGATGCTATGGAGAGGTTGATGCATGGTGGCTCGCTCAAAACGCCGATCATCGACAGGTTGGGTTTATAGCTTCCATAAAGAGAATCCGGTTGCAGCGTTTAATCGTCCGCTGGGGGTAGAGAAGAAGTAAACCCCACCCGGGCAAGGCACAACAAACTGGTTTGCAGCATGTATTTTCCCACAACCCACCACGAGCGAAATACCCGCGAAGCGCCGGTGGCGCGGGGCTGCATCGCCACTGGCGCCTCGACGATGCGCAGACCCTTGCGGCGCAGGATCAGCAGCACGCCAACATCCTGATAATCCAGCAGGCTGGCCTCGCCAGCGGCCAGCACGACTATCGCCGCCTGGTTGTAGGCGCGAAAACCGGAAGTGATATCTCCCAGTTCAAGGCCGGTGAGCCAGCGAAAATAAGCCCAGGCGAAGCGCCGGGCGCGACTGGCGCGATCGGGAAAGGCGCCGATGGCCACGTCGGCCGCGCCGACGGCGAGCGGTTGCAACAACGTACCGATGTCTTCAGGGGCGTGTTGGCCATCGGCGTCGAGAGTCACCGCAATGCGGTAGCCTTGACGCAAGGCGTAGCGCAGCCCCGTCTGGATTGCGCCCCAAGCGCCCAGTTGGTTCGTCAGTGGCAGCACGGTGGCGCCGGCGGCGTGGGCCATTCGTGCCGTTGCATCCGTGCTACAGTCATCGATCACCACGACAGGACAGTTCCACAATTGACGGACTTGAGCAACGATCATGCCGACCGTCGCTTCCTCATTGTAGGCAGGAATAAGGACTACGATGGAGTGGGGGTTAGCCATCTGTCAGGGATTTCAAAGACCGCGCAACGTTAACCTGCTTCATCGTGGGGGCTAGCTCACTGACAAGCGACTTGCGCACTGGCTTCCACATCCACGGGACATTGATTTTCACATCACGGCATTGGCGGAACCAGCAGCGCCGGATCGATCCGCGCCTCGCGCCAGTTCATCCGCCAATCCAGATGGGGCCCCGTCACCCGGCCACTCTTGCCCACCGTCGCGACGGAGTCACCCTTGCGCACTCGCTGTCCGACCTGGACATCAATGCGGTCCAGATGCATCAAGGTGGAACTGAGTCGATAACCGTGATCGATGATCAGCGTCGCGCCGGTGTAGTACAAATCCGGTTCGGCCAAAGTCACCACGCCATCGGCTGGGGCATGCACCGGAGTGCCGATCGGGGCGGCGATATCCACGCCGTAATGCGGCTGGCGCGGCTCGCCGTTGAGGATGCGCTGGCTGCCGTACACACCGCTGATGCGCCCGATGACCGGCCAGGCAAAACCACTGCGGAACCAGGCCTGCGGAATATCTCGCTGGCGGGCGTCATCCACCCGGGCGTTTTCGCGGCGGATGCGTTCGAGCACCGCTGGTGGCGGCGTGACTTTATCCGCCGGCAGACCGTCGAGACGTTGGATCGCATACTGGCGTTGGGCAATCGTCAGCACCCGTTCCTCGCGGGCACCGTCGGGAGAGAGCACGGTCAACCGCGCCTGAGGTAGCGCATCGCGGCCAAAGCCGAATACGAACGCGCCGTCTGGCCCAACCGGCGTCGGTTGCCCGTCCAATGCCAACCGGGTTCCCGGTGGCGCTTGCCCAACGATCAATCCGCCCTGGGTCAGTGACCCCTGCCAGCGCAATTCCCCGCCGCTGGCCGATAATAGCCACAGCATCAAGCCCACGAATCCCCACCCGCGCATCGCCAACTTCCCCAAACTCCTGTCGATTACAAGGCCCACGGCAAGCGTATTGCCCGAACCCGCGCTATAGTACAAGTTCAGACGAAAACGCGCCGGCGATCATCATACCCTTGTCGTCACGCCCACACAGGAGAAGGCATGGCCCAGCATTACGATCTCATCGCTATCGGCGGCGGCAGCGGTGGCCTATCGGTGGTGGAACAGGCGGCTCGGCATGGCGCCCGCTGCGCGCTGATCGAAGGCGACCGGCTCGGCGGTACGTGCGTTAACGTGGGTTGTGTGCCGAAGAAAGTGATGTGGTACGCCGCGCGTCTGGCCCACGCGCTCGACGACGCCTCCAGTTATGGCTTCCGACTGGATTATTTCGGCTTCGACTGGCAACGGCTGAAAACTGCCCGCGACCGCCTGGTGAGCGACATCAACGAATGGTATCTGGGTCATCTGGCCGAAACCAGGGTCACGCTGATTCGCGGGTTCGCCCGGTTCGTGGACGCCCACACCGTGCAGGTCGGCGGCGAGCGCTACAGCGCTGACCATATCGTCATCGCCACCGGCGGCCGGCCACTGGTTCCCAATGTCCCTGGCGCTCAGTTCGGCATCACCTCGGACGGCTTTTTCAAGCTGAACGCCTGTCCGGCGCGCGTCGCCATCGTGGGCAGCGGTTACATTGCGGTGGAGTTGGCGGGAGTACTGCAGGCGCTGGGAGCCGAAGTCACCTTGCTGATCCGCAAGGATCAAGTTTTGCGGTCGTTCGACACGTTATTACGCGAACAGTTGATGGAACGGTTGCGAGAGGATGGCATCACCGTATTGACGCATACCCAGGTTCGGGCGGTGGCGCGACTGGCCAGCGGCGCGTTCAGCCTGCATTGCGCAGGATCGGGGAGCGCTAACAATGTGGATGCCGTGTTATGGGCGATTGGGCGCGCGCCCAACACCGATGCGCTCGACCTGGCGGCGGCGGGCGTGGCGTTGCATCCCAACGGTTCCATTCCCACCGACCTGTATCAGAACACCAACGTACCCGGCGTTTACGCCGTCGGCGATGTGACCGAGCGTTCCCACCTGACCCCGGTGGCCATCGCCGCTGGCCGACGGCTGGCCGACCGGTTGTTCGGCGGCCAACCCGAACGCCATTTGCCCGATGAGAATATCCCCACGGTCGTCTTCAGCCACCCGCCCATCGGCACGGTGGGTTTGACCGAGACGGCCGCACGCCAGCAATACGGCGATGCGGCGCGGATTTACCAGACCCGGTTCCGCCCCATGTATTACGCCTTCACGACTCGCCAGTCGCCAACGGTGATGAAGCTGGTCTGCGTCGGCGCGGAGGAAAAGATCGTGGGCTGCCATCTGATCGGCGAGGGCGTGGATGAAATGCTGCAAGGCTTCGCGGTCGCCATTCGCATGGGCGCCACCAAGCGCGATCTCGATGACACGGTCGCCATTCATCCCACCAGCGCCGAAGAACTGGTCACAATACGCTGAGCATGAAGATGACCGTCATGAAACGTCTACTTCCGCCACTCCTTATCCTGCCAATCTTCATCCTGCTGCTGGCCGCCTGCGCCAATCGACCCAGCGATGGCGAAATCCAGCGGCAGGTTATTGAACAGTTGCTGCGCGAGGGCAGCAGTCTCTATATCGTCGAGAATTTCCGTAAAGCCAATGGCTTCGAACCTGGTCAAAACGTCTACGTCGCCGAGGTGGAATACGACTTGGTGTTCCAGAAAAGCCTGGCCGATCTGGCGCTGAACCTCCGCGACCGCAACGATCCGTTATTGGCCGGGCTGGACCTGGTGGCGCTGGGGTTGCGATATGGGCAATTCCAGGCGGGAGAACGCCGCCATCGCGCCAAGCAGGTGACTTTTCACAAGACCGAACAGGGTTGGTTGCTCCAAGATGACCGTTGACCGCCTCACCGAGGAAATCGTTCATGCCGATTCGTTCGTTTGAGCAGCACGCGCCGCGCATTCATCCCTCCGCCCATGTGGACGACACCGCCGTGGTGATCGGCGATGTCGAAATCGGTGAGGACAGCTCGGTCTGGCCGCTGTGTGTGATTCGCGGCGACATTCAGAGCATCCGCATCGGCGCGCGCACCAGCATCCAGGATGGTACGATCATCCACGTGACGCACGATAGCCGGTTTTGTCCGGGCGGCCAACCGACCCAAATTGGCAACGATGTCACGGTCGGCCATAAGGTCATCCTGCACGCCTGTACGATTGAGGATTTCTGCCTGATCGGCATGGGCGCCATCGTGATGGACCGGGCGGTGGTGCAATCGCGGGTGACCATCGGCGCCGGCAGCGTGGTGCCATCCGGCAAGGTGCTGGACAGCGGATTTCTCTACGTCGGCAGCCCGGTGAAGCCGATCCGCCCCCTCAACGACCGCGAGTTGGAATTTCTGGAATATTCCGCTCAAAACTACCGGCGGCTGAAGGAACGCCATCGCGTGACATCCACTCCGCTTCGAATGGGCGACGCCTCGAACCGGTAGAGGTGACCGCGACCACCCATGGAATGCCGGAGGGAATACCTCCGGCCCTGCGTCATCCTTGATGGGCGGCCCGGATCGCCCGCAGGCTCACCGCTGCTCCCGAAGCCAACTTATGGTCCACGAATCGGGTGACGTTGGTATCGGTGGGGTTGATCTCCACCGTGGGAATACCCATTTGGCTGGCCTGCACCACTGGCCCGGCGATGTAGGGAAACACGCTGGTGGTGCCGATGCTGAACACCAGGTCGAAGCCCCGATCCAGCTCCGCGTACAAATGCTGGATGGCGTGAGACGGCAGTACCTCGCCGAATAGCACCACCTTGGGCCGCACCAGGGCGTGGCAGCGCGGGCAGGAGGGCGGCAGATCGAGTGCGCTGTAATCCGTCACGGTGGCCGCGTAATTACACCGGGTGCAGTACAGATCGTGGATGTCGCCATGAATCTCGATCAGGTTGCGACTGCCGGCGTCGCGGTGAAACCCGTCGATGTTCTGCGTCAGCACGCACACGTCAAACTGGTCCTGCCACTCGGCGATGATGGCGTGCGCGTCGTTGAAACGCGCCCCACGGCAGGAATTTTCGATCTGATGCAGATACTTCCAGGTGATGGCTGGATTGGCTTCCAGCATCGATCCCGAGAGGGCGGTCTCAATGGAAAAGTGGTCCTCGGTGGCCTGATTATTGTACAACCCACCGATGCCGCGATAGGTTGGCAAGCCAGAGTCAGCGGAAATGCCGGCGCCGGTGATGAACAGCAACCGGCGGGCCCGCCGCATTTCCTCGACGACGCGGGCGACGATGGTGGAATCAGGGGCGATCATGGCGCGGCCTCGCTGCAATGCAAAAGTTGGAGGATGAAATCAGGCGGCCAGCAATCGGTAGAGCGCCTCGAATTCCTGGCTCAGCTTGTGCTTGGGATCAAGGTGGATCATCGGCAACGCCTGGGCGTGCGATTCGCGGATCTTGATCGAAGCGGACAGGAACGCCTCCAGCACCGGTAAACCCTCGGCGCGCAATTCCTCGACCAGCCGCGTCGGCAAGTTGGCGCGGGCCTGAAAATGATTAACCACAATGCCTTCGATCCGCAGCGCGCGATTGTGGTCGGCCTGGATTTCGCGCACGCTGTCCATCAACGTGTACAGGGCACGGCGGGAAAAATCGTCGCAATCGAACGGAATCAGACAGGTATCGGCGGCGATCAGCGCCGAACGGGTGAAAAAATTCAGCGCGGGCGGGGTATCGATGAAAACCTCGTCGAATTCCTTGAAGGTCTCCAACGCCTCCCGCAACTTGTACATCTTGTAGCGCGACTCCAGCTTGATTTGCAAATCTTCAAGCCGGGGATCGGACGGCAGGACGCTCAGATTGGTAAAGCGAGTCTCGACGACATAGGCAGCCGGTTTGTCAGCGAACAGCTTGTAGGCCAGAATATCATCGAAAAAATGGGCGAGGGTCTTCTTTTGCTCCTCAAGGGCCGCGCCCAGCAGGTAGCGCGAGGCGTTGGCCTGCGGGTCCAGATCCACCAACAAGGTTCGCCGCCCCCGCGCGGCGCTGATGGCGGCTAGATTGCACGCGATGGTGGATTTACCCACCCCCCCTTTCTGATTGAACACGACTCGGCGCATGGTGGTTTCCATGGGTTTTGTTGGGGATTCGACCAAGTGTAGTCAACCCACGGGCAGGCGTCGAGATGCATCCATGCGGAATCCGCGAAACCCTCGCCCGCGGCGGACGAGGGTCCGGCAAATGGGCGAATCAGCCTTCGATGGCGATCCTGCGGGGCTGCGCCGCTTCACGCTTCGGCACGATCACCTCCAGAACACCATCCTTGCACTTGGCGCTCACCTTTTCGGCGTCGGCCACATCCGGCAACGAGAACCGCCGCAGGAAGGTGCCGCGCACCCGCTCGACCCGGCGATATTGCTCGGTTTCTTCCTTCCTCTCGCTCGCGCGCGTTGGCCCTTCAGGGTCAGCACGCCGTTTTCCAACGTGACCTCGATATCCTTGAGGTCCACGCCCGGCAGGTCCGCATGAATCACAAACTGGTTTGGCTCCTCCTTGATATCAACCGCCGGCATCCAGTCCGCCAGCGTGTGCCCAGTTTCCTCATCGCCAAACCGGCTGGTTTCAAACAGGCGGTTGACTTCCCGCTGCAATTGATTCAACAAACCCAAGGGTTCATAACGCATCAGAGCCATGATGGCACCTCCTCTCATTTCATTGGACGGCGTTCCTGGAACGCCCTTTTCGGTTGACCTTCAAATGGGGGCTCGCTGGTCGATTTCAAGGGCGACGACCGGTCGTTTTTTGCGCTAAGCTATTCATCGCCTTAACCTTCCCTTGCTGCTCTGGAACGCCCGATGGCCGTTGCTTCTCTTTTTATCTGCCATGCCCAGTCCGATGCCGCCTTCGCCGAGGATCTGGCGGTGGCGCTGGAAATCTGTCGCCTGAATGTCTGGCGCGACACCCGTAATCAGCGCGGTGGCCATCGACTGGCTCTGGAAGTACGCTGGGCCATCGAACAGGCCCGCCAAGTCATCGTGGTGCTCAGCCTCAATACGGGCGAGGCGGCCTGGATGCGCCGGGAAATCGAACTCGCGCAAGAAATGGAGCGCCGCCGCGCCAACACGTATCGGGTCATTCCGTTGCTGTTGCCCGGCGTGGATAACGCTCTGCTCGGCTCCTGGTTTACTCCACCACCGCAAACCCCACCGATTCAACTGCCCGCCGATGGTCTGGGCGCCGCCTTGCCAGCACTGCTGGCCGCTCTGGGTGAGCCACCGCCTGGCGATCTCATCGTCGAACGCAGTCCGCCACCCTCAGCGGAGTTGGAGCTGATCTTCGACCGCGCCGTCGCGACCTCCATCCAGCCATGGCGGCTCACCGCCCGCCTGAACCGCTCCACCGACCCAGCCTCGACTGCCAGCGCCTGCCTAAACCTGGGTCCGCTACCTCCCACCATTGATCCAAACCTCCCATCCTGGTATTTGCGCGGTCATCTTGCCTGGCCAACCAACGTGGTTCGCCAACTCGCCCAACGCGCCGAGACTCAGTTTGAGGCTTGGGGCCAGGCACTCTATCAAGCCACGCTCGCACCTCCCGAAATGGCGACTCTGACCGCCGGGTGGCGTCAACCACTGGACCTTTGCCAACACTGGCTGACGCTGCGCGCCGAAAACGCGTCCCCCGCCGCCGCGACACTGTTTGACCTGCCTTGGGAATTTCTCAGCAATGGCGCTGGTTTCCTATTGCGGGGCAAGCAGCCGGTTCAATTCCAGCGCCGACTTGCGGGTGGGGGCGACCCGTTCCCGCCCGCTCCACCACCTTTGCGGATCCTGACCCTCAGCCCACGCCCCGACACCGAACCCACGGGTCACCCCGATTACCGGCGTGGCACGTTACCCTTGTTGGAAGCATTGGAAGGGTTGGGCACCCTGATCGAAATCCAAGTATTGACTCCCCCCACACTGGCGGCGCTGGAAAAACAACTGAACGACGCTTGGTCGGCTGGTCGGCCCTTCACCGCCGTGCATCTGGACGGATGCTTCCGCCATGATCCCGACCAGGGTCCCCCGCTGTTTGGATTCGAAGCCAGTTACGATTTGCACGTGCCGCTTTGCAGGGATGCCCAGTTTGTCTCCGTGGCGGCGCTGGCTGCTCTGCTAGCCACCTATCGCATCCGCCTGGTCGTGCTGATCCGCCCGGAGGAAACCGCCAACTCCGTCCGGCCCGCGCGATTGGCGTCCGCCCTGCTGGCGGCGGGAATCGCGGCGGTGGTCACCGTGCATCCCGACACGCCGACGGAAACCCTGCGTCGGTTTTGGAATGCCTTCCATGAAGAATTGTTGCGGGGCACCCGCATCAGTCAGGCGCTGTTCGCTGGTCAACGCCGGCTGGCCGGTGACAGCTACCGTGGTTCTGGGCTGGGCGGCGGCGATGTTTATTTGCGCGACTGGTTCGCTTTTACCTTGTATCTGGGTCAGCACGACCCTCGTCTTGCGCTGCGCCCCGCGCTGGAGCTTTGGCGTCGGCTGGCCGGCCAGTCGCGATTCGCCCCGCGGGAAATCTTGCCTGCCCTGCCTCCAACCGGCTGCCTGGGACGTACCCGCGAGTTGTTGATTGCCGAACGGCTGCTGGAAAACCGGCACGCCATCTTCATCAAAGGTCCTGGCGGCAGTGGCAAAACCACACTGGCGGCGGACTTGGCGGGCTGGCTGGCGCGCATCGGCCGCTATCGCTATATCGCCTACGTCCACGCCGATGACGCTAGCAATCCGCGCGCGCTGTTAGAAACCCTAGGGCGGCAACTGCTTCCCACCGGCGACCACTGGACGGTTGGCCAATATCCAACCTTGTGGCAGGCGCTCGACTATCTCCGACAGGCGCTGCGTCCCAGCCCGACTCTCCTCGTGCTCGACCAGATCGAACGCTGGCCCGCCGAATATGACGAGGCCTTCGACCGCTTTTGGAAGGATTTGCTGAGCGAATGGCCGGCGTTGCGTCTGTTGGCGCTCGGTCGCGTCGGACCGCCATCCTTCGCGCCGCCCTGGACCGAAATCAAGCTGGCGGCCCTGGACGAAACCGATGCGATCATCCTGCTTGGCCAGATGTTGATCACAGCCGGGGAAGCGCCTCCCTCCGCCGACAACGGCGCCAGCTTTCGGCAATTGCGTGAGCTGGCCACCTTGGCCGGCGGTCATCCCGGCGCGCTGCTCCGTCTCGCGCGCGAAGTGAGCCATCAAGGCGTCAGTGCAACGCTGACGCTGTTGCGTCCACTGCGGGCCGCATTGCTGCGCCGCCACGAAGACGACCCACAATGGCCGCTCTATCTGGTGCTGGCGCTGGATTTGCGACGCCTGCCCACCAGCGACCAGGAGCTGCTACCCGTTCTGGCGTTCTTCAAGGATGGGGTTAACCGCATCGCCATGGGACACTCTCTGGGACTGGATACGCTTGCCATCCAGAACCTCTGCGCGCGGCTCATCACCTTGGGACTGGCCGAGGATCGAGGTCATGGCCATCTACGCTTCGATCCAGCCCTGGCGCGCTACCTGTCCAACCTGTTGGATCCAGACACACGGGCGATTTGGCGGGAACGCTGGCGAATCGGCATGGAACAATTCCTGGTGGAACTCTACCAGCAGCATTTCAAGGACAGTAACCGCGCCAAGCGGCTGTTACGCCTGGAATTACCCAACCTGCTTGCCTTGCTGCGCGACAATCAGCAAAACACCCCCATAGAACAGACCGCGCGAATCGCCAGTCAGTTGGAACAGCTACTGGCCAGCCTCGGCATCGCTTCGGCGCTGGCTGAAGCCACCGCCGCTCGCGAGCGCGCTAGTCAAGCCCTGCTCGGCTGGAGCCGGGCGCGTTTTGAAACCGAGCGACTGCGGATCGAACGCTTGCGCGATAGCGAGGCGCTGGAGGAAGCATTGCAAGCCGCCCGACAACTCCTGCGCCAGTGCCAGGAAGCGGGAGCCGACGCGTATCCTGGCGCCGCCTACGATCAGGCGCGGGCCCATTTTCAATTGGGCAAGCTACTGAAAATGGCCAGCGCCGCCGAACCAGCGGCCCGGGAGTTGACCGAAGCCCGCCAACAGTTCCAGACCTTGGCCGAGGCCGGCAACGCCAGCGCGGCCCGCATGGCGGCAGTGGCCGGCGCCGAAGCCGGTGACTGCCTGAGCTATCTGCGGCGGTTGCAGGATGCGGCGGCCGCCTATGAAGCCGCGTTGGCTCACGTCGCGCCGAATACCATTCATCCCACGATTGCCGCCAACCAGCTACAACTGGGATTGGTGCGCCAGCGACAGGGGCGATATCCCGAAGCCGCCGCTCTTTACGACGCCGCGCGGCAAACCTTCGAAGCACTGGGCGAACCGGAAAGTACGGCGCAGGCTTGGCGGCAACTCGGCCTGGCCCGCAAGCTGACAGGGGAAATCGACTTGGCGCTCAAGGCCTGCCAGCAGGCGCTCTATCTATACGAACAGCTACGCAACCGCGCTGGAGTGGCCGAGGTGTTGGGTGAACTTGGCCATCTGCACCAAGTCCTGAACCAGCTTGAGGAAGCGGTGCTGGCCTACCGGCGCATGGCGGATCTGTACGCGGAACTGGGCGACGGCCGCAACGAGGAGGCTAGCCGCAACAAGTTGGCCAATATACTGATTCAGTTGCGGCGGCATGATGAAGCCCGTCAGGAATTGTCTCGCGCCAGCGAGTGCAACCTGCCTGAAAACCTCACTGCCCGTAACGGGGCAATCCGCCGTGGTTTGCGTGATGTCGGCCAGACGGTCGAAAACCCCGGCGTGGCCGACGAAGCCCGGCGACAGTCGATCCAGAAATATCTGGCCTATCGGCGGGCGGGTGGTGAAGATCTCAATCCTGGCTCCCGATTGTGCGCGCAGATTGGGCATGCCATCCGCGCGGGCGACACCGCGCCGCTGGCCGCCAAACTGGCGCAAATCGTGGTCAGTCCCAACGTACCGCCCACCGGCAAACTACTGATCACAAAGCTGCAAGCTATCCTTGCCGGCTCGCGTGACCCGGCGTTGGCCGCCGATCCGAATTTGCACTATCAATATGCGGTGGACATTCAATTATTGCTGGAAGATCTTGCCAAACCCTGAATCCTTCAGGACGCCGCCTTGGCAACGCGCGCCCGTAACCGTTCCAGGCCACGTTCGAAGGCACGGCTGATGCGGGTGGCGTTGCGGATGCGCTCCAGTTTCGGCCAGGTCGCCCGTTCGCCGGTGTGGATGAACTCGGCGATCCGCTCCGGAGTGGGGTTGGAGAAAATATCCCGCAGGGTGCCCAGCCAAGTCGGCGGAAAGATGGTGATATCGCCGCTGTAGTTCTGGTTGGCCACCGAATACGCCTTGTCCAGCAACAAACCCAGAGAGTGGGAATCGACGTTCTGTCGGGCCAGATCGAGAATATGCTTGACGTAGATGTGAACCGTTGAGCTGATGATATCGCGGGTGAATGAAAACAAACCCTTCTCGTGCGGCTTCGGCTCGGACAGGAAGGGCACGATATGCGGGTTGGTCTGACTGACGATGTAGTGGTTTACATTGTGCATCCGCGCCACCCGCAGCATCGGCAGGTCACTGTTCAGGCTGCCATCCACCCATTTTTCGTTGGGCATGTAGGGAACGATGGCGCCGTTGAAATCCTTGGCTTCCAACATCACCGCCGGAAAAACGCCGGGAATGGCGCTGGACGCTAGCGCGGCGCGCCGGATCATCACATTTGGCGCGGTCAGGTAATTCAACAACCGCGAGTGCTGGTGCGCCCGGATCGGCGATACTGGAATGTTGATGATCCGGCCCGTGCGGTCGAAAGCCTCCTCGAAGGTCAGCGCGCCGACGTTCTGCTCAATGCACAGTTCCAACTGGCTACTGTCCATCAGCGTGCTGCCCTTGAGCAGGCTTTTGAACCCGAGACTACGCCACGCTTCCGCCGTGAATCCGTCTGGGTTGAAAATCCGCATCAATTCATCGTCGGTATGGGTGCCGATAGTCGCCGCGGCGATGGAACCAGCGCTGGAACCGGAAATCACTTTCGGCAGTAGTCCTTCTGCCCACAGCGCCTTGATCACCCCCGAATGAAATAATCCCAAGGTGGCACCGCCGCTGAGCATCAACGCCGAGCGGCCAAAACTCTGCCCCGTGCGCTCGAAAAAGAGCAGCTTGGAAGGCGTGGGAAAATCCGGGAAATCTTGATCACACAATTCATCAAGCGTGCTGGCGACCTCCTCCAGATATTCGGTCAACAATCGTTTGGTACCGAACAGGCAGTGGGAATACAGCGCTGGATTGGCAATATTGCCGAGATTGCCGTGCAAACCCTCGTGCAAGGAGTACACCAACCGGGCGATGTCGCCGTGCCGACGTAACGCGCGCAGTTCGTTCAGCCGCGCCCGAATTAACTGATAGTCGTAGTCGGGCGATTCATCCTGTTCTCGCCAGTCAGCACTGCCAGACCAACGGTCATGCTCTCGCGCCGCCTCGCACCAGGCCGGATAGTCGGTAGCATGCGCCATGGCTTCTTCACACTGCCGCAAGGCTTTTCTATTCATGATTCATTCGCCGTCACCGCGATTTCGAGTGGAGATCACCGACTCGCGTCGCTAACGGTAAGCCGGTTTTTTCGTCAGTTCAGGCTTCCACATAGCAAAAAATTAAACTGGATAGCATGTAAAAATCGGCTTACTTTGGCATGATCATCGCCCACAACTCGAATCGAGAGCACGGCTCCATGCCTTCCACCACGCCTATCCGTTTCATACTCAACCATCCCCTGGTTTTCACCAGTCGTGTGCTGCATCGTTTCCACGCCAACCGAGGTGTGCTGTTGGCTGGCGCGGTGGCTTATTACGCGCTGCTCTCGTTGGTACCCTTGTTGATTCTGTTACTGGTGGCGCTCTCGCATGTGGTGAAAGAGGCGGAATTGTTAGCGTTGTTGCATCACTACCTTGAGCAACTGGTGCCAGGCGAGGTGGAACTGGTCATGGAACAAGTCGCACAGTTTCTCGACCATCGGCAAACGCTGAGCTGGTTCATGGTGGGAACCCTATTGTTTTTCAGTTCGCTAGCCTTCAGCATCCTGGAGAATGCCATGGCGATCATCTTCGCTCACCGGCGTGCCGCGCATAACCGTCATGCGCTGATTTCGCTACTGTTGCCCTATCTGTACATGCTGCTGCTAGGCTTTGGGCTATTAGCGGTGACCTTGCTGATCGGGGTGCTGCAAACGCGGATGACTGGCGACATTCAGATATTTGGTTGGGAATGGTCGCCAAACAGTCTGAAGGTTGCTTTGCTTTATCTGACCGGTTTATTCAGCCAAATTGGGGTACTGACTCTGTTCTACATGCTGATGCCAGCGGGTCGGCTGCCCTTTCGGGACGCTCTGGTGGGTGGCATCGCCGCCGCTTTGCTGTGGGAGGGAGTGCGCTATGGCTTACTGTGGTATTTCACCAATCTGTCACTAGTCAATGTGGTTTACGGGTCGCTGACGGGCGTGGTCATCGCGCTCCTAAGCCTGGAAGCGGCAAGCCTGATCATTTTGCTGGGTGCACAGCTCATCGCCGAATATGAGCTACTGTCGCCGGAATTTGGCGGCGATGGCGGCGAATAAAGAGCCGAGGGATTCTCAATCCGCAAAACAAAAAGCCCACGCGAGGGTGGGCTTTCCGAGGTAGGATGCCTGGCGATGACCTACTTTAGCATGAGTGATGCTCACACGATCATCGGCGC
>JAVMKI010000079.1:0-66172 GCA_031732755.1 Candidatus Contendibacter sp.
ACCCTGATAGCGATGTCAGGAATCCTCGCCCTTCAGGGCGGGGAGGATGTCAAGAGTGTTCTTCAAAGGACATTCAAGAAATACCGTTTTACGCTAAAATGCCTACCATGGCTTCAGTAGCGTCCTGTAACCCCAGTGGCGTGACTGGCTGCAAGGGTTTTTGCCGCCATAACTGCTCCAAACTCTCAAGGAAGTCGCCCTTCAACCAACGCTCCTGCGCCAGCAGGGCACAACGGCCGGCGCCTTCCAACCAGCGCACCAGATAAGGCGCCTCCGGCCAGTCCGGCCGTTCCAGATACAATACCGGCACCCCAGCGCAGGCCGCTTCCACAAAACTGCCGTAGCCCGGTTTGCAAATCAACGCATCGCACGACCATAAAGCGTCGATATAAGGCATTTTCAGAGACTCAAAATCCACCGTTCCCGGATGGCTAGAGCGCCAAGTCGCCGGAACGAGCAAGCGCATACCGGGCAGCGCTGGCCACTGTTCGATCGGCGGGCGCAACTCCATACCCCCTAGCGAAACCATTACCAATCGCTCGCTCGGACCCAGCCCCAAATTTTCGACAAACCAGTCGCGGCGGCTGTGTCCTTGCTGGCAGATTGGCCCGATCGCCTTGCGATTATCGAGTCGCAACATCGGCATACTGGGGGTGGGTTGCAGAAACTGGCGCGCCGACCGATAAGCTCGTTGCATCTGCTCCAACAAAATCGGCGCCTCGGGGCGTGCGCCGAAATAATGCGCATAGATGTCCATCCAATTGATAGAGCACAGCGCAAGGGATGGGATACCGGCATGCCGCGCGCCCGCCAGCGCCAGATAGGGCACATTAGCGAGTAATGCATCGGCGCGCAGCGCGCGCAATACGCGTGCTTCTTCCTCCACCCGGCGCTCCCAATCCCGGTGAAATTCCCAGTACGCCCGCGCGCTGGCCTCCCACGCGATGGATTGCGCATCCTGCTGCACCATGCCCACATCGGTTTCCACCGGCGCAATATTGATTCGATCGCCAAAACGCTCGATCAGCTTGAAACGCGGGGCCGCGGTACGCAAGGTGACTCGCAATTTTGGAAGGCGCTTTCGCAGCGTATCGATCACCGGCGCGCTCTGCCCGATGTGGCCAAAGCCGTGGGACGACAATGCCACCACCAAATGCAACGTCATTGAGGTATGCGCTCCTGGTCCCGTCAAACGCACGCGACTTGCGTATCCAGCCCCATGGCGCGGACAGAAGACCTAATTTCATCGAAATACAAGGGGTTCATGACAATCACATCGGTGGCCGGGTAGTTGCGCAAAAACCCAGGAGGAACCACTCGCTGACCCGTTCCCGCCACGTAGCAGCCCTGCTTGCGCGGGTTGAGATCCACTATGTAACGAATATTGCTGGCATAATCGTTTAGCATATTGAGAAAGGTGACGCCCTTCGAGCCAGCACCCCAAATCACGACACGGCGCCCTTCCCGCGCCATGCTCGCCAGCCGTTCGCGCCATGCTTGTACGTTCGCCCGATACTGATCGGCAAAAACGTCCACGTACTGGCGAATGCGCGACGGTGTCTGCTCCGCGGCCAAGGTTACCTTGGAATTCTTACTACCCGGCCGCGCCTCTACCCAGATGAACTGGCCACCAAACGAGTCGTCGCTCGCCACTATGTCGAAACCCGCGCGCTTAAACACAGTGCTTAGGGAGTAAAGACTGAAATAGGCACAATGTTCGTAAATCAGATCCCAGATGCCCATGTCCTTCAGCGTAAACAAGGCGTTGGGTACTTCACAGTACAACACCACATCTTGTCGTTCGCCCAATGAATGGCGCAAGGCGCCAAGAAAATCGAGCGGATGCTGAACATGCTCCAGTACGTGACGGAAACAAACGAAGTTGGGCTGGCAGCGCTGCGCGTATTCCTCGGAATAGAAATCCTGGAAAAACTCCACGTTCCCCCGCGACGTTTTCTCTACGCGTTCGGGCTCGAAACTGCGATCGAAGCCGAAGCCTCGATTATCCTCATGCGCGCACAATAGATGTAGAAAATCACCCTTGCCGCAACCGATTTCCACAATGCGTTTTCCGCGCAATTCGTAACGATCAATTAGCCGACTCGCAAGCTGTGCCGCATACCGATTGAAGAGTGCCGAATAATGTAGTGAGTTATCATAGGCGGGTGTGTATTCAGTCAAATGTGGATCGAAGGCCGTGTTAAACAGATGGGCACACGTCACGCAATAACCGAGCGCCAACACACCGCGCGCCGCCGCCCGCGCCTGCTGCTCATCCGGCCACAACATGTTGCAGTAGACTGGAACCTGCTCAATGCGGAGCAGATCGAGGATTTCCACGCTTCCACAAACCGGGCAGAAATTCACGAGTCGCGCACCATTCGCTTTCTCTCCCAATTCCCTATAGGGCCAGTACTTCTGGCTGCAATTGCATAGCGCTCAGATCACGGGCGATCTCGTCGCGGTACACTGCGTTCATGACAATTACCACATCGGGACGGTATTCCCGTAGAAAGGACGGTGCGGCGATGCGCTGGCCGGTAGCTGGCATAAAATAGCCCTGACGATGTGGATTGATATCGATCGCATATTCAATATGCTCATCGACCTGCAGCGTAGTCAGAAACGACACCGCCTTTGAGCCAGAACCCCAAAGCACAATTCTACGATGTCGCGCAGCGGCTTCTCCAATAATGCGGCGCCAAGTCGCCAGTTTTGTTTCGTATTTCGCTGGAAATTCATCGACATAATTCGCAAGTTGCGACAAATCGTTTTCTTTGGGCAGGGAGGGTGACGGGGTGCATCGAGCCGGTCTGGCTTCAATAGTCAAATATTGATCCGCATATTCCGTTTCCAAGCGGAGCACATCAAATCCATTAAGACGAAACAATCGAGCCAAGGAACCTGGACTGAAATAAGAGCAGTGCTCGTAGTAAATATCCTCGAACGCGCAATCGCGTAGAATTCGCGTGACTTCCGGTATTTGGAAAAACACCAAAACTTCCGATCGATTTCCGACAGCGCGTCGCACCGTGCCGATAAATTCCGCCGTAGGGTGAATGTGCTCCAAGGTCATCTTGCAACAAACAAAATCCGCGTGATAATCCGCATATTGTTCTGAATAGAAGTCCTTTATGAATCGTACCTGATTCACTGTTTTCCCCAAAACGCGCTCCTCGCGATAAGCAGGGTCGAATCCCACCCCGCGGTTGTTGCCCAACTCGGCAAGCAACAGCAGAAATTCTCCCTTACCGCAGCCAATTTCGAGAATGTCTTTATCACGCAATTGGTAGCGATCGATAAGGCGTTGCGCGAGATCGCGGTGAAAAGCGTTGAACGTCTCCGAAAAGCCTTGGGTCTCCTCGTAGCGTCCTGAGTATTCCGTGAGCTTGGGATCGAACGCCATGTTGGAGATAAAACCACAAGTAGAACAAAACGCTAGTTCAATCCGACCGCACGGATACGCCAATGCCTCTTCCCTTGAGCCAAGCAGAATGCAACTATTGGTCGGAATGAGCTCTTGTCGATGGAAAACCCGCATACCCTGAGCAGAACAGCTAGGGCAAGTGTATTCAAACATGCGTACACGGTCCTCTTTCTACTAACGATTCGTGCGTCAATGCCATCTTCAGATCACCTTTGGTTCGGGAATCGGGATGATGAATCGACCGCCGTGGTTCCGATATTCCTCCTGTTGTGCGAGTATCTCCCCGGCAAAATTCCATGATAATAACAAGGTGTAGTCGGGCAGATCCTGGAGCAATTTCGCTGGTGGGAAAATCGGGATATGTTGCCCCGGCATATGGCATCCTTGTTTGTGAACGTTGCGATCCACGATGAATTCCATCAGATCAGTACCAATCCCCATATAGTTAACCAGGGTTGCGCCTTTGGCGGCTGCGCCGTAGCCGGCAATCCTTTTTCCATCAGCCTTGAGTTGATACAATAATCCCATAAGAAGATCCCTGAGCTTTCGCACCTTGCGCGAAAAATCCTGATAATAACGATAACTATCCACGCCTTCATGATGCTCTTGTTCGAGCAGATCATGCACTGCTGCTTTAACTTTCTCGCGTCGTTCGACATACAGGCGCAGCGATCCGCCGTGGATCGCCAATCGCTCGATGTCATTCAGATACAAGCCGTGTCGCCGAAACAGATGATCGAGTGCGGTAACCGAAAAATAGCACAAGTGCTCGTGATAAATGGTGTCGAATTCACAATGGTCGATTAGATCCTTTGCATAAGGCACTTCAATGACGGCTACGCCATCTTCCTTAAGCAGCATCCCGATGCCTGCTACAAAGCCGTTGGTGTCCGCCACATGGGCAAGCACATTATTTGCATGGATGACATCGGCTTGCTGACCCTCGACACACAGTTTCTTCGCCAATTCTTGAGTAAAGAAGGCGTTAAGCGTGGTAACACCCGCACGCATCGCTTCTCGGGCCGGTCCCTCGGCCGGATCAATTCCCAGTACCGGAATGCCGTATTCAAGGTAATTACGCAGCAGATATCCATCGTTGCTGGCCAACTCGACCACGAAGCTGCTGGAATCCAACCCGCGTCGAGCGATCAGATTCAATACATTCTCTCGGGAATGGTGCAGCAACGCATCGGAAAACGATGAGTAATAGGGGTATTCTTCGCAGAACAAAGTTTCCGGCGGCACAGTCTCCAGAATCTGCATCAACGCGCAATGCGGACAAAACGCCACTTGCAATGGAAAAGTCGGTTCCGGCCGATCCAGTTGTGCGGGCGCGAGCAAACGATCGGCCAGCGGCGTTACTCCCAGATCGAGGAACAGTTGTAGACCGCCGCGACCGCACGAACGACAGGGAATGGTATCGATAGACCGCTTCATGATGACGGCATGCTCCTTGTCCCGCTGATGCTCAAGTACGCCAGCGCAGGTTTTCGTCCAGAAGACCCTCACCGATCAACTTCTTAATATGTGCGATACGCATGAATTTCGGTCCTTCGAAATCCTCCAATTTTAATCCGATGGTCTTGTACGCCTGATAAAGCTGTTCCACACCGCGCCGGGCAGTCCACTGTGGCTTGAAATCATGAAGGATTCGGGCAATTTTGTTGCAATCCACCCGGTAACAACGTTTGTCGGGTCCCGCGTCGGTTGCGAAGTCCACCCGGCAACCCGGTACAATTTCCTGCACCATATCGGCTAGTTCGCGGATTTGATAATTCTCCGTGGTGACGCCTACGTTGAACGCTTGGTTATGTACCGCTTCGCGGGGCGCCTGTAAGGCGGCGATATACGCCCGACAGATATCTTCTACATGAACGATAGGGCGCCAAGGCGTACCGTCGCTCTTCAGATAAACCCGCCCGGTGGTAAACGCCCAAGCGGTCAGGTTGTTCACCACCAAATCGAAGCGGATACGTGGCGATAAACCGTAGGCGGTCGATGCCCGCAGATAAACGGGGCTAAAATTGTCGTCCTCCAGCTTTTGCAGTTCCTGTTCGACCCGTACTTTTGAGACGCCGTAAGGGGTGACCGGATTAAATGCCGCTTCCTCCGTCAAGAATTGATCGCCGGCGGACCCATAGTTGCTACAGGAAGAAGCGAATAGAAAACGTTGTACGCCGGCTTGTTTCGCTAGCTGGGCAAGCCGCACCGAAGCCTTGAAGTTAATGCTTTCGGTAAGGGTTGGGTTGTAATCGCCTAATGGATCGTTCGATAGTCCGGCCAGATGAATGATGGCATCAAACCCTTGCACGGCCTTCATGGAAATATCGCGCACATCCGACGTTAAGGTAGGCACGTCGATTGGAGCGCCCATGAACGTGCATCGGGAGTAATAGTCGGTATCCAAGCCGACCACGTCGTGTCCTTGCTCTAACAACATCGGCACCAGCACGGCGCCGATGTAGCCCATTGAACCTGTGACCAGTATGTGCATGTATCAGCTCCACAATTTCCAAGGTGGATCGCCCGTATCCCAAAGCATCTGCAAGACGTGCTTCTCACGCAACGTATCCATGCATTGCCAAAAAGATGAATGCTTGTAGGCATGGAGTTGACCATCGCGCGCCAAATTTGTAAGTGGTTCGTGCTCCCACATCGTCTGATCGCCATCGATGTAGTCAAATATGCCCGGCTCTAGCACAAAAAACGCGCCGTTGATCCAACCTTCGGCAGTTTGAGGTTTTTCGGTAAAACTGGTTATTTGGTCGCCTTGGAATTCCAAATGACCGTAGCGCGCAGGGGGTCTTGTGGCGGTGAGCGTGGCAAGCTTGCCGTGGGCGCGATGAAAAGCCAACAAGTGATTTAGATCAACATTCGATACCCCATCACCCCAAGTGAGCATGAATGTACCATCGCCAAGCCAAGGTTTAAGTCGCTTGATACGGCCGCCGGTTAAGGTATTAAGACCGGTATCCACCAAGTTGACAATCCACTCGGTTTTTTCTTTTTTATGGACTTCAACTTCACCGGTCTTGGTATTGACAGTCATATCACCTTCCAAGACAGAGTAATCCCTCATCCAGCGCTTGATATATTCGCCCTTATAACCAAGCGCGATCACGAACTCGTTAAAGCCAAAATGCGAGTAGTGTTTCATGATGTGCCACAGGATCGGACGTCCACCGATTTCCACCATGGGCTTGGGCTTGATTTCTGTTTCCTCGGCCAAACGAGTACCAGAGCCGCCGGCAAGGATCGCCACTTTCATTGAGTTATCTCCATGTTAAATACCACTTGTCAGCTTCGATACGCTGCATCGGCGGACTTTTTAGAGAACCGTGATGTTTCGATCGTTTTTTTATCATATCGTTTTATTCGGGCATATAGAGGCAACCGAGACATGTGTTGGAATAGTTAAATTCTCCAATATTTCTCTAGTCGGCAAAAATTGAAAATCCCGCAGTAACCAATATAATCGTCTTTCACATCGGCTTAAGTTTGTGTAATGCCGGAAAGTAGATAGCCACCCTGTGCGAATGCGAGGTTGATCCGGGTCAATTTCCCAGGGGTGCAGATAAAAAATGAACGGCCGCTTTTCTACTCGATTGATGCGAAATAGTGCGAATCGGGTGAATTGGTACGGATAGACTCGGAAATAACCCCCGCCCCCTACCGGCAAACAACGGCCACCAATCGCCAAGGTCGAGGGTGGAAATTCGACGATGGAAGCACCATTCGGCATATCGATTCGGTAGGGCCAGCGGGGACTATTGGGAATACCGTAGCGATCATGATAAACCGGAAAGATGCTCGAATCATAGGAAAATCCAAGTTCTGCCAAAACATCGAGTGCCCAGACCGAGCGCTCGGTAATCGAATAACTAGCGGCTCGATAGCCAGAAACCAGACATTGCGCTTGGTCTTCCAGATTTTCTTTGGCGCGAATTGTCTCCGCGCGGAAAACGGTCGGGGTCTGCTCGTAGATAAGTTGATGCGAGTAGCCATGGCAGGCTACCTCTTGTCCACATTCCGCGATGGTCCGTACTAGCCCTGGACAGCGTTCAGCCACCCAGCCCAAAACGAAAAACGTGGCTCGAACACCCTGCTCGGTGAACAGCTCCAACAGACGATGTGTATTGCGTTCGACCCGGATGGGAAAGCGATCCCAAGTTGCGGGATCGATCTGCCTGGAAAAGGCGGCAACATGGAAATAATCCTCAACATCAACCGTTAAGGCATTTTGCATAATCTCTTCCAAGATCGCAAGATCGATATTACGATAGCCAGTCGATTAATAACATTAATTTTTCAACAAGCGAGATTAATTCCGTGAACCTCTTCTTTGTTCTTCGAGGACTCTTGTGAATCCGGTTGTCCGGGATCGATTTCGGTCTATCGAGCTGGTTGACGACCAAGTTTTAAGTAAAATTTGTTATTTACAAGCCATCAATTACAGGCCTCGTTTTTAAGGCATCGAGCGCGGTTTCCACAAGAATCCTCGAAGAATCATATGATTTGCCTTTCATCGCGCTGTGAAATCGAATGAATGAACGACGATCATTTGTTTGGACTTCTCAATACTGGCGTTTGGCGCCTGAGGCTCGGAGCGCGGCGGAAGCGGTATCCAAAAAGATGCTATGGCTAGCAATACGGACAAAATCAACATAATGATTTGCTTACGATGGAGTTGAACGTTCATCGGGAAACAAGCTCCGGCTATCTATAGCAAAAGTGGATTGTTTTGCCACTCAAGCATTTAGCAATAATCATGCCTAAAAATTTTAATAGTAACTTTATGATTTTAATCAGCTATCTTGATAGCTAAGGAACGACGGTAGCTGGTTCAACTGTGGCAACATTCTGTCTTGATACCGTTATTGGTCAACGAAAGACACAAAACCGACCCAAACCGGTTCATTTTAGCCCGATAAACCAAGCCAAAGCGCCGCAAGATTGGATCGAGCGACGCGGTCATGGCGGAGCCTCTGGTGGAAAAACGCTTGACCTGTCAGGAGTCGGTTCGCCTTCGCAACCCCGCCCGTCAAGACACTAAGCCGTGAGTTCTCGCGGGGGGGACTTGAGCAGCGATTCGCGCCCCTCTTCCTCTTGCGATTCGCTGAACCGGGTGCGCGGCAGACACTGCGGGTAGTTCTGCTGCAGAAAGACGACGAAGCGTTCCCGCACCAGGCAGCGCAGATCCCATGCGGTCGGGGCGTCGGGCGCGCTCATCAGGGCGCGCAAGGTCACGGTACGGTCGGTGGCATCGGTGACTTGCAAACCCCATGCCCGACCGTCCCACAAATCGGAGCCATCGAGAATGCGCTTGAGCTCCTCTCGGCCGGCTTCCACCGGAAAGGTATAGTCCACGTAGAAAAACGCCGTGCCCAGCAGTTCCGAGTTGGCCCAGGTCCAGTTCTGGAACGGCTTGGTGTTGAAGTAGTTGAGCGGCACGATCAGCCGGCGGTCGTCCCAGACGCGCACCACCACATGGGTGGCGTTGATTTCGGCGATCCGGCCCCACTCCCCTTCCACGACCACCACGTCATCGATGCGAATCGGCTGGGTCAGGCCGATCTGCACGCCGGCGATCAGGTTCTCCAGAAACGGTCGCGCCGCCACGCCGATCACCAGACCGGCCACACCGGCCGAGGCCAAGAGACCGGCGCCCAGTTCGCGAATCTTGGGAAAGGTCATCATCATCACCGCCAGGGCCAGCAACTGCACCGTGATCACCACGATCCGCCGTAGCATCTGGAACTGGGTTCGGATCCGGCGCGCGCCCAGATTGTCCTTGAAGTTGATCAGATAATGCTGGTGCATCACGTCCTCGGCCACCGAGGTCAGGCGCACCACCAGCCAGCCGATGGCGGCGATATCGATCAACACTAGGGCATGGAGGAGGTGGTCGGCCAGCGCCGGCGGCAGTTCCAGACCCGGCAGCAGCAATTGCGCGGCGATCACCGGCGCCAGCAGGCCGAGCGGTTGCCGCAGGTGGCGGATCAGGGCGCCGCCGAACGCGCTCCGGGTCTGTTCGACCAGATAGCCGCCCAGCAGCAGCAGCCCCTCGTAGCTCAGCAATGCCAGCACCACCGCGAATAGGACCGGCTCCCAGGCAATCGCGGCCCAAAAGGCAAAGATGTAGCCTTGTTGGCCGTAGATATCGAGCAACACCAGAACGGCGATCAGGAACAGCAGCCACCGCACGGTTCGGTTGAGCGGCGCCAGGATTTCCTGGGTCCAGAGCAGTCCGTAATTGCTGCGGGCAATGGCTTGGTTTTTCAGAAATACGATCAAGTCGTCGGTCAGGCTGCGCAGCAGCAACCAGGCCAGCAGGACGCCGCTCAGCGCCAGCAGTCGTCGGACCAGCAGCCAGGCCAGATTGAGATAGCCGACCAGGCCCAACAGCGCGGCCAAGGCCAGCACCAGCGGCAACAGCAGCGTCAACAGGCGCGTGGCTCCGAGCCAGAGTCGGCCGGCATAGCGCTCCGTCAGCGGTTCCAGCAGCAGGCGGCGAATCCGCAACAGGGGGTAGCAGACCGCCAGCCAGTAGAACATCAGCACCTGATCCAGAATCCGGAGCGCCGGATGCGGCAGTTCGCTCAGATGGGACAAAATGACCAGCGCGCCGAGCGCACCGCCTGCCAGCATCATCCAGAAGACCAGCGCGTAAAGCCGCGGATTGCGGTACGCGCCCGACGCGCCGGGCGCGGCCAGCAACAGCCAGGCCAGATTGAGCGGCGTCTTGACGCCGACCCAGAGCAGAACCAGGGTCAGCAGGATGCTCAACCCCGGCTGCGGCACCCGCAACCACCACAGGGTCAGCGCCAGCGCGCCGGCCAACGCGATCCCCCACAGGTTCTTGCGCAACAAGCGCGCCAGGGTATGGGTGAATTTGCTGGCGAAGCTGTCGTCCCGCCCGTCGGCATGGCGTTCCGAGAGATGAGCGAGATAGCGTCGACCCAGCGTCACCAGGACGGCGAGCAGCAAAATCGAGCCGGCCAGGGCGAACCACTGCTCGATGCGGGCTCGCGCCGCGGCCTTGAGCACCGACTCGACGCTCAACCAGATCTGGTGCGCCAGAATGCGGGGAGTATTACCCAGTTCCGCGACGGTGGCGGGCCACTGTTCCGGAGCGAACAGGATCAGCGGTTCACGGGCCGACAGATCCTGTTTGGCGCGTTGCCGATAGGCGGTGTCCAGGCGCTCCCGCAACCGCTCCAGCCGGTCGCGCTGTTCCCGCAACGTATCCAGGCGCTGGCGCAAATCCCGTTCCAGCGCCGCGAACGCCTCGCGATTCCGCTCGCTCACGCCCGGATCGCTCGCGCTGCCCGGTTCCGCGCTGACGGACGAGGCTTGTTGCTGGACCAGCAGTTCGAGACGGCGCTCGAGCAAATCGCCGGTTTCGCGCAGTTCGCCACGTAGCACGGTGAGTTGGCGCACCCCCTCCTGGATGCGGCGAAGGTCGGCGTCCTTGGCCTCCGCCAGTCCTTCCCAGTTGGCCAGTTCGTCTTCGATGGCGGCCAGCCGGATGTCCCAGCGCAACAGCTTGGCGCGTTCCTCGGCGGCCTGGATCTCGACTTCCAGCAATGCGCGTTGCGCCACGGACAGCTTTTCGCCCTGCTGTTGCAGGCGGGCGCGCAGCGTATCGGCCTTGCCGAGTTGCGCTTGCTGTTCCCGCTCCAGGCGGGCGGCGAGATCCTGCCGCGCCTCCTGACGTCCTTGTGCTTGCCGTTGCAGGTGAATTTCCTCCAACCGCGCACGCCACTGCGCGGCCAAGGTTCGGCGCTGGTCGAGCAACGCCAGCCATTCTTCGAGATTTTTCAGCTCGTCCTGCTCAAGCTGGAGATCGGCGCGGTGCTGCTCCAGCGCCATGCGCAGTTGCGCCAGTTGTTCGGCGCGATTGCCAACTTCCGGGCTGTCCTTGGCGGGATTTTTCAACAACTGTTCCTGGGCTTCCAGGGCGGGAATCGCCTGTTGCAAGCCTTTGATTTGCCGTTTGGCGCCGTCGATGCCGGTTTGCAGCTCCTCTTGCTTGAGGCGGATGGCGTCGCTGTCGAGCCGGGCCTGCTCCACCAGGGCCGCGCTCACCGTTTCACCACTGGACAGCGCCTGCATTTTGGCGGGTTGTTCGACAGTGAGCCGGGCGATCTCTTCCCGCAATTGCGCGATGGCCAGACGCTGTTTGGCCAAGGTTTGCCGGACGGCGTTCTGACGTTCGGCGGTCTTGAGCGGATCGGCGGGCAGCGCGGACAGGGTCAGGGAATCCTGCGCCCAGGCCGGACCCGAACCGGCACAGGCCAGCAGCCAGACCAGCAGGATCAACCATCCTGCCCGGCGGTTGCGGAACGGAATGCATTGCGACATGGACATGAGGAATGAAAGACTCGGCAAGCAGCGATGGACACCCGCTGGAGTCGATGGCGAGATCAAGGGACCGGCGCGCTCAACCGCCCCCGGCGCAGGGACGGGCTAACCGGCGCGTGGGGGCGGGTCGAGCCGGCTCAAGCCTTCGATGTCCAGCACGGTGATGGCGCGGCCTTTTACTTCGATCAGTCCCGCTTCGGCCAAGCCATGCAGTATCCGGGACAACGTTTCCGGCGTTAGATTCAGCCGCGAGGCGACGACGTGCTTGCTGGCCGGCAGATTAAGAACGACCGGACCGCCGGTGGGCGCTTCCGCCAGTTGCAGCAGGAACCCGATCAGGCGCTGAGTGGAGGAACGCAGGGAGTAATTCTCCACGTCCTCGATCAGACCGTGCAGGCGGATGCTCAGGCCGGCCAGCATCCGGCGGGCGAAGGCGCTGTCGCGGTCGATCGCGGCAAACAGGCTGTACTTGGCGATATACAGCAACTGGGAATCCTCGAGTGCCTGGGTGAACACCGGGCTGGGTTTCTCCATGAACATCACCGCCTCGCCGAAGCTTTGCCCCGGCCCAACGATGGACACTACCTTTTCGTTGCCCTGCGGCGAGGAGAACGCCAATTTCACCTGGCCTCGCGCGACGACATAGAACCCTTCCAGCACGCTGCCCTTCTGGAACAGAATCCGTCCCTTGCTCAAGCGGATTTCGCGCGTTCCCGCCGCCAGGCCGGCGATTTCGTCCGCGCTCAACTGTTGAAACAGCGGCAGGTTGGCCAGAATCCTGCCCATGTCGGTTTGCTTGCCCACCGGTCGTGCCGCTCCCCGCGTCCGCGCGTGGTTGAAGTAAGCGTTTGTTCCCCTTGGCCGCGAGTGCTTGGAGACCAAGGCACGGGTTTCCAGCACTGACCTCGCCATTCTGGCCCGACCGCACGGGCCGCGCGCCCTCTCATGACGGCGGGCGCCGGAACCGTCCTTGATGCCCCCTTGCCGCCCTCATCCGGTCTCCACGTTTCATTCTCCTCTCCATGGTTTTGGCGGGGAGAGAGTCAAAATAATTACCTTTTAAAATTTGATGTGAATCAAGGTATGCCACCGATAGTTGCCGTACTTATTCGAAGTACGATCGATCATTGGGGCCGCGCCGCGGCCCCACGCCTTGGGGGAGCGCACCATGCAACAAAATCGCTTAAAAATAAAACCATTCACCCTGATAACCTTGGCCGCCCTGCCATTGGTCGCCGGTCTTGCCCTGGCCAAGGATGAACCGGAAGCCAAGAAAGGCGTCACCGAGGCCGAGGTCAAGTACCAGGCCGGCGGTTCGCCCCTTGCTGGCGCGGAGATGCACCAGAACATCAATCCCAAAGCCCCGCCCATGACCGCCGCCGAGTTCGCCAAGGGCCGGCAGATTTATTTTGAGCGCTGCGCTGGCTGTCATGGCGTGCTGCGCAAGGGCGCGACCGGCAAACCGCTGACTTCCGACATTACCTTGGCAAAAGGCACCGAATATCTCAAGGTGTTTATCGCCTACGGTTCGCCGGCCGGCATGCCGAACTGGCAAACCTCGGGCGAGATGACCCCCGAGCAGGTCGATCTGATGGCGCGCTATATCCAGCAGGAACCGCCGACTCCGCCCGAGTTCGGCATGAAGGAGATGAAAGCCACCTGGAAGGTGCTGGTGCCGCCGGACAAGCGCCCCACCAAAAAGATGAACAATTACAACATCGACAACATCTTCTCCACCACCTTGCGCGACAGCGGCGAAGTGGCGATTATCGACGGCGACACCAAAAAAATCATCAACATCGTCAAGACCGGCTACGCGGTGCATATCTCGCGGTTGTCGGCCTCCGGACGCTATCTGTATGTGATCGGCCGCGACGGCAAGATCAACCTGATCGACCTGTGGATGGAGAAACCGGACAATGTCGCCGAGATCAAGATCGGCCTGGAGGCGCGTTCGGTGGATACCTCGAAGGCCAAGGGCTTCGAGGACAAGTACGCCATCGCCGGTTCCTACTGGCCGCCGCAGTTCGTGCTGATGGACGGCGATACCCTGGAGCCGCGCAAGATCGTTTCCACTCGCGGCATGACCGTCGATACTCAGGATTACCATCCCGAGCCGCGCGTCGCCTCGATCGTGGCCACCCACGACAAGCCGGAATTCGTGGTCAACGTCAAGGAGACCGGCAAGATCCTGTTGGTGGACTACGGCGATATCGATAATCTGAAAATCACCGAGATTCCCGCCGCGCGCTTCCTGCACGATGGCGGTTGGGATTCCAGCAAGCGCTATTTCCTGGTCGCGGCCAACCAGTCCAACAAGGTCGCGGTGGTCGATACCAAGGACGGCAAACTGGAGGCTCTGGTGGAGGTCGGCAAGATCCCGCATCCCGGTCGCGGCGCCAACTTCGTCCATCCCAAGTTTGGTCCGGTCTGGGCCACGGGTCATCTGGGCGATGAAACGGTTGCGTTGATCGGCACCGATCCGGAGAAGCACAAGGATCAGGCGTGGAAGGTGGTGCAAAGCCTGAAAGGACAGGGCGGCGGCTCGCTGTTCATCAAGACCCATCCCAAGTCCACCAATCTGTACGTCGATACCGCACTGAACCCGGACACCAAGATCAGCCAGTCGGTGGCGGTATTCGACCTGAAGAACCTGGACAAGCCCTATCAGGTGTTGCCGATCGCCGAGTGGGCCGGACTGGGCGAAGGCGCCAAGCGCGTGGTGCAACCGGAGTTCAACAAGGCCGGCGACGAGGTCTGGTTCGCGGTGTGGAGCGCCAAGGACAAGGAATCGGCCCTGGTGGTGGTCGACGACAAGACCCTGAAGCTGAAGACGGTCATCAAGGATGCCAAGCTCGTTACTCCGACCGGCCACTTCAACGTCTACAACACCCAGCACGACATTTACTAATTAACAAGGGGGTTTGTTATGCGTATGAAATGCTTGAGCGCACTGGCTCTGAGTCTTCTGATCGCGCCGGCGGCGCAAGCCAGCGAGGAACTGGCGAAGAAATACAACTGCCTGGCCTGCCACCAGACCGATAAGAAATTGCTCGGTCCGTCCTATCAGGACGTGGCCGCCAAGTACAAAGGCCAAGCCGACGCGCCGGCCAAGCTGGCGGAGAAGATCAAGAAAGGCGGCGTGGGTGTTTGGGGGCAAATCCCGATGCCACCCAATCCAACCGTGCCGGATGCCGACATCAGCGCCCTGGCCGTCTGGATTCTGGCGTTGCCGCCCGCGTCCAAGTAAAAATCCTCTTCCGGCCGCCGCCCGCGGGTTGCGGCTGGAAGTCGATCCATCGCGAATTCCCGTCTGCTGCGACGGGCCGACACCCGATAATAACCATGCAGCGCAGACTCGCCATCCACCCTCACCGACGGTTTGCCAAGTCTTCGCCCCCCAACGCGAAGCCGGGTCGGGAGGGTGCTTTCTTCTTAACAGGCGTCAAAACCGGATTGGCGGTTCTGGCGCTGGGCGGTTTTGGCGTTAGGCCGCCGGCGCTGGCGCAAGAGCCGCCCGCGCCATCCCTGGAGCGTGGTCGAGAGTTGATCCGCATGGTGCGTCAGGATTGCGGCTCCTGTCACGGTCTGACCCTGCGCGGCGGTCTGGGTCCGCCCTTGTTGCCCGAAACCCTGCGCGATAAACCCCCCGTCGGCCTGAAATACACCATTCTGTTCGGCAGACCCGGTACCGCGATGCCACCGTGGCAACCTTTCCTGAGCGAAGCCGAGGCGGATTGGATCGTGACGCAATTATTGCGCGGCTTCCCAGAGGAACCCAAATGATGAGACCGAGGGCATTGCTGTTCGGGTGGTGGATGCTGCTTGTCCTGTTACCGTCGGCTTGGAGCGGCGAACCGGTATTGCGCGGCGCTGGCGATCTCGGCGTTATCATCGAACGCGGCGCCGGGCGCATTCTCATTGTCAATACCAGTGGTAACAGTATCATCGGCCGCGTGGACGGCTTGGGCGACCTGTCCCATGCCTCGGTGGTGTTCTCGCGCGACGCGCGTTACGCCTACGTGTTCGGGCGCGACGGCGGCTTAAGCAAGGTGGACATCCTGCGTGGCGCGCTGGAAAAACGCATCGTCCAGGGCGGTAACAGCATCGGCGGGGCGATCTCCCAGGACGGACGATTGGTCGCGGTCGCCAACTACGAGCCGGGCGGCCTCAAGGTGTTCGCCGCCGACACGCTGGAGCCGGTGGCTGATATTCCCGCCACCTATGGCGATGGCAAGCTGTCGAAAGTGGTCGGCATCGCCGATCTGCCGGGCGGCCGTTTCATCTATTCCCTGTTCGACGCCGATCAAATCTGGATCGCCGACTTGCACGATCCCAAATCGCCCAAGGTCGAGAAGTTCAACAACATCGGCCGAGCGCCTTACGATGGATTGGTGACGCCGGACGGCCGCTACTACCTGGCGGGATTGTTCGGCGAGGACGGCATCGCGCTGCTCGATACCTGGCAGCCGCAACAGGGCGTCAAGCGGATTCTCGCCCATTACGGCCGGGGCGAGGAAAAGCTGCCGGTCTACAAGATGCCCCATCTGCGCGGTTGGGCCGTCGCCGGGCATCGGGTCTATCTGCCGGCCATCGGTCGCCACGAGGTGCTGGTGGCCGATGTGCTCGACTGGAAGGAAACCGCTCGCATCGCGGTGCGCGGCCAACCGGTGTTCGTGGTCGCCCGGCCCGACGGGCGGCAGGTCTGGGTCAATTTCGCGTTCCCGGACAACGGTTTCGTGCAGGTGATCGACACCTTGACCGGGCAAATCGTCCAGACGCTGGAGCCGGGCAAGGCGGTATTGCATCTGGAGTTCACTCCGCGCGGCGAGAACGTGTGGGTTTCGGCGCGCGACGACAACAAGGTCGTGATCTACGACACCGCCCGTTTCGCCAAGCTGGCCGAACTGCCGGCGGAAAGCCCCAGCGGCATTTTCTTCACCGCCCGCGCCCAGCGCATCGGATTCTGAGATGGACGACGCCGACCTCGAATTGCTCAATTGCTTTCAGCGCGATTTTCCCCTGACGACTTATCCCTTTCGGGTGATCGCCGAACGCCTGGGGTGGAGCGAGAATGCGGTATTGGCGGTGCTGCGCCGATTGCGGGACGAGGGCAAAGTCAGCCGAGTCGGGGCGGTATTCGCCACCCGGCGGCTGGGGGTTAGCACCTTGGCGGCGCTGTCGGTTCCGTCAACGCGGCTGGACGCCGTGGCGCGGCTGGTCAACGACTATCCCGAAGTGAACCACAACTACCAGCGCGAACACGAATACAATCTCTGGTTCGTGTTGACCGCCGCTTCGAAATCGCGCTTGCACGCGGTGTTGACCGAGATCGAAACCAAGGCCGGGCTGCCGGTGCTCGATCTGCCGTTGCTGGAAGAATTCCATATCGATCTGGGTTTTGATTTGCGTAACGGCGGGCGAACTACCCCCCTCGCCCCCCACCCCTCTCCTCCAAGGGGTGAGGAAATTGTGGAAATCGATCTCGATGAGATGGATCGACGCCTGTTGGCGGCTCTGCAACCGGGCTTGCCGCTGGTCAGCCAGCCTTATCACGCCTTGGCCCAATCGTTGGGTTCGTCCGAGCAAAACGTCCTGGAGCGGCTGCGGCATTGGCTCGAACAGGGCGCCATTAAGCGTCTCGGCGTCATCGTCCGCCATCGCGCGCTCGGCTATCGGGCTAACGCGATGGTGGTCTGGGATATTCCCGACGCCGAAGTCAGCGCGGTCGGCCGGGTGCTGGCGGCGGAATCCGGCGTCAATCTCTGTTATCGCCGGCCCCGGCGCTTGCCGGATTGGCCCTATAACCTGTTTTGCATGATGCACGGCCGCCAGCGCGAACAGGTGTTGGAGCGGATCGAACGATTGCGGATCGAGCGGAACTTGACGGCTTGTTCCTGCAACGTGCTGTTCAGCACCCGCTGTTTCCGGCAACGAGGAGCGTATTACTTGCCGCTGGCGACATTAGCGCCACCGACCCATTTTAGAAGCGCGGCATGAACGAGTTGCAGCGCCGCCTGATCGACGAATGGCAGGGCGGATTTCCGCTGTGCGAACGGCCGTTCGCGATGGTGGCCGAGCGGCTGGACGCCAGCGAGGACGCCGTGCTGCAAGCCCTGCGGGACTTGCTGGCGGACGGCACGCTGACCCGGTTCGGGCCGCTGTACCAAATCGAACGGCTGGGCGGCGCGTTTTCGCTGGCGGCCTTGCAAGCGCCGGAAGCGGATTTCGAGCGGGCCGCGTCCATCGTCAACGGCTTTCCGGAAGTGGCCCACAACTACCGGCGCGACCACGCTTTCAACATGTGGTTCGTGCTGGCGACCGAAACGCCCGCTGGTATGAACGAAACCATCGAGCGCATCGCGGCGGCGGCCAGCCTGCCGGTATTTAATTTTCCCAAGGAACGCGAGTATTTCCTTGAGGCGAAGTTTGCGGTGGGGGCGCGGCGGGTCGAAGGCATGGCGGCGTCAGCCAAAGAACCCTCACCCCCGGCCCCTCTCCCGCTTGCGGGCGAGGGGAGGGTTGCCATGCAGGCATTGAAGCCGCTCGTTTTCGCCACCCAGGCCGGCTTGCCGCTGACCCCGCGGCCGTATCACGCCATCGCCGCGCAACTGAACAGCGACGCGGTAGCGGTGATGGCGGGCTTGCAAGTCTTGCTGGACGCCGGCGCGATTCGCCGCGTCGGCGTCGTGCCGAACCACTACCGTATCGGTTACGCCGCCAATGGCATGACCGTGTGGGACGTGGCCGATGAAGATGTGGACGAACTGGGGGCGCGAGTCGGGGCGCTGGAATTCGTGACCCATTGCTACCGTCGCCCGCGCCACCGCCCGGATTGGCCCTACAACCTGTTCGCCATGGCGCACGGCGCGAGCCGCGCCGAGGTGTCCGCCAAGGCTGAGCGTATCGCCGAAATTTTGGGTGATGCCTGCCGCGCCCGCGACATCCTGTACAGCACGCGGATTCTCAAAAAGACCGGCTTGCGCCTGCATGGCTGAAGGAGGCCGCCCATGTTCCGCATCACCCAGTTCATGCAGGAAATCGCCCGGCCCACGCCGCTGATGCCCAAGCGCAATCCGCCCGGCCCGGTGGTGATCTGGAATCTGGTGCGACGCTGCAATCTGGCCTGCAAACACTGTTATTCCATATCCGCCGATACCGATTTTCCTGGCGAACTGACGACCGATGAAGTATTCGCGGTCATGGACGATTTGAAGGCGTTTCGCGTGCCGGTACTCATTTTGTCCGGCGGCGAGCCGCTGTTGCGCCCGGATATTTACGCCATCGCCCGCCGCGCCAAGGACATGGGGTTCTACGTCGCCCTGTCTTCCAACGGCACGCTGATCGACGAAACCAACAGTGCCCGCATCGCCGCGGTCGGGTTCGATTACGTCGGCGTCAGTCTGGATGGCATCGCCGAAACCCACGACCGTTTCCGCCGCCAGTCGGGCGCGTTCGCCGCATCGCTGAACGGCATCCGCCTGTGCCGGGAACACGGCATCAAGGTCGGAATTCGCTACACCATGACCCAGGATAACGCCCACGATCTGCCGCGCCTGCTGGATTTGCTGGAGACGGAACGGATCGACAAGTTCTATTTTTCTCATCTCAACTATGCCGGACGCGGCAACCGCAACCGCAAGGACGACGCCCAGCATCGCACCACGCGCCGGGCGATGGATTTATTGTTCGAGACCTGTTGGCGGTTGGTGCAAGAAGGCCGGCCCAAGGAATTCGTGACCGGCAACAACGATGCCGACGGCGTGTATCTGCTGTTCTGGGCGCGCCAGCGATTCCCGGAGTTGGCGGACCACATCCGGGCCAAGCTGGCGCAGTGGGGCGGCAATGCTTCCGGAGTTAACGTCGCCAACATCGACAACCTCGGCAACGTCCATCCCGACACCATGTGGTGGCATCACACCCTCGGCAATGTGCGGGAGCGACCGTTCTCGGAAATCTGGCCGGATACCTCCGACCCGCTGATGGCGGGTTTGAAAGCCAAGCCGCGTCAGGTGAAAGGCCGCTGTGGCCAATGCCAATACTTCGACATTTGCGGCGGCAACACCCGGGTGCGCGCCCAGCAGCTCACCGGCGATCCCTGGGCCGAAGACCCCGCCTGTTATCTGGACGACGAGGAAATCGGCGTCGTGGCGAGCGGCGAACGCCTGACTGTGACACCGTATCGAACCACCCGCCGGAGCGTCGCGTCATGAGGAAAAACCTGCTGTTTGCCGTTCTGATGGGGCTTGGCGTTGCGGCTGGCGCTGCCCCCGACCCCGCGCCGCTATACCAACAGCATTGCGTCTCCTGCCACGGTGCCGACCGTTTGGGCGGAATGGGACCGGCGCTGCTGCCGCAGCATCTGGAGCGGTTGAAGAAACCCGAGGCGTTGGCGGTCATCATTTCCGGGCGGCCCGCGACCCAAATGCTGGGCTTCAAGGACAAGCTCAAGCCAGAGGAAATGCAGGCGCTGGCGGACTTTATCCACACCCCACCGGCGGTCGCGCCGCAATGGAGCGAAGCCAACATTCGCGCCTCGCGGGTCGAGCATGTCAAAGCCGACACACTGCCCGCCAAACCGCAATTCAGCGCCGATCCGCTCAATCTGTTCGTGGTGGTGGAGGCGGGCGATCATCACGTCACCATTCTCGATGGCGACAAGTTCGAACCGATTCATCGCTTCCCCAGCCGGTTCGCCCTGCACGGCGGACCAAAATTCACGCCGGACGGGCGCTACGTGTTTTTTGCCTCCCGCGATGGCTGGGTGAGCAAGTTCGATCTTTACAGCTTGAAAACGGTGGCGGAAATCCGCGCCGGCATCAACACCCGCAACATCGCGGTGTCCGGCGACGGGCAATGGGTGATGGCGGCCAACTATCTGCCGCATACCCTGGTGCTGTTGAACGCGGCGGATTTGAGTCTCGACCGCGTCATTCCGGTGGTGAACGAAGCCGGCAAGAGTTCGCGGGTGTCGGCGGTGTACGACGCCGCGCCGCGCAAGCGCTTCGTGGCCGCGCTCAAGGATATTCCCGAAGTTTGGGAACTGAGCTACGACCCCAAGGCCGGGCTGGTGTTCAAGGGCTACGTCCACGACTACAAGATGGGCGAAGCCATCGCCTTGCCGGGAATGTGGACGCCGCGCGTGACCCAGCTCGACGCCATTCTTGACGATTTCTTCTTCAGCCAGGACTACGCCTACGTGCTGGGCGCGGCGCGGCCCGCCGACGGCAGCGACAAACCGGCGCCCGGCGGCCAGGTGGTCAATCTGGACGTGCGGCGCAAGATCGCCGATCTGCCCCTGCCCGGTCTGCCGCATCTTGGTTCCGGCATCTCCTGGTCGTATCGGGATCGTCCGGTCATGGCCACGCCCAACCTCAAGGAAGGCGTGGTCAGCGTGATCGACATGCAGGACTGGAAGGTGATCAAGGAAGTCAAGACCGCCGGCCCGGCCTTCTTCATGCGCAGCCACGAGAACACGCCCTACGCCTGGGTGGACGCGATGATGAGCAAGGACAGGGACACCATGCAGTTGCTCGACAAGCGCACCCTGGAAATCGCCAAGACCCTGCGTCCCGAACCCGGCAAGACCGCCGCCCATACCGAATTCACCCGCGATGGCAAATACGCGCTGGTCTCGATCTGGGAGGACGACGGGGCGCTGGTCATTTACGACGCGGAGACTTTGAAAGAGATCAAGCGACTGCCCATGCGCAAGCCGGTGGGCAAGTACAACGTCTACAACAAGATCACCCGTTCCGAGGGAACGAGCCATTAAAATTGGGGTCAGGCCGGATCGAGTTGCAGGGTCGCGGTTTCTGGCGGCAAACGTTTGCGGGACGCCCCCGCCTTGAGCCGATTCTTATACCCGTCGAGCAGTTTCAGCGTGCTTTCGACGTATTCCTGCGAAGACATTTCGTCGGCGATGTACTGCTGCAACAGCTTCAACCAAAATCCATGGATCTCGCAAGGCGACGACCGCGACCCGCCCTTCAGCGGGCAATCGGGACATCGCGTCTCGCCCAGGGTCCGAGCGACGGTGTTTTTCTGCCACTGTCGCCGATATATCTTGGAATGCGCCGCGATCCACTCCATGGCGCGCGCATCCCGCTCGTCATGGGGAAATTGCCTGACATAGTCTTCGATGGCGGTGATCTGCCGATGCAGAAACTCGGTATTGGACACCTCCATATTTTCGGTATCCGCCATGAAACGGGCGATCAGCGCCAACATGGGGTCGTCTACGATGTACATGATTTTTCTTCTGTTCGACGATCATAATTAAGTAAAATCGTAGCAAGAAATTGTGCAGCGCACAAATATTTTGTTATCGGATCGCGCCTTGGCGGACGGGGCGAGGGAGCGGCGGCGAACGGCCATCCTCCGCCGGTTTTGTATAATAAAAATGATTTTAAATTCAAAAAGGTAGATTTTTATGCCTCTGTCCTGGAACGAAATTAAGGACCGCGCCCTGCAATTCTCCCGGGAGTGGACGGACGAGGCTTCGGAGCGCGCGGAGGCCAAGACCTTCTGGGATGCGTTCTTTAACGTCTTCGGCGTTTCCCGCAGGCGGGTGGCAACCTTCGAGACGAAGGTCAAGAAGATCGACGGCAAGGATGGCTATATCGATCTGCTCTGGCGGGGCATCCTGTTGGTGGAACATAAGTCGCGGGGTAAAGATCTTGATCGGGCCTACGCACAAGCCACGGATTATTTCCCCGGTATTAAGGATCGCGACCTGCCCCGCTACATCCTGGTTTCCGATTTTGCCCGGTTCCGCCTGTACGATCTTGAGGACGGCGCGCAGCACGAATTTCCACTTCGGGATCTGTACCGGAACATTCGGCTGTTCGGCTTTATCGCGGGCTATCAGACGACCTCCTACAAGGAGCAGGATCCCGTTAACATCGAAGCCGCCGAACGGATGGGGCGATTGCATGACAAGCTCAAGGAGATTGGTTATGAAGGCCACCATTTGGAAATTTATCTGGTTCGCCTGCTGTTCTGTCTGTTCGCCGAGGACACCAGCATTTTCGAGCGCCGCCAGTTTCAAGATCTGATCGAACAGCGCACTGGCGAGGATGGCGCGGACTTGGCGCAATGGTTGTGCAGCGTGTTTCAAGTATTGAACGCCCCGTCGGACAAGCGCTTGAAAAAGCTCGATGAGCAGCTGACGGCGTTCCCCTATGTCAACGGCGCCCTGTTTGCCGAGTTATTGCCGCACGCCGCCTTTGATGGTTGTATGCGCCAGCTTGTGCTGGACTGTTGCGCGCTGGACTGGAGCCGGATTTCCCCGGCGATCTTCGGCAGTCTGTTTCAGTCCGTGATGGATTCCACCCTGCGGCGGAATCTCGGGGCGCACTACACCACGGAAAAAAACATCCTCAAACTCATCAAGCCGCTGTTTCTGGATGCGCTGCGGGCGGAGTTCGAACGGCTGAAAGGCCAACCCAAAAAACTCGCCGAATTTCACCAACGCCTGGCCCGGCTCAAATTCCTGGATCCGGCGTGTGGCTGCGGCAACTTCCTCGTGATTGCCTACCGGGAATTGCGCCTGCTGGAATTGGAGGTGCTGCGGGTACTATCGAAGGACAGCCGTACCGGTTCGTTGGACGTATCGCAATTCAATATCCTGTGCGACGTAGACCAGTTTTACGGCATCGAAATCGAAGAGTTCCCGGCCCAGATCGCCCAGACCGCCCTGTGGCTGATGGATCACCAGATGAATCTGCGAGTGTCCGAGGAGTTCGGCGGTTACTTTGTCCGTTTGCCCTTGCGCAAGTCCGCGACCATCGTTCACGGCAACGCGCTACGCCTGGACTGGCGCGAGATCGTCAACCCCAAGGATCTGAGCTACATCCTGGGCAATCCACCGTTTGGGGGCGCCAAGTACATCGGCGAGGCGCAGCGCGCCGACATGGCGACGGTCTTCGCCGACGTGCCGAGCGCTGGATTGCTGGATTTTGTCGCCGCATGGTATCGCAAGGCCGCCGATTACATGGCGGGCAATCCGGCGATCGAGAGCGCCTTTGTTTCAACCAACTCCATCACCCAAGGCGAGCAGGTTGGGGTTCTGTGGCCGGACCTGCTGAAACGTGGTGTCGGAATCCGCTTTGCGCACCGGACTTTTCAATGGTCGAGCGAGGCGCGAGGTAAAGCCGCCGTGCATTGCGTGATTATCGGATTTGCCCTGCATGATGCCGAGGACAAAAAGATTTTCGACTACGAGACGCCGCAAGCCGAACCGCACGAAATCAAGGCAAAAAATATCAATCCCTACCTGGTGGATGCAGCCGACCTGGTGATAGGTCGCCGAGAACAGCCGATTTGTCCCGTTCCCGCAATCGGTATCGGCAACAAACCCATCGATGGCGGCCATTATCTGTTCACCCCGGAAGAGCGGGACGAGTTTTTAAAACGGGAGCCAGTCGCCGCGCCCTATTTTCGCCGTTGGCTGGGTGCGGATGAGTTCTTGAACGGTTACGAGCGGTGGTGTCTCTGGTTGGGCGATTGCCCGCCCGAAGTGTTGAAGCGGATGCCGGAGGCCATGAAACGCGTTCAAGCCGTGCGCAGATATCGACTGGACAGCAAGAGCGCACCGACCCGCAAGCTGGCCGAAACCCCGACCCGTTTTCACGTCGAAAATATGCCGGACTCCGATTTTCTGGTTATCCCAAAGGTGTCATCCGAACGACGGGATTATATTCCACTCGATTTTATGGCTCCAGCAACATTGTATAGCGACCTTGTTTTTATGTTGCCCCAAGCAGCCCGCTATCACTTCGGCGTTTTATCGTCCGCCATGCACATGGCATGGGTCCGTAGCGTTTGCGGGCGACTGAAAAGCGATTACCGCTATTCGGCGGGGATTGTTTACAACAATTTCCCATGGCCGATGGCTCCGACCGACAAACAGCAACAGGCCATCGAGGACGCGGCACAAGCGGTTTTGGACGAACGGGCGAAGTTCCCCGATGCTTCCCTCGCCGACCTTTACGACCCCTTGACCATGCCGCCCGCCTTGACAAAGGTCCACCAGAAGTTGGATGCCGCCGTTGACATGGCCTATGCCAAGCGAAAATTCACCGGCGACGGCGACCGGATCGCCTTTCTGTTTGAGCTTTACCAGCAGATTACCAGCCCCTTGGAATCCAGGAGACCGACGCGCCGGAAGCGGGCCAAGCCCGACGGATAAGGCATTTCAACCCACAATTCTTAAACGCCAAATTAATACGGGCAATCCATTTGCCTTTTATAGTGGGATAGAAAATGATTGTTGCAACTGTTGAAAAAAATCGAGTTCCGTCATCGAAAACAGCCTTTCTGAATCTGGGATTTCGGCCATTTTTCTTGGGCGCGGCCGTTTTTTCGATTATTTCCATTGTCTTTTGGATGGGTGTTTATGTCTTTCAACTACCTTTCCGCGTAGAAAAAATATCCTATTTTCAATGGCATGCCCATGAAATGATCTACGGATTCACCATGGCGGTAATTGCTGGTTTTTTGCTAACCGCCGTTAAAAACTGGACAGGCGTGCAAACTCTTCACGGATTCAGTTTATTGGCTTTGTTCGCCTTGTGGGTATTGGCGAGAATCCTATTCCTGTTCGGGACGAATTTTATATTCACTGCTGCGATTTTCGATATTTCTTTCATGCTATTTCTAATAATTTCGGTAGTTTATCCTATTGTAAAAGTCAAGCAATGGAAGCAGATCGGCATTATGGCAAAACTCATATTTCTAGCCATTGGCAATAGCTGTTTCTACCTTGGGGTGGCTGGGATCGTTGAGAATGGTGTATATCTCGGTATTTACGGTGGGCTATTTTTGATTATTGGATTGATGATCACCATGGGCAGGAGATTAATCCCATTTTTTGTCGAAGTCGGTGTTGGTTATCCAGTAAAGCTTTTTAACTCGAAATGGCTAGATATATCAAGTCTTATTCTGTATCTAGCATTTTTTATTGTAGAAATATTCGTTGGAAATAGCCAGATCGTGGCATTCATTTCATTATTTCTGTTTATTATCACTTCGATCCGGTTAATCGGATGGCACACTGTTGGAATTTGGAGAAAACCGCTATTATGGAGCTTGTTTGTCGCATTTTTACTGATCGATTTCGGTTTTTTGCTAATGGCGCTAATTCCATTCTTAAGTTTCTCAAAATTCGTCGCAATACATGCCTTTAGTTTCGGTGGCATAGGCGTTGCGACACTCAGTATGATGGCCCGTGTCTCGCTGGGACACACCGGAAGAAATGTTCAGAATCCACCCAAATGGATCACCTTTTCTTTTATAATTCTCATTGCAGGCAGTATAGTCAGAGTGATATTGCCCTTGATTGACGCGAATTATTATTTGTCTTGGGTATTAATATCCCAAATTTTGTGGATTGTGGCCTTTTTGATATTCGTCATTATCTACGCCCCCCTACTGATCAAACCAAGAGTTGACGGGCGGTTTGGCTAACGTCAACGATCCGGCATCGGACGATGAATCGCCTATTGCTCCTTATTCCGGAGCTGCCGGATATCCTCCCACGGACCGGTTTGGATTGGACTATTCGGGTCGAGGGTTGACGGCGCGTTCAGTATCGCCGCCAAGTCCAATTGGCGCATGGCGGAAATCGCGTATTCCCAGCGGCCCTCGGCGCACAGGCCGCGCACCCCACCTTCTTCGTAAGCCTCCAGCGCCGCCTGGATGCAGGCGGCGCGCACCGTTTCGGCCAGCGGTCGCGGATCGGTCATGGGTTCTCCGGTTCAGTGGGTCAGCCGCGTGTACAGCAGCAGCAGGCGGCGCGGCAACTCTTCCGGGTGGCGGATCAGCACAAATCCGTCCCGGCCAAACAGGTACGGCAGGTATTCATCGGCTTCCTGGTCGATGGTCACGCAGAAGGGCCGCAAACCGGCGCGGCGGGCTTCCAGCAGCGCCATGCGGGTATCCTCGATTCCATATCGCCCCTCGTAGTGATCGAGATCGTTCGGTTTGCCGTCGGTCAGCAACAGCAACAGACGGCGAGCGGCGGTCTGTCCGCCGAGCAAGTGGGTTGCATGGCGCACGGCGGCGCCCATGCGGGTGTAATAACCCGGTTTGATCGCGTTGATCCGCCCGCGCACCGCGGCATTGTAGCGCTCGCCGAACGCCTTGATTCGTTGCACCCGCACATGCTGGCGTTTGCGCGACGAAAAACCGTACAGCGCGAAGCGGTCGCCGGTCATCGCCAGCGCTTCGGCGAATAGAAACAGACTGTCGCGAATGACTTCGATCACCCGACCCTGGTTGTTGACCCAGGCGTCGGTGGACAGCGACAGATCGGCCAACAGCAGGCAGGCGAGATCGCGTTCCTGCCGCGCCAGTTGCCGGTACAGGCCGCGCTCCCGACCGTGCCCACCGCTGGCGCAATCGGCGGCGTGGCGCACGCAGGCATCCAAATCGAGTTCCTCGCCGTCGGGCTGGGCACGGTGCCAGCCCTGAGCGGGTCGCAGGATTTCGAATTGGCGGCGCAGGCGCTGGGCGCTTCGACGCAGGGCCGGAGGCAATTCGCAGGGTTCGGCGCGGCGGGCCAGCATCTCTTGCACGCAGCAATACTCCGGCAGCAGCGCGCGTTTGCGGTAATCCCATTCCGGCAGCTTGATCCCCGGCCCCAGCGGTACATCGTCCTCGCTGGCCGAGGGTAGGTCGAGGTCGAAACGCACCCGGGAGGCGGTGTTGGCGCCGTCCTGGCTGACGCTGAGCACATCCATGTCCCGCGCCGCCGCCGCGTTGGGTTCGGAATCGTCGTCGTCGGGCCGGTTGATCCGCACGAACTCGGCCCAGGACAGCAGACTTTCCGCACGGAAGGGCAGCAGAAAAGGACTTTGGCGTTCCGGCAAATCCACGGATTCGGCGTGACGCCGGCGGCGGTCGCGTTCCGCCGGCAAACCGCCACCGGGCGACGGTTTGTCGGCATCGCGTCGCCGGGATCGGGCAGCGGCGCGGGTTGGGGCGGGATAGAGCCAAAGCGGTACCGGCGACGGCGGACGACGGGCGGCGGGCAGCTCCGTCACGCTACCGGGCTGTTGCAACGCCCGCCGTAACTGGGTTTCCCGAGCCGCTTCGTCGGGCGGCAACCGTTCCGGCGCCCGCCGCGCCGCCAGCACGGCGGCCACCAGTCGCCGGTAGCGCGTCCGCAGGCCGGGATAGCGCTCCAGCACCCGCACGGTCGCCCGCTGGTTGCCGGTCAGCCAATCGGCATCCGGGCCGATGGCGTCGTGAGCGGCGGCCAGCGCGATCAACCACAGATATAAGTCTTGGTTGAGCTCCCGGCTTGGCAGCAGCGCCAGTTCCGCCGGCAGTTGCAGGGTTTCCGGATCGCGGCGGGCCAGATCCGTCCGCTCTCCCACTCCGGCGACCCGCGCCAGCCAACCGCGTCGCGCGCCATGCCGAATCGCCGCCGCCGACGCGACCCGCAAGCCGGGGTCGCCGCCGAAGGCGCGGAACAGCAGACCGGCGGTTTTCTCGATCTCGGCGAGAGTGACCGCTGCGTCCGGGTCATGGCGTTGCGCCGCGCGAGTGATGAAACGATGCCAGAGCGCGCCGACGTGTTCTTCCATGGCGAACGACGTTGTTGCTCACCCCAACCCTTTTCCAGAGGGAGGGGAAGTAGCAAGTTTGAGATTGAATGGCGTGGCCGCGGTCGTGGGTTGTTGGGCAGTCGGTTCGCCCGTCAGCAGACCCTGCGAGCCATCCGCTTGCAGCGCCTGCTGGCCCGCGATCCAGTTCAACAAACCGCCTTCGGGGTTGTCGCGTTGCACGGTGTCGCAGGCGTCGATGCACTGGCCGCATTGGGTGCAGGCAAACATCAGGCGCTTGATGTTGCGGGGTTTGAGGCGCATCGGGCAAACGTGGTCGCAGAACGACTGGCAACCGGCGCAGTCGCGCGCACGCTCGCGCCGATAGCCGACCACCATCGCCTTGCGGTTGGCCATCCAGGCCAGACTTTGAAACATCCCCACGGCGCAGGCGTAGCGACAGAACAAATGCCGGGCCAGGGTGAATTCGATGAACAGCGCCACGGTGGCGACGCTAATGAACAGCGTCTGATTGCGGGTCAGGGTCAAATTAAACAGGTTGCCGTAAACCTCCACGGGGGGTAACAGGTAAGTGAGCAGCGCCACCGCCCACAGAAAGGCGAAGGCCAGCGCGAAGGGAATCGCCAGTAGCCAGTAACGGGCATCGGTGGGAGCCGGCGTGCCGTCGGGATGCCAGGGCGGCCCCGGCTTTCGGTCCCAGACGCTTTGCTTGCCGCTGGCCTTGCGCACCCATTGGTTGATGGTTTCCACCACCGAGAAATGTGGGCACAGCCAGCCGCAATACAATCGACCCCAGCGCCAGGCGATGCCGAGAAAGGTCACCGCCAGCAGCAACACTGGCGCGATCGCCCGCAGCAGGATGTTGAAAGCCATCCGATTGGCGTCGATCCGGCCGGCCAGATAATCGTCCAGGCCCAGCGTCCACGGTTGACCGAGCACGATCAAATGGCCCTGGGTCAGGTCGAAGCGCAGCAGATCGAGGACCGGGGCGAATAGAAACAGGATGAAGAAACCGCCCTGGTAGAAGACGCGCTTGCGTTGAAAGGGAGTCATGACAGCAGATTTCCAACCAGAGGGTACCGACAGGGCTGTCCGGCCAGCGCTCGCGCCAGGCCGAGAATGCCGAGGACGACCAGTGTGGTGTGCGCCGTGGTGAAATAGAGAATGACGACGACCCAGGTCCAACCGGAATCGTAGCCGCCCAAGGCGACGATCAGCAGGTTGGCGAACACCAGCAGCGCGCCCGCCCACAGGCTGGCCGACACCGTGTGCCGTAAATGTATCCGCGCCAGCGGCGGCGCGTTTTGGCGATAACGGAGAAACAGCCACAACAGCAGCAGAAACCCCGGACCGGGCAACAGCAGCAGGTTGATCAGATACAGCGATTCGGCGGCGATGGCCAGTCCCTGGCCGGGCGGCCCATCGTCAACGGGCGGCGGTTCAGGCAAAGCTGGCATTCACCACCTCCAGCAGCGCGGCGGCGGTCCGCGGGTCGTCGGTCAGCGCTTCCACCAGCGCGACCCGGCAGGCGGTGACGCGATCCATGCCGCCGTGAATCAATTGCGCGGCGTAGACCAGCAAGCGGGTGCTGGGCGCCTCGTCCAGATCGTGTTCCCCCAGGGCGCGAAAGGCGCGGCCCAGTTCGACCAGTTGCCCGGCGGTGGCGGTGTCGCAACCGGTTTCGCCCATGACGATGGCCCGCTCTCGCTCCGGGTTGGGAAAATCGAAGCGCAGGGCGATGAAGCGCTGGCGGGTGGACGGTTTCAGGCTTTTGAGCAGATTTTGGTAACCGGGGTTGTAGGACACCACCAGCATGAACGCCGGCGGCGCCGTCAAGACTTCGCCGGTGCGTTCGATCGGCAGCACCCGCCGATCATCGGCCAGCGGATGCAGCACCACCGTGGTGTCCTTGCGGGCCTCCACCACTTCGTCGAGGTAGCAGATGCCGCCCTGGCGCACCGCCCGGGTCAGCGGCCCGTCGCACCAGACGGTCGCGCCGCCGTGCAACAGGTGCCGCCCCACCAGATCGGCGGCCGACAGGTCGTCGTGGCAGGCGACGGTGTGCAGCGGCAAGCCCAGCCGCGCCGCCATGTGGGCGACGAAGCGGGTTTTGCCGCAGCCGGTCGGCCCCTTGATCAACAGCGGCAGGCGATTGCGCCAGGCCGCTTCGAACACGGCGCACTCGGTGCCGGAGGGTTCGTAGTAGGGAATTTCCAGGGATCGCGGTTCGGGATGCGGCTTCATGAACGCTGCCTCCCCCGAGGGGGAGGGTTGGAATCGCGGGTCAAGCCTCAAGTCGCGGCGGGTTGCGCCGCGTCCGCCTCGACGGTTTGCGGTTTGTCCTTGGCGAAGAAGCTGTAAACGTACACCACCAGGCCGATGAGGAACACGACGCCGGCCAGCCAGCGCATCCAATAGAACATCGCCAGTTGATCTTGCACCTGCATGAAGGGCTGTGGGTTGGGGATGATCCGCTGCAACCACACTTGCAGGATGCCGGCGGCGGTCAGGAACAGGGTGATGAACACCATGGAAACCGTCATCAGCCAGAACGACCACATTTCCAGCACCTGCGCGCGTTCCGGGTTGACCTCGCGCCCCCGCAACATCGGCATGGCATAGGAGATAATGGTCAGCACCACCATGACGTAGGCGCCATAAAAGGCCATGTGCCCGTGGGCGGCGGTAATCTGGCTGCCATGAGTATAGTAATTGACCGGGGCCAGGGTGTGCAGGAAGCCCCACACGCCGGCGCCGAGGAAGGCCATCACGCCGGTGCCCAGCGCCCATAGCGTGGCCGCCTTGTTCGGATGCTGGCGGCGGCGGCGGTTGACCATGTTGAAGCAGAATACGGTCATGGCGAAGAAGGGAATCGGCTCCAGGGCCGAAAAGATCGAACCCCACCACTGCCAGTAGCCGGGAGTGCCGATCCAGTAATAGTGATGGCCGGTGCCGATAATGCCGGTGACCAGGGTAAAGGTGATGATGACGTACAGCCACTTTTCGATCACCTCGCGGTCCACCCCGGTGATCTTGAGCAGCACGAAACCGAGAATGGCGCCCAGGATCAGCTCCCACACGCCCTCGACCCACAGATGCACCACCCACCACCAGTAATACTTGTCCTTGACCAGGTTCGACGGGTTGTAGAAAGCGAACAGAAACAGCACCGCCAGTCCGACCAGGCCCATCAACAGGATCATGCTGATCGCGGTCTTGCGGCCCTTGAGGATGGTCATGCCGATGTTGTACAAAAAGGCCAGCGCCACCACCACGATGCCCAGCTTGGTCGGCAGCGGCTGCTCCAGGAACTCGCGGCCCATGGTTTCCAGCAGTTCGTTGCCGGTCAGCTCCGCCAGGGTGGCGTAGGGCACCGCCAGATAGCCCACCACGGTCAACGCGCCGGCGATCAGGAAGATCCAGAACAGCACATGCGCCAGCAGCGGGCTGTGCAATTCGGTTTCGGTCTCCTCCGGCACCAGATAATAGGCCGCGCCCATGAAACCGAACAGCAGCCAGACGATCAACAGGTTGGTGTGAACCATGCGGGCGACGTTGAACGGGATCGCCGGAAACAGGAAATCGCCGATCACGTATTGCAGGCCCAGGATCAGGCCGAACAGGATTTGCCCCACGAACAGGGCGATGGCGGCGACGAAATAGGGCTTGGCCACCGCCTGGGATTTGTATTGCAACTGCATGATGCTTGCCCTCGCTCTGGATATCGGGAACGGCGGATCAGCCCTCGATGTTGGGCGGCCAGTTTTCGGTGTTGATCTCCGAGGTCCATTTCAGGAACGCCACCAGGTCATCCAGTTGCTGCTCGGTGAAATGGAACTGCGGCATCTGCCGGCGACCCGGCACCTGGGTCGGTTGCGCCTGAATCCAGACCTTGATGAAGGCTGGACCGCGCCGTTTGTAGACGTTGCCCAGTTCCGGCGCGAAGTAGGCGCCCTCGCCCAGCAGCGTGTGGCAACCGATGCAGTTGCGGGTTTCCCACAGCGCCTTGCCGCGGGCGACTTCCGGCGACGGCGTCTCGGTGGGAATGCGCTGCGGGATGCGCCAGGTGGTGTGAAAAGTGAGGGCGAGAAACAGCAGCACCGAAAAGAGCGTGCCGCCATAGAAAACATTCCGCGCCATGGACTTGGTGAAGAACGCGCTCATGAGAACCTCGTTTGTCGGCGACGATGCGAGCCGTCCCGCCGGAATCCGCACCGGGCGGGAACGCGGGAATCGAGTTTATGTTCCAAAAATCCCGGCCGGCATTCCTTGACCGGGGTCAAATAATTCCTTGACCGGCCTTTCCATAATGAACCGTTTTCATGCAATGCAAGGACTTGGAGCCATGACCACCCTCACCCAGTTTCTCGTCGACGACCACCATCGTTGCGACGCATGTTTCGCCGCCGCCGAGGAAAAAGCCCAAACCGGCGATCCGGCCGGCTGCCATCAGCGCTTCCAGCAGTTCCGCGCGGCGATGGAGCATCACTTTCGGCAGGAGGAAACGGTGTTGTTTCCCGCCTTCGAGCAGGCTACCGGTAACACCCTGGGGCCAACGCGGGTGATGCGACTGGAGCACCAGCAGATGCGACAGACATGGAGCGAGATGGAGCAGACGCTGGCCGGCGGCGACCTGGACGAGTTTCTGGGGCAGGCGGAGACCCTATTGATCCTGATGCAGCAGCACAACATCAAGGAGGAGCAGATGCTGTATCCGATGTGCGACCGGGTGCTGGGCGCTATCGCCGATTCAGTGATCCAGGATATGCGCGACCTGCCGGCGGATCAACCGACATGAGCGCGCCCGAAATCCTGGTGGACGGGCGGGGCCTGGAGCCGCCGGAGCCGATGGAGTGGGTGCTGGCGGCATTGGACGAAATGCGGCCGGGGCAGCGGGTGCGCTTTCTGATTCACCGCCAACCCTATCCGCTCTACGACATCCTGCGCCGCTATCGTTATGCCTACACGGTCGAGACCCGCGCCGACGGCCATTTCGAGATTCTGATTGCGCCGCCATGATTCCGGCCGGACTCACGCTGGAACAGGCGCCGCCCTTCGGCGTGCCGCTGCGGTTTTTCCTGACCGCGCCGCCGTTTCTGCTGCTGGCCGCCGGGCTGTTACTGTGGCAAGGTCCGGACGTGTTCGCCAGTCGTTGGCTACCCGCCACCCTCGCCCTGACCCATCTATTGACCCTGGGTTTCATGGCGCAGGTCATGCTGGGCGCGCTGCTGCAAATGCTGCCGGTCGTGGTCGGCGTGGTCGTGCCCCGCCCGCGCCTGACGGCGGCGCTGATTCACATCCCGCTGACCCTGGGCGCGCTGGCGCTGGCCGCCGCGTTTCTCGGCGGCGGACCCCTCTGGTTCCAGGGCGGCGCCGGTTTGCTCGGCCTGGGTTTCGGCGTCGCCCTGCTGGCGATCCATCTTGCCCTGTGGCGCGCGCCGGTGGTCGGAAGCACGGTCGTTGCGCTGCGCTGCGCCCTGGGCGCCCTGCTGGTTACGGTCGTGCTCGGCCTGCTGCTGAGCGGTTTCTTCGCCTGGGGATGGCGACTGCCGGTGTTTGAGCTGACGCAACTGCACGCCGCCTGGGGTCTGGTGGGCTGGACCGTGTTGCTGGTGACGGGAGTCGCCTATCAGGTCGTGCCGATGTTCCAGATCACCCCACCCTACCCTGTTTGGCTGAGTCGGGGATTCGCGCCCTTGCTGGCCGCGCTGCTGGCGGCGTGGTCGACGTTTGCGCCGATCGGCTGGCGGGTGGCGGCCAACTGGATGGGCACGGCGCTGGCTGTGGGGGCCGCGTTGTTTGCCGGCGCGACGCTGTGGTTGTTGAGCCGGCGTCGGCGCAAGATTGGCGATCCCACGCTGAATTTCTGGCGCGCCAGCATGGTCAGCCTGCTGGTGGGCGCGGCGCTGTGGCTGCTGACGCCATGGATTCCGGCGCTGGCGCAGGCGCCGCAAGTCGAGTTGCTGTTGGGAATTCTGTCGATCTTCGGCTTCGCGGTTGCCGTGATTAACGGCATGTTGTACAAAATCGTGCCGTTTCTGGCCTGGTTTCACTTGCAGGCGCAACTGTTCCAGCGCGTGAAAGTGCCCAACATGAAACAATTGCTGCCGGATGTCTGTGTCCGGCGGCAATGGTGGAGCTATCTGGCGGCGCTGTTGTTGCTGCTGGCCGCCGCCATCCAGCCCCGGCTGTTTACCTACCCCGCCGCGCTGGCCTTGGGCGTGACCGGCGGCTGGCTGAGCCTCAACCTGTTGCGGGTTTGCAGGATGTATGATCGCGTGTCGCGAAGCGGGCCTTCGTCGGTCGCCTGACCCGATGACCGAGTCGCTTTGCTTGTTCGATGGCAAGGTGGTGACAGCGAACCGTTCAGCCCCATCCCCCGCCTCCGCAAAGGACAAGGGGACGACAACCATGGTCGGCGGTGGCGAAACTCGCTATTACTTTCCGCGACCCAGGTCATCAATTCACACTGGAGAGGCGAGCATGCACAAACAGGCTTGGTTCTGGGCGGTGTTGCTGTTTTCCACTCCGGCGCTGGCCGATCACGGCGGCCCGGCGGTTCCCGGACAGCCGCTGGTGATCGATGTGCGCACGGTGGGAGAGTACCGACAGGCGCATGTCCGCGAGGCGGTCAACATCCCCTTTGATGAAATCGCCGGTCGCATCACCGTTTTTGCGCCGGAGCGGGACGTCCGCATCGTGCTTTACTGCCGCAGCGGTCGCCGTTCCGGCATCGCCGAACAGACCCTGCGGCAGATGGGCTACCGCCGGATCGAGAATCGGGGCGGGCTGGACGATATGCTGCGTGGCGGCTATCGAACTGATTGAAATTGAAAGAGAGAACCTGGTATGAACATTGTCGTCAAGCCCAGGCATTCAAGCCCCGCTGATTTTCCCATTTCCTTCGTGGACATGCTGCTGGCGATGGACGATCTCCATGCCGGGCTCTATTGAGTGACGCACGATCCGAAGAACCCGCCACGCCCCGTGAATCGCCGCCGGTTTCTACTCTCGCTGACCGCCGCTGGCACGGTTGGCGGCGCCTATGCTTGGCGGAAGCTGGATTCGCCCAAGACGCCGCCGTTGCCGGATGGGGAAATTATCGGCGCGTCCAACAGCTTGGGCCATCGTTTGCGTGCCGGGCGGTTCCCGGAACCGGGCGAGACGCTGAAGACGCCGGTGTTGATCGTCGGCGGCGGCATCGCCGGCTTGTCGGCCGGCTGGAAGCTGCGACAAGCCGGATTCACCGATTTCACGATCCTGGAACTGGAATCGGAAGTCGGCGGCAACGCCCGCGGCGGTCAAAACGCCATTACCGCCTATCCCTGGGGCGCGCACTATTTACCGTTTCCCACCCGGGAATCGCGCGCGGTGCGCGAGTTGCTGGCGGATTTCGGCGTATTGCGGGGTGATCCATGCGCGGCGGAACCCGTCTACGACGAGCGATTCATCAGCTTCGCGCCCCGGGAACGGTTGTACGCCCACGGCGTCTGGCACGATGGGTTGTGGCCGCGGACCGGCGTTCGGCAGCGGGATTTCGATCAGTATCAACGCTTCCACGACCTGATGGACGATTTCCAGCGTCGGCGCGGGGCGGACGGCCGCAAAGCCTTCGCCATTCCCATCGACTTCAGCGCCCGCGACCCCGATCTGCTGGCGCTGGATCGCATTTCCATGCGCGATTTTCTGTTGCAACACCGGCTGGATGCCGAGCCGCTGCATTGGTACGTCAATTACGCCTGCCGCGACGACTACGGCTGCCGTTACGACCAGACCTCGGCCTGGATGGGGATTCATTACTTCGCCAGCCGCGACGCCCGCGCCCGCGACGCTGACGAAGACGACGTGCTGACCTGGCCGGAAGGCAACGGCTGGCTGGTGAAAAAACTGCGGGAACGGTTGGAGCCACACATCGTCACCGAGTCCTTGGCTTATCGGCTGTCGGAATTGGATCGGGCGGTTTTGGTGGATGCGTATCGGCCGCGCGAAAATCGCTCGACGCGGCGGCTGGCGCGGGCGGTCATCTGGGCCGCGCCGGTGTTTCTGGCGCCCTGGGTGTTCCGGGAACTCCCGACCGAGTTGAAAACCGCCATCGGTGATTTTCAGTACGCGCCCTGGCTGGTGGCCAATCTGAGCCTGCGCGGCTTCCCGGAGGAGCGTCGAGGCACGCCGCCGAGTTGGGATAACGTGCTGTACGACAGCGCCGCGCTGGGCTACGTGGTCGCCACTCACCAGCATCTGGCGGCGCATCGGGACCGAACCGTGTTCACCTGGTATCACGCGCTGTGCGACGGTCCCCCGGATCGCGAGCGGCAACGTCTGCTGGAAACGCCATGGGCCGCGTGGGCGGAGTGGATTCTGCACGATCTGGCGGGACCGCATCCCGATATCCGGGAACAGGTCATCCGACTGGATCTGATGCGCTGGGGCCATGCCATGGTTCGGCCCCGGCCCGGCTTCGTCTGGGGCGCGGCCCGCCAGCGCGTGCTGAATGCGCAGGACCGGGTGCTGTTCGCCCACTCCGATCTGAGCGGCTGCTCGATCTTCGAGGAAGCGAATTATCGTGGAGTGCTGGCGGCGGAACGGGTGCTGGCGGCGCTGGACATTCCCTTTCGCTCTTCTCTCGGTTGAGCGTCGATATCGGCGATCCGGAGATTCGATCAAGGCACGGACTGGGGTGGGCCTGCAAGGACACGAACGATCTGGGCAGGGTATGGATTCACGGTCACACCCAACCCGGATTTCAACCCCGCTTTCGTTGGTCGAGATCCGAACCGCCGGTCGGTTAAAACAACCCCTCCAAGGGATGATCATCGAACAATTGGCCGGCGCGGATATAGCGCTCCAGGCTAGCATGGGTTCGGTGGCCCGAGATCCGCTGGATCCGCCAGGTCGGCGCCCCATGGCGAGCGGCGGCGGTACAAAAGCCGGCTCGCAACGAATGACCCGAATACTCGGCCGGGTCCAAACCCGCCGCCGCCGCCCGCTGCTTCACGATCGCCGCCACCGCATGGCCGGACAGCGCCTGGGGCGCCAAGCGACCGTGGCGATCGATCGGCCGAAACAGCGGCGTCGGTGTAGCCGGCGCCGCCGCCGCCAACCCCGCCGCTGTCGCCAACCACGCCTGTAGCGCCCGCACCGGACACACCGGCCCGCGCGCCCAGGGAATCCCGATTACCCGCCCCACCCCCTCCTGATCGGTTTTGGACCGGCGGATCGTCACTGTCAACCCCCGTGTCCCGAACGCCACATCGGCCGTGGTCAACGCCACCAGCTCCGAACGGCGCAGCGCCGCCGAAAAACCCAGCAACAGCAGCGCTCGATCCCGCGCATCGCGCGGTGAAGCGCCCAGCGGCGCCAACAGTGCCAACAGCGCCTCCCGCTCCAATGGCGTCACTTGGCGGGGCGCCGTCCCCCGCTGGCGGCGAATCCCGCGCAAGGTCGCCCGCACCAGCGCATCGCGACACGGATCGGCCAAGCCCTGGCTGGTATGTGCCCGCCCCAAGCTGACCGCCCAGCGCCCCAGGGTCGCCGGCGCATGACTTTCTCCGTGTGTCGCCAAATACGCCGCCACCGCCTCCGGCGAACTCGGCACCCGCCCGCCCCAGGCCAGGAACCGGGCCAAATCGTCCCGATAAGCCTGACGAGTGCGCGGTGCGGTGGCGGCATGCACATACTCCCGTACCGCGGTCGGCAAAGCGGGCGGCGTGTCGATGGAGCGGGCCGGTTCCGAGAGCCCGTCCAGGCTATTTATACCATCATCTAACTTTTTAACCCCCACCACACCCCTCCACTACTTGTGCTCACAAACCCAAACCCTTCACTCCACAGTTTCCCGCTTCTCTAGTCTACCCGGTTCCTCTAACCTTCGCTAAATGAACATTAGCGTAGGCTGTGCAGTTATTACGTTTTACGTTTTACGCAAAATAACCAACGGCATTGGCGAGATCGCAAACGTCCGGCGCATCGAGCACCCCAACCGGCCATAGACCCCGAGGACGACTTTACGTCGATCCGCTTGGAGTCCGATCCCTATTCAGGGGAATGGGAACTACGCCATCCTGCTAACACAGAACCGCCGGGCTGACCGTGGCCAGCGGCGAGAGAAGCGCCTCGTTCGTGAATCCATCGCGCATGTAGCCGGCCAGGCATTCCGCCACCGCCGAGACCGCGCCGCCGCGATGCAGGGTGATGCTCGCCGGCGGCAAGGGAGGGAACCCCTCCGTGGCGTTCAACGGGCGGACGCCAGCCGGCAACACGCTGCGACCCAGCACCGTTACCGCCAGCCCGACGGTCACCGCCGCCAGAAGGCCACTGATGCTGGCGCTGGTATAGGCGATGCGATACGGGCGGCCCACTCCGCTCAGACCGGCCAGCGCCCAGTCGCGAAACGGACAACCGGCCTGGAACAGCGCTAGCGGCAAGGGCTCGTCTTCGTGGGCAAGGTGGCGCTCGGCGGTCGCCCACACGGTCGGTTCCCGGCGCAGCACCTCGCCGGTTTCCGCGCCCGGCGTACAGGTGATCAGTGCCAGGTCGAGCCGCTCTTCGGCCAGCAAGCGCCGCAGGTTGACGCTGGGCTCGCAATGCACTTCCACCTGAACGCGCGGAAAGGCGCGGGCGAAGCGTACCAGGATGTCGGGCAGAAACCGTCCCACGTAGTCGTCCGGCGTGCCCAGACGCACCAGGCCGGACAGATCCGGACGGGCCAGCGCCGCCAGGGCTTCGTCGTGCAGCTTCAACAAACGGCGCGCATAGCCAAGCAACGCTTCGCCATCCGGCGTGAGTTGTACGCCGCGGCCCTCGCGCTGGAACAATGCTCGATCCAGCAGGGTTTCCAGTCGCCGCATCTGCATCGATACGGCGGATTGGGTGCGATGCACCTGCCGCGCGGCGGCGCTGAAGCCACCCGCATCGACGATGGCGACAAAGGTGCGCAGGAGATCCGGGTCGAGTTGGGCGGACATGAAAGCACTCCTGATTCATCACGAAAAATGATGTGTCATATAAAACTTATTCGTTTGATGAATCAATAGGCGTTCTTCATGATAGCTCGCGACCCCTTGAGACTCTGGAGGATCCGAACATGATCCATAATGCGACTCTGTGCCTGGAACGTCCCGCCAATCGTCGTCCTAGCGTTGGCATCCTGCTTGTCGGCATGCTCGCGTGGCTACGCGATCGCCATGCGGTTTATCGTCAGCGCCGCGAACTGCTCGCCCTTGATGACCGGATGCTGAAGGATATCGGGCTCAGCCGCGCCGACGCGCTCCGGGAAGGCGGCAAACCGTTCTGGCGCTCGTGAAGGTCCGCTCACTTCGATGATTCACCCACAAGGAGTTTCTCCATGATATCCGCCTTGACCCTGGTGATTGGTAATAAAACCTACTCGTCCTGGTCGTTGCGCCCCTGGTTGTTGCTGAGACATCTCGGGGTAGCGTTTCAGGAGATTTCCGTCCCGCTGCATGCGCCGGACACCGCGACTCAGATTGCCCGCTATTCCCCTTCCGGCCGGGTTCCGGTCCTGTTGGACGGCGATCGGGTGATTTGGGAGTCGCTGGCGATCGGCGAATATCTGGCCGAACGGTATCCGGCGGTCTGGCCGGTCGATGTGCATGAGCGGGCGCTGGCCCGTTCGGCGGCCAGCGAGATGCACGCGGGTTTCGCCGCGCTGCGTGAGGAATTGCCTTTCAATTGCCGCACCCGACGTGCGGGCGTCGCGCCCTCGCCGACGGCTCGGGCGGAAATCGAGCGGGTGGTGGCCCTCTGGACGACCTGCCGTCAGGCAATCGGCGAGGATGAGGAGGGGCCTTGGCTGTTCGGGCGTTTCACCTGCGCCGATGCCATGTTCGCGCCGATGGCCCTGCGCTTTCATACCTATGGCGTCGCCCTGCCGGAACTGGCCGCGCGCTATGTCGATACCGTCCGCCAGGACATCCATGTGCAAGCCTGGATTCGTGCGGCATGCGCCGAAACCGCCATCATCCCCGAAGAGGAACGCGGCGAACCGATGGATTGAGAGAGTCGCGCCTCTGCGGCGAACCCGCCGACCATGGCGGGTTTTGCCCGCGGGCCGAGGAGCCGGATTAGCTGGCTGGAGCGGGTGCGAAAGCCGCGAGCCGTTCGGCTTCCGGTTGCAACGCATCGACCAGTCGTTCGACCAGTCGGGTCATTTTTTCGAGGGCGTGGGTCGGCGTTTCCAGCGGCAGATCGCCGACTTCCCAATATTCGACCAGCGCTCGATAAGTTGGGAAGCATCGTTCCACCATGGGCTGATGCTCGTGGCGACTCAGGGCCACGACGCGATCCGCCCGAGCAAAATCGGCGGTCTGCACGGATAGGGGATAACGTGGCGATGCGCCGAGCTTGACACCCAACTCGCTTAACCTCCGAAGGGTTGCCGGCGAAATGGGTCCGGGATTGCGAAAGACATCGACATCGGGCGCCAACCCTCGGGAATCCGCTCGCCAAGGCAGCCCTAGGCATCGGGCCCGATGATTGAAGTATTCTTCGCAAAATCGGCTCCGGTAGTAGTTGCCGGTGCATAGGAAGAGAAGATGATGGGTCATGGAGTTGGACCTATCGGATGTAATAGCCGGACACTTTCCATGCCCCGTCTTTTTGCCGCATCGGCGTGACGGTTTCGACCGCCGCCGCCTTGTTCTCGAACCGGGTATCGAACTGGATGACGACGTATTCGCCATCCGGCGCGCCGGGCAAACCGCGGGTAAAAGTGGCGGTCTTGAAGATCCGCGACTTCAGGGCGCCCAGCGGCGCGCGCGCCGACTGAACCGCCTTCGTCCATTCCTGCTTGGTCACGGCGCTCTTGAACAGCGTCGCGGCCTCGTCCCAACTCTGCCCGTACTGGGCCGCGTCCACCAGCGCCAGCCAGGAATCGGCCGACTTCCGGGCTTGATTCACCGCTTCGGGATCCGCCGCATGGACGCCGAATCCAGCGAGCACGAGGGCGAGGAACAGGAAGCGTAGCGTTGTTTTCATGCGGGGGTTCCTTGCGGGATCAACGGTTGGTTGGCGCAACGGGCGGGTAAAGTGGATCCTGAAACATGGACCAAGGGCTTAGGAATAGAATGCCACATTGGTCCCTCGATAATCGAACGCCGGCCGCGATCCACGATCACGATAACGTCCAGTTGCTCCAGCGCGCAGCGCGATGGGTGGCTTTTGTCTCGCATGTCTTCTATCCAGGGCTTTGAAAGTGACCTCAAGCGTTCAAGAGGTTGGCCCAGCCGGCGGAGGCGCTGGGCGTGGAGATCTATCCCGGTTTTGCGGCAGCCGAAGTGCTCTACGACGACCAGGGAACGGTGGCCGGGGTGGCCACCGGCGATATGGGCATAGGGCGCGATGGCCCGTCCATGACGACCGGCTGACCATCGTTCAGTCGGTTGCGCGCGGCTTTCCCTTCCCGCCCTGTCCGGAGAGGCGGCTTACCGTGGTTTGAGCCCAGTGCCGTCGGCCACAACCGACTCCGACCGAATTGCCATCAATCGTTGGATCTTCAGGCATCGAAGGATTGCCCTGGATTTGGCATGGGCACCGTTTCCATGACAGGATCGACCGCGCCCGAGTAACCCAAGTAATTCCGGAAGAAGAATAGAAGAATGACCGAACAGAGCATTCGGCTGCTGGTATTCGCCGTCCGACGCCGGGTTGTGCTGAAGTATCTCGGCGTGCTGTTGCTATCGATGGCGCCAATGGCGGCCGTGCCGGTTCTGGTCGCGCTTCAGTGCGATGCTTACGAGAGTGCGAGCCGCTTTGCCTTGGTCGCGCTGCTGCTACTGGCTGGCGGAGGCGGGCTGGCGCGCATCGCCGCGCCCCAGAAAATTCAGATCAACGAAGCGCTGGCGGTGACGGCACTGGCTTTTCTGGTCGCGGCGGCTTCGATGGCCTGGCCTCTGATGGCGGAAGGGGTGGCCCCGCTGGACGCTCTGTTCGAGTCGACCTCCGGCGTGACCACCACCGGCTTGTCGACCCTGGCGACCGTCGAAGGGCATGGCCCCGTCTTTCTGTTCGCCCGGGCCTGGTTGCAGTGGTATGGGGGGCTGGTCATCACGGTATTGGCGCTCGCCTTCATTCTGGCGCCGGGCGCGGCCACCCGGCGGCTGGCGGGCGCCGAAACCGAGGCTTCGGAACTGGTGACCGGCACCCGCTGGCGCGCTCGGCAGGTGCTGGCGGTGTACGTCGCGCTGACCGTCGCCGGCGTGATCTTGCTCTGGCTGACCGGGGCAACGCCGTTCGATGCCTTGATTCACACCCTGGCGGCGGTATCCACCGGTGGCTTTGCCGGTTACGACCGTCTGGATGGTCTGGGCTCCTGGCCCAGCCTTGCGGTGTTGACTCTCGTCATGCTGTTCGGCGCGACCTCTTTTTCGCTGCAGTATCGTGCTTGGAGCGCCGGGCCGCGCCTGCTGTGGACCGATCCGGAGGTGCGAGCCCTGTGGCTCGGCTGTCTGATTACCTTCGCGGCCCTGGCCGCCTGTTTCGCCTTTGCCGGACCGGTTCGGTTGGCGGACGCCGCCTTTCTGGCGATTTCGGCCCAGACCACCACTGGCTTCGCCAACACCACGATGACCGAATTGCCGGTGGCGGCTCGGTTGGTGTTGATCGTCAGCATGGGCATCGGCGGCGACATGGGCTCGACCGCCGGCGGCGTTAAGGTGCTACGCTGGCTGATCCTGATTCGGTTGCTGCAACTGCTGTTCGCCCGCACCGCCGCGCCGCGCCACGCCGTCATCGAGCCGTATGTCGCGGGTCGCCGGCTCAGCGGCGTGGAACTGGAGGCGGCGATCGGCATCGTGATCGCCTATGCGTTGGCGGCGCTGCTGTCCTGGTTGCCGTTTCTGCTGTATGGCGTCGATCCGCTGGCCGCCCTGTTCGAAGTCGTGTCCGCATTGTCGACCTGCGGCTTGAGCGCCGGGGTTGCGAGTCCCGACCTGCATCCGGTGCTGAAAATCGTACTGTGCGTGGATATGCTGATGGGGCGGGTCGAGGTGATGGCGCTCCTCGTCCTGGTTTACCCGCGAACCTGGTGGGGCAGAACGGCGGAGGACGCATGAGAATCGCGTTTGTAGGAGCGGGACTGACCACGGTTGGCGCGGCGGAAATTCTGATCCGCCGCCGGGCGGAAGTGGTGATCGTCGAACGGGACAAGGAGCGTATCGAGGCGCTGGCCGACACGCTCGATTGCGGTTTCATTCACGGCGACGGCTCGAAGCCGGCGGTGCTCAGGGAGATCGGACCCCAGCACACCGACGTGTTGTGCTGCGTGACCGACAATGATCAGTCCAATATCCTGGCCAGTTTGGTCGGGCGCTCGCTCGGGTTTCACCGGATTTTCACCAAGATCGACGATGCCGAATTCCAGCAGGTCTGTCTCGAACTGGGTTTGACCGATCTGATCATCCCGCACCGGCAGGCCGCGCGCGCGCTGGCCGACTTGGCATTCGGCGCGCTGCCCGAGGATTTCGCCGAGTTTTTCAAGTGCGGGGCGCGACTGTTTTCCTTCATCGTCCGCGAGGAGGACGTGGGTTCTGTCGAGGAATTGTCGTTGCCGAAACGCTGCGCGGTCATCTGTGTGTACCGCCAGGATAAAATGATCCTGCCCCGGACGGATTTCGTGTTGAAGCTCAAGGACGAAGTGGTGGTGCTGGCGCATGAAGCCGGCTTGCCCGAACTGCGGGAGCGTTGGGCGTTGCCGCTCCCGCCCCCGGCGGCCGAGCCGGACATGGGCTAGATTTCGTCGCCCCACATGGCGGCATCCCGGCTGTTTACCGGGATGCCGCTGACGTCGCGTTTATCGACCAGCAGATAGAGCCAATTCTTGGCCGGCGATCCACTCGCGTCGTTGCCGCAGCGCAGAACCCGGTTGGTGGCCTTGTTGATGACGCCACCCCGGAATTGGGCCACGGCGGCGGCTTCCAGATTGTGAAAGCTGTCCGAAACGATATTAATCTCTTCCTTGTGAATGGCGCACATCAGGGTGTACTCGGGCCGCTCGCGCTCATGTTCCCGTTGGCGCCGCTTCAGATCGTTGGTGATGCCGATGTAGAATTTGCTGCAATCGGCCTTGCTGGCGAATACGTTCAGCACCTCCCGCAAATGACCGATCACGGCGGCGTGGCTGGTGACGCTAGTCGGCATGCGGTAGTAATAAGTGAGTTTTAGCGCCATGAGCGGTTCCTCCTTCGCAGGCTGCGCAAAACGTGCGCCGTGGCGGCAGTCATTCGGCTTGTCGATGGCAATAATATAGACAACGCCAAAGCGGGAATCCCACGCTCCGCCCGCTTGGGCGGCGGCCGGCGCACCGCTCGGAATCCCAGTTCCCGGCGGATTTCAGGCGCATCGAAACCGAGCAATTCGCGCATCATGAACACGCGGGCGGTGTTTTCGGACAACTGCGTCGGACAGATTTCAGACCGCGGTTTTGGCGTTTTGAGCCAGTCGGTTCCGCTTCGGGTCAGGATGGACCGCGCCGCCAGGCGTGGAAACGCTCCACCCAAGCCAACAGTTTTTCCGGCGCGTGGGCCTTCTTCCACACCCCGGCGGCGTATTTGTTGGCTTCCGCCAAGGTTGGGTAGATGTGGATGGTGCCAAGCATCTTGTTCAGGCCGATGCCGTGGCGCATCGCCAGTACGTACTCGGCCAGCAGATCGCCGGCATGTTCGCCGACGATGGTGGCGCCCAGAATCCGATCCTTGCCCGGCGCGGTCAGCACCTTGACGAAACCGTGAGCCTCGCCGTCGGCGATGGCGCGATCCAGGTCGTCGAGGCCGTACACCGTGACCTCGTGGGGAATGCCCTGAGCCTTGGCTTCCTGCTCGTTCAGGCCGACCCGGGCGACCTCGGGATCGACGAAGGTGGACCAGGGGATGACCGAGTAATCGGCCTTGAACTTTTTCAGCGGGTCGAACAGAGCGTTGACCGCCGCGTACCAGGCTTGATGGGCGGCGGTGTGGGTGAACTGGAACGGTCCGGCCACGTCGCCGGCGGCGTAGATAGTGGGGTAGAGCGTTTGCAGATATTCGTTGGTCTCCACCGTGCGGGCGGGCGTGGTGGGGATGCCGAGATCCTCCAGTCCGTAGCCGGCGGTGTTGGCCACCCGGCCGACCGCGACCAGCACCGCGTCGAAGGGGATACGCACGTCCTGGCCGTCGTGCTCGGCGATCAGCACCTTCTCGCCGTTGTCGCTTGCGAACCGCTTGGCCTTGTGATCGACGAGCACCTCGATGCCTTCCTCGCGGAAGCGCCGGCTCACCAGTTCCGAGACGTCCGGGTCTTCCCGGATCAGGATGCGCGGGGCCATTTCCACCTGGGTGACCTGGGCGCCAAGACGGGCGAAGGTCTGGGTCAGTTCCGAACCGATCGGCCCGCCGCCCAGCACCACCAGCCGCCGAGGCAGTTCGCGCAGTGCCCAGACAGTGTCCGAAGTGAGATAGCCGACCTGTTCCAGCCCCGGAATCGGCGGCGCGAACGGGCGGGCGCCGGCGGCGATGACGATGGCGCGGGCGCTCAGGGTCCGGGTTCCTTCCGCCGTGGCCACGGCCACCGTCCACGGCGAGGTGATCGTCGCCGCGCCTTCGATGACCTCCACGCCAAGACCGGTGTAGCGTTCCACCGAATCGTGCGGTTCGACCGCTTTGATCACCCGTTGCACCCGTTCCATCACCTCGGCGAAGTCGAACTCGGCCTCGGCCTTGCGGATGCCGAATTCCCGGGAGCGGCGCATGTGGGACAGCAGCTTGGCCGAGCGGATCAGCGCCTTGGAGGGCACGCAGCCGGTGTTCAGGCAATCGCCGCCCATCTTGTGTTTTTCGATCAACGTCACCTTGGCCTTGACCGCGGCGGCGATGTAGGCGGTGACCAGTCCGGCGCTGCCGGCGCCGATCACGATCAGGTTGCGGTCGAAGCGGGCCGGCTTTGGCCACTTGGCGTAGACCCGCCGCGCCTGAACCGCCGCGACGATTTTCTTGGCCAGCAGCGGAAACACGCCAAGCAGCACGAAGGAAGCCAATAGGCCCGGCGACAGAATGCCTCGTAGCGAATCGATGCGCGCCAGTTGGGTGCCGGCGTTCACATAGACCAGGGTGCCGGCCAACATGCCGATCTGGCTGACCCAGGCGAACGTCCCGACGCGGATGGGGGTGAGGCCCATGACCAGGTTGATGACGAAGAAGGGAAAGATCGGCACCAGCCGCAGGGTGAACAGATAGAAGCCGCCTTCCTTTTCCACCCCGGCGTTGATGGCTTTCAGCCGCGCGCCGAACCGGCCCTGCACCCAGTCGCGCAGCACGAAGCGCGCGGCGAGGAAGGCGAGGGTGGCGCCGAGGGTCGAGGCGAAGGAGACGAGGATCGTGCCCCACCACAGCCCGAAGATGGCGCCGGCGACCAGGGTCATGATCGCCGCGCCCGGCAGCGACAGGCCGGTCACCGCCACGTAGAGGGCGAAGAAGATCCCGGCGGTCAAGGCCGGTTGCGCCGCGCGGTAGGCGTCGATGGCGGCCTGTTGGGATTTGAAGAAGTCCAGGCTGAGGTAGCGGCCCAGATCGAGGGCGAAGAAGGCGCCGACCAGCAGGACAAGCGCCCCGATCAGCAATAACCTGCGTGAGTTCATGGATGTGGGCTCCGGCGCACGGGTTGCGGGCGATGGCTCGATGGAAGGAGTTTGCGGGTTTGGTCGGAGCGGAGGCCGAAAACTTACTACGGTAGCGGCAGCGTCTCAAGACGCTGATCGGACTAAGGCGGTGGCCGCATCGCGGCTACACGGAGTTGGGCCGCGAGCAACGGGGGCGTATTCCGGGCACGCGCAAGACAGCCCTGGTGGCCGAGCCGGTCGAGTCGGTCGAGCCCGACATGCCCGCGTGACGGTGAAATCCAATTCCATCGCGTCCCGAGGCACAACGAAAATCCATCTGTGCGACCGGAAGCGTCGTCTGCCACGTCCGGACGGTGACATCGAATCCGGGCAGTGGACACACTGCCCGGATTCTCGCGCTTGACTAACTGCTTACGTTTGTAGGGAAGCAAGAAGCAATCATTGGCTAGGGCTGATGATCCTAAGATTGGTTGCCGCTCCCAAGGGGGTGGGGGCACTGCCCGAGCTGCCAACAGTGATTGCGTGTCCCGTCGCATTCGGTACGCCAGATGAATCGACCACAAACAGATAGGCTGCTTGTCCCGCACTAAACTTCCCAAGATTTACCGTGATGCCAATGGATCCATCGCTCCAGGCAAATGGAATTTGTGGTTCGATAATTGTTGCATTCGCTAGGTTGGCGTTGTTTGCAAGGACCACTCTTGCCAGCGTGTGATCAAGATAAACATCCGAAAAATATCTCCAGTTATTGGGGTTTCCATATCCCCGAGCATATCCACCTATGGCCTCACTGCGAGATGTGCCAGCCCATGCGAATTCCGTGGGTCCGGCATAATCGATTTTTTTCACGCCATTTTCGTAAAGCTTGATATATCCATTGTTTTGAGAAGTGTACTTCATCTCGTATTCAATCTTTATCCATGATCCAGCCATCGGAGAGAGTCCACCTTCCCACCATGTATTATGTCCATTCATATCAGGGTTCATTAGCGGGTTCGATGTCCCCCACTGCCCTGCGCCTGTTTTACTAAGGCCAAATAAATTCGTATACCATGAATCATCCGTTATGTAAGGCGCCGCGCCTCTATCATAGTGGAATGTCTTGAAATTCTCGTCGGCGGGAGTACCCAGCCCGAAAACCCAATTATTATCGGCTCGATAGTAAAAACTAATATAGCTGTAAGCAGGGAAAGTGGAAATATTTCGGCTTTTCCAGAACAGAACATCGGGGCCTCCTCGCCCACCACAGCCTGTGTCGTAGCCATTTTCCCCATGTGCTCCGGCAATGTATCTGGAAACATTGGCATGAGGCAATCCAATGCCCCGAATCGGGGTTGTGTATCTTGTGAAATACGTGGAGTTCCCGCAGTCAGGCCACGCGCCGTCCCATTTCTCCAGCATGCTTGTCCCACTTGCATCGTCCCATACGATTGGGGCGACATTTCCCTTACTGCCGAAGCCGCCACCGGATATTGTGGCTGTGGCTTTGTGCCCAAAGGTTCCCGAGACTTGAGAGATTGATGGGGCCGCAAGCGCGGGAGTAATAACGGTCATTGTAATTACTGAAGCAAGCGCCGGCCAAAATTTTCTGGATGAGAGAGAATTAATGTTGTAACTCATGACACACCTCGAAATATTTTCTTTGAAAAAGATGCCAAGTAATTCTCAATTCCGGAGAGTTTTTCCCAGAATTAGTTAATCCCCCAACTCTCCTTGGTCAAGGAGAGCGCCGCGCCAGCGGCAGGGGGATTTGATTGAGTTCGCGTTAGCATCTCCACAATTTAGAGAGGGTTGCTGTGGGTGGTTAAAACGCTTCCACCGCCTTGTTCATGTCGGATTGGATCTCGCTCGCGCTCAAGGCCCGGTTGTAGATTCGCACTTCGTCGATCAGACCGTTGAAGTAGCGCGCGTAGCCGCTATTCCAGTAGTACCTTCCGAGATCGAGGGGTTGTGCGTTTTTCTGCAGCGATCCGACCGCGGCGTTATTGGAGCCACTGGCGACGCCGTTGATGTAGACGGTCATCTTGGAAGTGCCATCGGCCACATACTGATAGACGAGCGCCACATGCTGCCAGCCGCTAGTGTTCAAGGCGGTATTGGAGATCAGGGACGAGCTACTGGACTCGTTTTTAAACACTTCCGTTTCAACCTTGCCGGAGCCGCTGTAATCGCCGGCCGACAGCATGAACCCGCGCGATGGGGCGCCGTTGGTCGTACCCTGCTTGGCCAATATGGGCCGGCGGTCGGCGAGGTTCTTCGGATAGACCCAGGCTTCGAGCGTCATGCTGGTGGTCAGGTCGAGGGAATCCGCGTCCGGGATGGCGACCCAGTTACTGGACCCGTTGAAGGACAGGGCTTGGCCAAACTTGCCGGCGGTCCGGGTGGCGCCGTTGATCGTGCCGTGATTGCTCTGGCCGGACGCATCGACCGCGGTATTGCCACTGGTTTCCTCGAAACCGTAGGCAGCCACCAGCCCACTGTCTCTCGCCACGGTGATATAGCCGATCTTGGTCTTGATATTGCTGCCAGCGGGACCGGTGGCGGTCAGTTTCACGGTGTAGGTGCCCGCTTTGGCGTAAGTATGCGAGGGATAGGTATCGGTGCTGGTGGAGCCGTCACCGAAATCCCATTGATAACTGGTGGTGGTTCCGCTTGAGGTGTTGGTGAAGGTCGTCGTCAGCGGAGCCGTGCCGGCCACCGGATTCGCGCTAAAACCGGCAACGGGTAGCGCCGCCGTTACCACGATGGTCTTGGTTATGCTGTTGGTTCCACCCGACCCGGTAACCGTCAACCTGGCGCTGTAAGTACCCGGCGTGTTGTAAGTCACCATCGCGGTCTGAGCCGTACTGGCGATGCCATTACCGAAATCCCAGGAGCGGCTGCTGATGTTGCCGGTCGAGGCGTCGGTGAAGGTTACTAATAATGGAGCGGTTCCATTGCTTGAACTGGTGCTGAAATTGGCTACTGGCGCTGGGTCGGTCACCTTGATATAGCTGGTTTTGGACGCAACGTTGCTTCCCGCCGAGTTGCTGGCCGTGAGTGTGACGGTGTAATTGCCGGCCTTCGTGTACGTCTTGCTGGGATTCCGATCCGTGCTGGTGGTGCCGTCGCCGAAATTCCAGGACCATGCGGTGACCGTGCCCGCCGAAGTGTCGGTGAAATTGATAGCCAGCGGTGCAATGCCCGAAGTCAGGTTTGCATTGAAGTTGGCTGTCGGAGCAGCAATGGCGGCCACGTAGGTCGCTGTGTAGGTTTTCGGCGAGGCATCGACCGTAATCGTATGAGTGGCCGCGCCGCCGTCGGACCACGCACTGAAACTGTAGCCTTTCTGGCTGGCTGGAGCGCTAATGGTTTGCTGCGACCCAACAGTCACGTCCACCGTGAACGGCGTCGCGCGTGAAACTCCGCCGTAGTTCAGGGGTATTCCCCTGGGTTGGGTCGTAAACGTGTATTGCACCGTGGAGCTGTTGGCGGCTACCGGATTATTCATGTCGGATTGGATCTCGCTCGCGTTCAAGGCCCGGTTGTAGACCCGCACCTCGTCGATCAAACCATTAAAATAACGCGCATAGCTACTGTTATAAAAGTACCTTCCGAGATCGAGGGGTTGTGCGTTTTTCTGCAGCGATCCGACCGCGGCGTTATTGGAGCCACTGGCGACGCCGTTGATGTAGACGGTCATCTTGGAAGTGCCATCGGCCACATACTGATAGACGAGCGCCACATGCTGCCAGCCGCTAGTGTTCAAGGCGGTATTGGAGATCAGGGACGAGCTACTGGACTCGTTTTTAAACACTTCCGTTTCAACCTTGCCGGAGCCGCTGTAATCGCCGGCCGACAGCATGAACCCGCGCGATGGGGCGCCGTTGGTCGTACCCTGCTTGGCCAATATGGGCCGGCGGTCGGCGAGGTTCTTCGGATAGACCCAGGCTTCGAGCGTCATGCTGGTGGTCAGGTCGAGGGAATCCGCGTCCGGGATGGCGACCCAGTTACTGGACCCGTTGAAGGACAGGGCTTGGCCAAACTTGCCGGCGGTCCGGGTGGCGCCGTTGATCGTGCCGTGATTGCTCTGGCCGGACGCATCGACCGCGGTATTGCCACTGGTTTCCTCGAAACCGTAGGCAGCCACCAGCCCGTTTTGCGGAGATGTCACGACCGGCGGAGTCGGGTCGAGCTGTTTGCTGACTTCGTTCGAAGGACCGCTTAGGTTCCCGTTATTGTCGTAGGCCTTGACCAAAAAATAGTATTTGGCGCCGTCTGACAGATTGGAGACCGTGGCGGTCGTGTTGGAGGTGGTTTGCTGCGGCGTGGCTGGGTAGCTGCCACTTTGCTGGCTGTAATAGACATGATAGCCCGCTACTGGGCCGGAGCTGGCATCCCAGGCCAGGGTGATTTGAGCCGCGAAGGCGTTGTTGGTAAAGCACAGCAGGAGAAGGCCCAACCATCCCAGCAGGCGCGAGATTGGACTGAACCCATTTAAACGGAATTGAGTAGACATTGCCGACCTCCAAATGCACGTGCCGTACGAACGGAACTGTGCCAGGAGGCGGTAGAACGTTCGCTTGGCAACCCTGCGACCATGCCCCAGTGTTTGGGAGTTAGGCCAGTGGTTTTGCGTCCCGCCCTTTCGGTGCGGTTTGCTCTTTTCAAGCTTTCTTTAGCTATCTTGGAGGTTATTGTACGTACATAATCGGTCGAGCGCAAGCCCGAATTGATATTTTTTAGGGACAATATAATAAATTTTTTTATTATGGCCCTTGATAGCATGAAACAAGGCCAAAATGGCCTTGTTTGACCCTTCAATAAGGCCATTTTGACCCATTTTTCTTGTTGGACTCACTGAATTTATATATTTATTTATATATTTATCAAACTATTAGCATTTTCCTAGGGTTTTTCATTAATTTGTGAATATTGATCAATAATGTTACTATTCATGTTGTGAAGGTAGTCGCCGATCTCGTCGGTTAGTTTTTTTGCGGCGTGGCGTGGGTCTTTTTCGCGATTGGAAGAAGCGGGAAGGCGTCGCTGAGGAAAGGAAGAAGATCCTCGGAGCATCATTCCGGATGAGTTCTTGAGCTTGGAACGGAATTTCGATGTTCCGGTCGCCGGTGTTACCCAAGACGGTTGTGCTATGTGTTTTTATTATTTGTTGGAAAGTTTGAGTCTTTGGGCTTTGTTCTGATTTCGAAGATGGTATAAATAGGCCATGAAAACCGCGAACTGTCCTTCCTGTGGCGCCACCATCACTTTCCGGTCGGCGGTATCGATTCTGACGGTCTGCGACCACTGCCAGAGCACGCTGATCCGCCACGACCTGGAATTGGAAAACATCGGGAAAATGGCGGAGCTGTTGCCCGACCCATCACCGATTCGGATCGGCACCGAGGGCATTTACCGCAAGAGCCGCTTCAGCGTGGTCGGACGTATCCAGTTACGCTACGGCCAAGGCATCTGGAACGAATGGTATCTGCTGTTCGATAACCAGCGCGGCGGTTGGCTGGGCGAAACGCTGGGCAACCATGCGGTCACCTTCCTGATCCAGCCGCCCGAACCATTGCCGGCCTTTTCCGAACTGCGCGCCGGCCAAAGCGTGACCCTCAAGGGCCGCGCTTTTCAGGTCACCAACATCGAAACCGCCCGTTGCATCGCCGGCGAAGGCGAGCTGCCCATCCGGGTTGGGCCAGGTTACGACGCCCCGGTGGTGGACTTGCAGGCCCCCGGCCAAGTGTTCGCCACGCTCGATTACAGCGAAACGCCGCCGCTGGTGTTCGTCGGCGAACAGGTGCGCTTCGACGACTTGAAGTTGACCCGCCTGCGCGAAATCATGCCGCCCGGCTGGGAGCCGGACGCCGGCATTCAGGCGCAATCCTTTCAATGTCCCGGCTGCGGCAGCGCCCTGACCATCCGCGCCAAGGGCCACAGCGAAACCTTGGCCTGCGGCGCCTGCGGGTCGATCATTGATCTCACGGACGAAAACTTTCGCATCCTGTCCAAATTCAAGGCCAAGGTCATCCACGAACCCTTGATCCCTCTGGGAACGAGCGGCACGCTGGAAGGTACCGCCTATCAGGCCATCGGCTATTTGCGGCGGTGTATCACCGTGGAAGAAATCGATTACGAATGGAGCGAATATCTTCTGTTCCACCGCGAACGGGGCTTTCGCTGGCTGGTGGAATACAACGGTCATTGGAGCCTCGTCCATACGCTGACCGAGCCGCCGCTGGTGAGCGGTTACGCGGCGAAAGCCCGAGCGGTTTACCAGGACCGAAGCTACCGGCACTTCCAGACCGCCAAGGCCCGGGTCAGCTACGTGCTGGGCGAGTTCTACTGGCGGGTTCGGGTCGGCGAACGCGTCGAGGTCAGCGACTACATCGCCCCACCGTTCCAGCTCAGTCGGGAGCGAACCGACCGGGAAATCGTCTGGTCGCAGGCCGAATACGTCGAGCCGGCCGCCATCCAGACCACTTTTCACCTGGAAGCGCCGCCGCCGTTGCGCATGGGCATCGCGCCCAACCAACCTTCGCCCTACCAGGCGCAGCGGTCGAAATTTCGCCGGCTGCTCGGCGCGTTCCTGGCGTTGCTGATCGTCGGCCAAATCGTCACGCTGGCCTTGTCCGCCGATCAACGCGTGCATCAACAGACATTCGTGTTCGACGAGTCCACCCGCAACCAGGCCCTGAACACCGAACCGTTCGCCGTGAGCGGTCGCGAATCGAACCTGCTCGTCCGCGCCGAAACCAACCTCAACAACAACTGGCTGTATCTGGATCTCACGCTGATCGAACGGCAAACCGGCGCCAGCACCACGATTGGCCGCGAAATCAGTTACTACCATGGCATCGACGACGGGGAACGCTGGTCGGAGGGCGATGCCGGCGACGACGCGGTGCTGTCGGGCATTTCGGCGGGCATCTACTACCTGAACGTCGAAGGCGAATGGCCCCGCTCTTCGCCGGCGGTGACCTGCACCTTGACGGTGTTTCGCGACGTGCCGAGCTGGAGCAATTTTTTCCTGGCACTGCTGGGATTGCTGATCGTGCCGATGCTGTTTTACTGGCGGGCACGGGCCTTTGAGCGGGCGCGCTGGGCGGAAAGTGATTATGGGTGATCCGGCTGGTTTGGTTTTGAGTGAGATGATGGTATCAATCCGATCGGCGGCATAAGGAGACGATATGTTCCGCGGTTATCTCATCAGCGGCCTGCTGGTTCTGGCCTTGTTCGCCACCGCGCAATACCGAGGTTGGAGTCTGTTCGGCGCCAGCGAGGCGAAAAGCCCACCCGGCACGACGCGGGGGATTTACCATAAGTAGGATCGTCCTGCTCTACGCCCACCCACACGGCCGGGGTTCGAGCGCCAACCGCCAGTTGATCCAGGCGGTCGCCGATCTGCCCGAAGTCGCGGTGCGCGACCTGTACGAGCGCTATCCCGATTTCGATATCGACGCGCGGGTCGAGCAGCAGGCGATTCAGGCGGCCGAACTGCTCGTCTTCCAGTATCCGACGTACTGGTACAGCCTGCCGCCCCTGCTCAAGCTCTGGATCGACACCGTGCTGGAACATGGCTGGGCGTATGGACCTGGCGGCACGGCGCTGGCCGGAAAACATCTGTGGTGCGTGACCACCACCGGCGGCGAACAGAGCAGCTACACCGTCGAAGGGGCGCACGGCCACCCCTACGAGAGCTTCCTGCCGCCGCTGATTCAAACCGCCCGCCTGTGCGGCATGATCTGGCTGCCGCCCTGGGTGCTGCACGGCGTCCCGCATCTCGACGCCGACACCCTACGCGACTGGAGCGCCCGCTACCGGGATCGGCTCGCCCGCTATCCGGCCTGGGCCGCCGATTCCGACTGAGGCCGTCGATGCACGAACCCGCCTGGCTGGGCAACATGCTGATCTACCTCACCGCCGCGTTGCTGTGCGTGCCGCTGGCGGTGCGGCTGGGATTGGGCGCGATCCTCGGCTATCTGGCGGCGGGCGTCGCCATCGGCCCGGCCGGACTGGGCCTGATCCACGATGTCGAGACCATCCTGCATTTCGCCGAATTCGGCGTGGTATTGATGCTGTTCCTGATCGGCCTGGAACTCGAACCACGCCGGCTGTGGGCGATGCGCCGGGACGTATTCGGCGGCGGCGGCGCTCAACTGCTGACTTGCGGCGGGCTGCTGGCCGGTGCGGGATTGGCGTTGGGTTTGCCGGTCGGCGCCGCGCTGCTGCTGGGCCTGACCCTGGCGCTGTCGTCGACCGCGATCACGGTGCGGACTCTGAACGAACGCAACCTGCTGCCGTCTCCGGTCGGCCAACTGACCTTCGGAATCCTGCTGTTTCAGGACATCGCCGCCATTCCGCTGATCGCCCTGCCCTCTCTGTTCGGCCAGGGTGGCGGGACCGAGGGCGGCCGGATATCGGTGGGTTTGGGGCTGGCGGTCATCGCCGGTATTCTGGCGGCGGGACAATATGTCGCCAGCCCGGCCTTGCGGCTGATCGCCCGCACCGGCATCCGTGAATTGTTCACGGCGGTCGCGCTGCTGATCGTGGTGGTCATCGCGGTGCTGATGCAGCGCGCCGGGTTGTCGATGGCCTTGGGCGCTTTCATCGCCGGGGTGGTGCTGGCCAAGTCGGAATACCGCCACGCCCTGGAAACCGACCTGGAACCGTTCAAGGGATTGCTGCTGGGGCTGTTTTTTATCGCCATCGGCATGTCGATCGACCTGACCCTGCTGGCGGCGCGGCCGGTCGCGGTGCTGGCGCTGACCGGCGGTCTGCTGTTGCTGAAGCTGCTGGCGCTGCGGACGCTCGCCGGGCCGTTGGGCGTGTCGGCCGCGCAGCGCTGGCTGCTGGCGGCGCTGCTGGCGCCCGGCGGCGAATTCGCCTTCGTCGTGCTGGGCCTGACGGCGCAGGCCGGCATGATTCCCCGCGAGCAGGCGGCGCTGCTGACCCTGAGCGTGGCGCTGTCGATGGCCGCCACGCCGTTCCTGCTGCTGGCTCACGAACGCTGGGTAGCCCCGCGCCACGCCCAGGCCCGTCCCGAACCCGACGCCATCCCCAATTCGCAATCGCCGGTGATCATCGCCGGCTTCGGCCGCTTCGGGCAGATCGTCGGCCGCCTGCTGTTCGCCAACGGCATCACTGCCACCGTACTCGATCACGATCCCGACCAGATCGCCCTGCTGCGCCGCTTCGGCTTTCAGGTGTTCTACGGCGACGCCACCCGGCTCGACCTGCTGGAAGCGGCCGGCATCGCCAAGGCCCGCTTGCTGGTGGTGGCGCTGGACGACGTGGACGCCAATCTGCGGCTGGTGGACGTGGCGCGCGAGCATTATCCCCACCTGACCGTGGTGGCGCGGGCGCGCAATGTCTCCCACCTGTTTGGTCTGAAAGCCCGCAAGGTCGAGCACATCGAGCGGGAAACCTTCGACTCGGCGCTGCGGGCGGGTCGGCGGGTGCTGCGGGAACTGGGCTTCGGGGCGCACGAGGCGCGGTTGGCGGCCGATACCTTCCGCCGGCACGACCTGGCCGCGCTCGACGCCATGTATCCGCACTACCAGGATGAAATCCAGCTCATCTCGCTGGCCCAGACCGCGCGGGACGAGCTGACCGATCTGTTCGAACGCGACCGCGGGGTTCGCGAGCGCGAGCGTAGCGGCGGGTGGGATTGACAACATCATCACTGGCGTCATCGAAGTGAATTTAAAGGGAATTGTGTCGCTTGGTCGTTCGCAAAACATGGTGTCAATTTGGCGGCATTGATACACTGACCGCACTCGACCACGTCAGGAGTCAATGATGAGAACCGCCACCGCCAAGCAAGACCGCATCGGCGCTCGCGCCCCCCATGAGGTCTATGAAACGCTGTGCCGGGCAGCCGAACTGACGGGAGCAACGGTCAATCAGTTTTTGGTGCAGTCGGCCTTGAAGGAGGATCGGGCCGTCATCGAGCGGGAGGAAGTCATTCGCCTGTCGCCCCGCGACTGGAACTGGCTGCTCGATCTGCTGGAAAACCCGCCGAAGCCCAACGCCAGATTGAAGGCCGCCATGGAGCGCTACCGGAAGGCCCAGCGAGACGATGCGGATCATTCCTTTAACTGGGCGCCATGACCGGCGGGGCTTCGACCGTGGCCGTCAGGAACTGAATTGGTTGCTGCCCTGACCCGAGCACGGCGAGTTTATGCCGAGGCTGGCGGTATCGGCCTGTTCGTCGATGCCATCGATGAACAGGCGGCGGGCTACTACCGGCGCTTCGGTTTTGAGGCTTGCCCGGATCATCCGCTGTTGTTGTTCCTGCCGGTGAAGGTGATGGGATAAACGCGCGGATTTTCATCGGATAATCCATGAACGATTGCCCTATCCCGCTTGCTGAGCTTCCAGCCCGCTTAGGCTGGAAGTTGGAGCATGAAACCATTTATGCCGATCCTCCCTGGCTCACGGTCAGACTGATTCCGTGGTTCCCTCAATGCAATCCATCGATCGATAAGACCGGTATTGTTTTCGATCTCCTCGATCTTCTCGACTCCGCAAGACGTCCGGGGGGCTATTTTCTCCTCAACTGCACTTGTGGAGATCCGTCAGATGCAGGCATCGAGGAAATGGTATTGGTCAGCCATCCCGATGCGGACACCGTAATTTGGGAGATGGATGTACGCGGGCTAGGTTCCGCATTGGCGGAATACTGGCGACCGGAAAACGGGTTCCTGAGCTTGGCGTTCACAACGGAAAGCGAGTTTTTGCGCCTGGTATTCAAGCGAGAGGAATACGAAGCCGACATCCGCGCCATGTTGCGCGACATCCGCGATGCCGGAAGCGCAAATCTTCCAGTGGAAGAACTCGAACCGAATATCCAGGGCGAAGCCTACGAACAGGCGATGATATTGCGCTGCGATGAACGTTGGCCACGCGAGCCTTTGCTACGCGCCGGAACCGTGCTCGAATTCGGGCTGTTCGGCCCGAACTTGCTGATCATCGATGGAAAACCTGATCTTGGCTGGCCGGTTCGCCTGTTTACCCGCTGGTCGGCACTCGCCGCCTTCAAGCGGTGGATCGGTTATGTGTCTCGAGGGCACGCGATACGCTACGCGCTCGGGGAGGATGCCTGCGATATGAATCTGCCCTGGTTCACCGATAAGGAGCGACGCAATGATTTCTTCTTGTTGCGCGAACACGAAAGGACAGCCTGTGACGAAGCGGGCACGGTTCTAGCCAGTACCTTGCACGCCTGTTTTTCGGAAGGAGCAACGGCTCCCGGCGTCGAAGTTCGTTACCAGCCCTGCCGAAATCCGGCGGCTTTTTCGGAAATAGAGAAATCCCCGCCACCATCGCTGCCCTGATCGCGGTATGGTTTGCAATAGTTCGCAAATTGGCTAACATTCATCCGTGAACTGGACCATCAGCTACTTCAACGAGCATGTGCGGAAAGAAATCAGCGATTGGCCGGTGGGTATCTACGCTGACTTCTTGCGGCTGGCCTGCCTCATGGAAGAGCATGGCGCGGAACTGCGTCTGCCGCACTCGCGAGCCATGGGCGACGGGCTTTTCGAATTGCGCTGCAAGAGTCAAGAAGGAATTGGCCGGGCGTTCTACTGCACGATGGTCGGACGGCAAATCATCATCCTGCACGGCTTCATCAAGAAGACGCACAAGACCCCGGACAGAGAACTGAAAACCGCGCGCAAGCGCATGAGGGCATTGAAGCGTGGATAACGATCACTTCAAACCGGTACCGCTCAATTTGAAGGCGGAGCTTGATCGGGCCATGAATCGTCCCGGCTTCAACGAGGCTTGGGATGCGCTGGAAGAGGAATATGCGGCCTTGGGTGCGTTGTTCGAGGCGCGCAAGCAGGCTGGATTGACTCAGGAAGAGGTGGCTGTACGCATGGGAACCACCAAGAGCGCCGTGTCCCGCCTTGAAGCGTCGCTCAGGAGCGGGAGCCACTCCCCATCGTTCGCAACGCTGCGTAAGTACGCACATGCCTGTGGCAAGCGGCTTATCATCAAGATGGTATAACCGTATCCGCTTTTTCTTAGTACCGGCGCTTCGGTTTTGAGGCTTGCCCGGATCATCCGCTGTTGTTGTTCCTGCCCGTGCAGGTGATGGAATGAGCCCTCGCAAACAAGACCGAAGATGCCCACCCTGAACTGGATCGGCAAAAACGCCGTCGTCAATCACCACAAGGACGTGCCGTTCCGCCTGCTGGAATCGGCGCCGGAACTGTCTTGCGGAACCGCCGACAGCGGCAACCTGATCGTACAGGGCGATAACCTGCACGCCCTCAAAGCCCTATTGCCGCGCTATGCCGGGCAGGTGAAGTGCATCTACATCGATCCGCCCTACAACACCGGCAACGAAGGCTGGGCCTACAACGACAACGTCAATAGCCCGGAAATCCGCCGCTGGCTGGGCGAGGTGGTCGGCAAGGAAGGCGAGACGCTGGACCGCCACGACCGCTGGCTGTGCATGATGTATCCGCGCCTGGTGCTGCTGAGGCAGTTTCTGCGGGAGGATGGCGCAATCTTCGTTTCCATCGACGACAACGAGGTGGCGACGCTGCGCTTGTTGATGGATGAGGTTTTTGGGGCTGGGAATTTTGTCGCAACGGTGCTGTGGCAGAAAAAATATGCGGTGGCCAACGATCACAAAACCATCGCGCCGATGCATGACTTCCTACTGGTGTATCAGCGCTCGCCAAGCTGGCAACGCAACTTGTTGCCTCGTGGAAACGATAAGGATAGCCAATACAAATTTGAGGATGAAAAAGGAGTTTTCCGTTTCAGTGATTACACTTGCAATAAGACCGCTGAAGAACGTCCCAATCTGTATTACGCGGTCGCCAATCCCAATACTGGCGAAGTAATCTGGCCCAAACGCACGAGGGTTTGGGCCTATTCCCCGGAAGAGCACGCCCGGCACACCGCTCAAGGGTTGATTTACTGGGGCAAGGACGGTAGGGGGAAAGTGCCGGCCTACAAGCGCTACAAACACTTTCTCCGTAATGCCGATGGCATCGTGCCGCAAACCTTGTGGACGCACGAATTCGCCGGGCACACCGACGGCGCACGCAAGGATTTACGGGAAGTCCTGCATGACGTTCCTTCGGTTTCAGATTTCGCAACACCCAAGCCCACCCGCCTGATCCAACGCATCCTGCAAATCGCCACGGACCCCGATTCGCTGATCCTCGACAGCTTCGCCGGTTCCGGCACCACCGGCCACGCCGTGCTCAAGCAGAACGCCGAGGACGGCGGCACCCGCCGTTTCATCCTGGTGGAGATGGACGAACGCATCGCCCGCACCGTCACCGCCGAGCGGATCAAGCGCGTCGTCGATGGCTACACCAACGCCAAAGGGCAAGCCATCGAGAGCTTGGGTGGCGGCTTTCAGTTCTGCCGCCTGTCCGCCGAACCGCTGTTCGCCGCCGACGGTCAAGTCCGCGCGGACGTGACGTTTGCTCAACTGGCCGAGTTCGTCTGGTTCGTGGAAACCGGCACCGGCTTCGTGAACAAGACCGGCTCGCCGTTGCTGGGCGTGCACGAAGGCCGCGCCGTGTACCTGCTCTACAACGGCATTCTCAAGGATCAATCCGTGGCCGGCGGCAACGTGCTCACCGGGCCGGTGCTCGACGCGTTGCCGAAGTTCGCCGGCCCCAAGGTCATCTACGCCGCCGCCAATCGCCTGGGCGCCCGCGCCGCGCGGGAAGGCATCACCTTCAAGCAGACTCCTTACGCGCTGGAGGTGTAAACCGTGACCACGTTCGCCCCCAAAACCTATCAGCAGCAGGTGCTCGACAGCGTCGAGACCTATTTCCAGGCCTGCCACGAACTGCCCTCGCCTTCGATTGCCTTCACCGCCACCACCGAACGTCTGTGGACGCGCGGATTGCCGTACCACCCGCTGCCGGGTTTCCCGGCCGACATGCCGTACTTCTGCCTGCGCGTGCCCACCGGCGGCGGTAAAACCTGGCTGGCGGCCAAAAGCGTTCAACGCGTCAACATCCATCTATTGCGCCGCGAGCACAGCGTCATCCTCTGGCTGGTGCCGAGCAAACCCGTCCGCGAGCAAACGCTGCGGGCCTTGAAGGACCGCCGGCATCCCTATCATGCCGCCTTGCGGGAAGCCGGCCCGATCACGGTGCTGGATCTGGACGAAGCCAAGAGCGTCACCCGCGCCACGCTGGACACCTCGACCACGATCATCGTCGCCACCCGGCAAGCCTTCCAGGTCGAGGACGAGGAATGCCGCAAGGTCTACCAGTCCAGCGGCGCGCTGATGCACCACTTCGACAACCTGTCGCCCACGCAGCGCGATGGCTTGTTGAGCGAGGGTGAAGGCGGCGAACGCACGACGCCGTGCTCGCTGGCGAACGTGTTGCGTCTGCGCCGGCCCTTCGTCATCGTCGATGAAGCCCACAACAGTCGCACCGAACTGGCCTTCGACATGCTGGCGCGCTTTCGCCCCAGCGGCGTGCTGGAACTCACCGCCACGCCCGATCTGGAGCGCACCCCGTCCAACGTGCTGCACAGCGTCTCCGCCGCCGAATTGAAGGCGGAGGAAATGATCAAGCTGCCGGTGGTGCTGGAAACCGAACCGAATTGGCAACAGTGTCTGGCGGACGCCATCGGCCGCCGCGATGCCCTGCACAAGCTGGCCGACGAAGAACGCCGCGCGGGCGCGGCCTACCTGCGGCCGATCGTGCTGATTCAGGCCGAGCCACGCCGGGCCGGCATCGAGACCCTGGACTTCGAGCGCGTGCGCGACGAACTCATCACCAATCATCGCATCCCCGCCGATGAAATCGTGGTCGCCACCGGCGAGGAGAAGGGGCTGGAAAAGATCGATGCGGATTACAAGCTGGGCATCGCCGATCCGGCCTGCCCGGCGAAGTTCGTCATCACCCAAAAGGCGCTGGCCGAGGGCTGGGATTGCCCCTTTGCCTACATCCTGGTCAGCATGGCCTCGCTGCATTCGGCCACGGCGGTGGAACAATTGCTGGGGCGGGTGCTGCGGCAGCCGGACGCCAGTCATCGCGCGGCCCAGGCGCTGAATCGGTCCTACGCCTTCGTGGTCTCGCGCAACTTCGCCGAAACCGCCGGCGCCTTGCGCGACCGGCTGGTGGCGGGCGCCGGCTTCGAGCGGCGCGAGGTGAACGAATTCGTGACCGCCGCCAAGGCCGAACAGGCGCGGCTCGACCTGGAAGGACACGCCGGGCGCGTGGCGGTTCGGCCGGTGGCGATCACGCTGTCCGAGAAGCCGAATCTCAAAAACGTGCCCAAACCCATCCGCGACAAAGTGACGTGGGACGGCGCGCTCAACACCCTGACCATCGCCGCGCCGCTGAGCGAGGACGAGACCGAAACGCTCAAGGCATCGGTGGTGTCCGAATCCGCCGCCATCGCCATCGTCGCGGCGGCCGAGGTCAGCCGCACCACCGCCATCGAGTTCTTCCAGACGCCGGCGGAACGGGGCGAGCGCTTTCGGATACCGCAACTCGCTCTGCGCGTGCAAGGTGAGTTGCGCTTGTTCGATGACCCGGAGGTACTGGAATATCCTTGGGATCTCTCGCCCGACGATGCCGCGCCGACCGCCGACGATCTGAGCCTGCTGGGGGCTGGCCTCAAGGTTTCGGAGGGCGGCGAGATCGATGTGGACGACGACAGCGGCAAAATCGTTTCCCGCTTCCTGCCGGAACTGCAACGCGATCTGGGTCTGGCCTATCAGCCCGAAAACTGGGACGAACCGCGCTTGGCCACCTGGCTCTGCCGCAACCTGCCGGAGCCCTCGCTCACCCATGCCAGCAAACAAGCTTTCGTGGCGGCCTGGCTGACCGACTTGCTGCGCCGCGAACATTTCACGGTGGCCCGCGCCAATCTGCAAAAGTTCCTGATCCGCAACTTGCTCGAAGCGCGCATCCGCGACTTGCGCAAACGGGCCGTGAGCAAGGCTTTCCAACAAACCCTGTTCGGCGACGACGCGGCACGCCGTGTGACCACCAGCGAGTTGTGCGCTTTCCATTTTCATCCGCAAGCTTATGCGCCCAGCCGCGATTACGACGGCCGCTTCGGTTACTTCGATTTCCGCAAGCATTATTACGGGCGCATCGGTGATTTCGATAGCAAGGAGGAATTCGAATGCGCTTGCTGGCTGGATACCCAGGCGCAAAAAAAACGCATCCGGTTCTGGGTGCGTAACCTGGTCCGGCGCGAAGGCAGCTCGTTCTTCCTGCAAAAGGCCGATGGTCGCTTCTACCCGGACTTCCTGTGTCAGCTACCGGGCAGCGCGGATCAACCCGGCCCGATCCTGGCCGTCGAGTACAAGGGCGCGGATCGCTGGGCTGGCGCGGAGGATGACCGCTTGATCGGCGGCCTGTGGGCCGAACTTTCCGAGGGGCGCTGCCGCTTCGTCATGGTCAAGGAAAAGCGTTGGGACTGGATCGAGGAACGGCTCCGTTGACCCACGCCCTCCTCGTCTCGGTGTTCGTCATCGCCTCCTGCGGGCTGGTGTACGAACTGATCGCCGGCACGCTGGCCAGTTATCTGCTTGGCGACTCGGTGACTCAGTTCTCCACCGTCATCGGCACTTACCTGTTCGCCATGGGGATCGGCTCCTGGCTGTCGCGCTATGTGGTCCGGGGCCTGATCGCCCGCTTCATTCAGATCGAACTGGCGGTGGGGGTGCTGGGCGGTTTTTCCGCGCCGGTTCTGTTCCTGATCTTCGCCTGGCTGGGCGCTTTCCAACTGGCGCTGTACGCGCTGGTGCTGATCGTCGGCATTCTGGTCGGGCTGGAAATCCCGCTGATCATGCGGATTCTCAAGCAGCAATTCGCCTTCAAGGATCTGGTGTCGCAGGTGCTGACGCTGGATTATCTGGGCGCGCTGGCGGTGTCGCTGCTGTTTCCGATCCTGCTGGCGCCGCGGCTGGGCCTGAATCGCACCAGTCTGCTGTTCGGGCTGCTCAACGTGCTGGTGGCGGCCTGGACGCTGTGGCTGTTTCGCGAGCAACTGCCGCAACTGCGTTGGCTGCGCGGCCAGTGCGCCGCCGCGATCCTGGCGCTGGCCGCTGGCCTCGTCGCCGCCGACCGGATCACCGCGCTGGCCGAGGAACAGCTCTACGCCGATGAAATCGTCTTCGCCCACACCTCGCCCTACCAACGCATCGTGCTGACCCGCTGGAAGGACGACCTGCGGCTATTTCTCAACGGCAATCTGCAATTCAGCGCCCGCGACGAATACCGCTATCACGAAGCGCTGGTGCATCCGGGCCTGAGCGCGACGCCGGGCGCGCGGCGGGTGCTGGTGCTGGGCGGCGGCGACGGGCTGGCGGCGCGGGAAATCCTGCGTTACGACTCGGTGGAAAGCGTGACCCTGGTGGACCTCGACCCGGAAATGACCCGGCTGTTCGCTACTCATCCCCTGTTGACGCCGCTCAACGCCAATGCCCTGAACTCGCCCAAGGTCAAGGTCGTCAATGCCGACGCCTTCAAGTGGCTGGAGGAAAATCCGGAGGTGTTCGATTTCATCGTGGTGGATTTCCCCGACCCCACCAATTACTCGCTGGGCCGGCTGTACACCAATGTCTTCTACCGGCTGCTGGAGAAGCATCTGGCGGCGCGCGGCGCGGTGGCGGTACAAACCACCTCGCCGCTATACGCCCGTCAGTCGTTCTGGTGCATCGCCCATACCATTGAAAGCGTCGGGTTCATCGTGACGCCCTATCACGCCTACGTGCCGGCGTTCGGCGAATGGGGCTTTGTGCTGGCCACGCGCCGACCCTGGCAAGCGCCCGACCGTTATCCGCCCGGCCTGCGTTTCCTGACCCCCGACATCGTCGCCACTCTGTTGCGATTCCCGCCGGACATGGAACCGGTCGCCACCGAGATCAACCGGCTCAACAATCAGATCCTGGTGCATTACTACGAGCGGGAATGGCGGGAGGCGACGCCGTGAGGTCGAGGTCGAAGCAGGGCTGTTGGCCTACCAAGGACTCTAGCGTTGAACAGCCCTGAAACCTACTCTAATCCGATCTTGGCCGCGGCAACCAACGGCCGATTCTCCCTGGCTACCGAGAATCTAGCTTCAGAATATGGTGTCCGCCTGTTCGACTCGATGCGCTTGCATACCTTGGGATCTGTTCTGGCTAAGTTGAGCAGAGGCTTGCGGCTTTGAGCGGTAGCCATGGCGGGTGTCACCGAGAAGCTCTTTGGTCTCTCCGACAACCACGCCACGAACCATGCCATCCATCCGTGAGTCTGGAAAAGAACCGTCCTATTTGAAGAGCCCCGCATGGCGAAGAAGCCCCAATCACAGCCAACCACCCGCGCCCGCCGGGCCGCCGCCAAGGCGGGGGCTCCCGCCCAGCCGCACGACTCCGGCTACAAGCTGCTGTTTTCCCATCCCGCCATGGTCGCCGACCTGCTCAAGGGCTTCGTTGCGGAGGAGTGGGTCCGGGAACTGGATTTCACCACCCTGGAAAAGCAGTCGGGCAGCTACGTTAGCGACGACCTTCGACCCCGCGCCGACGACGTGGTCTGGCGGGTCCGCTGGCGCGATCGCTGGCTGTATGTTTATCTGCTGCTGGAATTTCAGTCCGAGGTCGATCCGTTCATGGCCGTGCGCCTGCTGGTCTACGTCGGCCTGTTGTATCAAGATTTGATCCGAGCCAAGCGATTCAGTCCGGATGGGCGGCTGCCGCCCGTGCTGCCGCTGGTGCTGTACAACGGGCGGCCCCGCTGGACGGCGAAGACTGAGGTTGCGGACCTGATCGTGCCGCCGCCGGGCGGGTTGGAACGGTATCAGCCCCGTCTGCGGTATTTGTTGCTGGAAGAAAACCACTATAGCGAAGCCGACTTGGCGCTGCCGACCAACCTGGCGGCGGCGCTGTTTCGGCTGGAGAACAGCCGAGGACCGGAGGAATTGCAACAGGTGGTGGAGCGGCTGGTCGAATGGTTGCAGGCACCGGAGCAAGCGAGTTTACGCCGGGCGTTCGTGGTGTGGTTGCGAGATGTACTCTTGCCGGCGCGTTTGCCAGGAGTAAGGATCGACGCGGTATTGGAACTGAGCGAGGTACGGAACATGTTAGCGGAACGGGTGATCGAGTGGACCCAGGAATGGAAACAGCAGGGATTGGAAGAAGGCCGCAGGGAAGGCCTTGAGGAAGGCCGGAAGGAAGGCCGGAAGGAAGGCCGGAAGGAAGGCCGGAAGGAAGGCCGGAAGGAA
>JAVMKI010000080.1:0-9105 GCA_031732755.1 Candidatus Contendibacter sp.
GTTACCACCTGAGAATCACATCCTCGTCGTTAATAGATTATGAACAGGCTCTTATAAACTCAACAACCACCGGCTGAAAGCCGGTGGGTTGAAGTAACGGACTGAAAGTCCATGTGCGCGTCGCCTGAACGACGCGCCTAGGGTTCAACCCGAAAGTCACGCGCTGGATCCGGCTCAAAGTGATGATCCAGGTACTCTTGAATCATCTCTTCCGTCATCTCTCCGACCGTCACGCAAAAATAGCCACGCGCCCAAAAATGCCGTCCCCAGTAGCGCTTCTTCAATTCCGGGAACTCCTCAAACAACTTGCTCGACGGTCCCGATCAATACTTTGTAACGATACTTGGTTACCCATACAAGACGATATTCAATCTTGTAAACCGTGTGGCTCCCATACCGATAGTCCATCTCGACTCCTCTGACTGGTTGCTAACCTGTTTAGCAACTCTACCCGCGTCAAGGCTGGAGATGAAATCTACCCGCCTAAAGGCGGGGGTTTTAACCTTACATATTGAAATAAACGACCCCGCAGCAAGCTGCGGAGAATGGACCCATGGAAATTCCGAAGGTTGAGAACGCCGCTGCTGGCGAAAACGAGATCTCTTCCCAACCCTGGGAGGATTTGGATCGGGTGATGCTGGCGATGCTGGAAACGGGACGGGCGTTACCGGCGCTGTTCAAGGAGATGGGAACCGCTGGTCTGGGCGTCACCATGGTGAATTGCTAACCGTGCTTTCCACCCTCGCCACCGCCATCAAAACCTGGGGGCGGGAACTGGGTTTTCAGCGCCTCGGCATCAGCGATGTCGACCTTGGCGTTGCCGAGGCGCGGCTGCTGGATTGGCTGGCGGCGGGGTTGCACGGCGCGATGAGCTACATGGTCCGGCATGGAGTCAGGCGCAGCCGGCCAGCGGAACTGGTGCCCGGCACGGTGCGCGTCATCACGGCGCGGATGGACTATGGGCCGCCGGACGCCGCCGAACCGTGGAGTGTGTTGCGCCGCCCGGAACTGGGTTATGTATCGCGCTACGCCCTGGGTCGGGACTATCACAAAGTTCTGCGCCAACGACTGCAACGCCTGGCCGACCGCATCGCCGCCGCCGTCGGGCCGTTTGGTCATCGGGTGTTTGTGGACAGCGCGCCCGTGCTGGAAAAGGCGCTGGCGGCCAAGGCCGGGCTGGGCTGGATCGGCAAACACAGCAACCTGCTTGACCGACAAGCGGGGTCGTGGTTTTTCCTGGGTGAAATTTACGTGGACCTGCCGTTGCCGGTGGATCAACCCACGACCGCGCATTGCGGGCGTTGCACGGCCTGTCTGGACCTTTGCCCGACCCAGGCCATCGTTGCGCCCTACCAGGTGGACGCCCGCCGCTGCATCTCCTACCACACCATCGAGTTGCGGGGGCCGATTCCGCTGGAATTTCGCCGCGCCATCGGCAACCGGATTTACGGCTGCGACGACTGCCAACTGGTTTGCCCCTGGAACCGCTTCGCCCGCCCGACGGTGGAGCCGGATTTTCGGGCGCGGCATGGACTGGACGCGCCCGGACTGGTGGAAGTATTCGGTTGGGACGAAGCGGAATTTTTGCGCCGCACCGAAGGCAGCGCCATCCGCCGAATCGGCCACGAACGCTGGCTGCGCAATATCGCCGTGGCGCTGGGCAACGCCACTGGTACGCCGGCGACCGTCACCGCCTTGCGCGAACGATCGACGCATCCGTCGGCACTGGTGCGGGAGCATGTCGCTTGGGCGCTGGCGGCGCTGACTACCGCCCGTCCAGCATCTCCCCCAACGTGCGGGTCAACAGCCGCAGGTCCTGCTCCCGCGACAGCGGGTGTTCCCCGTCCTTGACCAGAATCACCCGCACGTCGGGGCTGGCCAGTTTCCCGGCGACCTCAAGGCTGATTCGCCATGGCACGTCGGTATCGTCCATGCCATGAATCAGCCTTACCGGTCCGTGGATCGGCAACGTCGCGCGGTCGAGCAAGCGGTGTTGCCTGGCCTCTTCGATCAAGCCCAGCGCGATGGTGTAAGGCTCGCCGTAGGGAGAGGGCAGGGAAATCACCCGTTTGCACCGCAGGCGTTCCCGCAGGCCCTCATCAAGTCGATCCCACAACAGGTAGCCGGTGAAATCCACCGCGCAGGCCAAACCCAGCAGTCCGGCGATTCGTTCCGGTCGCGCCAGCGCGGTCAGCAGCATCAGCCAGGCGCCCATCGAGGACCCCACCAGGATCTGTGGCCCCTCGGTCAACCGATCCAGCACCGCGATGGCTTCCTCCGCCCAGCGGCCAATCGTGCCGTCGGCGAACTGGCCACTGGACGCGCCATGACCGGAATAGTCGAAACGTACGAAGGCCTGGCCGCGTTCCCGACACCAGTTATCCAGCGCGGTCGCCTTGATCCCGGTCATATCGGAGGTAAAGCCGCCCAGGAATAGCACGCCCGGCTGGCGTCCCGACCGACGGTGATAGGCCAGGATCGTCCCGTCGGCGAGGGTCAGCCGTTCGGGGCGGGCAGCGAAGGGATTCATAAGTGGATTTCGCCTCCGTTGATCGGAGCGCCCCAGGCCTGTTCGATCAGGGCCGGTAGAATCTCGCCGGCCGGTCCGTTCAAGCTGAAGGTGACGTGGGGACTGAGTGGGGTCGGCTGGGGATTGATTTCCACCACCGTCGCCCCAGCCCGCAGCGCGGTGAATGGCAATTCCGCGGCGGGGTAGACCAGGGCCGAGGTACCGATGCTGAAAAAGATCCCGGCGGCCACGGCAGCCTGCTCTGCCGCCCGCAGCGCACCCGCCGGCAACATTTCCCCGAACCAGACCACGTCCGGCCGCAACAGGGCACCGCAGCGTGGACAACGCGGTGGAATTTCCTCGCTGTCCGGCCAGCTTTCCACCGGCCGATCCTCGTCAAGGCACTTAGCGCGGAACAGGTTGCCGTGCAGTTCCAACACCTGATGGCTGCCGGCCCGCCGGTGCAGACCATCCACATTCTGAGTGATCAGGGTAAAGTCGGCGATGCGCCGCTCCATCTCGACCAGGGCGACATGGCCAGCATTCGGCGCGGCCTGCCGCACCCGTTCCTGTCGCCATGCGTACCACTCCCAGACCAACTTTGGATTGCGGCGGAAGGCCTCCGGCGTCGCGAGTTCTTCCGGGTTGTAACGCGCCCACAGCCCAGTCTGGGCCTCGCGAAAGGTCGGCACGCCACTCTCGGCGGAGATGCCGGCGCCGGTCAACACGACGACCCGGCGGGCGGCGTGCAGGCGAGTAACCAGCGGGGCGGGAATCGAGCATGGGTTCATGGGGTGAAATCTTCACGGCGTGTTGAGGTTTTCAGCATAGCACGCGGGCATGAGTCAGACAGGCGATCCAGGGTGGGACATGGTATAGTTGTGTATTGCAACTATAAGCGCATAATAGTGGTGTGAAGCCACTAAGAACTCGCCAAAGGAGGATCGTCATGCGCCTTGAATTTCTGATCATCGACCCGCAAAACGATTTTAGCGACGCGCCGGGCGCGGCGCTACCAGTACCGGGCGCTGGCGCGGATGCCGAACGCCTAGCCAGCTTGCTGGATCGTCTGGGCGACCGAATCGCCGCCATTCACGTCACCCTCGACACCCATCAACTGGTGGATATCGCGCATCCGGTCTTCTGGCGGGACACCAATGGCCAGCCGCCACCGCCCTTCACCCAAATCACCGTCGCCGACGTGGAACGAGGCGTCTGGCAGCCGTTCAGGCCGGAACACCGGCCGCGGGCGCTGGCTTACGTGCGCGCCCTGCGCGACAACGGCCGCTATACTCTGACCATCTGGCCGCCGCATTGCCTGGTCGGCACCTGGGGCCACGGCGTCATGCCGGTGATGGCGGAAGCGCTGCGGCGTTGGGAGCAAATCCGGTTTGACCGGGTGGACTACGTGACCAAGGGTCATAATCCCTGGACCGAACACTATTCGGCGGTGCGGGCCGACGTGCCCGATCCCGCCGATCCCGGCACCCAACTCAACAGGCGGTTGATGCAGGCCCTGGAAAGCGCCGACGCGGTGGCCTTGTCGGGCCAGGCGTTGTCGCACTGCGTCGCCAACACGGTGCGGGACATCGCCGACAGTTTGGGCCAGGAGGGTATCCGCAAACTGGTGCTGATCGAGGACACCAGTTCGCCGGTACCGGGCTTCGAAGGTTTGGCCCAGCAGTTCCTCGCCGATCTGGGCCAGCGCGGCATGAAAACCGCCAGGGCGGCGGAATTCCAATGGTGAACGTGGCCGATGACGCTCACGCCGGAGAAAACGCTACCCTCCTGCTGGATGCCTACTACACCATCGGCAGGCGACACCTGTTCTGTGAAGACTACGCCATCCACGGCTGGACGCCGGTTCCTCATTTGATCTTGGCGGATGGCTGTTCGGCCGCGCCCGACAGCGATCTGGGCGCGCGCCTCCTGGCGTTGAACGCCCGCCGCCTGTTGCCGTGCATCACCCACGCCGCGAGCGAGGCCGAACGCCTCGCCCGGCATTGGCCCCTGGGTCGCCGCATCGTGCGGCGCGCCGCCCGGCAGGCGCGAGACCTGGGATTGGACCTGAGCACGCTCGACGCCACCTTGCTGATCGCCTGGTGCGATGGGAGGACCGTGCACGTCCATCTCTATGGCGATGGCTGTCTCGCCGTCCGCCGCGCCGACGGCGGGGTAGCGACGATTCAGGTCGAATACGCCGAGAATGCCCCCTACTACCTCTCCTACCTGCTGGACCCGGAGCGCTGGGCGCTGTATCAGGAAGCCATCGGCCGACCGGAAACCGCCCAAAGCATTCACTACCAAAGTGATGTCGGAGAGAGTGTTCGCCAGGAACGCTTCGACGCGCCGACGGTGTTCAGCTTTGATTTGACCACGTTTCCGGTGGTGGCGGTCGCCACGGACGGCTTGGATTCGTTCCTGGCGACCGCAACGGGCGCGCGGCTGAACCTGTGGGCGGTGGCGCGGACGATGCTGAATTTCCAAAACTTCGATGGCGCGTTCGTTCAGCGCCGACTGCGTCAAGCACTGGTCGAATATGCCCAACGGCGGCTGCTCAACGTTGACGACATTGGGTTGGGGGCGTTCGTCCTCTGGAGCGATGGGTTAGCGGCGGAGGCGCCGTTGGTGGACAGCAAGATACCTGCTGGGGAGACATACCCATGACCGCGCCGGACACCTCGCGATACGAAAAACCGTTCTTCACCGTGGATCTGGTGATTTTCACGGTGCGCTCCGAACATTTACATGTGCTGTTGGTCCAGCGCGCCGAGCCTCCCTTCAAAGGTTGCTGGGCGCTACCGGGGGGATTCCTGGACCCGCGCCGCGATGATTCGGTGGACGCCTGCGCGGCGCGCAAGCTGGTCGAGGAAACCGGCGTGCGCGCGCCGTATCTGGAGCAGCTCAAGACCTATGGCTCCCGCGACCGCGATCCGCGCGGTTGGACCGCCACCACGGTCTATTTCGCGCTGATGGCTTCGGAATCGGTGCGCCTGTGGGGTAACCAGGCGGAGGCGTGTTGGGTGGGCGTCAGGGGTGACCGGGTGGATTTCGCGCTGGGTTTCGATCATGCCCGTATTCTGGCCGATGCGGTGGAGCGGCTACGTTCCAAACTGGAGTACACCCACATCGCCGTGCATCTGTTACCCGAGGAATTCACCCTGCCGGAATTACAGCGGACCTACGAAATCATCTTGCAGCAGCCACTCGACAAAAGCTCCTTTCGTCGCCGGGTGATCCAGGCCGACATGCTGGAGGAATTGATCGGTCGGCAACGCGACGGTTCTGGCCGGCCCGCGCAACTGTACCGTTTTCGCGACTACGACCGCCAGACTTTCTTCCCGCGCAGCATCAGCCGCCACGCGCGCTAACGCGGTCAGAAAAACCGCAGATAGGCTTCCAGCACCCGCAGGGTGTAGTCACTGGTGGAACCCGCGCGATACTGCGTCGGATCGCCGGTCATCCACCACGCGGCGGCGCGCTGCACGGCGACCATTTCATTCTGCTGGCTCTGGGCGAACTGGTCGCGCAGCACCGGACCCATCACGCAAACCAGCAGCGGCCGCGCCAGGTTGGCATCGGCGGCGAACTGCTCGGGCGTGACTTCCTGACCGAAACAGCGCCTGGACCAGCGCACGATATTGTCCGGCTTGACTCGCCAGTCGCTGTACAGTCCAGAATCGGCGCTGGCGGGAGGAGCCGCTAGCCGCAGCGCCTCCACCAGTGCTTCCACCTTGGCGTCGGAAATCTGTGCCTGGACGGCGCATGGCAACAGCGCCAACAGGAACAGCGCGAACCACCACTGGCGCCGGTTCAAGCGGGAGCCGGTGGAACGGAGAGTCGCACGGCGATGGAACAGCATGGCGTCCTCCTAAGCGAGCTTGATGGGATGAGGGGCGAGGGACAGGGTTTTCAACGCAGCACCACGGTTTTGCCACCGTTGAGAAATACCCGCCGCTCCAAATGATAGTGAATCGCCCGGGCCAGCACGATATTTTCGATGTCGCGACCCACCGCCGCCAATTGCTCTGGCGTATGCGCGTGATCCACCCGCTCCACCTCTTGCTCCAAGATCGGCCCTTCGTCCAGATTGGCGGTCACGTAATGCGCGGTGGCGCCGATCAGTTTGACTCCCCGCGCATGCGCCTGGTGGTAAGGTCGGGCACCCTTGAAACCGGGCAGGAAGGAATGGTGGATGTTAATGGCCCGTCCCGCCAGCGCTTGGCACAGTGCCGGCGACAGAATTTGCATGTAGCGGGCGAGTACGACTAGCTCGGCGCCGGTTTGCTCCACCAACGCCAGGAGTTGGCGCTCCTGTTCGGGCTTGGTTTCCGGGGTCACCGGCAGATAGTGGTACGGAATCGCATGCCATTCCGCCAGGTGCGCCAGCTCGCGGTGATTGGACACGATCGCGGCGATCTCCGTCGGCAACGCGCCGGTACGATGCCGGTACAGCAGATCGTTCAGGCAATGCTCGGCCTTGGAGACCAGGATCATGAGCCGCGGTCGCTGGCGTGGATCGTACAGCCGCCAGTCCATCGCGAAGCGTTGGGCCAGTGGGGCGAAATGCTCCAGCAGCAGCGGCGCGGTGGCTTCATCCAGGTCGAACACCAGCCGCATGAAAAATCGGCCTGATTCGGTATCGCTGAACTGGCTGGACTCGACAATGTTGCCCGCGTGGATCGCCAGCGCGTTGGACACGGCGGCCACGATGCCCACCTGGTCCGGGCAGGCGATGGTCAGGATATAGCGCAGGGTTGGCATAAGTTCGTTTGGAGAGTCGCGCGGAGAGGCGCGCATTGTAGCGGATGCGCGCGCGTTCAGTCCCCGGCTTCCGGCAAATCCAGCACGTTCCGCAACAGTGGCAGGTGCAGCCGCACGCATTCCATACCAGCGGCAATGGCACTGTCGGCCTGATCGAAATCCATCAATCCCAGATGCGCCAGTTGTGGGGCCAGCACGACATCGGGTGGATCACCCGCCATCCGCGCCCGAGTAATCCGGTCCTGCATGATGTTGATCGAACCGGCCATGACATCGAACAACCCCGGTCGTTCGTCTTCCGTCTCATTTGTTGTTGCGTGATGGTTGCTGCCCAACATCGCTTGCAGGCTGGCGCTCAGTCGGGCCAGCAGTGGACTCGGCGCCGTCAGGCGCGGCGGCCGACCGCTGAAATGCTTGCCGACGATATTACTGTTCAGATTGACCGCGATCACCCGATCCGCTCCCAACGCTCGACACAGCGAGACCGGCAGCGGGTCCACCAGGCCCCCATCCACCAGCCAGCGGCCCTGATGGCGTACCGGACTGAACAATCCCGGTAGAGCGATGGATGCCCGCACCGCCTCCAGCAGAGAACCCTCCTGAAACCAGACCTCACGGCCGGTTTGCAGATCAGTGGCCACCGCGCCGAATGGCTTGGGCAGAGTCTCGATGGGCACGTCTTCCACCCGCTCGCGAAAAGCGCGCATCAAGCGTTCGCCCTCCACCCCACCGAGTCGCACATCCATGTAACGGATGATATCCCACCAATCGATCCGCACTACCCATTCTTCCAGCCGATCCAGCCCATTGCTGGCGTAAGCCGCGCCGACCAGCGCGCCAATCGAGGTGCCAGACACTACGTCCGGAAAGATGCCAGCCTGCTCCAGCGCCCGTAGGACGCCGATGTGGGCCCAGCCGCGCGCCGAACCGCTGCCGAGGGTGATGCCGAGTCGGGGTTTTCGCATGTGCATGAGAAGGGTAGCCTTACGCCATTGTTCGTTGATCGACGCCGTCAAATGAACCGGCTTACAAACCAAAGCGACAGCGCGGATACGGTGATCCAGAGCAATATCCCTTGGATCATCGGTCGGGGTCCGGTCTTGCGAATGGCGGCGAGAGAGAGGCTTGTCCCGATGAGGAACAGGGTGACTTTCAGTCCAGTCTTGGCCAGGGATACGCCTTCATCGAAGACCGCCATTGGTAGCAGCGAAGCGCTTCGGGCCAGGGAAGCGGCGAGGAAAAGACCTATGAAATAGGGAAATTGCAGTTTTGCTTTACCGCGACCAAAGAAATAGGCGGACGCAATCGCAAGAGGCGCGATCCAGAGCGCACGCGTCAACTTCAAAGCCGTTGCGATTTCGAGGGCCTGTTGCCCATAGGCTTGCGCGGCGCCTACGACAGAACTGGTATCGTGAATGGCGAGGGCGGCCCAATAGCCAAATTGCTCTTGGCTCAAGTGCAAAAAGCCCCCGATTTGGGGGAACAGGAAAAGAGAAACCGAATTCAGGATGAAGACGACGACAAGCGCCGTCGATGTTTCTTCGGTTTTCGCATGGATCGCTGGTGCAACAGCGGCAATCGCGCTTCCGCCACAAATGGCCGTGCCTGATGAGACCAGAAACCCCGTTTTTGTAGGCATCCGGAAAAGCCGCGCCAGTAACGTGCCGAAAGATAAGGTCACCAGAATGGAGATCAGTGTGATCGCTAAGCCGTTCCAACCGGTCTTGATCGCGTCGGCGATATCCATGCCGAATCCTAGTCCCACGATCGAGGACTGTAAGAGCCTGTTCATAATCTTTTGATGAGGATAGCGAGGAAAGCGAGAACGACCA
>JAVMKI010000081.1:0-64610 GCA_031732755.1 Candidatus Contendibacter sp.
AAAGAAGCCGCTTGAACCGGCCATTTCATCGATGCATCACTTTGAATCACACCCGGTTGGCGAAGCCATCGATCTGGTGGACCCTGAAACCCTGCGCTTCGTCGAGGTTGGCGGCGCGGCGTGCCGGATGCTGGGCTACCGCCACGACGAGTTTCTAGGACTACCGCTGGCGGCGCGATTCAAGCCGATGCCAGCGAAGAGGACATGAAAAGGTTTTGCGCCCGGCTTCTGGCCAGCGGCGGCGACAGTTTCGAAGCCCGACATCGCTGCAAGGACGGACGCATCCTCGATACACAAGTGACCGTGCGTGTGATCCGGCTGCGGGATCGGAATTATTTTCTCGGCATCTGGCGCGACATCACCGAGCGTAAAGCGGCGGAGGCGGCGCTGCGGGCGAGCAACGAATTTTTGAAAACGTTGCTCGATGCCATCCCGGTGCCGATCTTCTACAAGGATTCGGCGGACCGCTACCTCGGCTGCAACCGGGCTTTCGAGGAATTCTTCGGCCAAAATCGGGAAGACATTATCGGCAAAACCGTGTTCGACATCGATCCCAAAGAGTTGGCTGAGGTTTACCATGCGCGGGATCTCGAACTTCTCCAACGGATGGGTTCGCAGATCTACGAAATCCAAGTCAAGGATGCCGGCGCCGCCGTCCACGATGTGGTTTTCCACAAGGCCACTTTTTCCAATGCCGATGGCAGTGGGGGCGGGTTCATCGGCGCGATTCTGGATATCACCGCGAACAAGGCGATGGAAGCGGCGCTACAGACGGCCAAGCAGCTTGCCGAAGCCGCCAGCGTGGCCAAGAGCGAATTCCTTGCCCACATGAGCCACGAAATCCGCACCCCGCTGAATGGCGTGTTGGGCCTGGCCCAGGTGCTGCGTCAGGAACCGCTCACGGCGAGCCAGCGTACCCTGGTCGAGCACATCCAGGCCGCTGGCCAGTCCCTGCTGGTCCTCTTCAACGACATCCTGGATTTCTCCAGGATCGAGGCCGGCCAGCTCCGCGTGGATTCCCGGCCATTCATCCTCAACGAACCGCTAACCCAGATTGGGAACCTGCTGGGTCAGACCGCCCGGGCCAAGAAGCTCGAACTTCGCATCGCCCCGCCCACCGATCCGGTGGGTCCACTGCTAGGCGACAGCGTGCGGCTGGAGCAGGTGCTGGTCAATCTGATCGGCAATGCCATCAAGTTCACCGAACGGGGCGAGGTGACGTTGACTGTCCAGGTGCGGGAAGCCACCACCACTACCGTGTGGCTGCGCTTCGAGGTGCGCGATACCGGTATCGGCATTCCCCTGGAGACTCTGCAACGTCTGTTCACTCCCTTCACCCAGGGCGATACGGGCATCACCCGCCGATTCGGCGGCATCGGACTGGGCCTGGCGATCTGTCAGCGGTTGGTGGACCTGATGGGCGGGGTAATCCGCGCGGAGAGTCGGATCAACCATGGCAGCCGGTTCTGGTTCGAGTTGCCGTTCCTGCGCGCGGCGGAAGGCGGGCCGGTTTCCGAGCCCGATCCCGCGCGGATGCTCCCGACGGAACCCCGGTTGATGGGCCTGCGGGTGCTGGTGGTAGACGACGACGCGATCACCCGGAAAGTGGTCGAGCGGACTCTCAAACGCGAAGGCGCGACGATCACCTTGGCGGCCGACGGCCAGCAGGCGATCCAACAAATCCAGGCCTGGCCCGAAGCCTTCGATGCGGTGTTGATGGACGTGCGGATGCCGGTGCTGGATGGCTTGGCCGCGACCCGGCTAATCCGCGTGGAGTTGGGTCTGACCGAACTCCCCATCTTCGCCTTTACCGCTGGAGCGCTGGCCAACCAGCAAGCAGCGGCGCGCGCGGCCGGATTCAATGATGTCCTGGCCAAGCCACTGGATTTGGAACAACTGACGACCGTGCTGTCGCCGTGGGTTCAACCGAAGCCCGCCCCGCGGGTTGCCCCCTGCCCTGGCCTTCTCTCCCAAAAAGAGAGGGAGTCGGTTGCCGACATCCCAGCCATTGCACCGTGGCGCCCGCCGACCGACGCCGCGGCGTCCGTGAAGTCGGCGCTGTCGGCGGAACGCCCGGCGGTGGAAGCGCCAGGCACAACGCTTCGCCCCTTCGACAACGCCGCGCTGCAATCGAAGGCGCGCGCCTTGGTCGCCATGCTGAACACCGGCCAGGGCAAGGCCCGGAAGGTCAGCGCGGAGATCGAGGCGCTGCTGGCCGGGACCGATTTGCAACAGTCTTACGCCCCAATCGCTCATGCCATCGCCCGCCTTGATTTCGAAGCGGCGCTTGAGCACTTGCAAACACTCGCCCGCCACCATGATTGGCGGCTATGATCCCCGCCGCCGCTCGGCGCGCTCGGTTGACCGAGCTATCGAGTTTCTGGGAGAAATCAGGTTAAACTGCCCGACCAGAAGCCATTGAGTGACCTAGGCGCGGCGCTGTCTCGGCGACCGGTGAAAACAGGTCAAACCAGCCCAAACCAGCCCAAACCAGCTCACCAAAGACCATCGAATGACCTATGGGAGGCTGGACAAGCGGTGAGCGGCACGGACAACCGGGGAGGCGGAGAAGTATTGTTTGAGGTCCAGAAGGTCTTGATTCGATTCAAATTGACCGCTTGGGTTACCCGGCTGATCGCTCTGGTATCATCGGCCGTCGTTCCCGACTTCCGATGGCGCCGCTCAGCCTGACGTCATCCCGCGAGGCACCCTACTTTCCGTTTCCGTCGTTCAAGGCTGTTCCAACCCATGAATCAGAATGAGTTCCAGCGCCTGGTTGAACAAGGCTTCAACCGTATTCCGGTCGCCCGCGAAGTCCTGGCCGACCTCGATACCCCGCTCAGCACCTATCTCAAATTGGCCGACGCCCCCTATAGCTACCTGCTGGAATCGGTGCAGGGCGGCGAAAAGTGGGGCCGCTACTCCATCATCGGCCTGCCCTGCCGCAAGATCGTTCGGGTGCGCGGCCACCGCGTGACCGTCGAACACGCCGGCGAAATCGTCGAGGCGCTGGACTGCCCCGACCCGTTGGCCTGGATTCAGGAGTTCCAGAACCGCTATCGGGTGCCCGCCATGAGCGAGGGACTGCCGCGTTTCATCGGCGGACTGGTCGGTTACTTCGGTTATGACACCATCCGCTACATCGAACCCAAGTTGGCGCACTGCCCCAATCCCGATCCGCTGGATAACCCGGACATCCTGCTGCTGGTGTCCGAAGACCTGGTGGTGTTCGACAACCTGGCCGGGCGGCTGTATCTGATCACCCTCGTGGATCCAGCGGTGGAGCGCGCCTATTCCCGCGCCCAGCAACGGCTGGACGACTGGAGCGAATTATTGCGCACCCCGCGCTCGCTCTATGCGCCGTACCGCTCCCATCCAGCGACGCGGGAGATCGAGTTTGTTTCCGGCTTCACCCAACAGGGTTTTGAAACCGCCGTCGAGCGGATCAAGGACTATATCCTGGCCGGCGATTGCATGCAGGTGGTGCCGTCGCAACGGTTGTCGGCGCCGTTTCGGGCCGCGCCGCTGGATTTGTACCGGGCGCTGCGCGGCCTGAATCCCTCGCCCTACATGTATTTCCTGCACCTGGGTGATTTCCACATCGTCGGCTCGTCGCCGGAAATCCTGATGCGGCTGGAGGACGGCTTGCTGACCGTGCGCCCCATCGCCGGCACCCGCCAGCGCGGCGTGACCGAAGAGCAGGATCAAGCGCTGGAGGCGGAATTGCTGGCCGACCCCAAGGAACTGGCGGAACACTTGATGTTGATTGATCTGGGCCGCAACGACGTGGGCCGGGTCAGCGAGATCGGCAGCGTTCGCCTGACCGAGAAAATGGTGATCGAACGCTACTCGCATGTCATGCACATCGTCTCCAATGTGACCGGGCGGCTGCGTCCTGGTTTGACGGCGATGGATGCCCTGCGCGCCACCTTCCCGGCGGGCACGGTCAGCGGCGCGCCCAAGATTCGCGCCATGGAGATCATCGACGAACTGGAACCGGTCAAGCGTGGCATTTACGCCGGCGCGGTCGGCTACCTGTCGTGGTCAGGCAACATGGACACCGCCATCGCCATCCGCACCGCCGTGCTCAAGGACGGGCTGCTGCACGTGCAGGCTGGAGCCGGCATCGTGGCCGACTCCGTGCCGGAGAAAGAATGGGAAGAAACCATGAACAAGGGCCGCGCCCTGTTCCGCGCGGCAACGCTGGCCGAACGGGGGCTGGATGAGCCGAGGGGGGTTGGCGAGCCGTAGCGCGTTGCGTTCAGGCGAACAAAATCAGCAGCCACACCACCCCGGCGTTGAGCAGCGCCACGAATACCGCCGCCGAGCCGATATCCTTGGCCCGGCCCGACAATTCGTGGCGTTCCGGCCCGATGCGATCAATGGCGGCCTCGATGCCGGTATTGAGCAGTTCGACGATCACGATCAGCAACAGACTGCCGATCAGTAGCACCCGCTCCACGGCGGAGTCACCCAGCCACAACGCCAGCGGCGCGAGCGCGGCGCATAGCAGCGCCTCCTGTCGAAACGCTTCCTCGTTGCGCCAGGCCGCTTTCAATCCCGCCCAGGAATAGCCGGTGGCGTTGACCAACCGGCGCCAACCCTTGTGTTGCTGAAAACCCATCGTGAATCAGGCCTCGGCGACTGGCCGCCAGGCCAGGTCCATGTCGCGGGCGGCCCGCACCTCGTCCAGTCGCCGCACCGGGCGGTGGTGCGGCGCGCCCTTGACCCAGTCGGGGTCAGTCTCGGCTTCCCGCTGAATTTGCGCCATGGCCGCCACAAACGCGTCCAACTCTTCCTTGCACTCGGTTTCGGTCGGCTCGATCAGCAGGCATTCCGGCACCAACAGCGGAAAATACGTGGTCGGTGCGTGGAAGCCGAGATCGAGCAACCGCTTGGCGAAATCCATCGCGGTGACGCCCAGCGTTTTGGCCTGGCGCTTGAGGGTGAGGATGAATTCATGACTGGCCCGCCGCTGCGGAAAAGCGGGATCGAAGCCTACTTGCGCCAGTTCCGCCATCAGATAGTTGGCGTTCAGGGCGGAATATTCGGCGACTCGGCCCATGCCGGCGCGGCCCAGCATCCGAGCGTAGACGTAGGCGCGCAGCAGCACCCCGGCGTTGCCCATGAATGCCGACAGCCGGCCGATGCTCTGGGGTCGGTCGGCTTCGCTCAGCCAGCGGTAGCGGTCACCGTCCCGGCCCACGATGGGAATCGGCAGGAACGGCGCCAGCCGAACGTTGGCCGCCACCGGCCCCGCGCCGGGACCGCCGCCGCCGTGTGGAGTGGCGAAGGTCTTGTGCAGATTCATGTGCATCACGTCGAAGCCCATGTCACCAGGCCGCGCCTTGCCGAGAATGGCGTTGAGGTTAGCGCCATCGTAATAGAGCAGGCCGCCGCCGGCGTGGACGATGGCGGCGATTTCCGCGATGTTCCGCTCGAACACGCCCAGGGTCGATGGATTGGTCAGCATCAGTCCAGCGGTTTGCGGTCCAACCGCCTGGCGCAGGGCGGCGAGGTCCACATCACCGTGCATGTCGGTGGGAATTTCCCGGACCGTGAATCCGCACATGATGGCGGTGGCCGGATTGGTGCCGTGCGCGGCGTCGGGAACCAGCACTTCGCGGCGGGCATGGTCGCCGCGGGCGACGTGATAGGCGCGAATCATCGCCATCCCGGCGAATTCGCCCTGCGCCCCGGCCATCGGCGTCAGCGAGACCGCCTGCATCCCCGTGACTTCCCGCAATATCTCCTGCAATTCGTGCAAGCAGGCGAGAAAACCCTGGCTGACCGACTCCGGAGTCAGGGGGTGGCGGGCGAGAAAACCGGGCAGCGAGGCCAGCCGATGGCAGGCCCGCGGGTTGTACTTCATGGTGCAGGAGCCCAGCGGGTAGAAGTGGGTGTCGATGGAGAAATTCTTTTGCGACAGCCGAGTGTAATGGCGTACCGCCTGAAGTTCGGACACTTCCGGCAACGGCGCGGCGCGACGGCGACGCAGCGCCTCGGGAAGGTCGGACAGAGCATCATCAGGCACGGTGGCGGGAACAACCGCGCGACGGCCGGGACGGGACTGGTCGAAGATCAGCATGGGTGGATTACTTCAGCGCCGCCAGCGCCGCCTCGTAATGCGGTTCCTGAGCGATTTCCGGAACCAGTTCGGCGTGACGCACCTGATTGTTGGCATCCAGCACGACCACGGCGCGGGCGGTCAGGCCGGCCAGCGGTCCGTCTTCCAGCAAAACGCCGTAATCCTTGGCGAATTTGCGGGAGCGCATCATAGACAGGGTGATGACGTTGCTCAGCCCCTCATTGCCGCAGAACCGTTTCTGAGCGAACGGCAGGTCGGCGGAAATCACCAGGAGCACGGTATCGGGATGGGTCTTGGCGTATTCGCTGAACTTGCGGGTGGACAGCGCGCACACCGAGGTGTCAAGGCTGGGGACGATATTGAGTAATTTCCGCTTGCCGGCGAAATCGGCCAGGGTGACATCCTTCAGTTCGGCGGTCACCAGTTTGAAATCGGGAGCGGGTTCGCCAACGGTCGGCAGGTTGCCATTGGTGTTGATTGGGTTGCCTTTGAAAGTCAGGGTCGCCATGAAGTAGTACCTCCAAGGGTGGGTCGGCGCGATGGGTCAACGGAGATTTCACATTTTGGTAGAGAACACCAGAGGGGTAAAGTTTCTTTCGTTGAAAACGACCGCCAACCCAGCGAATATGATTCTTCCACTGATCCTGCGTGCGGAGTGAGCTTCCAAGACAGGGTTGCCTGATCACAAGCAGCCAAAGCATTACGCCATTGCTTTTTCAAGGTTCGACTACCTCTATTGCCATGACCATTATTCAAACTCTCGCTCGCGAACTCGGCGTCCGCGAATCCCAGATCGAGGCCGCCGTCGTCCTGCTGGACGGCGGCGCCACCGTGCCGTTCATTGCCCGCTACCGCAAGGAAGCCACCGGCAGCCTCGACGACACGCAATTGCGCCTGCTAGAAGAGCGCCTTGGCTACCTGCGCGAATTGGAAGAACGGCGCGGCGTCATTCTCGCCAGCATCCGCGAACAGAACCAACTGACCACCGAATTGGAAACCGCCATCCTAGCTGCCGATACCAAAACCCGGCTGGAAGACTTGTATCTGCCCTACAAGCCCAAGCGCCGCACCAAGGCGCAAATCGCCCGCGAAGCAGGTCTGGCGCCACTCGCTCACGGTCTGTTGGACGATCCGACCCAGGCGCCGGAAACGTTGGCCGCCGGCTTGGTTGATCCCGAACGCGGCGTGCCCGACGCGAAGGCGGCGCTGGACGGCGCGCGGCAAATCCTGATGGAGGAATTCGCCGAAAACGCGGAACTGCTGACCCAGTTGCGGGAATATTTATGGGACAACGCCGTGCTCCATTCACAGATGGTCGAGGGCAAGGCCGAGGAAGGGGCCAAGTTCCGCGACTATTTCGATTATCGGGAGGCTCTGCGTCAGATTCCCTCGCATCGCGCCCTGGCGCTGTTTCGAGGCCGTAACGAGGACATCTTGCAACTCACGCTGGAAATCGGCGATCCCGCCGCGCCCGGCCCCGATCCTGGCGAACGGTTGGTCGCCGCCCGGTTTGGCATCCGCGACGAGGGCCGGCCCGCCGATGCCTGGCTGCGGGAAACCGCCCGTTGGGCCTGGAAGGTCAAATTGCTGCCGCATCTGGAGACCGAACTCAAACAGCGTCTGCGTGAGGCGGCCGAGGAGGAAGCGATCCAGGTGTTCGCCCGCAACTTGCGCGACTTGCTGTTGGCCGCGCCGGCGGGTGCCCGGCCCACGCTGGGGCTGGACCCTGGCCTGCGCACCGGCGTCAAGGTGGCAGTGATCGACGCGACCGGCAAGCTGGTGGACACCGCGACGATTTATCCACACGTTCCGCGCAACCAGTGGGACGATAGTTTGCATGTGCTGGCCGAATTGTGCCGTCGGCATCGTGTCGAGTTGATCAGTATCGGTAACGGCACCGCCTCGCGCGAAACCGACCGGCTGGCGACCGAGTTGATCCAGCGTCATCCCGAACTGGGTTTGCGCAAGCTGGTGGTGTCGGAAGCGGGGGCTTCGGTCTACTCCGCCTCGGAACTGGCGGCGCGCGAATTTCCCGACGTGGATGTGTCACTGCGCGGCGCGGTGTCCATCGCCCGCCGTCTGCAAGATCCGCTGGCGGAACTGGTCAAGATCGAACCCAAGGCCATCGGCGTCGGCCAGTATCAGCACGATGTCAGCCAAACTCGGTTGGCGCGAACGCTGGACGCGGTGGTCGAGGATTGCGTGAACGCGGTCGGGGTGGAGGTCAATACCGCCTCCGCGCCGCTGTTGGCGCGAGTGGCCGGTTTAAACGCAACCCTGGCCCGTAACATCGTTGAACACCGCGACGCCAACGGTCCGTTCCGGCGGCGCGAGCAATTGCTGAAGGTGACGCGGCTAGGCGACAAGACCTTCGAGCAGGCCGCCGGCTTCTTGCGGATTCTCGGCGGCGACAATCCGCTGGACCGTTCCGCCGTTCACCCGGAAGCCTATCCAGTGGTCGAGCGTATCCTCGCCGCCAGTGGACGCGGCTTGCACGAGGTGTTGGGTAATACAGCGTTTCTCAAAACGCTGGAGCCCACCCGCTTCGCCGATGACCGGTTTGGTTCACCGACCGTGCGCGATATTTTGGTGGAACTGGAAAAGCCGGGGCGCGACCCCCGACCGGAGTTCAAGACCGCCACGTTCAAGGATGGCGTGGAGAAATTGACCGATTTACAGCCGGGGATGGTGTTGGAAGGCGTGGTGACCAACGTCGCCAATTTCGGCGCTTTTGTGGACATCGGCGTCCATCAGGACGGATTGGTGCATGTGTCGGCGCTAGCGGATCGCTTTGTCAAAGACCCGCGCGAGGTGGTGAAAGCGGGTCAGGTGGTGAAGGTTAAGGTGCTGGAAGTCGACCTGAAGCGGCAGCGAATCGCCTTGACGATGCGACTGAACGAAGCCGTGACCAGCGCTCCGGCCCGAAAAGCGGAGAACGCACAGCGACCAGAGCGGCGGGAACGGGGACCGCGCCCGCCATCGCCGTCGGAAAAACTGGAGAATCGTCCGGGCGCGTTGGCCGAAGCGTTCGCGCGGGCGCGACGGGAACGGTGAAGGGTCGACAATGAACACGCCTTCTCAAGCCTTGCCGCTGCGCGATCAAGTGGCGTTTATCACCGGCGGTGGTCGGGGGATTGGCGCGGCGACCGCCGAGGCTCTGGCGCGCAAGGGCGCGCGGGTGATCGTCGCCAGCCGCACCGAGGCGGAACTGACGGCCATCGTCGCCCAACTTCGGGCCGCCGGGCTGGACGCGGCCTCGATCACCCTGGATGTCGCCGACGAAGCGGCGGTGGAAGCGGCCTTCGCGCGCATCGCCGCCGAGCAAGGTCGGCTGGACATTCTGGTCAATAACGCTGCCATTCTGTTGAGCGGCCCATTCGCCGAGATAGCGATGACGGACTGGGATCGGGTGCTGGCGATCAACCTGCGGGGGGCGGTACTATGCGCGCGGCAGGCGTTCCGGCGGATGCAAGAACGGGGTGGCGCCATCGTCAACGTGTCGTCATTGGGCGGGGTGCCGGGAACCGAGAAATTCCCCGGTTACGCCGCCTACACCGTCAGCAAGTTTGCCCTGACCGGCTTGACCGAAGCATTGGCCGCCGAAGGCAGGGAGCACCGCATCCGGGTCAACGCGGTGGCACCGGGCGCGGTGGATACCGTCATGCTGCGTCGGGCCGCGCCGCATTTGCGCACCCGTACCGGCCCCGCCGACGTGGCCAAAATCATCGCCTTCCTGTGCGATTCAGCCGAGTCTGGCTGCATGACCGGCGCGACACTGGCGATCAACAGCAACCTTTGAACCAACTGGTGGCAGTGGCGTTACCGTTCCCCGCTGGCCACCGTCGTCTGGGCCTCGCGGCGCCGGCGCAGCATCAACCGCGAGATCAATATGCCAGCTTCAAACAGCATCCACATTGGCAACGCCAGCAGAGTCTGTGAAATGACGTCCGGCATGAGCAACATGCCGATGACGAACGTGCCGACGATGACATAAGACCGCTTCGCGGCCATGGCCTCGGGCGAGAGGATGTTGGCCAATGACAGGATGACCGTGGCGACCGGCACCTCGAACGCCACGCCGAAGGCGAAGAAGATCATCATCACGAAATCAAGATAGCGGTTGATATCGGTCATCACCGCCACGCCTTCCGGCGCGGTGGCGGTGATGAAGGCGAAGAAAATCGGCATGATCGCGAAGTACGCGAAGGCCATGCCGCAATAAAACAACAGCGTGCTCGATATCAGGATGGGCAAGACCATCCGCTTTTCCCGTTGGTACAGCCCTGGCGCGACGAAGGCCCAGACCTGATAGAGAATCCACGGGACGGTGATGAATACCGCCAGGATCAGGGTGAACTTGAGCGGCGTCAAAAACGGCGACAGCACGTCAATCGCGATCATGCTGCTTTGCGCCGACATGTGTCGGGTCAAGGGACCGGCCAGCGTGGTATAGATCGGGTTGGAGAACGGCGACAGCGCCACGAACACCACCAGAACGCCACCGACCATGCGCAGCAATCGGGTGCGTAGTTCGATCAGATGGCTGATGAACGGCTGTTCACGATCGGGATTGGACACGGATTATCCGTTCGTGGCTGGGGGAGAGGGAGATGGCGGTATGGTACCGGCCTCGCTCGGCGTCGGCGGCGGAGATAACGCGGCGACGACTGGGGCTGGAGTTGCTGGGGTCGGCGGTGTCTCCAGTGTCCGTGGGGCGGACGGATCCGGCTTTTGCAACTGCACGGACGCGGGCGCGGGTGGCTCCGGGTTCGAGACCGGCGGAGTCCAACCCGGCGGTGGCGGCGCGGCGGTGGGCATCCCCGGCTGCCAGCCCGGCGGCGGGCCGGGATCGTCGAATTCTTCCTCGACCTCCCGGCGGAATGATTGCACCTGATCGGTGAGGTCCTTCACCGCACCGATACTGGCCTGTTGACGCAGCGACTGCTTGATTTCTTCCAGGTGCAGTTCCCGATCCACTTCCGCCTTCATCTCGGCGATCATGCGGCGAGCCTTGCCCAGCCAGAAACCCGCCTTGCGGGCCAACCCCGGCAATTGTTCGGGGCCGACCACGATCAACGCCACAACGCCGACCATGACCAGTTCCCAAAAGCCGATTTCGAACATGGGAGCGTGGTCCGAAATCTAGATCTTTTGGCGGTCCTTGGCCAAGGGATCGCGAGCGACGGGATCGCCAGCACGCTCTTGAGTTCCCACCTGTTCGAGCTTCTTGGGGTTCTCCTCCATGGTTTCCGGCTTGCCGCCTTCCTTCATGGCGTCGCGGAACCCGCGAATGGCGGAGCCAAGATCGGAGCCGAGGTTGCGCAGCCGGCTACCGCCGAACAGCACAAGGACAATGACCAGAATGAGCAATAATTCCCAAATACTGAAATGCATGACAGGTTGCCTCGCAAGTGGGGGCGGCGCCTTAGCGGGTAGCGCGGGCGGCCTTCTCCGTCAGACCGGAAACGCCGAAGCGGCGGCGCAATTCGTCGAGCACCGCGTCTGGGCCGAGTCCTTGATGCGCCAGCAGGACCAGGGTATGAAACCACAAATCGGCGGTTTCGCGCACCAGCGGTTCGGGATCACCGTTCTTGGCGGCTAGCAGGGTTTCGGCGGCTTCCTCACCGACTTTCTTGAGAATGGCGTCCAAACCCTTGGCATACAACCGGGCGACGTAGGAACTGTCGGGATCGGCTTGCTTGCGCGCTTCCAAAGTTGCCGCCAGTTCGCGCAGGATGTCGTCGCTCATGCACCGTACATCTCGCGCGGGTCTTTCAACACGGGATCGGTGACGACCCATTGGCCGTCGCGTAATTCCTCAAAAAAGCAGCTTTGCCGGCCGGTATGACAGGCGATGCCGCCGATTTGTTCGATCTCCAGCAACAACACGTCGGCGTCGCAATCCAGTCGAATGTTTTTCACCTTTTGCGTGTTGCCGGAGGTTTCGCCCTTATACCAGAGTTGTTTTCGGGAGCGGGACCAGTACACCGCCTCGCCGCATTCCACGGTGCGGCGCAGCGATTCCCGATTCATCCAGGCCATCATCAGCACCCGGCCGCTGCCGGCATCCTGGGCGATGGCGGGAACCAGCCCGTCCGCCGTCCATTTGATCCGTTCCAGCCAATCATTGTTCGTCAAAGGTGTCTCCCTAATAATGCCTCAGATGAAGGGCGGCGTTTGAAAGGCGTTAATTTATCACCTCTTTACTGATCCGGGACGCACATTTTCACCCCTTCGTCCCGCCAACCCTGCTGTCTCATATAGTCGGCTACGCCCAATTCCACGGTATAGCGATGGTTACTGTCTTTAGTCGGGTAGCCTTGGTTGTAGAAGCGATACACCGGGCGGGTTTGATCCGGGCAGACGCCATTGATGGCGAGATAGACCCGATACTCCTCCTTCTCCAGATACCAGGCTTCTCCCCGACACGAGCCTTGACCCGCTGGACAAACCTTCTGGTAGCCCGCGTCGAGAATCTGGCGTTCACTCTCCAGACCGGTGTAGAAGTGGCTGTCAGGTTTGTAGACGCCATTGGGTTGCTGGGCGCCGTAGTAACGCGCCACCGGCGCGGTAGCCGGCGGGGCTGAATCGAGCGGATAAACTTTGAACGAGTAGCCGGTTTTGACCCACCCCGACTGCGGATTCTGCTCCAGAAACGCGATATCGCCAGGCTTCGCGGTGTGGAAATAGTGGTCTTTGCCGGCGTGGTAAAACTCAACGGCGACCACCGGCGGGTGATCGTCACGGCAATCACTGCGCACAATAATGCTGCCACCCACCGCCACGAACTGGCTACCGTTCCAGACGACGCTGGATAACCTATAACGGGTTCCCGTGTCGTGAAGCGTCCAGTAGACTCCATCCGGGCTAGTCAGTGTTACCCCGGTTCCCACCGCCACGAATTGATCACCACCCCACGTCACGTCCCAAAGGTAGGCCGTGGTTCCCGAAGCGCGCGGCGTCCATGTGATCCCGTCGGGGCTGGTCAGGATTACGCCAACCGAACCCCCATTCACGGTATCCCAATCCCACCCCACCGCCACGAACTGGTTATTTCCCCACGCTACACCATAAAGACCGGCGGTAGTTCCCGAAGCGCGCGGTGTCCAGACGACTCCATCCGGACTGGTCAGGATTTTACCGCTGTCTCCCACGGCCACGAACTGGTTATTTCCCCACGTTACGCTCTCAAGATAAAGTGGGCGCTCGAAAGTATGAAGCGTCCAGGTCATCCCATCTGGGCTGGTCAGGATCGAGGATTCCACTGCCACGAACTGGCCGCCACCCCACGTCACGTCCTCAAGGGAGTGCTCGATTCCAGTCTGCGGCGTCCAAGTCACTCCATCCGGGCTGGTCAGAATCGTGCTCGTAAGGAAATAACCTCTGGTGTGACGAAAATACCCCACCGCCACAAACCGGTTGTTACCCCACGTCACGCCATAAAGATTGTCCGTGGTTCCCGAGACGCGCGGTATCCAGACCACTCCGTCCAGGCTGGTCAGGATCACGCCATTCCACCCCACCGCCACGAACTGGTTGCCGCCCCACGTCACGCTCTCAACACGGTCCGTGGCTCCAGCCCGCGGTGTCCAAGTGACCCCGTCCGAGCTGGTCAGGATCGCCCCGCCCCCTTCTCCCACCGCCACGAACTGGTTACTGCCCCCAGTTACACTCACAAGGCGGGGCGTGACTGACGAGGCGCGGGGCGTCCAGGTCACTCCATCTGGACTGGTCAGGATTATTCCTTGGGTAGCGAAAGGAGTAATTCCCACCGCCACGAACTGGTTGCCGCCCCAGGTCACGCCAAGAAGATATCCGTCCACTCCAGCCTGTTGCGTCCAGGTCACTCCATCCGGGCTGGTCAGGATAACGCCTCCACTTATACTTGGGCTAAGAGATACGCCACCTACGACCACGAATCGGTTGCCACTCCAAGCCACATTCCTGAGGACGACCTCGTCGGAGGTAAATCCCGAATTTTGCTGCGTCCAAGTGACTCCATCCAGGCTGCTGACGATCTTCCCACTATCTCCAACGGCTACAAACCGGTCGCCACTCCACGTTACGTCCCTAAGAAACCTGTAGGGATCATCCGAAACGCCGCGCGGTGTCCAAGTCACCCCATCCGGACTGGTCAAAAGCGCGCCACCGCTCCCTACCACGACAAACTGGCTGTTACCCCAGGCTACTCCAGAAAGGATGTCATCAGTTCCCACATGATGCGGATCCCAAGTCACCCCATCCGAACTGATCAGGATCACGCCGCTGTCTCCCACCGCCACGAACTGACCACCGCTCCAGACCACGTCATAAAGAGCGCTGTAGGTTCCAGAAGCGCGGTGGGTCCAGTTCACTCCGTCCGGGCTGGTCAGGATGGCGCCATCGCCCCCTACCGCTACATACAGACCCTTGCCATAGGTGACCGCGTTGAGATTATCAAAACGCGCTGCGACCTCCCACGCAGCGCCACAGCCCGCCCCCTCGGCAGCCTGCGCGATGCCGCCCAGGAGCCAACACCCGAGAACCACGGGCAGCAACCGCCAGATGCAGCGGCGGGCTATACCAGATTCGAGCAATAACATGGGAAGTCTCCTTACGCTAAGGAGGGTAAGCGACTGCAAATCCAGCAATATTCGGCGGGCAACGGAAATAGGCGTTTCAGAGTCGCACTTCAATGCCGCGCGCTTGCATGTGACGCTTGGCTTGTTCGATGGTGTATTCAGCGAAATGGAAAATGCTGGCCGCCAGCACCGCGTCGGCCTTGCCGAGCAGAATGCCATCCGCCAGATGATCCAGCGTGCCCACCCCACCCGAGGCAATGACCGGAATGGTGGTCGCCTCGCTGATGGCGCGGGTCAGTTCCAGATCGAAGCCGCGCTTGGTGCCGTCGCGGTCCATGCTGGTCAGCAGGATTTCGCCAGCGCCGTAGGCATTCATGCGTTGCGCCCATGCCACCGCGTCGATGCCGGTGGGCCGGCGGCCGCCGTGGGTGAAAATTTCCCAGCGCGGTGATTCGCTGGGCTGATGCACCGCCTTGGCGTCGATGGCGACCACGATGCACTGGTTGCCGAATCGCTCGGCGGCTTCACGCACGAATTCGGGTCGGGCGATGGCGGCGGTATTGATGGACACCTTATCGGCCCCGGCGTTCAGCATCCGTCGCACATCGTCCATGGTGCGGATGCCGCCGCCCACGGTCAGCGGGATGAACACCTCGCTGGCGACTTGCTCGACGACGTGAACCATGGTCTCGCGGTCGTCGGAACTGGCGGTGATGTCGAGAAAAGTGATTTCATCCGCGCCCTGTTCGTCGTAGCGGCGGGCGATTTCCACCGGATCGCCGGCATCGCGGATGTCCACGAACTTGACGCCCTTGACCACCCGACCCCGATCCACGTCCAGGCAGGGGATAATGCGTTTGGCCAGTCCCATCACGCGTTCCCCTGGGTATTGGCCAACCGTTGCGCTTCGACCAGATCGATAGCGCCATCGTACAGCGCCCGGCCGATAATCACTCCCATGATGCCCTCGCTCTCCACCGCGCATAGCGCCCGCACATCGTCCAGGGTGCTGACCCCGCCGGAGGCGATGACCGGGATACTGATGGCTTGCGCCAACCGAACCGTGGCCTCGACGTTAACCCCCTGCATCATGCCGTCGCGGCTGATGTCGGTGTAAACGATGGCCTCGACGCCATAACGTTCGAAGATCCGCGCCAGGTCAATCACATCGTGCTTGGATAACTTGGACCAGCCGTTGACCGCAACCCGTCCATCCTTGGCGTCCAATCCGACGATGATGTGGCCGGGATATTCCGCGCACAGATCGCTGATGAAGCCCGGCTCCTGCACCGCTTTGGTGCCAATGATGACGAATTGCACGCCGACGTCCAGATAGGCCTCCACGGTTTGCTCGTCGCGGATGCCGCCACCGACCTGAATCGGCACATCGGGGAAAGTCTGGGCAATGCGGCGGATCACTTGGGCGTTGACTGGGCGACCGGCGAAGGCGCCGTTCAGGTCCACCAAATGCAGGCGACGCGCGCCAGCCTTCACCCAGCGCTCGGCCATGGCCACCGGGTCGTCCGAAAAGACGGTCGAGTCTTCCATCCGTCCCTGACGCAACCGCACGCACTTACCATCTTTCAAATCAATCGCAGGTATGAGCAACATAGCAGGGTTCTAAATGAGTTGACTAACCACTAACCATTAGGGGTTCCAGTCCACGAAGTTGGCGAGCAGCCGCAGCCCCGCTTGGGCGCTCTTCTCCGGGTGGAATTGCACGGCGAAGATGTTATCCCGCGCGATGGCCGAGGCGAACTCAAAGCCATAATGCGTCCAGCCGGTCACCAGCAACTCGTCGGCGGGCCGCAGATAATAACTATGGACGAAATAGAAGCGGCTATCCTGGGAAATGCCGCGCCACAGTGGGTGGTCGCTGGCCTGACGGACCTGGTTCCAACCCATGTGCGGCACTTTGAGCCGCTCGCCGGTGGCTGGATCGCGCGGGTCGGCGAACCGAACCACCCGACCGGGCAGCACGCCCAGGCCAGCGACGCCGTCGTTTTCCTCGCTGAAGTCCAACAGCGCCTGCGGTCCCAAGCACAGCCCCAGAAAAGGCTTGCGCAGCGCCGCGTCCCGGACCACGTCCATCAAATTCCAGTGAGCTAGCTCCCGCATGCAGTCGCGGATCGAACCCTGGCCAGGGAACACGACCCGGTCGGCCTGGAGAATGTCGTGACGGTTCTGGGTGATGATCACGCGCGCTTGGGGGGCGACATGTTCGAGCGCCTTGGCGACGGAGCGCAGATTGCCCATGCCGTAGTCAATGATCGCGATACTGGTCATTGGGAAGACTCGCGGAGACGGGAATACGGAATTAATGATGAAATTTACAGGCTGCCCTTGGTGGAGGGAACGCCGAGCATACGCGAGTCGGGTTCGACCGCCATGCGCAACGCGCGCCCGAACGCCTTGAATACAGTCTCGGCGATGTGATGGGCGTTGCGACCCCGCAGGTTGTCCACGTGCAGAGTGACCAAGGCATAGTTGACGAAGCCCTGGAAGAATTCGCGGAACAGATCCACGTCGAACCCGCCAATTCGGGCGCGGGGAAATTCGACGAAATATTCCAGCCCAGGCCGCCCGGAACAATCCAGCACCACCCGCGACAGGCTCTCGTCCAACGGTACATAGGCGTGGCCGTAGCGGCGGATGCCGCGTTTGTCGCCCAAGGCTTGCCGCACCGCTTGGCCGAGCGTGATGCCGATGTCCTCGACCGTGTGGTGGGCGTCGATATGCAGATCGCCCTCGGCTTCGAGGTCCAGATCAATCAGGCCATGGCGGGCGATCTGATCGAGCATGTGGTCGAGGAAAGGCAAGCCAGTGGCGAGCCTGGCGTTGCCCACGCCATCTAGGTTGACGTGCGCCTGAATCCGGGTTTCCAGCGTGTCGCGCTTGACCGTTGCGATGCGTGCCGACATGAGGGTCTTCTATCCGCGCCCACCTGGTCCGGTGGGGAAAATGGCCTGAATTTCAATCCGCGCCCACAATCCCCTGGTGGGAAGAGTGACTTCGTTATGATTATAGATGAGCAAGCCGAATAAGCGAATTCGGACCAATAGGGGTCTTGTTGTTCGGCATCAGGGCGATTGAACCGCTAGCGCCCGTCCGTTGGCAAGCTGGGTTATACTTTTCAGCCGGTGTGAACCGCCACGCGCCGCGTGACGCCGCGCCCGCCAATTCCCTGATTATCCAAAGAGCGCCATGGACAAGACTTACGAACCGCACGCCATTGAATCCCGCTGGTACGCCTTTTGGGAGGAACGAGGCCATTTCGCGCCCAGCGGCCAGGGCGAGCCGTACTGCATCATGATTCCGCCGCCGAATGTCACCGGCACCCTGCACATGGGCCACGCCTTCCAGGATACCATCATGGACGCGCTGACCCGTTATTACCGGATGAAGGGCCATAACGCGCTGTGGCAGCCAGGCACCGATCACGCCGGCATCGCGACGCAAATGGTGGTGGAACGGCAACTGGCTGGCGAGCACAAGACCCGCCACGATTTGGGGCGCGAGGCATTCATCGAGCGGGTGTGGGCGTGGAAGGCGGAATCCGGCGGCACCATCACCCGTCAGTTGCGGCGGATGGGCGCATCGGTGGATTGGGCGCGGGAACGCTTCACCATGGACGACGGGCTGTCGGCGGCGGTGCGCGAGGTATTCGTCCGGCTGTACGAGGAGGGCTTGATCTATCGCGGCCAGCGGCTGGTGAACTGGGACCCGGTGCTGCATACCGCCGTGTCGGATTTGGAAGTGGTCAGCGCCGAGGAAAACGGCTTCATGTGGCATATCCGCTATCCGCTGGTCGAGGGTGGCGGCGATCTGATCGTGGCCACCACCCGCCCGGAAACCATGCTGGGCGATACCGCCGTCGCCGTGCATCCCGACGACGAACGTTACAAGAATCTGATCGGTCTGCAGGTGGCCTTACCGCTGACGGGCCGCACTATTCCCATCATCGCCGACGAATACGTCGATCCGGCCTTCGGCACCGGCTGCGTCAAGATCACGCCAGCGCACGATTTCAACGACTACGCGGTCGGTCAGCGCCACCAACTGCCGCTACTCAATATCTTCACCGCTGACGCCAAAATCAACGACAGCGGCCCAGAAGCCTATCGCGGGCTGGATCGGTTCGAGGCCCGCAAGCGGGTGGTCGCCGATCTGGAAGAATTGGGGTTGATGGAGGATATCAAGCCGCACAAGCTGATGGTGCCGCGCGGTGATCGCAGCCACGCGATCATTGAGCCGTTCCTGACCGACCAGTGGTACGTCAAGACCGGACCGCTGGCGGGTCCGTCCATCGCCGCCGTCAAGACCGGCAAGATCAAGTTCATCCCGGAAAACTGGGAAAAGACCTATTTCGACTGGCTGAACCGGATCGAGGATTGGTGCATCAGCCGGCAAATCTGGTGGGGCCATCGGATTCCGGCCTGGTACGACCCGCAAGGTCAAGTTTACGTTGGCCGGAGCGAAGCGGAAATCCGCGACAAGCATCGGCTCGGCCCAGAGGTGGTACTGAATCAAGACCCCGACGTGCTGGACACCTGGTTTTCCTCGGCGCTGTGGCCGTTTTCGACGCTGGGTTGGCCGGAGAACACCGAGGCGCTCAAGACCTTCTATCCCACCAGCGTGCTGGTCACCGGCTTCGACATCATCTTCTTCTGGGTGGCGCGGATGATCATGATGGGCCTGAAGTTCATGGGTGACGTACCGTTCCGCGAGGTCTACATTCACGGCCTGGTGCGCGATCAGGACGGCCAGAAGATGTCGAAATCCAAGGGCAACGTCCTCGACCCGCTGGATTTGATCGATGGCGTGGGGCTGGAGGAACTGGTCGCCAAGCGCACCACCGGCCTGATGCAGCCGCAAATGGCGCCGGCCATCGAGAAGGCCACCCGCAAACAGTTTCCGGCGGGCATTCGCGCCCATGGCACCGACGCCTTGCGGTTCACCTTCGCCGCGCTGGCGACGACGGGGCGCGACATCGTATTCGACATGGGGCGGGTGGAAGGCTACCGCAATTTCTGCAACAAGCTGTGGAACGCCGCCCGCTACGTGCTGATGAACACCGAGGGGAAAGATACCGGCCTGAACGGCGGCGCGGTCGAACTCAGCCAGGCCGACCGCTGGATTCTGTCCCGCTTGCAGAGCACCGTCGCCGAGGCCAATGCGGCCATTCGGGACTACCGCTTCGACCAGGTCGCGCAAGCGTTGTACGAGTTCACCTGGAACGAATTCTGCGACTGGTATCTGGAACTGTCCAAGCCGGTGCTGACCGATCCCGCCAGTGCCGAGGCCGCTCAGCGCGGGACGCGGCGCACGCTGGTTCAAACGCTGGAAACCCTGCTGCGGCTTTTGCACCCGCTGATGCCATTCATCACCGAGGAAATTTGGCAGCGGGTTGCGCCATTGGCCGGTGTGGCGGGCGACACCATCATGCGGCAACCTTACCCGGAGGCTAACAAGGCGCTGGACGCCGCCGTGGCGGTCACCGAGATCGAGTGGCTGCGTCAGTTCCTGGTCGGCGTGCGCCGCATCCGCGCCGAGATGAACATTGCCCCCGGCAAACCGCTGCCCGCGTTGCTCCAACACGGCTCGGAAGAAGATCGCGAGCGGCTGGAACGCCAGCGCCGGGCGCTGACCACGCTGGGCCGGCTGGGTTCCATCGCTTGGCTGGGCGAGGACGAACCCGCGCCGGAAGCCGCCACCGCGCTAGTCGGCGGCATGAAGATTCTGATCCCCATGGCCGGTCTGATCGATAAGACAGCGGAAACCGCCCGCCTCGACAAGGAAATCGCCAAACTGCGCAAGGAAGCGGAGCGCGGCGTGGCCAAGTTGGGTAACGCCGATTTCCTGGGCCGCGCTCCAGCGGAGGTCGTCGACAAGGAACGCGCGCGCGTGGCGGAACTCCAAATCGCCGTGACCAAGCTGGAAGAGCAACTGGCCCGCATTCGACAGTTGTAAGTTCGGCAACCCACCCAAAAACTCGAGGAATGCCCATGGACGCTCAAGAATCGGTATCCGCAACCAAACCCAAGCTGGGCGAAAAAGTCACCAAGGTCGCCACCTACTACAATCCGCGCACCTGGAAGGAGAAGGGTCTATGGTGGACTCTCGGCCTGTTTCTAGTCACCTACGCCATCGTCGTTGTCGTGCTCGGTTTCATCTGGTCGCGCTCGCCCGGCGAATTCGACGTGCGCGAAAATGCGTTGACCAAGGCCCACAATGAGCAGAAAAAATTGGTGCCTGGCTACGTGACTACCGCGACCGCCATCCGCATTGCGGAGACGCTGCTGGACAAACCCGGCGGTTATCTCAGCAACGACGTGACTCCGCCCGGCGTCTATCTCGATAACATCCCCAACTGGGAATTCGGCGCACTGACCGAATTGCGCGACCTGGTTCGCGCCCTGCGCAACGACTTCAGTCGCTCCCAGACCCAGTCGGTCGAGGATCAGGATTTACAGGCGGCCGAGCCGAAGTTCAATTACGATTCAAACCACTGGATTTTCCCGGCGACCGAGTCGGAATACCGCGATGGCATCAAGGCGCTTTACCGTTATCTGGACCGGCTCGCCGACGAGAAAGCCTTCGACGGGCAGTTCTTCACCCGTGCCGACAACCTGAACGCCTATCTGACAGTGGTCGGGACACGGCTGGGCAGCCTGGCGCAACGACTGGCGGCCAGTGTTGGCCAGACCCGTTTCAACACCGATCTGGCCGGTGATACGCACGCCCGTCAATCCACCCCAACCCCGAGTCAGGTCGAGGTTAAAACCCCGTGGTTGAAAATTGACGATTATTTCTTTGAGGCGCGTGGCTACTCTTGGGCCTTGCTGCATACGCTGAAGGCCCTGGAAGTGGATTTCCGCGATGTGCTCCAAAAAAAGAACGCCTTGGTCTCACTCCAGCAAATCATCCGTGAACTGGAAAACACCCAGAGTTTTATCTGGAGTCCGATGATCCTGAACGGCACCGGCTTCGGGATGATGGCCAACCATTCGTTGATCATGGCCTCGTATATCTCCCGCGCCAACGCCGCGATCATCGACCTGCGCAATCTGCTGTTGCAGGGCTAGGATGGCGGATTTCAACACCCACCTGATGGGCGCGGCGGCGGTCAGCGGGTTGGCCGCCACCGTGCTGGTGATGACCGGCCAGTTTCCTCATCAAGCGGTCATTGGCTATTTCGTGCTTGGGGTCATCGGCGGCTTGTTGCCGGACCTTGATTCACCCACTTCCATCCCTATTCGGATCGCGTTCGCGGGGCTAGCAGTGATGGCCGGCTTCCTGGTGGTTTTCACCTTCGGTCATCGTTACTCGCTGGCGGAATTAATTATTCTATGGCTGGGTTGTTTTCTGTTCATTCGTTACGGCTTGCTGGATTTGTTCACCCGCGTCACCACGCATCGCGGGTTGATTCATTCCATTCCGGCGGGAATCGGCTGCGGGCTGACGACCACCGCCATCGCCTTTCATATCTTTGGCGCTGCCGTAACCCATGCCTGGTTATGTGGAACCTTCGTGACGCTGGGCTTTATCGTCCATCTGCTGCTGGACGAGATTTACAGTGTCGATTTATTTGGCAAGAAATGGGCGAAACGTTCCTTCGGCACGGCGTTCAGTCTGGGCAGCCTCCGGCAGCCTGGTGGCACGGCGGCGCTCTATCTAGCCGTCGTCGCGCTGTTCTTCCTTTGCCCTCCGCCCCGGCCTTTTACCGAACTGATGCTGGACCACACGACTTATCGCGGTGTGGTCCAACGATTGTGGCCCAACGACACCTGGTTTGCGGGGTTTCGGCGTCAGGTGACGTCATCGAGCATTTCAACCGGACCCAATTGATCAATGGTGGGGTGAATGGACCGAAAGCCACTATGACCAATTCGCCATAGCAGGATAAATTGCGCTGGCCACCATTTTTGATGTCGTCATCATCATCGTTAACCACAATGGTGGTCGTTATCTTGGCCGCTGCCTGCGCGCGCTGGCCGCCCAGACCGTGCGACCGCGCCAGACGATAGTCATCGACAATGCCAGCACCGATGGCAGCATCGACTCGTTACCGGAACACTTTCCCTGGCTACATATCATTCATTGCACGGAAAATCTCGGTTTCGCCGCCGCCAACAATTTGGCGGTCGCGCGCGGTGAGCCCACGGAATGGCTGGCGCTGCTCAACCCGGACGCTTTTCCCGCGCCCGACTGGTTGGCGGCCCTTCAACGGGCGACGCGGGATTATCCACAATACGCTGTCTTTGGTAGTCGCTTGCTGGATGCCGCCGACCCGGAGCGGTTGGACGGCGCTGGCGATTGCTACCATGTCAGCGGCTTGGCCTGGCGGCGATGGCACGGCGGTTCGGCCACCGAACATGGCCTGCGCGTCGAGGAGGTCTTCGCGCCCTGCGCGGCAGCCGCTTTATACCGACGGCGGGTATTCCGTGAGGTGGATGGTTTCGACGAACGTTTCTTTTGCTACATGGAAGACGTGGATTTGGGATTCCGCATGCGCCTGCTCGGTTATCGTTGCCTGTACGTGCCAATGGCAGTGGTCCATCACGTCGGTTCCGGGATAACTGGCATTCGCGGTGAGTTCGCAACCTATCACGGCCACCGTAATTTGATATGGACCTATGTCAAAAACATGCCATCTCCCTGGTTCTGGTTGTACTTGCCGGCGCATCTTGCCCTCAACCTGCTGAGTATTGCTTGGCTGGGTTGGCGCGGACAGGGTCGGGTAGCCCTGCGGGCCAAGGTAGACGCACTGCGCGAACTGCCCCAGATCTGGCGACAGCGACAAGGGATTCAGAAAAAACGCCGGGTCGCAGGTCGGGAACTCCGCCGGGCAATGACCACGGGCTGGGCGGCGCTGGCGCGATTCACGGGCTTGCGGGGGGCGTCATAGCCCCTGGCTGGTTGGCTGGCTGCTTCCCCGTAGCCTGGACTGTTGACCAAAACACCTTGTTCTCTTCTTAAAGTCATGACCGCTGCCTTATCCGGCGCCCGCGCCTTTCATTACCACGATTTCACCTGCTATTGGAGTTCGCGTTTCGTCTCGGCCACCGCCACGCAAATTCAAGGCGTGGCGGTAGGCTGGTGGGTGTATGACCTCACGCGAGACCCCCTGGCGCTGGGACTGGTGGGACTGGCCATTTTCCTGCCAGCGATGGGGCTGGCGTTGCTAGCCGGTCACGTGGCCGACCGCTTCGACCGCCGCGCTATCCTGTTGATCTGCTATGCCATGGCGGCGCTGACCGCAGCAGGGTTGCTGGGATGCGCCTGGAGCGGCGTGCGCCAGGTCGGGCCGATCTACGCCTTGGTCCTGATATTTGGCGTTACCCGAGCCTTCGCCAATCCGGCCAGCCAAGCCATCGTGCCCAATCTGGTGCCAGCGGAACACTTGGGCAATGCCATCGCTTGGCACGCCCTGGCTTGGCAAACCGCCACCATCGTCGGCCCAGCCCTGGGCGGGCTCCTCTACGCCTTCGGCGCTCCAGTGGCGTTCGCCGCGGTCACGCTGAGTTTCGCCCTCACTTTCAGCCTGCTGGCCCGCGTCCGCCATCGCCTGGTCCAGCGCGCCCACGAGCCACTGCGCTGGGCCAGTTTGCTGGCGGGTCTCCACTTCATCCGGTCGCAACCCGTGGTGTTCGGCGCGATTACCCTCGATCTGTTCGCGGTGTTGCTGGGTGGGGCCACGGCCCTGCTGCCGATTTACGCCCGCGACATCCTACAAGTTGGCCCCTGGGGTCTGGGGTTGTTGCGCAGCATGCCAGCGGTCGGAGCAGTGCTCATGGCACTATGGCTGACCCGTCGACCGCTGCAACACCACACCGGGCGGTATCTGTTCCAATCGGTGGCCCTGTTTGGGCTGGCGACCATCGTGTTTGGCTTGTCCACCCATCTCTGGCTGTCGCTCGCCTGTCTATTCGTGCTCGGCGCGGCCGATATGATCAGCGTCTTCGTCCGTCAGACCCTGGTACAGATCGAAACCCCGGATCCGATGCGCGGCCGGGTAGCAGCGGTGAACACGGTATTCATTGGCGCCTCCAACGAATTGGGCGAATTTGAGTCCGGCATCTTGGCAGCGCTGATCGGCACGGTGCCCGCGGTCGTGGTGGGTGGAATCGGCACGCTGGCGGTGGTGGCGCTCTGGCGACGCTGGTTTCCCGCTCTGCGCGACCGCGACCAGTTGTTCGCCCGTAATCCAGTGGCGTGAGCGAGCGCGTCAGCGAGACCGAGGGGCGGGGCGGGTCGGAACACTAGCGGTAGGTTGCTGGCAACCACCCCAGACGCAGCGCCGCGCGCTGGTCGGTGGCTGGAATCGCGGGTCGGTCTATTTGGATCGGGAGCACACTGAACCCCTCAGTGGGGCCTCCAAGAGAGATATGGCGTTCCCCCGGAACCCCGCCTCCCCCAACCCCGATCAGGGCTGTAAGGAGAGGTACTGCCAGACCACGCTGGCCGCGGCGAGGGCGGTGATTTCGGCGACATCGTAGGCCGGAGCGACCTCGACCACATCCATACCCTGGAAGTTGAGCCCGCCGAGTCGTTTCAAAATCGCCATCACCTGCCAAGTGAATAGCCCCCCGACCTCGGGAGTACCGGTTCCGGGCGCCTGCCCTGGATCAATGGCGTCGATGTCGAATGAAAGGTAGACCGGTCCCTTTCCCACGGTGGCGAACACAAGATCGGCGACCGCTGGCGGGCCGATCAGGTGGACCTCCTCGGCGCTGACAATGCGCACGCCCTGCGCCAGCGTCCACTCATAAACGGCGCGCGCGACTGGCGAACGGATGCCGATCTGGATGATCCGCCGAGGCTCGACCAACCCCTCGATAATCGCTCGGTAGAACACCGAGCCATGCCCGAATGGCTGACCGAAATTATCCGGCCAGGTATCCACATGGGCGTCGAAGTGAACCAACCCGAGCGGCCCGAACCGTTTCGCCAATGCCCGCAACAACGCCAGGGTAATAGTATGGTCACCGCCGATGGCGACAAGATGGGAAAATCTAGCCGCCTGCTGCTCGATCAAGGCGAGGGAGGTAGGAATATCGCCGAGAGCGATGGTGAAATCTCCGACGTCAGCCAGCCCCAATGCACGGGGATCGCGCCAATTCGCTGGATTGTCGCCGTCGACCAGCATTCGGCTGGCATGGCGCACCGCCAGCGGCCCTGCCCGCGCTCCGGCCCGGTTGGTGGTGCCTATATCCAGCGGCACACCGGCCACCCAAAATCGCGCCGCCGATGGTTCGAGGGTCGTGCCGAGAAAGCTGGGCGGAATCGCGAAAGTGGGCGTTAAAGTCATATTCTCCGAAGTTCCATGACAAAAAATCTATCGGGCAAACCATTCAAACCATTAAGTTTTGCATGCTACCATGCTTTGCATCCCATCGTTCTTTTGTCATAAAAAAGTCATCATATGAGCTTCGACTTCATGCCATCATGCCCCCGTTACGAAAATTTAGTGGGTTACCGCTGAAATCCCAATCAGGAGCGTTTAATTTGAAATGCTTTATTCATGACTCTTCGAGGGTTCTTGTGAAAACCGGGGATCGGTAATCTATTAGCACTCCATTTCCGTTCCGTTCGACACGAGGAATCGCCCGTGTTTCCAACACCTGCCCGTGTGTTTCTAACTAGAGGGATTGGTATTCACCGCCATACCCTGACGGCTTTCGAGCTAGCGTTGCGTGATGCGGACATCGAGCAGCAGAATTTAGTGTACGTTTCGTCGATCCTGCCGCCTGGCTGTGAGCTGGTGACCCGCGAGATTGGAGTGGCTGCCCTGAAGCCGGGTGACATCACCTTTTGCGTGATGGCGCGAATCGAGACCAACGAGCCTGGACGGCACATTCACGCTAGCATCGGCCTCGCCAGACCTGCGGATCCCGAGACCTACGGCTACATTTCCGAGTACCACGGTTTCGGCCAGATGGCTGAGCAAAGCGGCGACCACGCGGAAGACCTCGCGGCCAGCATGCTCGCCAGCACCCTGGGTTTGGACCTCGACCCTGAGGTTGCCTGGAACGAACGCAAGCGCATCTACGAGCACAGCCATCTGGTCATCAACAGTTTGTCGATGACCGCCGCCACCGAAGGCGATCCCGAGGGCCGTTGGACCTGCGCTGTCTCCGCAGCGGTATTCCTGTTCTCTTAACGCCTCCCGCGGAAACTTCTGTCTTGGCCGCAGGCGCTATAGATATCCCAGTACAGGCATTCTGGGATGGACAGGTGGTCTAGAGTCGTGACCACGAACCGTGGGTGATCCCCCAAGGCCATCACCTCGGCCTTGAGGACCACCCGAAAGACCCGCAACCAGGAAGCGGCTTGGTAGGCGCGCTCGTGGTAGGCGCGCTCGTGATAGCTGCGGGTCGGGATCGGCAGGGCACACCCGGCCCGGCGGACATTCTCAAGGCGGCGACGATTTTGCGGCACTGGTACGTGCTGGGACCGGGCTATCGATGGCCGTATCTGCCGTTGTCCATCTATCGCGTTCTCGAAGCGCTACCGGCGACGTGGGTAAGGAGCGCGCCGCTTGGGACTGGTGACGCTGGATCAAATGGTCGCAGCGCTGGTGCAAGCAGTCGAGAACCCCGCCAAGGGAGTAAGGATTGTTGGGGTGCCGGAGATTCAGAGTTCTCGGCTAACTCTTATTGCAAGCTGATGCGTTCCTCGCTGGGCAAGTGGCATTCACCGCTTGCCCGCGCGGGCCGCATTTGTTGGTTGCTCTCGCTCGGCTTCTTGCTTGGCTAATTGTTCCAGCTCCGCCTTATCTTCGGCGGACAGACCGGCCAAGCCGGGGCAGGGCGGGTTCGCTTTCATCCGCTCTAGAAAAACCGTTGCCAAACCGGCGCGGGTTGAATCGGATTTATCATCTGATGCCGGTATCTGCCTAAGAATACCGCGTGAGGTGTAGACATCCTCGCAAGCCAGCGTTACCAAAGCCTCGTGCAAATGCTTCATAAATTCATAACGCTGGTCAGGGTTAGTTGCATCATCCACCTGATTATGACACATCGCCTGGCTCTTTTGATCCGCAATGCAGGAAGCGAATGCTGGTACAGCATCGTCGGGTTTGGTCACCGATTTTAAACATTCTAAGAGGCTCTGTTTATCGGAATTATCGGAAAAAGATGGCAGCATCCCCTCGATGCTTAAAGACACCCCTTGTGGGAGTGGCCCGATGACCGTTCCACGAATATCCAAGAGATCAGATTGTTTAGGATCGCCATTTCGATAGAGTCTTGCATATCGCAAAGTTGTGCCCTGAAGTCGCGCCCCCTCCAAGTTCGCGCCCTGAAGGCCCGCCCCTTCTAGAAACTCGCCGTGAAGCTGTGCCCACACTAAACCCCCGCTATAAATCTGCTCGCCCCCCAAGGCCGCCCCCTGAAGTTCCACCCGCTTCAAGTTCGCACACGTAAGCTGCGCCCCTCGCAAGTCTGCGCCCTGAAGCTGCGCTCCCTCCAAGTTCGTACCCTGAAGGTACGCCCTCTCCAAGATTGCACCCTGAAGGTGCGCCCTCTCCAATCTGCCCTGAATCTGCGCCCCTCGCAAGTCCGCGCCCTGAAGCTGCGCTCCCTCCAAGTCCGCGCCCTGAAGCTGCGCTCCCTCCAAGTCCGCGCCCTGAAGCCCCCCCCATCTCAAGCACACGGCCTGAAGCTCCGCCTCTTGCAAGACTGCACCCTGAAGCTGTGCCCCCTCCAAGTTCGCGCCTTGGAGCCGCACTCTTCGCAAATCAGCCCCCACTAGCAACACGGACTTCATTTGTGCGTGGCGCAGGCTGCGACCCAACAGGGAAATACGCTCCAGTTTATCTTTACTTTCTAAACCCTTACCGGCCTGTAAAGCCGCAAAAATTTCGGGGCTCGGCGGTTTGGTAAACAGCGCCTGCTCGTTAAGGTCGAGACGCCGCTGTTTGGCGAGGACGACGCAAGAAAAAACAGTTTGGCCAATGGACAAGCAATCGTTATTTTGGAATGTGAGGTGGATTATCTCACCGAGCGTTTTGTATGGATTGTATGGCTTGTATGGCAGCCTATCGTCTTCGTATTTCCTGTTTAGCACTTGCCATTCAAGCAGCGATTTTTGGGCCTTGACCGTCACCGTTTCTAAAAACTCGCCATCGACCATCAACCCCAGCGTCAGTAACGGCGTCAATACCAACGCTGAAAGCAACGCCAAACTGCCACGCGGTGCTTTTGGATGCCAAAATAGGGACAGTGGCAGTGCAGCCAAGAGTAACGCAATCAGTATTCCAAGTTGCATAGACAGAAACGCATCTTTTGAATCCCACATCGGGCTCCAAAGTACTGTTAGCTTCCAAAATACTATGCGCAAACCAAAAATTAATGCAAATAAAATGCAGGCGCGGCGGGTCCACTCATCCGAGACGTGACCGACAAAAACAATCAACAGCAAGGGGGCGGCCACGCCGAGAGTTAGCCCGACAGCGAAAATATCCGGCGTGGCCGCGAACAGGATGATCGCCACGCTGGCGACCAGCACGATCACCGCCAGCCACGCCCGTTTTTTGGGCAGGTACGCGGCGAGCGTTTCGCGCCACCACGCTTTCCAGTCGTCGCGCGGGTGCAGAATCACCGGCCACAGCGCGACCAGCAGCCCCACATCCAGAAACACCGCGACGCGCTGCGCCCAAGTGATGCCTTCCGCTTGATAGGCGAGAAACCTGAGCTGCAACGCCAGCAGGGTGGCGAGCGGCAGCACGATCAAGGTGACCGATACCACCAATCCGAGCAGACCGCCGACCACCACGCCGGGGCGACCCACCAGATAGTAGGTGTAGGGAAAAATGTGCAGCCGGTCGCGCAATCCCCCGACGCCTTCCTCGGCGGGCGTCACAGCATCGAAAGCGAAGAGCTTGCGCGACAGCAGTTGCAGTTGCAGCAACAGGTTGAGGTGCATCAGCACCACCAGATAGGGCGCGAAGGCGTAGAAGCCGACGATGGGCACCGCCACGTCGATCACCGGCAGCTTGACGTTGTTGCCGCCCATGAGCAGGTCCAGATCGGTGGTGCCGAACACGATGACCAGCACGTAAGCGCACACCGCCATGAACGCAACATGCAGGACAGCGACCGTCTGGGAAGCGCTATTGGCCGCATCCAGCAGCGCCTTGGCATCGGGCGCCGCCTTGGTCGGGACGGCCAGCAAAGCCGCCACGCGCTGGCGTTGTTCTTGGCGGGTGAGAGGCATTTTTGGAACCTGCGACAAAGGGGTTAATCTTTGGTCAAATCATCAACAATGATGCCGGTGTTCGCTCCTTGACGCCATTCGTCCGAATGAATGGCGTAATTCCGCCATTCCCCCGATACGCGGTAACCATGCCATAATTGCCCGTCATTTCGAACCACCGATCAGATTCAAACGCCGCCTTGCACGCTGTCCCGCTTTCATTTGCCGCCCCGCTGCGCTGGCACTCCCGCCCACAACGGTCCTGGCGTGACCTGCCTTCCGAAATGGCCGACTGGTTGCTCGATCACGGGTCGTTGACCCAGCGACTGCGCTGCGCCTGCACCGGACGGTTCCGCGTCCGCGTGCTGCGCCAGGGCTGGACCCGCCCCGACCGCGACGAGGCGCGCGTCCTGGGGTTGCGGCTGAATGCTTGGGCCTGGACCCGCGAGGTACATCTGTCGTGCGACGAACAACCTTGGGTGTTCGCCCGAACCTTGATTCCCGCGCGAACCCTGCGCGGCCGGGGGCGGCGGCTGACCCAACTGGGCGCAAGACCGTTAGGAGAGGTGCTGTTCGCCAGCCCAAGCGTCCGGCGCGGCCCGGTCGAAATCGCCCGCATCGTGGCTGGCCGACGCTTGCACCAGCAAGCGTTCACCTGCCTTGCCGAGCCGCCGGACGTGATCTGGGGTCGCCGTTCCGTATTTCACATTGAAGACCGCCCATTGCTGGTCTGCGAGATTTTTCTACCCGATTTGCCGGTATTCGCCTGTCACCGACCGGACTGATTTTCCACCATGACCATCGAAACTTTTGAAAACCGCTTGCGCGAATACGCGCAATTGATGCGCCTGCATCGCCCCATCGGGATTTACCTGCTGCTCTGGCCGACCCTGTGGGCGCTGTGGCTGGCGGGCGACGGCCAGCCGCCACGCGGCGTGACGCTGGTGTTCGTCCTGGGCGTGATCCTGATGCGCTCGGCCGGTTGCGTGATGAACGACATCACCGACCGCGATTTCGACCCGCATGTCGCCCGTACCCGCGACCGACCGCTGGCGGCGGGTCGGGTGCGGTTGGGCGAGGCGATGAGCGTGATGATCGTGTTGTGCCTGCTGGCCTTCGGTCTGGTGCTGACCCAGAACGCCCTGACCGTCCAACTGTCCTTCATCGGCATCGCCCTGGCCATCAGCTATCCCTTCATGAAGCGGCTGCACCATTTTCCCCAATTCCATCTGGGGGCAGCGTTCGGCTGGGGCATTCCGATGGCCTACGCGGCGATCACCAACGCACTGCCGCTGTCCTGCTGGTTGCTGTTTTTCGGCAACGTGCTGTGGTCGGTGATCTACGATACCCAATACGCCATGGTGGACCGGGAAGACGACCGCAAGATCGGGGTGAAATCCACCGCGATCCTGTTTGGCGAGCGCGATAAACAAATAATCGGCTACCTGCAACTGGCGTTGCTGGTCGTGCTGATCGGGATCGGTCTGTTGAATGGCCGGGGCTGGATTTATTATCTCAGTTTGTTCGTGGCGGCCTGGCTGGCGCTGTACCAGCAATTTCTGATCCGCGACCGCAAACCGGAAGAATGTTTCAAGGCATTTCTCAACAACAATGCGTTCGGACTGGTCGTTTTCTGCGGGTTGCTATTGGATTATCTACCAGTGAGTTCGCCCTGAAACGCCATTCAACCTCGATAGAAGGGGGGTGCCCTCATGCTCGTCGTGCACGTTTTCGTTCACGTTAAACCGGACTGCGTCGAAGCTTTCCAGGCCGCTTCGCTGGACAACGCCCGGCATAGCATCCAGGAACCGGGCATTGCTCGGTTCGACGTCATCCAGCAGGCCGACGATCCGACCCGCTTCGTTCTGGTCGAGGTCTATCGTGATGCCGAAGCGCCCGCCCGGCACAAGGAAACCGCCCACTACGCCCGATGGCGGGACACCGTGGCCGAGATGATGGCCGAGCCACGCGCCAGCATCAAATACGTCAACCGGTTCCCGGACGATCCAGGTTGGAACTATCCGCCGACGCCTAATAGCGATTGACGATTGACGATTGACGACTGGCCAATGGCGGAAGAACTGGAACTGCGCACGCCCCATCTGCGGCTGGCCGCGCGGGTTTGGGGACCGCCGGACGGTGTTCCCGTACTGGCGGTGCATGGCTGGCTCGACAATGCCGCCAGCTTCGACGCCCTCGCGCCGCAACTGCCCGACGCGCGGTTGGTGGCGCTGGATTTGACCGGTCATGGCTACTCCGACCATCGCCCGCCGGGCGTGCATTACCACTTCGTGGATTTCGTCCCCGATGTCGTGGCCGCCGCCGATGCGCTGGGCTGGAAACGATTCGGCCTGCTCGGTCACTCCCTGGGCGGCGGCATCGTCAGCTTCATGGCCGCCATCCTGCCGGAACGAATTACCCGGTTGGCCATGATCGAGGGGTTGGGACCGCCAACCAGCAACCCCAACGATGGTCCGGCCAATCTGCGCAAGGCTATCGAGCAGATGAACGCCTTGCCGCGCAAGCGCCCACCGGTCTATCCGAGCGTGGAGGCGGCGATTCAGGCCCGCTGCGAAGCCAGCGGCCTGTCGTGGGCGGCGGCGACCACGCTGGTTGGACGCGGTCTCCAGCCAGTCGGCGACGGCTTCGGTTGGCGCACCGATCCCCGGCTGCGCTTCGTGTCGCCGTTGTATCTGAGCGAGCCGCAAATCCTGACCTACATGGCGCGGATCGAAGCGCCGGCGTTGCTGATCTGCGGCGCGGACGGCTACCTAGTCAAGCGAGACTACATGCGGGAACGCTACGCCCGCATCGCCAGGCTGACCGTAAAAATCCTACCCGGTGGGCATCATCCCCATCTGGAAGACCCCGAACCCTGCGCCCGGCTGCTCGGACCATTTTTCCATTGTGCAGGATAAGGTTCTTCGAGAATACACAATCGGGCAAACGCCAAGTCGCGCGCTACCGCGCTGTTTCGCACAGCGAAATCCAGGTATTTTTCCGCATTCTCTGTTGCTAGCGCAGCATCGCCGCGCGAGTTTTGATAAGGTTCACCATTCCTGTCCATAGCGCGGACCATCGCGCATCGGAATTTTGCGTGGCCAACCTTCCTCAACGGCGCGGAGTCGGACACGGCATGACCCACCAAACCATCGAACTGAAAATCCTCGACCCTCGCTTGGGTCAGGACATCCCCCTGCCCGACTACGCCACCACCGGCTCGGCGGGCCTGGACCTGCGCGCCTGCCTGTCAGAGCCCTTGACGGTGCATCCGGGCGAAACACATCTGATCCCTACCGGGATCGCCATTTATATCGGCGATTCCGGCCTGGCGGCGCTGGTATTGCCGCGTTCCGGCCTCGGCCATAAGCATGGCATCGTGCTGGGCAACCTGGTCGGGCTGATCGACAGCGACTATCAAGGCGAGCTGCTGGTGTCGTGTTGGAATCGAGGCCACGCCCCGTTCACCATCGCCGTTGGCGAACGCATCGCTCAGTTGATTCTCGTGCCAGTGGTGCGGGCACGATTCGCCGTCGTCCCCGAATTTACACCCAGCCAGCGCGGAGCCGGTGGCTTCGGCCATTCCGGGCGTCATTGAAGCCGACATGAAGAAATCCATCTTTCGGGAATACGACATTCGCGGCGTGGTCGACCGCGACCTGACACCCGAGGTGGTGCGGGACATCGGCCAAGCAGTGGGTAGCCTCGCCGCCGAACGTGGCGAAACCAGCGTCGCCGTAGGTCGCGACGGACGATTGTCCAGCCCCGCGCTGTGCGCCACGCTCAAGGCGGGCATTCGCGCCGCCGGCCTGGACGTGATCGATCTCGGCGCGGTTTCCACTCCGTTGCTGTACTACGCCACCCATACGCTCGATGCGACTCGCGCCGGGGTCATGGTCACCGGCAGCCACAACCCCCCGCAATACAATGGCCTGAAGATCGTCATCGACCGTATCGCCCTGCACGGCGAGGTCATCCGCGACCTGCGCCGCCGGATCGAAACCGGCGATTTACGCCACGGTCGGGGGAACGAGCGGTTCGCCGACATCCGCGCCGATTACATCCACCGTATCGCCGGCGTGCTGCGACTGCCCAAACCGCTCAAGGTGGTGGTGGACTGCGGCAACGCCATCGCCGCCAAGACGGCCCCCACCTTGCTGCGGGCCCTGAATTGCGAAGTGGTGGAACTGTACTGCGAGGTGGACGGGCGATTTCCGAACCATCACCCCGATCCCAGCATCCCGGAAAATCTGGTCGATTTGCAGACGGCGGTGCGCGAACATCGAGCCGATATCGGCTTGGCGTTCGACGGCGACGCCGACCGGCTGGGCGTGGTCACCGACGCTGGAGAAATTATCTGGCCGGATCGGGTGTTGATGCCGCTGGCCGAGGAGATCCTGCTCCAGCATCCCGGCGCGGCGGTCGTCTATGACGTCAAGTGCTCCCGGCATCTGACCGGCTTGATCGAGCGGCTCGGCGGCCAACCGATCCTGTGGAAAACCGGCCATTCGCTGATCAAGGCCAAGATGCGTGAAACCGGCGCCTTGCTGGGCGGTGAGATGACGGGTCACTTCGTCCACGCCGACGATTGGTTCGGTTTCGACGACGCCTTTTACGCCGCCGCCCGATTGCTGCGGCTGCTAGCCCGGCGCGGGGTTTCCAGCGCGGAATTCTTCGCCGCCTGGCCGATTGGCCTGAATACGCCGGAACTGCGGCTGGACATGGCCGAGGGCGAACCGTTCGCCTTCATGGACCGGTTGGCGGCACGGGCGGACTTCGGCCCGGACGCGCGGTTGATCACCCTGGACGGGCTGCGGGTGGAATTTCCCCACGGCTGGGGCCTGGTGCGCGCATCCAATACCACGCCCAGCCTGGTGCTGCGGTTCGAGGCCGACGATCCAGCCGCCATGACCGAGATTCAAGACCGCTTTCGCCAGCAGTTATTGGCGTTACAATCCGATTTACGCCTACCCTTTTGACCCCTGTCGTTTCGCCCCTTTCCATTTCGAGGTTGACCGACCCCATGGCTCTCGACGCTCAAGCCGCCACCCAGGTGGCACACATTCTTACCGAATCGTTGCCCTACATCCGTCGCTTCGCCGGCAGAACCATCGTGGTCAAGTACGGCGGCAACGCCATGGAAAGCGAGCATCTGAAAAACAGTTTCGCCCGTGACATCGTGCTGATGAAGCTGGTCGGCTTCAATCCGGTGGTGGTGCACGGCGGCGGACCGCAAATCAGCAATCTACTCAAGCGGATCGGCAAGGAAAGCCGCTTCGTGGACGGGATGCGGGTCACCGACAGCGAGACCATGGATGTGGTGGAAATGGTGCTGGGTGGGTTGGTCAACAAGGAGATCGTCAACAACATCAACCGTCACGGCGGCTGCGCGGTGGGTCTGACCGGCAAGGACGGCGATTTGATCCATGCCCGCAAGTTGACCATCACCCGCAAGAGCCCCGATTTGGAAGTACCGGAAATCATCGACATCGGCCATGTTGGCGAAGTCGCCAGCATCGATAAATCCATCGTCGAGACGCTGACCGCTGGCAATTACATCCCGGTGATCGCCCCAATCGGGGTTGGCCCGGATGGACAGTCCTACAACATCAACGCTGATCTGGTGGCCGGCAAGGTCGCCGAGGTGCTGCGCGCCGAGAAGCTGATGCTGCTGACCGACACCACCGGCGTGCTGGATAGGGAAGGCAAGCTGTTGACCGGGCTGGATGCCCGCCGGGTGGAGGCGTTGATCGAGGACGGGACCATCCACGGCGGCATGTTGCCGAAAATCGCTTGCGCGCTGGACGCGGTGCTCAGTGGGGTCAAGGCCGCGCACATCATCGATGGGCGGATTAAGCACGCGGTGCTGGTGGAACTGTTCACCGACGCCGGCATCGGGACGCTGATTCGAGGATAGGTGAAGATGGAGAAATCACCCGGTCGAACACGCCCGCGCGAGTCACCGGGCGGGCGCCGCGCTATTCCTTATGACCGCGCCGGCTCCCCCACAGCAGCCATGCCCACGTCAAGCCCTGTAGCGCCAGCGCCAGCCCAAACGCCAGTTGATAACCGGGTTCAGCGTAACCGCCGCCGACCGCCGGCCAACGATTGATGATCGCGCCCATGCCCCATTGGCCGGTGAACGCCGCCACGAACACCAGCAGATTCAGGGCGGTATTCACCCGGCCTGCCAGCGCTGGTGGAAACGCCTGGGTCAGGATGGCGTAATTCAGCGTTCCGGTGGTGCCGAAGAAGCCAAACAGCACCCACAGCGGCCACGACGGTTCCAGCTTCAACAACAGCGCCAGCTGCGCCAGCATGAACAGCGCCATGCCGCTGGCCGCCACCACCCACGGCGGAACGCCGCGCCGTGACAAGTGGTAGGCTAACTGGCCCATGCCAAGAAATCCAACCACCATCGCCACCGCCACCCAGAGCAGGTAGCCAGCGGCGGCGGTTTGATCCAGCCCGGCGACATCGCGCAGCCACGGGCCGGCCCATAACCCCTGAATCGCCAGAAACGTCGCCTGCGACACCACGCTGCTCGGCGCGATTCGCCAAAACACTGGGCTGCGGAAGATCGCCACCATGCCGCCCCACTGTTCGCGCCAGCCGCTCGCTGGCGCGGCGCCAATCCGTTCCGGCACGACCCACCACAAGGCGGCGGCTACCGCAACCGTCAGCAGCGCCAGACCCGCGAACACGCCTCGCCAGCCCATCAGCCCCAAGGCGGCTTCCACTGGCGCGGTGGCGACCAACGCGCCCAATCCACCCGCCGCCAGCACCCAACCGTTGATTGCCGGTAGCCGCGCGGCGGGAAACCAAAGAACGAACGCCTTGAAACTGGCCATCAGACAGGCCGACACACCCAGCCCGATCAATCCCCGGCCGACGATCAACTCGGTCGAACCGTTGCCGACCGCGAATAACCCCGCTCCCGCCGCCGCGAACAGCAATAGCGTCGCCTCCACCCGGCGCGGCCCGAACCGGTCCAGCAACAGACCCAGCGGTAACTGGAAAGCAGCGAAAGTCAGGAAATAGAGGCTGGTCAACAGGCCAAGGTCGCTGGCGTCCAGCCGTAGTTCCGCCACCAGATGCGGCGCCAGCACCGCATTAATCGTGCGGTAGAGATAGGACAAGAAATAGCCGGCGGCGAACGGTGGAAAGATGTGTAGCAATAAAACCGGCGGCGGGTTTTGGAGAGAATTCTGCCGGGGCATGTCCGACTGGCCCACTGATCCGTCAAGCATCGCTGCCGTCAGACCTTCCACCCAGACTCGATGGCATACTCGATGGTCCGCGAGCGTTGGATGCCACCGGCGGCGCTAACCCGGTCGCCATCAAGCCGCCATCCACTGGAAAGTCGGTCCATGCCATCGCTGCAGTTCCCTCAGCTGCGCCGTGACTGGGCGCCAAGCCCGGTTGCCAACCGGGTCTCCAGCCGATGCGTCAACCGGTACACCTTCTCCTCCAGCCAGGTCAGACCAAAATCCCGCCAGCGCGATTCATCGGACAGGGCATCGCGGACATAAAGCAGTTCCACCGCGTGCGCCGGTTCGTACAACGCCCGCACCTCCGCCTCGCCGACGGCGAACGGTGGTCCCGGCCTCATGGCCTGATCGTACTCCATCGTCACCAGCAACCCCCGGATGTCGGGCGACAGAATGGCGTCGAGATGGCGGGCGTAGCGTTCGCGCATCGCTGGCGGCAGCGCGATCAGCGAAGCCCGGTCGTAGACCCCGGCGCAATCGGCGACATGGCGCGGCTCCAGGGCGAAAAAATCGCCGAGCAGGATGCGGATTTCATCCGCTTCCCAGACCTCGAACATCCCCTCCCGCCAACGGCGGGGTTGTAGCTCGTTTTCCCGGAAAAACGCCTCAATGGCAATCGGACTGAGTTCCACCCCGGTCACTGGATGGCCTTCCCCCGCCAACCACAGCAGATCAAGGCTCTTGCCACACAGCGGGATGAACACCCGCTGGCCGGCGCGCAGCTCCAGGCGATGCCAGAACTGCTGGAGATGGACGTTGATTTCGGACTTGTGAAAGCCAATCTCGGCCCGCTCCCAGCGTTGGTGCCAGAATCCTGGTTCCATACCATCACCTCGCTTATTCGTTCAACTCGTCGATCCCGGCCACCAGGCCCGGCGGGTGAACAGCGCGCCCAGCCCTTGCAGCAGGTAACGCAGATCCCGGACGGTGCCGCGCTGGCGGGCGTAGAAAGCATCGCTCAGCAACCGCTCCTCGCGGGGGGCGTTCGCTGGCAAGGTTAGCTGCGTGGGGCCAATCAGCCCGGCCGGAGCCTGATCGCTCACTCGCTCCCATTCCTCCACTCGGTCGTCCGCCTGCTCCGGCGTCAGCGGCTCGACGCCGACCAGCCGCAGATCGCCGCTCACCACCGCCAACAACCACGGTAAATAGCGCAGCACCGGGATCGTCGTCGCCCATTCCCGCGTCACGAACACCCGCCGTCGGCGATTGCCGAATTCGTCGAATTCCAACCGGTTGCCGCGTAGATTGACTTCGTGCAGCGGCGCGCTAGCGCCGCTGATCAGCGCGGCGGCCAATGCCAGCGGCCACAGGGGCAGGGAAAGCGCCAGCGTTAGCGTACCCAACGCCTGGTTGAGCGGTTCGGCCAGGGTTCCACTCAACGTCACCGCGCGCAGATCGGCCAGCAAGAAAGTCTCGAGCACCGGCAACACCGCGCCGGTATCCACCCGGATCAAACAATTACCCTGGACGATGGCGTTCTGCACTTCCACCAATTCGCCGACGTAGGTCTCCGGCAACACCACGCTGTCGCGCAGGATGGCATGTCGATCCACGATGACATCATCGGCGATCACGACCTCGCCATGAAATTCGGCGCTGGCCTCGATCCGGCAATGATTACCCACGCAGGCGATGCCCTGACGCAGGCTGCGCGGCGAAACCCTGGAGCGTAGCCCTACCCGCAGTCCCAGCGCCGCTTCCCGGCCCGGTACGATCAATCCGGGAAAACGGCCGGCGGCGGCGTCGAGATTGGCCCGATGGTAGGCGACCAGGGAATCCAGCCGGTTCAACGCCCCGGTGAGGAGTTCCACCACCGGCCATACCGAGTCGGGCGTGGATGACTCACTACTCCAGCGCAGCGGCTCCAGGCCACCTCGACCGTTGGCGCGATTCAGGCATAAGCTGATCGGTGCATTGACCGCCCGTCCCTGCACGACTGGACCGCCAATTTCGCCAGCCCGTTGCCGGAATTCGCCCAACGCCGCGCCTCGCAACACATCACCCCGTAACGCCAGCACTTCCGCCGAAATCCGGTTCTGGCAACGTTCCACCACTGTATCCGGGTCTTCCTCGCCCTGGGTGAGCACATAATCCAGTCGCATCCCCCAACGACTGCCATCGCCGATCACCGCCCGCACCTGATCGGCGAACGGCGAAATGGCGATCACCGCCTCGCGCACCCCGGCGGCGACCAGCGCTTCCAGGGTCAGTTCCAGCACCGGCTTGCCCACCACTGGCAACAACGCCACGCAGGTCCGTTCGGTCAACGGTTCCAGTTCCCGGCCCAGCCGGTCGGCGAAAATCAGCGCTTGCATGGTCTAGTAGGCCCCCCGGCCCAGCAGCACCGCCGGCACGGTCTTGAGCAAAAGCAGGATGTCATTGCCGAACGAGGACGATTCGATGTACTGCACGTCGAGCTTGACCTGTTCGGGGAAGGGAATGTCGGAACGACCGGAGACCTGCCAGATGCAGGTGATGCCGGGAATGACCTCCAGCCGGCGGCGGTCGGCCAGCGAATACTGGTTCACTTCGCTGGGCAACGCCGGACGCGGTCCGACCAGCGACATATCGCCCACCAGTACGTTCCACAATTGCGGTAGTTCGTCAATCGACGCCTTGCGGATGAAGCGACCGATCTTGGTGATGCGCGGATCGTGCTTCATCTTGAAGATCACGCCCCCGCCCGACTCGTTCTCGGCCAGCAGCGCCGCCTTGCGCGCCTCGGCGTCCACGTACATCGAGCGAAATTTCCACATGGTGAACAGCGTGCCCCAACGACCGACCCGAACCTGCTTGAAAAAGATCGGCCCCGGCGATTCCAGCCGGATCAGCAGCATGATCGTCAGAAACAGCGGGGTCAGCAGGATCAGCAAGATGGACGCGGCCACGATGTCGAGCAGGCGCTTGAACACGTAGGTGGCGCCCACCACTACCTTCCAGGTCAGCCGTTTGCCCTGAAAGGCCAGCCGCTGCCAGACCCCATCCGGTCGCACCCGACCATAGCGGCGCAGCAGCGCCTCGCGCAGGTCCGCATCCGGTTCGGCCAACCGATCCGAATAGTCACTCATGAACTTTTGCCTCCTGACGGGCCTGTTTCCAGACCCGATAGAGAAACAGGGGATTGCCGAGAATATAGCGGCGCCACATCCGGCCCGGCTCCTGCATCAATCGCCAGACCCATTCCAGGCCGATTTCGCGCAGCCACAGCGGCGCGCGGGGAATCCGCCCGGAGTAGAAATCGAACAAGCCACCCACGCCCATCCGAACCGGCGGTTCCAGCACGGCGTGATGCTCGGTCAGCCACAATTCCTGGCGAGGCACGCCGAACGCCACCAGCAACACCGCCGCGCCGGAGGCGTTGATGCGAGCGATGATGGCGTCCTCCTCGTCCGGGCCGAAGTAGCCGTGTTGCGTGCCGACAATCATCAGACCCGGATAGCGTGTCCGCATGTTCTCGGCCACCAAATCGGCGATGCCGGGCCGCGCGCCGAGCAGGAACAGAGAAAAGCCGTCACGGGCGGCGCGCTCGCACAGCCGGGGAAACAAATCGGTGCCGTTGACGTTGGCCGCCAACCCCAGTCCACGCATCCGGCAACCGATTTTGACGCCGATGCCGTCCGGCAACACCCGCGCCGCCTGTTGCAGCACAGTCCGATAGCGGACGTGGGTGTAGGCGATGTTGAGGCAGTCCGGATTGACGAAGGCCAGCAGCGCTTTTTCCCCTTTTCTCATGGGAGAGGAGCCGGGAGCGAGGGCCACGCGACCCGCGATCCAGTCTACCGCTTCGTCCATGGTGGTGTTGACGATGGGCACGCCGAAGAAATCCAGCAGGGGTGGGATTGGCAATGCCTTGCCACCGCCCAGCAGCGCGGCAATCAGGGAGCGAACGACCATTCCCAAGCTGGCGCGCACGCTCAGCCGCTCGACAAAGCGCCGGTCCAGCTCGCTTTCCGGATCGTGGGCGATGCCGGTGCGCTGTTGGAGTTGGTAGGGGGAGAACAGGCCTGGCCGCACGCTAAAGCGAATTTCCGCTTTGGGGGGAACCGCCGCCGCTTCCGTCACCGTCAACGGGCGCGGGCCGGCGATGGCCATGTCGCCGCGCAGAATATTGAACAGCGCCGCCAGATTGTGGCCCGGCAACGGTCCGGCGAAGGTCAGCCGGGCGAAGGGGCGGCGGTCGCGGCCCAGAACCGGCGCGTGGTCGAACAGTCGCCCAGCGCCAAGCAGCGCCAGCAGGGCGCGCGCCAGCCAGCAGGGCGTCAGCAGGACCAACCACGTCAGGGTCAGCGCCAGATCGAAGATTCGCAGCGCCAGATCGGACGAGCGGTTCACGCGGTGTCGCTCCCGGACATGGATGGGATGCAGCGCGGCCGGATTTGCGCCGGCACGCCGATAGCCAGCGAATTCGGCGGCACATCCCGCAGCACCACCGCGTTCGCGCCAATGGCCACGTCATCGCCGATGCGGATCGGGCCGAGAATCTTGGCGCCCGCGCCGATGTCCACCCGGTTGCCGATGACCGGAGCACCGCGCTCGTTGGTGCGTTTCAGACCGACGGTCACGCCGTTGCGGATCACCACATCGTCGCCGAACACGGTGTCGCCGCTGATGATGATGTCGCCGAAGTGCTCGATCTTGAACCGCCGCCCCACGGTCGCCTCACAAGGCAGGTCGATGCCGGTGAGAATCTGCGACAGCAGCTTGAGAAGCTTGTAGAGAATCGAGAACGGCAGGCGCAGCCAGCGGTTCTCAATGCCGTAGCGCCAGCGCCCGAAGCGATACACGATCATCACCCACAACCCTTGTCGGGCTGGATCGCGTTCGTAGGTTCGCCAATCTTCGCGCAGGTTATCGAACATGACCGCTTCCCTACCACGGCCTTGGCGGCGAAACTCGGCCGCCGTCGGTTTCCCGCCACGCCTGCTCGATCAGGGTCACGATGGCCCGCGATTCCTCGGCCTTGGCGCGGCTCTCGGCGTCCTGATGGCGGGCGTTCTTCCAGGCCCGCAGGGTGTGCCACTGTTTTTCGACCTGCATTGCCAGCCAAGCGGTGGTCGGACCGTGCTGCTTGCGGTAATACAAGTATTCGCTGCGCAAGCGCCACAAGGTGAGTTGCGCCCCGGAGGACGACAGCGTCAGATGTTGCAGGGTCTTGGACGACTCGCCGCCCAGATGCGCCACCACCACGTCGGGCCAGTAGCGGACTTTATGGCCCGCCGCCTTGATCCGTCGGCACAAGTCCACTTCCTCGTAATACAGGAAGAACGCCTCGTCGAAAGTGCCGACCTGCTCCAGCACGTCGCGGCGGATGATCGAGAACGCGCCCGGCACCCAATCCACGTCCGCTGGTTCGCCGGGATCGGCCCAGGTGCGATCCACCCGGCCGAAAAAGTGGCTCTTCGGAAAGCGCGCCGCCAGCCCGGACAGCGTCAGAAAGTCGTTGAGCGGCGAGGGAAACAGTCGCGCCGAGGGTTGCCAGGAATCGTCCCGCCCGACCAGCCACGCCCCGCCCAGGCCGATGTTCGGATCGGCGTCCATGTGGGCGACCGCCTTGGGCAACGCCAGCGGACGTGGGAAGGCGTCGGAATTCAGCAATACCACATAGCGACCCTGGGCGATGGCGAAACCCCGGTTGTTAGCGGCGGCGAAGCCCAGATTGACCTCGCTGCGAATCAGCCGCGCATCGGGAAATTCAGTCGCCACCAGGTCCGCCGACCCATCGCGCGAGGCGTTGTCCACCACGATGGCTTCGTAACGGACTCCGCCGGCCTCGGCGGCGAGGGTGTCGAGGCATTCCCGCAGCAAATCGCGGGTGTTGAACGAAACGATGACGACGGAAACGTCGAGCGATTCAGCGGTCATGGCTGGAAGACTCGCGGTCGGTGCGGACCCAAGCGGCGTCCTTGCGAGCGCCACGCAACAGGGCCTTGAACAAGGTCAGTTTCCACAGGATGTAGAACGGCGCGGCGGCCACCGCCCACACGTCGCGCCAGCCGCCGCCACCGACCCGAATCGCCGCCAGCACATGCAGGCCCACCAGCGCCAAGCCACACAAGGCGTAAATCCGGCTGGGCGCGAAGGGCGGCAACAGCGCGGCTATCAAAAGCATAACGTGAAACGCTAGGGGCAACAGCCACAGTTCCAGCAATGGCTCGGTTTCGCGCCAGCGCCCGGCCAGAACCCCACGCAACAGGATCGGCGTCTGCTCGCGGATCATGCGAAACCGGCCGCCTTCCCAGCGGGCGCGCTGGCCGCGCGAGGCGCGCTCGCCGCTGGGCATCTCGGACCAGACCGTGGTGGCGTCCATGAATCGCACCCGGCGACCGCTCTGGACCAGGCGAATGTGATATTCCAAATCCTCGGCCACCGACGCGGCGTCGTAGGGCACGGCCTCCAGCGTGGCGCGGCTCAGGCCGAACCCGTTGCCGAGCAGGCCCACCGACACGCCCCAGAATTCCCGGCCGCGCGGGCGCAGCACGTTGAACGCCTGCAAGGCCACGTTCATCAGCCGGGTACGCACGGAAACGCCGGGGTTGTCCACGCAATAGCGGCTTTGCACCGCATCCGCGCCGGCCCGGAACCACCGCTGAGCCTCGGCGAACAGATTCGGCTCCACCCGGGTATCGGCATCCACCACCATGAAGGCGTCAAACGGCCCGCGCAACAGTTGCCGGAAGGCGAAATCCAGCGCGTAACCCTTGCCACGCCGGTCGGGATCGTGGCGAATCAGCACCCGCGCCCCGGCCGCTTCGGCCCGCGCGGCGGTGTCGTCCTCGCAATTGTCCGCAACCACCACCACGGCGAACGTTCCATCACCGGGATCGCAGGCTTGCAGGCTTTGGATACAGGCGACGATACTGATGGCTTCATTGTGGGCGGGAACCACCACAGCGAGATGTTTCCCCTTCCCGCCTTTTGGGAGACTCACCTGTCGCCGAACGGGTAACACGCCACCCACGGTCAGCATCAGCAGCTCAAACGTCCCCGGCGCGCTCAGTAGCGCCAGCAATATACCGAGCAACGCCCAGAATTCAGCCATGGCCGCCCTCCCCGCCCAGTCGCCGCCGGAAAATCGCCGCCAGCCGCTCGATGTTGCGATGCAGGTGGTATTTCTCCTCGACCCGCGTCCGCCCGGCCTCGCCCAGCCGGCGCCGCAATGCCGCATCGTCCATCAACCGGGCCAGCGCCGCCGCCAGTCCCTCGGCATCGGACGGCGCGACCAGCAACCCATCCAACCCATTGCGGATCAGTTCGGGAATGCCGGTAATGAAGGTGGTCACGCAGGGGATGGTCATCGCCATCGCCTCCATCAGCACCACTGGAATACCCTCGGCGAAACTGGCCAGCGCGAAGGCATCGGCGGCGGCGTACAGTTCGCGGATGCGGTCCTGATTGACCGCGCCCTCGAAAATCACGGCCTCGCCCAGCGCCCGCTCAGCCACGATCCGTTCCAGAATCGGCCGGTCAGGACCGTCGCCGACCACGCGCAAGCGAATCTCGCGGCCTGCCGCGCGCAGGCGGGCGATGGCGTCCAGCAGGATGGCCTGACCCTTGGCGGGCGTCAGCCGGCCCACGCAGATCACCTCGAACGGATGAGGATCGGCCCGGAACGGGCGCGGCGCGAACAGCGCGGGGTCCACGCCCAGCGGGGAAATCTCGAACTTGTCCCAGTGATCCGGCGGCGACAGCTTCATCAACTGGCTGCGGGCGTACTGACCGATGCAGCAGATGAAACGGGCGCCGGCGATCTTCTCGGCCAGGTAGTAACCGGGCGCGTCGTAAAACTCGTCCGGGCCGTGGACGGTCATCGAAAAGGTGATCGGGAAAATCCGGTGGGCGATCAGCGCCACGGTGGCGGCCGGAGTAGCGAAATGAACGTGCAGGTGAGTCAAGCCCTTGCGCGCCATCCAGCGGCCGAGCATCAACGCCTCGATGAAATAGAACATCCCGTAGGTCAGTTTTTTCAAATCCGCGCCGCCCAATCGCAACGCAAATTTCAGGCCCCGCAGGAAACCCGCCGGTTGCGTGATCAACGTAGCCCACTTCGCGGCCAATGCGCCAAGCGCACCGTGGCGCTTGACGTAATACGTTCGTTCCGCCTCGGCCCGCTCGGCGGCGGTCAGCCGTTCCGGCGGGCGGTCGGGAGCATTGATCGAGGCAACTTCGATCGTGAAGCCCAGTTCCCGCAACCGCAACACCTCGCGCAGGATGAAGGTATGGGAAACCGCCGGGTACTGGCTGACCAGATAGGCCAGGCGCACTGGCGGCGGCGATTCGGATTTCGCTGTGTTGTTATTGATTTTAGCCATTTGCACTCCTCGCCCCTCATCCCCCCAACCTCTCTCCCACCAGGAGAAAGGGAGTCAAACCCACCGCCAGCCCCGCCACCGCCAATTCACGCCCAAGGCCGCCAGCGCCCCGCGCCAACCGGACTCCGGTTCCAGATTCAGTACGCTCCATTCTCGCCCTTCTCCATCACGCACGCTGACGCGCCCGTCCGGCTGGACATCCTCGCGACCACACACGTCCAGGGTTCGCAAGCCGCTGGCCAAACCGCCGCCCAACGCCTTGGCGATGGCTTCCTTGCGGGTCCAGCAGGCGAAAAACGCGGGTTGAATCCGCTCCACCGGCAACGCCTGGAATGCCGCCCACTCGCGCGGCGTACACACTCTTTCGAGGATCGCCGCGGGGTTCACTTTTCGATCCAGACGTTCCAAATCCACGCCCACCTCGCGGCGCGCGACAGCGTACAATGCCCGACCGCTGCTGTGGGAAAGATTGAAATACAGGCCGGTTTCCGCATCCACCCCCACCAACGTCGGCTTGCCGTGTTCGCCCTGCTCGAAACGCAGCGCCGTCGCCGGACGATTCAGATACGCTCCCAGCAGTTCCCGCAGCAAACCACGCCCAGCGATAAACCGATTCCGATATTCCAGAAAGCGGAATCGCGCCGCCCGCTCCGGTTCATCCGCCGCCAAGGTTGCCGCCAGATCGGCCAGCGGTTTTGGCGGACGATCCAGATCCACCAACCACAGATGAATTTCGTCAGCGGCTAGAAAGAGGGGCCGAAGCGCTGAGGGCTCAAACTTTTGCTCCGACCACTCGCCGCTCGTTGCCACTTCCACCCTTAACCACCCACCAGCAATCGCCGATACAGCGCCACCGCCGCATCCATCTTGGCGTCCCAGCCGTAGCGCTCCCGTGCCCGCCGCAAGCCTTCCGCGCCGCGCGCGCGCCATGCATCAGGATGCGCCACCACGTCGCGGAACACGTCCACCAACCCGTTGACCACCGCTTCCCGGCCCGTGTCGGGCAAGGCCCGGCCCACGCCATCGTCCACGACTTCCGCCGGTCCGCCGAACGCCACCGCCGTGACGGGCCGGGCGCAGGCCATCGCTTCCAGCAGCACCGCGCCGCCCGATTCACGCACCGAGGGCAAACAGAACAGGTGCGCCTCGCGCATCCGCGCCGCCACCTCGGTTTGCGGCAAGGCGTCCGTGTTGAACCTGACCTGTTCGTTCAGACCGCGCGCTTGAACTTCCGCCCGCAATTCGGCTTCCAGCGGCCCCTCGCCGACCAGGGTCAGCAATACAGGCCATTCGTCTTTCACCCGCGCCACCGCTTCCAGCAACATGGAAACGCCCTTGAACGGCACCAGGCGACCCACGAACGCCAGGCGCAACGGTTGCGCGGGTCCCGGCGGTTCCGGCCAGGGTCCGGGCGAGAACACATCCAGGTCCACGCCATTTTCCAGCATGGGCACACAGCGGGCGCGATGGCGTGGCGCGATGCTCTCCACGGTGGCGCGGGTCGCGGTCAGGATCGCCGCCGCATGACGGCTGGAACCCGCCATGGCGTCGACCACCCGGCCCAGCTTGCGCACCGGATACACCCAGGCCGCGTCCGCCCGCATGATGTCGGGAAAATGCATCGGATTGCCCAGGCCGCCGTTCCACGGTCCCAGCACCACGGGCCGACCGAGCTGATGCAGGCGGGTCGCCGCCATGGGAGAAACCGGTGTCACCGCATGGATAATATCCCAGTCCGCACCCGCCGTCCGCCGCCGCTTCAGTTCCTGCAACGCCGCTGCGTCATACACGTAGAAATCCGCCGAGGAGACGAGAAACACCGCGTGCTGGCTCTGGCCGAACAGCCGCGCCGCCAGCCGGTACAACGGCCCCGCGAACCATTCGGTATCCACGTAGATCACTTTCGATCCTGGCAATGGGGCGCCGGCGGCGGTCAAAGCTTCGCGGTTGCGAACGTGGGTGACCAGCGTCACCGGCAACCGCCGGGCCAGTCGGGAATACCAGTGCCAGCCAATCTGCGACACCGAACCCATTCCCGGCCCGCATTGGTACGCCGACAGCAGAAGTCGGGGCCTGTTCTTGTTCATCGTTTTGCTCCCGCCACGGAAATACCCATGCACAATCCAAATGGGTTCCCTACACTACCGCCACGTCACCCACGGAGCGCTCCCATGAGCCATGTCATCGAAATCAAGGTCCGGGGCTACCATCTCGACTTGTTTCGCCACGTCAACAATGCTCGCTATCTGGAATTTCTGGAGGAAGCTCGCTGGAGTTTCCTGGAAGTCACCAACAACCTGACGATTCTGGACCAATACGGCTATGCGTTCGCCGTGGTCAACATCAACATCAATTACCGCCGCGCCGCCTACATGGGCGAAATCCTGCGCGTCGTCACCTCGATGAAGTCTATCGGCACCCGCCGGTGCGTGATGCATCAGGCCATCACCCTCAAGGATACCGACACTGTGATCGCCGACGCCGACGTCACCTTCGTCATCGTGGATACCCAGGCCGAAAAAGCGGTGGAGCTCACCGGCGAATTGCGGGCCAGCATGGAGCGCATGGCCGGTTAGTTGCCTGAGTCTGGGGGAAGCGCGGGCGATGACCGGGTTTCCCAGCGCCAGGCGTGAGCGATGATCGTCGCCAGATCGGCGTAACGCGGTTTCCAACCCAGCTCGGCCCGCGCCCGTTGGGCGTCCGCCACCAACCGTTCCGGATCGCCGGGCCGCCGCTTCCCGTACTGCACCGGGATGTCCTGGCCAGTCACGGAGCGGGCGGTCTCGATCACTTCCCGCACCGAAAAACCGTTGCCGTTGCCCAGGTTGTACGCCGCGCTGTCGCCGCCGGCCCACAGCCGTTGCAGCGCCAGCAGATGGACTTCGCATAGATCGGCGACGTGGATATAGTCACGGATGCAGGTGCCGTCCGGCGTGTCGTAGTCGGTTCCGAACACCGTGATGTGCGGCCGATGCCCAGTGGCGGCTTGCAGCACCAGCGGAATCAAGTGGGTTTCCGGTTGATGGCGTTCGCCCAGTTCGCCGTCCGGGTCGGCGCCGGCGGCGTTGAAATAGCGCAGGCTGACCGATTTCAGCCCATACGCGACGTCATAGTCTTGCAATATCTGCTCGACCATCCACTTGCCCCGCCCATAGGGATTGATGGGATTTTTCGGATGGTCCTCGTCAATCGGGATGCGAACCGGCTCGCCGAAAATCGCCGCAGTGGAGGAAAAGATGAAGTGGCGCACCCGATGCGCCACCATCGCGTCCAGCAGATACTGGGTTTTAACCACGTTGTTGAGATAGTACTTGGCTGGCTCGCGTACCGATTCGCCGACTTGGATGTGAGACGCAAAGTGCATCACGCCATCGAAACGTGTGGTCGCCAGCAACTCGTCCAGCAAATCCCGCTCGCCCAGATCGCCCAGCACGAAGCGGCCCTCCACCACCGCATCCCGGTGACCCGCGGACAGATTATCCAGCACCGTGATCTCGAATCCGTGCCGGCCCAGCAGCTTGACCATGTGCGAGCCAATATAGCCCGCTCCGCCAACGACGAGTACATGCATCGAATCGTTCCTGGTAATTGATTGAATCGGCTTGCGCACTACCACACTGGAATGATGCCTGCTAATTTAATGAGCATAGACCGAACGCCGCCCAACCGCATCTCGACATGACTGCTTTCGCCAGCGACGCCAAACAACAATTCAAGAACCGGCTGTCCCAGAACGCGGTCGTGCAACTGGCCGCCAAGCTGCTGTACATGCTCAGCCGGGTTGGGTTACCGCCGATCATCCTCAGCTACGTCAGCCTGGAGGAGTACGGCATTTGGGCCACCTGCTTCATCGTCATCAGCTACCTGGGCATGAGCACCTTCGGCATCGCCAACGTCTACATCCGCTATACCGCCGAATACCACGCCCGCCACGATACCGAAGCGATCAACCGCCTGCTGACCACCGGCCTCGCCGTCACCATTCCGCTCTGCCTTGGCCTGCAGACGCTGCTGGGCTTGGGGATGCCGCTGTTGCTGGACGCCTTCAAAGTGGCTCCGCACCTGCGCGAAACCGCCGCCATCCTGATTTTCGCCACCGCCGCCGCGATGATGCTCGACCTGAGTTTCGGCGCGTTCAGCCATGTGCTGGGCGGCTTGCAGCTCATGGTGCGCCAGACCGGCATCTGGGTGGCCAGCTTCCTGCTGGAGACCGCGCTGATTGTTGGCTTGCTGCTGGCCGGGCTGGGGGTGTACGCGCTGCTGTGGGCTTTCGTCATTCGTTACTTGCTGGCTACCTGGCTCAGTGCCCGCGCCTGCTTCCAGGTTCTGCCTGGCCTGACCCTCGGCCCGCGCCATTTCGACCGGAGCTTGCTGAAGCTGTTTTACCGCTTCGGCGGCGTGGTGCAGATTTCCGGGCTGCTGAGCATGGTGCTCTATTCCATCGAAAAGGTGATCGCCGGCGCATTCATCGGGGTGCGCGCCACCGGCCTGTTCGACCTCGGCGAAAAGCTGCCAGTCATGTCCAGTCAGACCACCTCGGCGCTGAACGCGGTGTTCCTGCCAGCGGTGACCCATCTGTACAGCCTGGGTCAGATGGAAGAACTGGGCAAGCTGTACCTGAAAGGCGCGCGCTACATCAGTCTATTGACCGGACTGATCATGGGTTTTCTAGCCGGTTTCGCCGCGCCGATCATGACCGCCTGGCTGGGACCGAGCGAAGAATTCCGCATCACCGCCTTCATCATGGCCTGGTTCACCCTGCCGTTTCACACCCACGTCACCACCGGCCCCTGCACCGCGCTGCATTACGGGGCCAATCAGCCCGCCCGCACCTTGTTCTATCCGCTGAGCCAGACGGCGCTGGTCGCAATTCTAGTCGGCGGCGCGTTCCTAGCCTTCGGCGCCACCATTCCCGCCATCACCTATGGCGTTGCCGCCGCCATGACCCTGAGCGGCTGGGCCTACATGGCCTGGTCCAACCGCTTCCTGCAGGTCGAATCCGGCGTTTTCATCAGGCGGGTGATCATCCCTGGCCTGATGCCCTACGGCTTCGGGCTGGCGCTGGCGGGACTGACCGCGCCCTGGTTCGCCGCCGCCGGCAGCGACCGCTGGAGCCTGCTGGGACTATTGGCCGTCTGCGGCTTGCTTTATAGCGTGGTGACGACGGCTTTTCTGTACCGGGTGATGTGCGACTGGGGCGAACGGGAATATCTGCGTCGGCAACTGGCGCACACCCTGAGCGGATTCATCGGCAAGGCGATTGGGCGGAAAACCGGATGAAAAGCTTATTGCGACGCCTCCTGCGCTATCTGGCCTTCGAACGCGGTCAGGCGGTGGGCTGGTACAAGCGCTTCTGCAATCCTGGCGGCGAGGAATGGGCCGCCTGGCTCAAGCGCCGGGGGATATTGCATGCCATCGGCGAGCACTGTTCGATTCAGACCAACGTCACCCTCACCGACCCGGTCTATACCCGGCTGGGCAACAACGTGCGGCTGACCGGCTGCACCCTGTTCGGTCACGACGGCTCGGTCAACATGCTGAATCGGGCCTATGGCCTGAAACTGGATCGGGTCGGCAAGATCGACATTCGCGACAACGTGTTCGTCGGCCATGGCGCGATCCTGCTGCCGGGCGTCACCGTCGGCCCCAATGCCATCGTCGCTGCCGGGTCGGTGGTCAATCGCGACGTGCCGCCCAACAGCATCGTCGCCGGGGTGCCGGCGCGGGTGGTCGGCGAACTGGATCGACTGGTCACCCGGCTGCGGGACGAGACCGAGCGGCTGCCGTGGGCGGCGCTGCTGGCCCAGCGCAGCGGTTCCTTCGATCCGGTGTTGCAGGTGGAGCTGGATCGCATCCGCATCCAGCACTTCTTCGGCGACTCCGACTGATCCCGCCATTCGGGATTTTCATCATGACCCGTTCATGTCGGCCTGACCTCGGCGGCAGCGTCGTTCTGGGCTTGTTGTTGTGGGGCAGCCTGGCGGCGACGGTCATGGCGCAATCCCCCGCCGGCAACAGCGCCAATGCCCGCTCGCCGCTCGGCATCAACATCGCCGCGCTCAATTACTGGAGCACGGAATGGCCACTGCTGGACGCGATGAAGCAATCCGGCGACTGGTTGACCCAATGCGATCGCCGCACGTCCAGCAACTGCAGCCTGCCAGCGCCGGCCAGCGAATGGGATACCCGCGAGCAGTCCCGGCTGGACCTCGACCCGGCAGGCTGGGTGCGCTCCCTGCCGACGGCCGACGACGTTCTGGTTCACTACCGTAGCGTCGCCACCATGCTGTTCGGCGGCAATGGTGGGGCCTATCCGTCCGGTCAGTACACGGTGTCGTATGACGGCGAGGGTACGCTCGAATATGGACTCGATGCGGTCAAGGACGCCGCGCGTTCTCAGCCGGGCCGCGATGTCGTGAACGTCCGGGCCAGCAACGCCGGAATGCTGTTACGGATCACCGCCACCGATCCTCGCCACGTCGGCGCTTATCTGCGCCATATCCGGGTCATCCCGCCCGGCGGTGTTTGCGACGATGACCCGTTCGTCTATGCCGAGAATGCCGAAGCCTGTCAGGCTCGGAACGGTCGCTATACTCCGTTTACCGCCCTGGACGGGGTCGAACGCTTCCGCTTCCACCCGCTGTTCCTGCGGAACCTGCGCCTTTATCGAGCCATTCGTTTCATGGATTTGTTGCGGACCAATACCAATGAAGGGGTGGAATGGGCCGAGCGGCCCCGGCTGACCGATGCCCGCTGGAGCAGTCGCAACGGCGCGCCGGTGGAACTGGCGCTGGAGTTGGCAACGACGCTGCACGCCGACCCCTGGCTCAACGTTCCGGTGCAGGCCAATGCCGATTACGTGGCGCAATTCGCCCGGCTGGCGCGGGCGCGCCTGCCTTCCGATTCGCGCGTTTACCTTGAATACGCCAACGAAGTTTGGAACGACCAGTTCAGCGCCGGAGCCTGGCTGCAACAACAGGCCGTGCAACGCTGGCCCGACCGGCCTGGCGGCCCTTCGCCTTTCACCCGTCGCATCAACGCCTACGGCAAACGCGCGGCCGAAATCTGCGCGCTGTGGAAACGGGAATGGGGCAACGACCGGGATCGGGTGGTTTGCGTCCTGGGCGGCATGAGCGCCAATCCGTGGGTGGCCGAACAAGCCCTGCAATGTCCGCTGTGGGCGGCGGAAAATGGCGGCCATGCCTGCGCCGAAGCGATGGATGCGCTGGCTATCGCGCCCTATTTCGGCGGTCATCTGGGCACATCCCGCTGGGCCAACAGCGTCGCCGCCTGGACCAGCCGGCCCGACGGCGGTCTAGCCCTACTGTTTCAGGAACTCACCTCGGGCGAGATTCTAGGTGACCCCAAGGCGCTGGCCCTGCCGGCGGTGTTCCGCCAAATCGCCGCCCATCGCGTGATTGCCGACCGCTACCGGCTGGCGCTGCTCGGCTATGAAGGCGGCCAGCACCTGGTCGGCGTTGGGCCGGCCCAGAATGACGAGCGGCTGGAAAAGCTGTTCGTGGCCGCCAATCGCGCCGACTCGATGGGCGCGCTGTACGACGCTTATCTCGACGGCTGGCGGCAACAGGGTGGCCAGTTGTTCATGCCCTTCAACAGCGTGAGCCGCTATACCCGTTATGGCAGTTGGGGCGCCAAGGAATATCAGACCCAAAGCGCCGCGCCCAAACACCAAGCACTGCTACGTTTCATCGCCACTCATCCCTGTTGGTGGCCGGGTTGTCGCTGAAGGCCGACCGAATCTCAACCATAGCTGGCCCGATAGAGCTTCAGGAACAGATAGCCGCTGACCGTGACGAACAACGCCAGGGCGACCGCCATGGAAAATACGCCAGATGATCCGTAAGAGGTCAGCACCGATTTCATGGGGATGACCATCTCATGCAATACAAACATTGGGAACGCCAGCATCCCGGTCACGGCGGCGAACTGCAGCGCGAATCGGCCAGTACGGCTCATATGCTCGTACCGCCGCAGCAAGGATTCCATCCAGGCCAATAGCAGCATAACTAGCCCGGTATAAACCAGCCAGCGCCAGATATTGTTGGCCGATACCGGCCAGTTGAACCAGTTGCCCGCGTCCGGTTGATGAAGAGACACGATAATGCCGGCCAGCAGAACAAATAAACCAGCCAGATTCAACACATTCAGGGATTCGCCTTTGGAAAGCCACCGCTGGATGCTGATGCCAATCGCCATTCCCATCAAGCTCCCCGAGAGCATCTGAAAATAGGCATACTTGGCGGTAAGCAACAGTTTGGCCAATTCGACCAATCCCTCCGCCTTATCATCGGCAATCTGCTTCATCAAAAGGTAATCAATGGCATAGGAACACATGGACAACACCAGCGCCAGTAGAACCGGATACTGGCTTTTGGTCAACAGCCAAAAGATGGGATAAAGAGTTGCTGTCACCAGCAGATAATAGGTGAGCACCGAATAGAAAGAGTTGGTGAAATCCGTGAAGGTCAGCCCTGGATTATTCCGCCATTTGGCCCAGAATATGGCCGCGCCCAACAACAGGATACCGGTCAGCAATAACAGAAAGGTTTTTTTCAGAATTCCCTTCAGTCGCGTTTCATCGTTGAAAAAAAGTGGAAACAGGGCGTAACCCGCGCCGACCCCATAGATTACGGCGAAGCCCGGCGTACCCATGGCAAAAAATGGGGCGAAAGCGGAGGTGATCCAGGCTGAAGTACCCAATAAACGCTCAAAAATTCCTTGATGCCAATGCGCGATGATGACCGACATGACCATCAATCCACGCACCACGTTGATCGCCATGCTGTTGCGCATACCAGGACCGCGCACCCGGTGCTTCTGTTGATCGACGCCTTCGGCGGGGTGCATGCGCTGAGCGATTTCGCGAATACTCAACCCTTGCAGTAACCCTCTGGAAATATCCGCTGGCACACCCCGGCGTTCCATTTCAATCAGCGCTGTCAGCGCCGACAGGGAATCACCGCCCATGTCGTAGAAATTGTCCTCCACGCCGATATGCTCGGTTTCCAGCACACTTTGCCAGATCGACAAGATCGTCCGCTCATCGTCCGACAGGTCCGCAATGATCACCGGCTGGGTCACGCTGGTGGTTTCAGGGCCTGCCGCCTTGATCTGTTCCTCATACCGTTGCGCCAGCGCCTTGCGCCGCACCTTGTTCGTGTCAGTGACGGGAAAAGCGTCCAGAGTCAGCCGTTTAATCACCCGCTTATTGTTAATCCCGAAGGCCAGCAGCATCTCGCTGGCGGCGTTCATCAACGCCGTCTCATCAATACTCTGATGACGGAGCGTGGTAATCAGCACCGCATGGCCAGTCAGCGAGTCGTTGACCGCTGCCACGGCGAGACCTTCGCTGAGACTCAGCCGGTCGCGCAAATCGCGTTCCAGCGCATCCGGCGACAGTTTGACGCCACCGCAGTTGATCAGATCGTCCGCCCGACCTTCATAATAAAGATAACCCTGGTCCAGACGACCCAGATCACTGGTCCGCAGCCAACCCTGATCATCCACGTTGGTGACGTATTCACCGTTCTTCAGTAATTGTCGGGCCACATGTGGACCCCGGATACAAATTCGGCCTTCGTCAGAGATCCGAACTTCCGTCTGGCCATACACCCGACCCACCGATTCCAGTAGGTCGCCATGGGTCTGGTCAACTCTCAGGAAAGTCGTCCGCGATGCCTCGGTCAATCCATAATGTTGCGCAATGATGGCATTGGGAAAAAGAGACTTCAGTTGTTCCTTCTCACCCCGGCTCATGTATTGACTGCCGATCTCGATCCATTTCAGGCTCGCGGTTTCAGGGCCAAACAGACGTTTATTTTCCAAAAGAATACGCCAGAGGCTGGGCACCGCCGATACGGCGTTAATTTCACCGGATTGCAATAGCTCTCTGATTTCCAGCGGATCAAAACCATGGGGCGGTAAAAAGCTGGCGCCACCCGCCGCCGCCACGGCGCGAAACCGCCCGAGACCAAAGGAGAAATTCGCCGGCACCCCGACATATTCCCGGATGGTGCTGTCAACCTCCATCACCTGATTGAGTCGCTCCGTGACATCGGAGAGCGCCCGGTGAGTCAGTAAAACTCCCTTGGGCTCACTCTCGGTACCTGAGGTGAAAGCGATTTGGGCCAACGCGTCGTCACGGGGGAAAACATAAATCTCCTTGAACCAGCCCTTTGCATCGTCCGGCTCCACCACACGGGTCACGCCGGTCTGCTGGATTCTGCTATCATCGGCATGGCGCAATAGAACCACCATCTGTTGGTTCCGATAACATTTGAAAAGCGTTTGCACATAGGAAATGGAATTCCTGGACACCACACCGACGATCTGTTGATGGCTCATGAGCATTTCCCTGATTAACCGGTATTGCAAAGGTGTCTTAAATAAAGGTGTGGCTTCGCGTTAAACCCGCCTGAGAACCCTGGCAATTATGGCATACATTAAACCTGGCTTCTTCGGGCGGATGTCTCGCCGGCTCCGACCCAAGGGGAGAATATGGACGTGGGCCATGCCGCTGACGTTGCTGGGCGTAGCGGTGGGGGTGGGCGCTATTTATCTCCGTCTGCCTGTGACGGATGCCTGGGAGCCAGCTATCGCCGCCTTCGAAGCACAAGACCGCCAACAGCCACCCCTTCCTGGCCAGGTGGTGTTCGTCGGTGGCTCCAGCATCCGGTTCTGGGACCATCTGGCTGCCGACATGGCGCCGATTCCGGTGCTAAACCGGGGTTTCGGCGGCGCGCGGTTGCGCGATGTGCCGCACTATGTCGACCGGGTGATTCTCCCCTATCGACCCCAAGCGGTGGTGCTTTATGCCGGCGAAAACGATCTGGGTGCCTGGTGGGCTTGGCCGGGCCTGATCGTGGACCGGTTTCAGCACTTGGTCGAACGCCTGCGCCAAAGCGATCCAAAACTGCCGATCCTGATGCTGGCCATCAAGCCTTCACCCTACTTTGCCGCCCGGCTGGAGCGACAGCGGGAAGCCAACCGGCGACTGCGCGCCTATTGTGAAGCCACGCCGGGACTGTTCTTCATCGACGTAGCCAGCCCCCTGCTCGATGCCCAGGGGCGTCCCCGGCCCGAACTGTATCGGGACGGGCTGCACCTCAATGCCGCTGGCTACGCGTTGTGGCGGGAGCGGGTCCGACCGGTTTTGCTGACCGTGCTGGGCCTCAGCTCAAAATCCGCCGGAAGCGATACAACGGCGCCGGCGCTTCGGCCACCGGCGCTGTCTCCAGCGTCTGCTCCCGGCCAGAATGCAGATAGCCCTCCGCCCAGCCGGTGACCAGGAACAGTAACGCCACGGTTTGGTTGCCCATGTACACCGTGGCCACGGAAATCAGGTAACAGACATAGACGCCGGCCAGGGTGAAGGCCAGCGAACTGCCCAGCGGTTGCGGATTAGGTTGACTCATGGCGTGGCGGATCAGCCGCACGATCATCCCCAGCAGAATCGTCAGGAACAGGGCCAGGGCGATTTGGCCGTGCATCAGAAACAGCAGCAGGTAGTAATTATCGATGGAAGGCTGGCCCGGCACCTTGGGCCATTTGGTCAGGCCCCAACCCCAGGTAGCCTGTTCCTTGGCGATATCCATGTAATTGGTGATCAGTTCCAGGCGATAGGCGGCGGTTTCCTGGTTTTCGGTCTTGGCGTTTTGCCGGCCCACTCCGGCCCATTGCAGGAAACCGATGAAGATCGGCAGGCAGATGCCGAACAGGAAGACCAGCAGGATGCCGACCCCAATCCAGCGATTGCGCATCCGCCCGATGAACACCACCACCGCCGCGATGACGCCGGCCACCCATGGCCCCTTGACCAACGTGATGAGCGCGCCGCCCAGCATTCCCAGGGTATACATTTGCGCCTCGGTCAGCTTGGGCCAGGGCAGCCACTTGAACCAGGGGTGGCGCGGCTCGGTCCAGGCACCGCTCCATTCCAGCCAGCGTTGGATTCGGTAACCGGTCACCATCATGATCCCGGCCAGGATGGCGTGACCGTAGGGACCGGCGGTGCGCGCCAGACCCCAACGGAAGGTGATGATCCAGCCCAAGCCCTGCCCCGGAAAGAAGGGACCGAAGATTTTCTGCCAGGGGTTGACCCCGAAGCGCGATTCGTACAGACAGATGATGGCGACGATGAACAGACAAACCACGATTTTCTTGGCGAAGGCGACTCGCCCACCCAGTGGTTCCACCAGGCTCTTGGCCAGCACGTAGGGGATGACCACCGAGGTCAGCATGGCGAACATCAGGTTTTGAGCATCGTTGTAGCCCGATGCTCGATATTCCGAATAGGCGATTACCCCAGCGAGGCCGTACACCACCAAGTCGAAGGGGGTAAATCGGTAGCCGGGCGACCCGCGCACGAGAAAGACGATGAATACCGCCAACACCGCTGCCTGGTTGGCGGTCGGATCGGGCAAACCCGGCGCGACCCAACGGTAATAATCCGGGAACAGCAGCAACGCGGGCAGATAGACGTTGAAAAAGGCGAACTGGGGCGAGCGAACCAGCGCGAAGTAAACCGCGAACAGGGCTGGAATCAGGGCGAGAATCGCCATGGCGCACGTCGGGTCTCAAAAGAAAGCCTGTACAAAAATGCAAGCGACTGATTGTGCAAGTGGGCTTGCTCGTGACTTAGGGTCAATCATCGCTACTCTTTCGGCGCCTCACGCTCCGCGCGCCAATCCGATGCTTCCGCTTTGGCCGGTTCTGATTCGTCATCAGACTCCTCATCTTCCTGACAGATTTGGTCACCCTTGGCAGTTTTCACATAATCGCATTCCCGGTGCCCGCAGCCGGCTGTACTGACCAAAATCGCGATTGCCGCCAGCGCAATCCGGTATTGCATGATGATCCCGCCTTGCCGAAAGATAACCACCGTCGCGAGAGGCGCGCGCTATCAACCCGCCATTTTCGACCATGGTCGGGCCGGCACGCCGACCACCACCGCGCCCGGCGCGACATCGCGAGTCACGACCGCATTGGCGCCAATCACCGCGCCATCGCCGATGGTGACGCCGGGCAGCACCATCACTCCCCGCCCGATCCACACGTTGCGCCCGACCCGGATCGGCGCGGCGTCATGGCCGGAATAGCGAATGGCCTGATCGCCGCCGAAGCGGTGGTTGGCATCGCGCAAGCTGGCGTATTCGCCGATCATCGTACCGGCGCCAATCTGGATTTCCTGAAACGCCACGACATGGACACCCCGCGACATCACCACGTCATCGCTGATCACGATCCGGCCCGGTGCCTGGGTCTCCAGATACAGGTCGGGATAGAGAAACAGGTTTCGGCCCAACTCGACGCCGCCGGTTCCGCGCACCTCCGCCACGCCCAGGATCACCACCGACGGGTCCACCGGTCCGGTGATGCTGGCGCGCAACCGGGCGTGCGCCCACACCCGCCGCCCGGCTTCGCCCACGGTCGCCGCCAGCCTGGCCAGCGGCGTCAGGACTCCCACCAAAAACCGTTTCGCCTGTCCGCTCATCGCCCGCTTCCGCTCACTTGTATTCGATCAGACCGCGCCGCCGACCGCGCCAGCGATCCCGGTAGTAGCCAAGCTGGCCGACCAAGATCGGAATCTGTTGCAGGTGGGAATGAACACCGTACAGGAACCGGGTCAGCGGGTCGCGGCTTTTCCAGCCGACTTTGAGCGCGGTGCGCAGCGCCAGCGCCAGCCACCCGCCGATGACCAGCAACGGGATAAGCACCGATCCCAGCAGCGCCCCGCCAACGACCAGCGCCAGCGTCAGCAGCAACACGCCGCCGCGAATCCAATTACGCCGGGCATCGTCCTCCCATAGTGGGGTCGCGGTGCCGCGAAAGCGCGCCGCCACCTCGGCGTAGGCGTGGCCGGCCCGCACCGCTCGCCGCCAGTATTGCCGCCAGCGGGTCATCGCCAGGTCGTGGCCGGTCATCGGCCGGTCCACGTGCAAGATGACGTAACCGCGCGCTCGTAGCCGCTGGCACAGTTCCGGTTCCTCACCGGCGATCAGGCTGGCGTCGAATCCATCCACTTCCATCAAGGCCATGCGGCGTATGAGGGCATCGCCGCCGCAGAACTCGGTCATCCCCGGCGGATAAATCCAATCCAGGTCCAGCACCCGGTTGTACAACGATGCTTCGGTATGAATTTCCCGACGGTGACCCCAAACCACACCGACCTTTGGGTTCTGGAATTCGGGCAGCGAGTCCACCACGAACCGGGGATGCAGGATCGTGTCGCCGTCCAGGAACAGCACGAACGGCGCCCGCGCGACCCGCCACCCGGCATTGCGGCCCAGCGCCGCCGAGGGTCGTTCCGGTCGCACCGTCAACACCCGCGCGCCTAGCGCCGTCGCCCGCTCTGGACTGCCGTCGGTGGACGCGGAATCCACGTAGATCAACTCGACCGGTCCGCCGGGATCGGCCATCCCCCGCACCGATTCCAGACAGCGCACCAGCCGCTCGCCCTCGTTGCGACCGATGACAACCACTGACAGCACCGGGACCGCGGGCGAGTCCGGCGTTACGAATTCAACCATTCTCCACCTCCCTCCGTCAGCAATCGTTCGTAATCGGCCAGGCGTTCGGTCTGGGAAAAGCGGGTGGCCAGCGCTCGGTCGCCGCCCGCAACCCAGCGGTTCAGCAATTCCGCGGGCGCTTCGTGCAATTCCCGCAAGCGGGCCGCCAGCGCCTCGGCGTCCTCCGCCCGGAAGCGTCCGCCCGATACGCCCTCTTCCACCAGCAGCGCCGTCCCACCGCTGTCGGGAACCAGCACCGGCACCCCCGCCGCCATCGCTTCCAGAATCGCCAGCCCGAACGGCTCGCTCGGACACAGATGCAGCAACAAATCAGCGGCGGCCAGTTCTTCCGCCACCGCCTCGGTAAAGCCCACGAAAGTGACGTTGGGATGCCGTTCGGCGGCGCGGGCGCGCAGCTTCTCCAAATCCCAACCAGACCCCAGAATCCGGAACGACAGCGCGCCCAGCTCCGGATGACAATCCAGCGCATCCAGCAGCAGATCCACCCGCTTGATCGGGTCGATGCGCGACACAATCACGATGTTGCGCACGCCAGCGGATGTGAAAGGCAACCGGCGCGGCGCGCTTCGCACCCGTTCATCGGTCAGAAAATTCTCGATCACCCAGATTTTGCCAGGGGTGACGCCATTGGCGATCAGCCGTTCTCGCACGAAACCGGACACCGCCACCAGTTTCACGGCGGTGGGATTGAGCAGGCGCTTGCGGCCATAGCTCAGCCGCTCGTCGGTCCCACCATGCACCAGATGCAGATGGACCGATGGACGCCGATACCAGACGTTCAGCGCCAGAAAGACCAGCGAATGCGCCACGCCGGTCGCCACGAACGCCAGTCGCCGATACCGGGCCAGCCAAGGGCGCAGACGCCGGGCAAATTCACGGGGATGGGTGAACGGCTCACCGGGAATGCCCAGCCGCGCGGCTTCCGCCAGTGCTGGACCCGGTGGCGCCAGCAACACCGGCGCGAAGCGTTCGCGCAAGCCTTCCAAGGTCGCCAACGCCATCCGTTCGGTGCCGTACAGATTGCCGCTGTGCAAGGCATAAACCAGGGGAATAGCCATCACGATATTCCGATCTTAGGGTGGGCGTGGTTGCAATCAAGCGATAGGTGGTGACGACGCGGGCTTGCGCTTGAACCAGCGCCAGATTCGACGCCAGCGGGATTTGCCGACTGCATTTTCGCTGGCTGTGGCAGCGGGTTCAGCCGCCCTTGGACCGGTGTCGAGGTGCGCATGGAGCAGGCGAACGGCAGCGGCTTCGCTCTCCTCGTATTTCTTTACCGTATCCGCGTAGTAACCCCCACCCTTGTAGACCTTCAGGCGGTTGACGACCACCCCGAACACTTGGGGATACGCCTTCTCCAGCAAGCGGGCCGCTCGTCCGAGTTCATCCGGCAGGACATGCTGGGCGCTAACCAGCAGCAGCAGCACATCGGCATAGCGCGCCATGAATTCGGTGTCCGCCGACAGCAGTACCGGCGGCGTGTCCAGCAGGATCACATCGTAGCGCTCCAGCAGCGGATCGAGGGTTTGCGGGAACCGGTCATAGAACGGTAGATGGCGTTGCACCGCCAACCCAACCGGGATGCGGTCCGGCAACGTTCCTTGCGCCGGAACGATCACCGAGTCTAGGGCGACTTCACCGTTCAACAGATCGATCAGGCCCGGCGCCAGCGAATCCGCGAGATAACGATCATCGGGTTGCAGGGCGTTGGCCTCGACCACGATCACCCGCAGGCCATCGCGCGCGAATTCCCGCGCCAGGTCCAGCAGCAGATCGGTGACGCCGCTGCCGGCCTTGACCGCCGTGAGCGCGATCCGCCGGGCGCCCCGCTGACGTTCCTCGCGGCTCAGCGCCAACATCAGCCGCCGCATCTGATCGCCCCAGACCAGTCGGTTCTCCACCGCCTGCTTGTCGAGCAAGGCGGCGACCGGCGCAAACCCCAGCAAGCGATGCACCTGGGCGGCGGTCTTGATGCGCTTATCCAGAAGATCGATCCCGATGGGCACGATCAGGCCCAAACCGATGGCCGCCACCAGCGCTAGCGCCACCATTTTCTTCGGCCCGCCGCCGATGGGATAGTCGGGCGGCAACGCCGCCGACTGGATGCGCAGAAATCCCGGCGCCTCGGTTTCCAGGGTCAGAAAATCGATACGTTCGTTCACCGCGTCCAACTGCAAACGAATCCGCTGGAGATTCTGGGTCAGCGTCAGCCCTTCATTGTAGTTGCCAATGAACCAGTTGGCGCGCTCCTGCACCTTCTGCTGGTCGGCGGCTAGGGCCCGTTCGATTTGGCGGGCTTCGCGCACCGCCGTCCGCCGCTGTTCCAGCAACTGAGTGCGGGTGTTGTTGGTGAGGGTCTCGGCGTAAACCCGAACATCCTCGTCCAGATCCTTCAGCTTGCGCTCGGCCACGGCGCGCAGCGGATGCTGCGGCGACAACCCGCTGATTTCGTTGAGCAGGTCGCCACGTTTCGCCCACAGATGATACTTGAGGCTGTTGAGCCCGCTGTCGTTGGCCACGATTTGCGCCACCGCCGCATCCAGCGCCATTTTCGACGCCGACCCCTTGGCCGGGTCGTAGGCGTCGAACGCCGCCTGCACCTCGGCCAGCTTGCGCTGGGCTGTGTTCAGCGCGACTCCGCTCTCCTGCAACAAGCGCTCGTAGGGATTGTTCTGGGCGTTCTCATCAAAAGCGGCCACCCCCAGTTGCTCGGCTAATTCGGCGCGGCGCTGGGCTTTTTCCCCCGCTTCCCGGGCCAAATCCGCCTGGCGCGCCCGTAGGTTCGCCAGCCGCTCATCGCTGGCATACAGATCCTCTTTCTTGGCGGCCTCAAGGAAAACGCGCAGATAAATGTTGAGTGTTTCCGCCAGGCCCTCGGCCTGACCGCCCCCGAGCGTGACGCCGATCAGATAGGTATTCTTGATGGCGCGGGCGCTGACCGCCGCCCTCAACCGCAATGCCGCTCGATGTTCGCTGACGCCTGGCGGTTGCCAGACCGCCCGGTATTTGCCCAACTGGCGCAAGGCTTCCAGCGCAATGTCGTACCGGTTGAGGTTACGGACCTGTTGCTCGACGTATTGCAGATATTGAGTGTTGGACTGGAATTCCAATTCCTGGTCGCTCTTGAGCACCTTGGCGAACCGGGGCGCGACATAGATCGCCGCATTCACTTCGTAGCTATAGCCCGGCGATACATACCAGGCCAGTGGCGCTCCAATGGAAGCCATCAATAGCATGATGGCCAGCACCAGCCGCTTGCGTTCGCGCAGGCTGACCAGCGGCATGAATGTGCCGCTGGGCGGTAACGGTTGCGCGGGGACTGCATCGGTCATTGGCTGACTGCGTTGGCCGCGATGGATTGCACGCTGAGCAGCAGGGCGAACGGATTGATCTGACTGAGCCAGTAACCTACCGTAGCGATGCCGCTGCGCGGCACGTATACGATGTCGCCTTCCTCCAGCGCCACGTTCAGAGTGCGATCCGGGACCAGCACATCGTCCAGCGCGACTTCCTGGTTCAGGCCCTGACTAGGCCGAATCAGGTGAATTTTGTCGGTATTGGCGCGAATGCTTGGGCCGCCGGCCTGACCCAGTGCATCCAGAAACGACATTTTCGGCGTCAACCGATAAACGCCGGGCTTGTTGACCTCGCCCAGGACGTACACCGTCGTGTCGTAGGCATCGGGGATGTAGACGATGTCATTGCGCTTAAGCGGGATGTTCAGCGACAGATCGCCATTGAGCAGGCGCTTAAGGTCCAGCCAGAGAATTTTGTCGCCACGCAGCACCGCGCAGCGGGTCAACACCTGCTCGGGACGCAGAATCGGAAACCCGCCCGCCCGCGACAATACCTCGATCAGCGAGGGATTACCCTCGAAATGCACCACCCCCGGCCGCTCGACCCGCCCTAGCACCACCACTCGGTTACTGGTGTATTCGTCGATGCGCACGGTGACATAGATCGACAGATAATAGGTGGACAGGGCGCGTTTGATGAGGTCAGCGGCCTGATCGCGGTTGGTGTCGAGGATGCTGATCGTACCGGCGAACGGCAGGGTAATGTTGCCATCCGGCCCCACCGTGTGCTGGCCCGACAATTCAGGCCGTCCGGCGATGATGACGGTGATCTTGTCGCCCGGCCCGAGCAGATACTGCTTGGGGACCTCGGACTCGAATTCCCGCACGATCGCGTCACTCGAAAAAGTCGCCCGTTTTTCGGGAACCTCGAACCGCGCTGGAACTTCCCGGATCTCGGGTTTCAAATCCGGCGCGCCAGCTTCCGGCGTGGCGCAACCCGCCAGCCCCAGTGCCAGCCCCAGCGTTGCCATCCGCTTCATTCGCCCGCGCGCCTCCACGATTCAGCGCAACCGGACCCGTGCTGCCACTGCAGCGCCGAAGATCGCGCAGACCTGCCGCGGGCGGGTTAATTCGATCAGGGACCGTAGCATTACGGCGATGATCCGGGTGTACCGCGGATCAGTATCCACTACCAGAATGCGCATTTGATCATCGCCCATTCAACGAACGCTTCATCGTTCCATCCGAGAATACGAGTTCAATTATTATTTTAATGTAATATCTACGCGATGTTCGACTTTTCAGGCGATCAGTCCCTCAAACTGGAGGTCTGACCGA
>JAVMKI010000082.1:0-8766 GCA_031732755.1 Candidatus Contendibacter sp.
GGGATGTCGCCCTTGATGTAGCGAATCACCATGGACACCTCGCCGCGCTGCTTGAACACGTTGGAGCGGAACCGGCCAACCCCTTGCAGCGGAATGGCGAAGTTGAGTTCCCATTCGTGTTCGAATTCCTTGATCTGGTCATCCTTCATGACCGAATAGGCGATCTCGCGCACCTGACCGGGCGCCAGCACCTTGTTACCGATGGGGCGCACCACGCCGCCGATTTTGATGTTGACCGGCGCGCCGACGTGAAAGAACAGATCGGAGGCGCTTTTATCGACCATCAGTTTAAGATACGGGGTGATGTCCATCAGAGTTCCTCCACGCTAAGCTAATAAGTTAAGCCAACCGATTCAGACCGTTCAGCGCCGCTACCCGGTATGCCTCGGCCATGGTCGGATAATTGAAAGTGGTGTTGACAAAATACTGAATGCTGTTGGCTTCACCCCGCTGGGCCATGATCGCCTGGCCGATGTGGACGATTTCCGCCGCCTGGTCGCCAAAGCAGTGAATGCCCAGAATTTCCAGGGTATCGCGGTGGAACAACAGCTTGAGCATGCCGACGGTGCGGCCGGTGATCTGGGCACGCGCCAGGCTCTTGAAATAAGCGTGACCCACCTCGTAGGGCACCCGCGCTTCGGTCAATTCGCGTTCGGTGCGGCCCACCGAGCTGATTTCCGGCGAGGTATAGATGCCGGTCGGAATATAGTCCACCAGATGATGATCGCACGCGCCGCTGACCAAATGAGTAGCGGCGAACCGACCCTGGTCGTAGGCGGCGCTCGCCAGGCTGGGATAACCGATGACGTCACCCACCGCGTAAACGTGCGGTAGAACGGTACGGTAATTGCCGTCCACCTTGATCTGGCCGCGGCTGTTGGGCACGATGCCCAGATCCTCCAATCCCATGTTCTGGGTATTGCCCGTGCGGCCATTGGCCCACAACAACACGTCGGCCTTGATCCGCTTGCCGGACTTGAAGCACATCACCACGCCATCCGGCGAGTCTTCCACCGCTTCGTATTCCTCGTTGTGGCGGATCATCACCCCCTGGTCGCGCAGGTGATAGCTCAGGGCGTGGGCGATCTCGTCGTCGAGGAAGGACAGCAGTTGCGCGCGGGTGTCCACCAAATCCACCTTGCACCCCATATTGCGGAAAATGCTGGCGTATTCGCAGCCGATCACGCCCGCCCCGTAGATCAGGATCGAGCGCGGCGTGGTGGACATCCCCAGGAGGGTATCGCTGTCGAAAACGCGCGGGTGATTAAAGTCAATATCGCGGGGACGGAACGGATGCGAACCGGAAGCGATGACGAAAGCATCGGCGGTCAGTATCGCCGGCTCGTTCTGCGCGCCCGTACGAACCTCAAGCGTATGCGCATCGAGGAACTTGGCATGGCCATGATAGAGCCGGACCCGGTTGCGCTCGTAAAAATCCCGACGCATGCTGGTTTGGCGGGCAATGACCGATTCGGCGGAGCGCAACAGGTCGGGATAGGACAGCTTCAGGGCGTGCCCGAGCGCGCTGCGGAACGCCGGGCTGGTATTGAACTCCAACATGCGATTGATGGCATGGCGCAGCGCCTTGGAAGGAATGGTGCCCCAGTGGGTGCAACCACCGCCAACCAGGTGGTGTTTTTCGATCACCGCCACCGACTTCCCGTCTTTGGCAGCTTTCATGGCGGCTCCCTCGCCCCCTGGGCCAGTGCCGATTACGATGACATCGTAGTTCTGCTCGCTCATTGTCGCGCTCGTCGGTGGTTCGGCGGAAGAGGCAGGAATGCTCCGCCCGTTTTTTGATGGACGATTATAGTGTAGTTCTCCTTTTTGACAGCGGAAAAACTAGGAGTGGCGACCCACGTAACCGGTTCCCGCGTTGCCAACGCCCGCTTCGCTCCAGTCCCACACTTCAGGAAGCGCCTGTCGCCGCCCGCGCTAGCCACTACACTATGTGGGGTGGGCCAATGACCATCATGATTCCAATTCTTGGCCCCGCGGCCATTTCAGTTTCCGAACGCGGAGTGCGCTCATGCTTTCCCAGATCAAGACCATCCTGTACACCACCGCCCTGGGCAGCCACACGCGCCCGGTGTTTCGTTGCGCGGTCGGCTTGGCCCGGCAGCACAATGCCCGGATCGTCCTACTCCATGTGGTCGAACCACTGAACAACTCGATTCGATTCCTGATGGAATCCTATCTGTCGCCGGAAAAGGCCCAGGAATTGCGTCACGAGGCGACTTGTGGCGTCCTGGAGAAATTTCATAAGCGACTGGAAGCATTCTGCGCGGAAGAACTCGGCGCCACCCTCGAACAGACCAAGGTCATTTCGGAAATCCGGGTGCTCAGCGGCGTCCCCTACGAAGTCATCTTGCAAGAAGCCGACCGTTGCGAAGCCGATCTGATCGTCATGGGCACTCACACCGGCGGCGCTCGGCGCGTCGATTTCCTGGGTTCGACCACGCGCCGGCTGACCCTGTTGTCCAAACGACCGATGCTGATCGTTCCCGTGACCGACAGTTCCAACAATGAATGGCCCGAAGCGCTTATCTGAAGCGCGGCGTGGCCGTGTCGGGGCACTGGGCTGGGCGGGCATCTGGTCGCTGATGCTATCCGTCGGCTTGGCGTTCGCTGGGGACGACGAGGTCTACACCTGGAAGGACGCCGCCGGGCGGGTACATTACGGCAACCACCCCCCCGAAGGCCAAGCCGCCGAACCGGTCCAGCTCAACACCAAGCCGGTGACCGTGCAACCGACCCGGCATATCTACACTTGGACCGACGCCGAAGGCAAGATTCATTATGGCGCTCGACCGCCACCCGATATTCCCGCCAAGGAAATCAAGGAAGAAGACAGTTCGCTGTCCACCATTCGCTCCACGCAGGTTCGCGAGGGCGAACGGCAATTGTTGCGCGAGCAGGGTGAGGGCGAATAGGCGATCATCGTGTCTCCAAATTCGCCGCGCGCCGCGCGCCACACACCATGACCGGGGACCGTTCACGCCATGAATCCCGACGATTACTGCTACGCCCTGGCCGTCCGCCAGGGTTCGGACTTTCGCTATAGTCTGCTGGGGCTGCCGCTCGATCAACGACAAGCGCTGATCGCGCTCCAGGCCCTTCAGCTCGAAACCGCCCGCATCGTCGGCGAGCGCCACGATCCGGGCGTGGCCCACGCCAAGCTGGATTGGTGGCGCGCCGAGATCAATCGGTTGTTCGCGGGCGAACCGCAACATCCGGTCACCCGCGCCCTGCAACCGGGATTGGGCCGGTTCAATCTGCCCGAGGAATACTTTCGGGAGTTGCTGGACGGGGTGGCGATGGATTTGGACTACGACGCCTATCCCGGTTTCGCCGAGATGACTCTATACGTTCACCGCCGCGGCAGTACCCCCGCGTTGCTGGCGGCGGAAATTCTGGGCTACCAGGATCGGCGGGCCACGCCCCGCTTCGCGCACGAAGCCGGCGCGCTGCTGCTACTGTTCGAACTGCTTTGCGACGCGCGCCACCACGCCCGGCACGGGCGCTACTATCTGCCCGAGGATGAAATGCGCCGTTTTGGCGTACAGCCGGGCGATCTGCTGGCGGCGCAGACCACCGACCGCGTGCGCCAACTATTCGCCTTTCAGGCCGAGCGGATTCGCGGCTATTACCATCGCGCGTTGGAATGCCTGCCGGACGGCGACCGATACGCGCAACGTGGCCTGTTGATTCGCCTGGAATTGGCGCTGACCCTGCTGGCGGAAATCGCCGAGGACGGTTATCGGCTGCTGGAACAGCACATCCGCCTGACCCCGTTGCGCAAGCTGTGGCTCGCCTGGCGGTTTCAACATCATGAAAGACATCGCTATCGCCGCTGGAAGAATACCGGGTAAACTGAGCGTCGATACAAAAACCAACCGACGGATTGTGGGAACGACCCTAGCCGCGATCCGAATCACTCGTCGCGGACCAGCCCAATCCCACGTTCGCCGTCGATTGAACAGCGGTCCATTTTTGGACGACCTTTCTCAGAGGCTATCCAAAAACGTTTTCGAGACGCACCGATCCACTCCGTGGCTACAAGGTATCCTCATGAAGGACTATCAACCTGCCGCTGATTTACTGAAAGACCGGATTATCCTGGTGACGGGCGCTGGCGACGGTATCGGTCGCACCGTCGCGCGCCGGTTGGCCGTCCACGGCGCGACCGTGGTGCTGCTGGATCGCGCCATTCGCAAGCTGGAACAGGTCTACGATGAGATCGAACGGGCGGGTGGCCCCCAACCCGCCATCTACCCGATGAATCTGGAGGGCGCAACGCCCAAGGATCATGCCGATCTGGCGCATGTGCTGGACAAGGAATTTGGCCGGCTGGATGGATTGCTGCACAATGCCGCCCTGTTCGAGGGACTCACGCCAATCGCTAATTACGACATCGAGTCCTGGTATCGAATCCTGCAAGTCAACCTCAGCGCTCCGTTCCTGCTGACCCAGGCGGTCCTAGGTCTGCTGAACTGCTCCACCGATGCCTCGATCGTGTTCACCACCGACCGGGTCGGCGACGAAGGCCAAGCCTATTGGGGCGCTTACGCGGTGGCCAAGGGCGGCGTCCAGACCCTGATGAAGCTGCTGGCCAGCGAACTGGAAACTAACACACCTGTCCGGGTCAACAGCCTCGATCCGGGTCGGGTGCGCACCGAACTGAGTTTGCGGGCGTATCCGGGGCGCGATCCGACGGAATGGGCCAGTCCCGAAGATATTCTGGCTGTCTATCTGTATCTGCTAGGCCCGGACAGCAAGGGCATCACCGGGCAAACCTTCCACGCCCAGGATTGAGGAACTGCCTGCAAATCCTCTACAGCGAGAGAAAAAGAGGTGGGGCCGGGATGATTAAGTTCAGCAACCACCATCACCAATCTTCCCGTTCCCTCTTTAGCGGTTGACGTGGGCCAGATGTCGAGCCGTGTCCACCGCGCGGCCGGTCCGGCCAGATCCGTCCCGCCGCCGGAGAGCGGCGCGGTTCCGGTTTAGGTTCCGGCGGCGCATACCCCACGGCGCGCAGCAACTCCGCGATTTGCGCCTCGTCCAAGTCGTCCCAACGGCCCGGATGCAATCCCCGGCGCAGGACCACCGACCCATAACGCACCCGGGTCAGCCGGCTGACGGTGACACCCTGCGATTCCCACAGCCGGCGCACTTCGCGGTGACGGCCCTCGCGCAGGATCACGTGATACCAGTGATTGGCACCCTCCCCGCCTGCTTCCCGGATTTCGTCGAAACGCGCCACCCCATCCTCCAGGGTCACTCCCTCCCGCAGCCGCTTCAGCATCTCCGGCGGAACCGCGCCCAGCACCCGTACCGCATATTCCCGTTCGACTTGCGACGAGGGATGCATCAACCGGTTGGCCAACTCGCCGTCGTTGGTCAGCAATAACAAACCCTGGGTATTCAAATCCAACCGACCGACCGCGATCCACCGACCGTCGCGCAGCGGCGGCAAATTCTCGAAGATCGTCGGTCGGCCTTCGGGATCGTGGCGGCTGGTCACCTCGCCGACCGGCTTGTAATAGGCCAACACCCGCCGCCGTTGGCCAAACGGGCGCAACCGAATCAGCCGGCCATCGATCTGAATTTTCTCCGCGCCGTTGACCTGATTACCCAGTTGCGCCACCGCGCCGTTGACCGTAATCCGGCCCTGGCGAATCCAGTCTTCGATCTGGCGGCGGGAACCGAGTCCCATCCGAGCCAGGAATTTCTGCAAGCGTTCAGTCATCGGGCGGCTCCGTTCGGGTAGTGGAATCTTCAGGCGGGACGGCGCCGCGGCGTTCCAGTTCCGCGCCGATGGCATCCGGATCGCGCGGCGCCGCCAGCGGCGGCAACTCGCTCAGACTCCTGAGGTTGAAATAATCCAGAAAGGCACGGGTCGTGGCGTACAACGCCGGACGGCCAGGCACCTCACGATGGCCGATCACCTTGATCCAACCACGCTCCTGCAAGGTTTTCATGAGGCTGGAACTGACGCTGACCCCGCGCACCGCTTCGATCTCGCCCCGGGTCACCGGCTGGCGGTAAGCGATCAGCGCCAAGGTTTCCAGCAGCGCGCGGGAATAGCTGGCGGTCCGTTCCTCCCACAACCGTGTTACCCAGGGCGCGAACGCCTGGGGCACTTGCAGGCGAAAACCGCTGGCGACCTCGACCAGTTCCACGCCACGCCCGGCGTAATCGGCGGCCAACTCCGTCAGAGCGGCGCGCAACGCCTCCCGTTCGGGCCGCTCCTCCTCGGGGAACGCCGCCAGCAACCGGTCCAGCGTCAGCGGCTCGCCGGCGGCCAGCAACAACGCTTCCAAAATGCTCTTCAGTTCCGGCATGGGGACTTTCAGCCCCGCCGTCGGACGTGAATCGGCGCAAAGGGTTCGGCCTGGACCAATTCCAGCAGCGTCTCGCGCAACAATTCCAGCACTGCCAGAAAGGTGACCACCACGCCCATCCGTCCTTCCTCCGGGCGGAACAGCGCGCTGAAGGGCGTGAAGCGCAGCGCATCCAACCGTTCCAGCACTTGACTCATCCGCTCGCGCACCGACAGGGTCTCACGCCGGATTTGGTGACGACCGAACAATTCGGCGCGGGCCAAGGCCTCCCGCAGGGCGGACAACAGGTCGGCCAAACTCATCGATGGCGGTGCCCGACGCACCTCCCGCTGAGTCAACTCGGCGCTGGCGGGAAAACAATCGCGCTCCAGCCGGGGCAATGCGTCCAGCGCCCGCGCTGCCTGCTGGAACCGCTCATATTCCCGCAACCGGCGCACCAGTTCAGCGCGCGGGTCTTCCTCGTCCGCCTCGATGGAGGCCGGACGCGGCAATAGCAACCGTGATTTGATCTCCGCCAGCCAAGCCGCCATCACCAGGTATTCCGCCGCCAGTTCCAGCCGCATTTCCTGCATTAGCGCCAGATACTCCATGTACTGCCGGGTAACCTCCGCGATGGGAATGTCGAGGATGTTCAGGTTTTGCCGTTTGATCAGATACAGCAATAAATCCAGCGGCCCCTCGAACGCTTCCAGGAAGACTTCCAGCGCGTCCGGGGGAATATAGAGATCCTGCGGAATCCGGGTATAAGGTTCACCGCCAACCTTGGCGAGCGGTGGCTGGTCGGAAACGGCGTTGTCCATCACCCCAAGGGCCGAATCCCCACCGCGCGCCGCAGTTCCGCCAGGAACGGGACGCTGTATTCGCGCGCCCGCGCCGCGCCCTGCTTGAGCACCTGTTCGATGTAGGCCGGCTTCGCGAGCAGCTCATGATAACGCTGGCGCGGCTCGCTCAACCGGGCGTTCAGGTACTCGAATAAAATTTGCTTCATCTCGCCCCAGCCGATGCCTTGGGCATAGCGCGCGCGCATCGCCGCCGCTTCCTCGACCGTGGCGAAGGCTTGATAAATCTGGAACAACGTGCAGGTCTCCGGATCCTTGGGCGCTTCCGGGGGCAGCGAGTTGGTCTTGATCCGCATGACCAGCTTGCGCAGCGTCTTTTCCGGCTCGAACAGTGGAATGGTGTTGCCGTAGCTCTTGCTCATCTTGCGCCCGTCCAAGCCGACCAGAACCGCCGCTCTCTCGTCCACCACCGCCTCGGGTAGCACGAAATGCTCGCCGTACAGGTAATTGAATCGCGCGGCGATGTCGCGGGCCATTTCCAGATGCTGAACCTGATCCTTGCCGACCGGAATCTTGTTGGCCTTGAACATGAGAATGTCCGCCGCCATCAAAATCGGGTAACAGAACAAGCCCATGGTTACGCCCTTGTCGGGGTCCTTGTCGGGATCGGCCACATTCTCGGCGACCGCCGCCTTGTAGGCGTGAGCGCGGTTCATCAGCCCCTTGGCGGTTACGCAGGTCAACATCCAGGTCAGTTCCAAAATCTCCGGGATGTCGGTCTGGGCGTAGAAAATGACGTTTCCGACATCCAGTCCCAGCGCCAGCCAGGTCGCGGCGACTTCCAATCGCGAGCGATGCACCAGCGCGGGGTCCTGGCATTTGACCAGGGCGTGATAATCGGCCAGGAAATAGAACGATTGCACGTCATGGCGGTGGCTCGCCTCGATGGCGGGCAAAATCGCGCCGACGTAGTTGCCCAAGTGCGGGGTGCCGGTGGTGGTGATGCCGGTAAGGGTGATTTCCATGGATGACAACGATCAACTTGAAGAATGAGGAATCAGGAAAAGAATAGGGTCAGAATCCAATGTCGGAGGCCCATCACAATCGGCATCAGGTTCAGCAGACCACTCGCCAGCAACAACACCAGGACGATCAGGCCGTAAGGCTCCACTCGGGCCATCGCCAGACCGAATCGGTCCGGCAATACTCCCGCCAGCACCCGCGAACCATCCAGCGGCGGAATGGGCACCAGATTGAGCACGCCCAGCATGACGTTGACATCCACGCCGACCACGCCCATCGCCAGCAACGGTTTTCCCAGCCACGGCAGAGTGGCTTGCGCCTGATGGCCGAGCGACGCCAGCAGCGCCCAGCCCAGCGCCATGACCAAATTGGCGCTCGGCCCGGCCAGCGCCACCAGCGCCATGTCGCGCTTGGGTTGGCGCAGCCGGTGATAATTGACCGGCACCGGCTTGGCCCAGCCGAAGATGAAGCCGCCGAATACCGCCAGCAGCGCCGGGATCAGGACGGTGCCAACGGGATCGACATGCCGCAACGGGTTGAGACTGAGCCGACCCTGAGCCTGGGCGGTGGTGTCGCCGCAGCGCAGCGCCATCCAGCCGTGCGCGACTTCGTGCAGG
>JAVMKI010000083.1:0-8628 GCA_031732755.1 Candidatus Contendibacter sp.
GTCAAACTGCTACTGTCTCCCCGGCAGAGCCGGGGGTTTTCTCTGGATAATAAACCTCTTTTCCAGCGATAGGTAAATCTCGAAACTGTCGGATATAGGTTTGATTAACGACTCGTCTTTTCTTCAAACAACGCGGATAAAGTGCTTCTTGGAAAATAGAGCTACAGTAAATATGAAGATGCTGATCTTCGACCTCAAATCGATCAACTTGAATTTCTTTAATCCCTAACAGCATCTCCAAAACTTCATTTTCTGTCATCGGAAGTGACCTACGATCTCGCGTTATCTTCAACTCTATAAATTCACCGAGAAGAAAACCATGCACTTAAATGCTACATATCCACCTTCGGCTCCACAAGAACCCGCGAAGAACCCAAAAAATTTGCCCAACAAAATTCCAATATGCTCTCAATAGATCGTTCGTTCAGTCCCGTAATCGATAATGTTGGGTGGTGAGGTAGGCAGCCATCGAAGCAGAGGTGTGCAAGCACGAGGTCGATACCGGCCAGCGCCTGTTTATCTTCGTGCATTCCGCTTTTTACTGGAATCCCGCTCGCACAGTTCCCCCCGCAGCACGACCCGGCGTACCGCCTGCGCCGGTTGCGCAATCCGCTGTAACAAGAGTTCGATAGCGGCCTGCCCTATGTCGTAGGTCGGCTGCGCGATCACGGTAATCCCTGGTTCCACCAGCCGCGTCCAAGGTAGATCATCGAAGCCGGTCAACGCGATCTGTTCCGGCACCTTGATTTTCACCTCCCGCAGCGCCTCCAGCAGTCCAAGCAAGATCAGGCCGTTACTGGCGATCAATGCCTCGGGATGTGGTGGGCGACAGAAGAATTTATGGGCAGCGCTGCGGGCATGGTCGACGGTAGCGGTTACCGCTTCGACCTGCGGTTCCAGACCATGGGCTGCCATCGCTGCCATATAGCCTTCGCGGCGCTGGCAACCGGTAGCGCTGGCAGCGCCATAAAAAAGCACATTGCGCGGGTGGCCATTCTCGATCAGGTGCGTTGTCAGACGATAGGCGGCATCGACGTTGTCCAGTACCACCGCATCGGCGGCAGTGTCGCGATCGCATCGGTCAACGAGCACGATGGGAAAGAGATAGTCGGCCGAACGGAAATCGGCTAACAGCGCCAGCGTGGGCGACAGAATGACGCCCATCACGTTTTCGTCCCGCATCAAGTCGAGATAGAACGCCTCCTTCTCCGGATTCTCATCGGTGTTACACAAGATGACTCGGAAGTGGTTTTGATAGGCGACATCCTCGACGGCACGGCTTATTTCAGTAAAGAAGGGATTGCGGACATCCGAAACGATCAGGCCGATGGTGTCGGTACGACGCGAGCGTAGTCGCCGAGCCGCTAGATCGGGCCGGTAGTCCAATGCCTGGGCCGCCGCCAACACCCGCTGACGGATCGATTCGCTCACGCCAGCGTGCCCAGCCAACACCCGCGATACCGAGGCCACCGAAACGCCCGCCTGGTGGGCAACGTCCTTGATTTGCGCCATCTCTGCTATTCTCCAACGATAAAAAGTAAACGATTACAAACAATTGTGTGCCAAAAGCTCGCCCATGCAGGGCGACATAGCGCTATATATTAGCAAGTTAGCAAAATATTTTGGCATCTTACCATATCAATTTGGCCGATCTGCTGATTTGATAAGGATCTCTTGACTTATATTTTGTAATCGATTACAAATATCACCGCGTAGACTACAACTACCAAAAGGATTATCCAATGAAAACGATTACTAGATCCTGCATCCGGCTCGACGCGAACGCCGCCACCAAAGATGAAGCCATCCATCTGGCCGGGCAATTGCTGGCGGATGCCGGTTACATCGAACCCGGTTACATCGACAGCCTGTTGAAACGCGAGCAGGTCGCCAACACCTTTCTCGGCAGTGGCGTCGCCATTCCCCACGGCATGATCGAAGACCGCCATCTCATCCATCACACCGGCATCGCCATCCTGCAATTGCCAAACGGGGTGGAGTGGAACGCTGGCCAAAAAGCCTATCTGGTGGTGGCCATCGCGGCCCAATCGGACGAACACATCGGGTTACTGCGCCGGCTCACCCGCTTGATGCAGCAACCCGATGCTATCGATGCGCTGGTTCACGCCCACAATCCTCTGGTATTGATGACGGCTCTTGGCGATGCCCCCGTCCCGACCACCACGCCCGCACCAGAAATCGCCTCTGCTTGGCCTGCCGACGCCGAAGTGACCTGGACCGTGGACTACCCCAACGGCCTGCACGCTCGTCCCGCCACTCGCTGGGTCGAAACCGCCAAACGCTTCGCTTGCGAACTGCGGATTTACAAGGACGCCGAATTCGCCGACGCCAAGACCCTGACCGACCTGCTTGCTCTCGGCGTCACCCACGGCACTACCCTGCGACTCGCGGCGCGTGGCCCCGACGCTCAGCGCGCTTTGAACGCCCTGGTCGACACGGTGCGCGGACTGTCGGCCGTGGAACAGGCCGACGCCGAACGAGCGCGCAAAAATGCCCTGGCCGCCCGCAAGACCAAGCCCGACTGGACCCCGAGCGGTGCCCCGCGCACCCTGTACGGACTGGGCGCCAGTCCCGGATTGGCGGTCGGTAAACTGGTCCGCCACGTCTCCCAGCATTTCGACATCACCGACCAACCGGGCGACGTGATCGCCGAAGGCGAGGCGCTGGAACAGGCGCTATTCGCGGTGCGCACCGAACGCGAGGAACTGGAAGGACGTACCCGCCAGCGACTCAGCGCCGCCGAGGCCGCCATCTTCGCCGCCCAGCGCGAACTGCTGGCCGATCCGGTGCTGACCCGCGACGCGCTAGTCACGATCATGCAAGGCCACGGCGCCGCCTGGTCCTGGCAACGAGCGCTGCGGGCGCGCATCGACAAGTTGCAACAGGTCAACGATCCGTTGTTGGCCGCTCGCGCGGTCGATCTGCGCGATGTCGGCGAACGGGTGCTGGCCCAATTGCTCGGCATCGAACGGCAGCAAATCACCCTGACCGAACCGTCGATCCTGGCGGCGGACGACCTGACCCCCTCCGATACCTTGCATCTCGACACCCGCCACGTCGTGGGGCTGGCGACCAGCGTCGGCGGTCCCACTTCGCACACCGCGATTCTGGCCCGCACGCTCGGTCTGCCCGCCATCGTGGCGGCCGGTCCCGCTTTGCTGGCCGTACCCGAAGGCGGCGTCGCCGTGCTGGATGGCGGCAGCGGTTGCCTCTATCTCGACGTGAGCGAGACCGATCAGCGCAGCGTCGCCGAAGTCATCGCCCGTCAGGCCGCCGCCCGCGAAAGCCTGCGCGCCACCCGCCATCTGCCGGCGACCACCACCGACGGCCACACCGTCGAGATCGCCGCCAACGTCGCCAACCCGAAGCAGGCCAGCGCGGCGCTGGAAGCCGGTGCCGAAGGTATCGGTCTGATGCGCACCGAATTTTTGTTCCTAGAACGCGACAACGCACCGGACGAAGAGGAGCAATATCAGGTTTACCGCGAGATGGTCGAAGTCATGGCCGGCCGCCGGCTGATCATCCGCACGCTGGACATCGGCGGCGACAAGCAGGTGCCCTATCTCGATCTGCCGCGCGAGGAAAATCCTTTCCTCGGCGTGCGTGGCGCGCGTCTGCTGCTCCAGCGCCAGGATTTGCTGTACGCCCAGTTGCGGGCGCTCTACCGCGCCGCCCAGCACGGCCCGCTGTGGATCATGTTCCCGATGGTCACCCACGTCAGCGAAATCGAAGCCTTGCGCGGCCACTGCGAACTGGCCCGCGAGCAGGTGAAAGGCCCCGAAGTCAAACTTGGCATCATGGTCGAAATTCCGGCGGTGGCGGTAATGGCCGACCGCTTCGCGGCGATGGTCGATTTCTTTTCCATCGGCACCAACGATCTGACTCAGTACACGCTCGCGGTGGATCGCCAGCACCCCGAACTGGCGGCACAAGCCGATAGCCTGCACCCGGCCGTGCTTAATCTGATCGACGCGACGGTGCGCGGCGCGCAGGCAGCCGGTCGCTCGGGCGGCGGCTGGGTCGGCGTCTGCGGCGGGCTGGCCGGCGATCCGTTGGGCGCCCGGATTCTGACCGGTCTGGGCGTCGATGAACTGAGCATGAGCGCCCAGGACATCGCCCCGGTGAAAGCCGCGCTGCGCGGCGAATCGCGGGCGGCTATGCAGGAACTGGCCCGGCGCGCGCTGCGCGCCCGCACCGCCGAAGAGGTTCGCGCCCTATGAATCCGTTGAATCCTTTTGCCGAATCGCCCCGCGTGGTGACTGTCGCGCTCAATCCGGCGCTCGATCAGACCATCGAAATCGCCGGTTTGCGTCCCGGTGCCGTCAACCGTGCCCTGCGGATGCAGGTCGATGTCGGCGGCAAGGCGGTCAATGTCGCCTCTTGTCTGTCCGACTTCGGGGTGAACGCCGCCGTGACCGGGCAGATTGGCCGCGATAACGCCGCTCTATTCGAGGAATTGTTCCAGCGCAAAAAGATCGCCAATCACTGCTGCTACCTGGATGGCCTGACTCGGATCAACAGCAAGCTGGTCGATACGGTCAGCGGCGAAACCACCGATCTCAACATGCCGGGACCGGAATTTACTCCCGCTGCCGCGACCGAGTTGCTGGAGCAACTGCTGCAGCGCCTCGATGCGCTGGTCCAGCATGCGCCGTGGATCGTGCTGTCCGGCAGCTTGCCACCGGGAATGCCCGTGGATGTCTACGCCACGATCATCCAGCGCGTGCAAGCGGCGGGCGGCTCGGTGGTGCTGGACACCAGCGGCGCGTCCCTGCAGGCCGGGCTGGCGGCCGGTCCCCGGATCGTCAAGCCAAACCGGCACGAACTGGCCGAGCTGGTCGGTCGACCGCTCGATACTCTGGAATCGCTGGTCGCCACCGGCCGAGAGTTGTTGGCTGGCTCATCGGCACTCGAACTGGTCGCGGTATCGATGGGTGGCGATGGCGCGTTGTTTCTCACTCGCAAGCAGGCGTTGCGCGCCTTACCGGCGCGAGTGCGCGTGAGCAGCACGGTCGGGGCTGGCGACGCCATGGTGGCGGGACTGGTCGCGGCCCAGCTCGAAGGCTTGTCGTTGGCCGATGTCGCCCGACTGGCCACCGCTTTCGCCGCTGCCAAGCTGACCCGGCTCGGCCCGCATCTGCCACGCCCGGCCGAGGTCCGCACCCTCGCGCGGCAAATCGGCGTGGCATCCATCGACTGAGTCGATCTTGAATATCGCCCCGGAACATAAAACAACAGGAAATCCAACCATGGCCAAACTCGTTGCCGTTACTGCATGCCCAACCGGCATCGCGCATACCTTCATGGCCGCCGAAGGGCTGGAACAAGCCGCCAAAGCGCTCAACCATGCTATCCAAGTCGAGACTCAAGGCTCGGCTGGAACGCGAAACACCCTGTCCGACGAGGACATCGCCGCGGCCGATGTCGTCATCATCGCAGCCGATACGCGAGTGGATACCACCCGGTTCGCCGCGAAACCGCTGTACGAAACCACCACCGAGCCAGCGATCCGCACCGGCGCCGCCGTGATCGAAGCTGCGCTGGCCAGCATCCCCACACCGGCTGCACCAGCAGCGGCGGGGCTGAAAATCGTCGGCATCACCTCCTGCCCGACCGGCATCGCTCACACCTTCATGGCGGCCGAGGGATTGGAGCAAGGCGCCAAGAGTCTGGGCCATGCCGTCAAGATCGAAACCCAAGGTTCGGTCGGCGCCAAGAATACCTTGACCGCGGAGGACATCGCGGCGGCGGATCTGGTCATCATCGCCGCCGACACCCAGGTCGATAAAAGCCGATTCGCTGGCAAGCGCCTCTACGAAGCCAGTACCAAGGCGGCCATCCACGATGGGGCCGAACTGGTGCGCAAAGCAATGACCGAAGCCAAGGTTACGGGTGGCGTGGCGAGTGGCGCCAGCTACGACGATCAGGTCAAACAGGCCAAGGCCCAGCAGGCCTCGGCCCGCACCGGCGCCTACAAGCATTTGATGACCGGCGTGTCCTACATGATTCCTTTCGTGGTCGCTGGCGGTCTGCTGATCGCGTTCAGCTTCGCTATCGGCGGCATCAATGTGTTCCAGGACGCCAACCAAGGCACATTGGGCTGGACTCTGTTTCAGATCGGCGCCAAGGCTGGCTTTACCCTGATGGTGCCGATCCTGGCCGGTTTCATCGCTTATTCGATCGCTGACCGACCTGGCATCGCGCCCGGCATGATCGGCGGCATGATCGCCAGTACGGTGGGTTCGGGTTTTCTCGGCGGCATCGCCGCAGGTTTCATCGCCGGCTACGTCGTCCAGCTTCTGAGTGACCACATTCCGCTGCCGCGCACCCTGGCGGGCCTCAAGCCGGTGCTGATCCTGCCCTTGCTCGGTACGCTCATCGTAGGGCTGTTGATGTATTACGTGGTGGGCGAACCGGTTGCCGCCGCCCTGGCTGCGATCACTGCTTGGCTCAAGGGCCTGCAGGGCAGCAACGCCGTCTTCCTCGGGCTGTTACTGGGTTCGATGATGGCGTTCGACATGGGCGGTCCGGTCAACAAGGCGGCCTATGCTTTCGCCACTGGGCTGATTACCAGCCAGGTTTATGCACCGATGGCGGCGGTGATGGCAGCCGGCATGGTACCGCCGTTAGGTTTGGCCCTGGCCGCCTTCCTGTTCAAGAATCGATTTTCGCTGGATGAGCGTGAGGCAGCCGGTGCGACCGCCGTGCTGGGCATATCCTTCATCACTGAAGGCGCGATTCCCTACGCTGCCAAGGATCCCTTGCGGGTCATCCCGGCTCTGATGATCGGGTCAGCCGTCGCAGGTGCCATTTCGATGGCGGCCGGTTGCGATCTGCGGGTTCCGCATGGTGGCGCATTCGTGCTGTGGATTCCGAACGCAGTGACCCACCTCGCGCCCTATCTTGCGGCGATCGTGATTGGCACGCTGGTGACCACCATCGCGCTGTTCTTCTTCAAGCGACCGCTCGGGGCCAAGGTTACGGCCCAAGCCAGCAACGCGTAAGCCATTTTCCTGTGGTGGCGGGGTATGGAATATGGAATCCATTCCTCCCCCTTCCCACGGTCGGTGCAGATTTCGACCGTGGGTTTTTTACTGTCATGACACAGAGCGCACGTGAGACTACCCTATGAAAATCGCCGTATTCAGCAGCAAATCCTACGATCGTCAGTCGCTTGAACGCTATAACGTGTCATTCGGGCACGAGCTGACATTCTTCGAGCCGCGGCTGTCGTCCAATACGCTGGCACTGGCGCGGGGTTTTCCCGGCGTGTGCATCTTCGTCAACGATGTGTGCACCGCTGCCGTGATCGACGAGCTCGCCCAATACGGTACGCGCATCATTGCCACCCGCAGCGCTGGCTACAATCAAATCGACTTGGCGGCGGCGAAACAGCATGGAATCCTGGTGGTGCGGGTGCCGGCCTATTCGCCCAACGCGGTATCGGAATTCACCTTGGCGCTGATTCTGACTCTGGGGCGCAAGATCCATAAAGCCTACAACCGCAGCCGAGAGTTCAATTTCGAAATCGCCGGGCTGGAAGGGTTTGAGCTACGCGACAAGACCGTGGGGGTGTTCGGGACTGGGAAAATCGGCCAGATGGTGATCAAGAACTTGAGCGGCTTCGGGTGCCGCATTCTGGCCTACGACAAGTTTCCCAACGACGAGGTGAAACGATACGCCACCTATGTGGACGGGCCAACCTTCGCCCGCGAATCGGACATCATCACTTTACATTGCCCGCTAACTCCCGAAACACACCATATCCTCAATCAGGAAACCTTGCCCTACCTGAAGGATGGCGTGTTTATCGTCAACACCAGCCGTGGCGCCCTGCTCGATACTCGCAAAGTGATCACCTTCCTGAAAAACGGCAAGATCGGCATGCTGGCTATCGACGTGTACGAGGAGGAGGCCGATTACTTCTATCAGGATCTGTCCGACAAGATCCCGACCAACGATGAATTGGCGCGACTGCTGACGTTTCCCAATGTGCTGGTGACCTCGCACATGGCGTTCCTGACCGATCACGCCCTGCGCAATATCGCCGAAACCACCTTGGGCAACTTCGCCGAGTTCGAACGCACCGGGCAATGCGCCAACCAGGTCGGATGACTGAACTCCATCGAGATTGACGACCGCCTCGACGGGAGCCAAGGGGTTCAACACGACGCTGGCGATTTCCGCGCCAAGAAAAGGGCGGCGTTGGGAAAACCACAGTAGCGGTCAATCTAGCGCGAGTCCTCCAGCTCGCGGGGCGAAAAGTGCTGCTCGTGGACTCGGATCCGCAGGGATCTGCCCGCGATTGGTATCAGTCCAGCCAAGGTCGAAATCATGACATGCCAGTCGTTGTCGGCGTCGATCGGCCGGTGTTGGAAACGAGTATCCAGCAGTTACGTGGAGCATTCGATACGATCCTGATAGATGGAGCCGCCAAACTGCAAGACATGACCGTGTCGGCGATCAAAGCGGCTGATTTCGTGCTCATCCCAGTACAGCCTTCAGCTCTCGACATCTGGGCAGCTGAAGACTTGGTCGAGTTGATCAAAGCCAGGGCGTGTCGTCAGTGAAGCCATATGGCGGAGGCGGCGAGATGAACTGCGGCGA
>JAVMKI010000084.1:0-8396 GCA_031732755.1 Candidatus Contendibacter sp.
GAGAGTTTCCAGATCTTACGGCCATCCTCGATACGCGCTTCGAGCCGGCGGGTCTGCTCCTCGGGACTGACCTCCAGCCAGTACTTGATCAGAATCATCCCGGAATCGACCATGGCCTTCTCGACGACCGGAACCATCTCCAGGAAGCGCGCGACCTGCTCTTCGGTGCAAAATCCCATCACCCGTTCGACGCCGGCGCGGTTGTACCAACTGCGGTCGAAGATCGCCACTTCGCCAGCCGCTGGCCAATGTGGGGCATAGCGTTGCAAATACATCTGGGATTTCTCCCGCTCGGTCGGGGCCGGCAAGGCCACCACGCGAAAGATGCGTGGGCTGACTCGCTCGGTAATCGCTTTGATCGCGCCACCCTTGCCAGCGCCGTCCCGGCCTTCGAAGACGATGCAGATTTTAATGCCTTTCTGCCGAACCCACTCTTGCAGCTTGACCAGCTCGACGTGCAGTTTCTTCAGTTCCCGTTCGTAGTCCTTCTTCTTGAGTTCCGTGGGTGGTGGAGAACCATCTTTTGGCGGGGGGTTGTTTGGGTTTTTTTTAGGTTTATTGCTCATAAGCGTTGTCATTCCAAGAGGGTAACAAGTGTCTGTTTCCTCGCTCGCAAGCAAGCGGGGCGTGCTGGTTTTCCAGATTATTGATTCCAACCGGACGGTGGCGAGACAACTTCATACACGACGTTCGGTCCATCATAACGGGGAGCGTAATAAGTGCCGCCGCAATTTTGATAAGTCACGCCGTCGGCGACGAACGTGCTGCAGCTCGGGGGTAGCGTAGACACAATGGCCCCCACGGCGATCGCTGTTCCCACCGCCACCGCCCCGGCGCCTACTGGATAACCCCAGTTGCGATCGACATCGACATTCACATTGCGATTGATGTTGACATCCCGACTGACGTTGCCCCGATTGATATTGCCCCGACTGACGTTGCCCCGATTGACATTGCCCCGGTTGAAGTCGCGACCAACATTGCCGCCGCCGACATTGGCCCTCGGCGTTCTGACCGCATGTCCGCCACCGCGGCCACCGCCGCCGCCGCCGCGGCGGGCTTCTACCTCGGCGCCGATGAGAGCCAGGATCGGTCCCACGATCAGGGCAACGGTCATCGTCCGTTTCAAATACGTCCAACATGAAGAATGCATGGTGAAACCCTCCCGGGGTTAATGAGCGGCCTTAGCCGGCCGGATCGCTGGCGCCGATTCCAGGAATTCGATCTTCTGGGCGTTCCGCGGCGGCTTGAAGGTAAAAAAATCGGCGGGGAAGGTCGGGGCGAGTTCCCAATGGGTTATGTCCGCCGTCATTTGTGGCGAGCCTTCCACGCTCTTGTCGGTCAGCAGCAGGCGGCGCGGCAATGGCCTGGAACCTTCCTCGATCCAGATTTCCCAATCCACCTCGGTGGTTTGAAAGGCGAGATGGTGACAGGGAACGCCATGCACCAGAGCCCGGCCCACGTAGGTTTCCGAAGTAAGATTTCGCACCAGGCGAATGTCGGGGTCGGCGACCAGTAAATCGGCGATCGGCGTGGAAATTCGATACCGGCTATCGAGCAGATCCAGGGTTTCGTCGATGGTCGGCGCGGCGGCGGCGCTGGCATAGACATTTGCCTCCGGGGTGTAAATCACGAAAGTCTGGCCCTCGTAGAACAGTTGGCGGCCGCCGCTGAGATTGAGGAAATTGACCCGTAAACGATCAGGCTTCTGGATAGCGATCTCCGCGGTTTGGTCGGCGTGCAAGCGTTGATCGGTGGGTAAAATCAATTCCGTGGTTTTCTCGACGCGCGCGGTGAAGCGATCGAGGGATCGGAGATAAGCGGCCATCTGTCTCAGCACATCCCTGGGCTGGGGTTTGATCGCCGGCGCCGGGCTAACCGTCGGCTGGGGACTGAAAATTGGCGCCGGCGGCGTGCCCGATGTGGCTGATTGTTCGGTGGGAGGGCTGGCGCAGCCCATGAGCGCCAGGGTGGGGAAGAGCATCGCGAACAACGATGGCAATACTTTCATTCCGAAGGGTTTCCTTGTTAGCGGGTTTATAAAGCGCCGTTTGGCGAATCCCGCCGGCGCGGGTTTGGATTGCATGGTCTTTTCCTTGCGGGGGCCGTATTGCGGCCTTGGTTTTACGCATGACGTTCTTTTTCCGAACGTGTCGCAACCGCCGGCGACGGCCGGCGCAGGTTATCGATCAGGATATAGAGGCTGATCAGCAGCACCCACAGCGGGAAGACCAGCAGGATCCGCTCGATGTAGCGGCTGCTGAACAGAAGAAGCAGCGCCACCGCATAGCCGAGGAACGCGATCCAGCGAGCGAGGAAGCCGGTGTGGAGCGCGAGGGTCGAGGTAACGATCATAAACACCCCCGCCATCTTGGTCGCGTAGATATTCATGAGTTCATACACAATGGCGCGAGCGACGGTGAAAGTGGGAGAACCGAGCAATCGGTGCGGGTCGGCGGCATGGGCGATGATGATTCCACCCGCCACCGCCGCCGAGAAGAACAGCATGGCCAGGAACAACAGCCCGCTGCCGAGAAAGACGGTGGCGAAGAAGCGGTCTTCCCGTTCCCCCAGGCGATCGCGCAGCACACCGATGAACCACAGGAAGGCGATGCCAGCGAACGGCGCCAGGTTCAGCGCCAGGGCCACGGTGTTCGCCCGGGTCTGAAGCCACTCCCCGGCTTCCAGCGGATCGGCCGGAACCGATAATCGCAGGAGCACGATGCTGGTGATCAGCAGGATCGCAAAGAGGATGCCGGCGATGGCGGCGGCGCGTGGCGCCTGCAAGCGTGGCGGAGCCGAGCCGGTTTCCAGCTTCATGATTGCTCAGTCCGCCGGCGCGACAGACCCAGGCCTTGCCGGTCTTCCTGGAGCGCCATCATTTGATCCTCGGCATCGAACACCGAGTGCTCCACCACCAGGTTCAAATGGTGGAGATACCGCCGTACCGCCGCCTTGCGCTCGGCCTCGGTCACGGAATCCATCAGGCCAAGGAGAGCCGAACGCAGTCGGCGCATCACCTGGATCGAACTGGCGCCATACTGACGGATCTCGTCGAAGGCGAGCGTCAGGTAGTCCTCCCAGGAGGGCGTCGGGAAGACCAGACGCAAAGCCCCTTGCGCATCCGCCACGCAGCCGGCGTCAAGCGTGCGGCGACCGAGACGGTGCAACAAATCCTCGATCTGGTCGATGGCCTGAACCGCCGTGGTCGGATCGTTGATCGCTGGGGAGAGCGCCTTGATGGCGATGTCCACCAGAAGTCGCAAGGGATATTTGGGATCCTGTTCGAAGGTGCGTTCCCGCGCCGTTTGAATCGCTTGCCGAAGAGGAGCCTCCGCCAGCGGCCCCCGACCGCCATGCACGCGCAACAACAGAGTATCCTCGACCAGGGTGTCGCCGACGGCGCATTCCATCACGATCGCGACATCCGCCGCCTGAGCCTGCCGGACCAGGGCGGCGATCCGAAAGCGCGCGACGGTCAAGGGTTCGCCGGAGTAGCGCAAGGTCTGGGTGACCGGACGCCGCTGGGCCGCCTCGACCGCCGCTCTCCACGACTCCGGGGTCGGGTCCGTCGGCGCGTCCAGGCGCGGGAACATCGTTCGGATGACCTCGCGCCCCTGCTGGCCGATGAAATGGAGCACATTGGTGATCTGAATATCGTTCAGCCGCTGCACCAGTTTGGCGAAAACGGCCATGCTGAGGATCAGCAGCACCGTCACGAGCAGGACCGAAAACAGGGGCACCGTGCCGTCCCCCCCGCGATCGATCCAGGCCAGGGTGACGATGGCATAAAAAAATGTGGCGGTGAACAAGCCGAGCGCGTGGAAAAGCACCGGATCGCGACCAAACCAGGCGACCAGGCGCGGAGAATAAGCGATGGCGCTGAATTGCACCATGACAAAGGCGAGCGCGAACACGATGCCGGTCAGCGCCATCATGCCCGAAGCGATGGCGGACAGCGTCGCCTGGGCCGACGCGACCGACATGCCATGGCTGTAGGTGGCGAGATATTCCTGCTCAAAACGAGGAAAAACCAGGCCGCAAACAATGGTCACGCCCATATACAGCAGCGGAATGAGCCAGATCGGCACCTTCGGTGGACCCATGCCTGGCATCTTTAGCATGATCGATCGCCGCCACAGTGATTTGTCATGACAAAAACCGGACACGGCCGGACAGTATTTCGTAAACGGCGCCGACGAGTTTCATTCGCCCCTCGGCCATGCGAGCTTGCCCTTCGGGCGTTTCCAGCAATTGCCGCATGGTCCAGCGGACATTGGCTTCGACGGCGCGGTCAAGCTGTGCCGACGGAGGGATCTGGGGATCCGGGCCGGGCAATCCGGGCAGGATGTTGTCGATCAGGATTTGAATGCGCGCGCGGTGCCGTAAACCATGCCGTTGGGTCTCCAGCGCCGCTTGCACCGCCCCGCAGCCGCTGTGGCCGAGCACGACGAAGAGCGGCGTATGCAGGTGCAAACCGGCGTATTGCAGGCTGCCCATGATTTCCGCCGAGAGGACGTTACCGGCCACGCGCACGATAAACAGCTCGCCGAAGCCGGCGTCGAAAATCAGTTCCGGGGGAACCCGCGAATCGCTACAGCCCAGGATCGTCGCGTAGGGTCGCTGGCCCTGGGCGAGATCGGCCAGGATGTCCTTCTGCACGGTGGGAAACCGGGCTTCGCCCCGCTGGAAGCGCAGATTGCCGTCGATGAGACGCTGGAGCGCCTCGTCCGCGGTCGGGATGGGTTCGTGAGTTTTCACGGTGGCCATGGGAGAAAGTTTTTCGTGGCTTAATTTCAGTTTAGTTCGCGGGCACGGTAATGACCGGGGCCTGTGGCGCCACGCCGGTCTCGGCGAGCGAGGTCAGCAAGAGCAGGAAGGTGAATATGCTTTTGGATCGGAAGTCACGCTGATCGATCCAGAACCAGTGGCGCTGATACCGCACCGCGACAAACGCATCTGGCGGCGGTTCGGCGCTGGAGTGGATGTTCACCAAGGGCTGATCGCGGGGTCCGCTGTCCGGGTGAAGCGGCGGAACGGGTAAGGTGCGCCCGTCCTCGATGTCGGTGGCCGGCGCCTCCACCCGTGCGCCCAGTTCGAGCAGAATCTCCAGCATGGACCGGGTGAGCACGGCCAGTTCCCGATCGTTACGCGGGACGGCCCCGAAGGTCAGGATCAGTTCCCGCGCGTCCGGCTGGAGGCCGAGCGCGGTTCGAACGAAGCGACTATCCTGCTCGACCGCCGGGGTGACCTTCTCGCCGCGGATCGTGATGAGCGACGTTTCCTCCGGGCCGCGCTTTTCGAGCCGGAATCCGATCGCCTCCGACAATTGCAGGCGGCGCAGCGCGTCGAGCAGCGGGTAGAACGCCGGGTCGGCGTCCCGGCGCCCCATCGCGCGGTTGGAGCGGTTGTAGACGCCGTTGATCGCGCGGGTCGTCAGTTGAAAGACCAGATCCACCGGGTAGCCGGCCTGCACCAGTTGGAACAGGGCGGCCGGCGCCATCGGCCGCAGCAGGCCGCGGATGAACTTATCTCCTTGCAGCGGCGTGTAGGAGATGGTGGGCTTGTCGGTGTAGAAACCGGTTGCCCCCACGGTGGCGCCTCGCCCCCAGGTGTCCGGAAGATTGGGGGTCAAGCCGGTCGAAACGGTGCCCAAGAGGCTCACTTGGCTCTGCAACTGGTACGAGCTGATGACCGACGATACATCGAGAAACATCGGCGTGTCGGCATAACGCAGCTTGACGATATTGAGCAGCATCTGCTCCTTCCAGGAAGTCGCCAGCGCTTCGGCGTAATCCAGCCGATCCCGGTTGACGGAGCCGGCTCCGATGCTGGCGCAGGCCGATAGCAATGCCAGTATCGGCAGGAGCAGGGCGAATCGTAACGATTTTCCGAAATTGACTTGCGACATGGTTTCCTCGCTCCGTCGCTGCACTCAGCGCCGTCCACCGCCGCCCCGGAAACCGCCGCCGCCTCTCCGACCTCCGCCGAAACCACCCCCGCCCGCCCGCTGGAAGTTCTGGGTTCTTTCGGCGCCGCGGGCGCGGGCGTTGTAATCCCGGTTAAGAGCGCGCTGCTGGTTGGCAAAGCTGGGTTGCTGGCGGGTTTCCGGTCGCGACCAGTTATTCCGGTCGCGTTGTTCCCAACCCTGATTCGTCCGGCGATGGACGTTGCCATTCTGGTCGGCAAAGACATTGTTCCGGCCCAGGTCGGCGGGTCTGGCGCGTTGTTCGGGTCTGGCCGACCTCGCCGCGCCCGCCGGGCGTTGTTGACGCGCTCCTTCGCGGCTCGCCTGGCGCTGCTTGGGTCGCGCTTCGCGCGCCGCCTGGCGCTGCTTGGGTCGCGCCTGCGCGCCACCTTCACGCCGCTGCTGGCGTTGTTGCGCCCGCCGATCCTGCGCGCGGTCGGACCGCGCGCCCTGGCCGCTGGCCAGTTGCTTGCTGCGCTGGTTAATCTGGTCACGGCGCGTATTCTGAAGTTGCTGAGGCCAATTTCGGTTCTGGTAGACGTTGTTGCGGAAATCCTGACGGTTGGAGCGCAGGCTTTGAAAGTTCTGCCGGTTGAAGTTGGCGTTGCGCAGGTTCGCCCGATCGACATTCAGATGCTGGACGTAATCGCGGCTGATATTGATATTGCGATTGATGTCGATGTTGGTCTCGCCATGCCAGCCGCAGCAACCGCAGCCGCCCCACCAATTCGAAATGGCGGCGCCGGCGATGAATCCGAAGGTGGCGCCGGCCAGGAAATTCCAGGCGCCGTAACCGGGATCGTAGACTGGCGCATAGCCGTAAGTGACTGGCGCGGGATAGTAATAAACGGGCGCGACATAGGGCGGATAGACGTACCCCGTGCCGTAGACCACCGTGCCGTTGTCGATATAGGTTCCGGTATAGCCCGCCGTATAGCCCATGTAGACGACTGCCGGCGTCGCCTGATACACCCGCACGTAGGTCACGTTGTACACGGGGCTGCTGGGCGGGATCTGGTAAATCTCCGGGGGCACCGAGGTGGCGACCCGGTAGCCGACGTCCGGCTGGGCGGACTGGTACCAGACCGCCCGGTCCACGGCGTAGTAGTTATCCCGCGCTTTGATCACCGGCGTGCTGGTGTTGACGGCGTACTGTAGCGAAGTGCCCTCGATGGGACGGAACTCGGGCGTGCCGTCGTAGCGGATCTGGGTGGTGGCCTTGCGGGAGATGGCCGCCGTTACCGGAATCTGGGCGTCGGCGACCGCTTCCTTGGCCTGGGGGGTGTCCGGCACGAAGGCCAGTACGTGCCCTTTCACCGAAGCCGGCGGGATCCGGTAAAAACCCGCCGGCAACTTGTCGGGGGCGACGTAGGTCCACGGCCCGTTTTCCAATGAGGGCGCGGCGAACCAGCGCCCGGACAGCAACACGTAGAATTGCTGAGCGCCCACCGTCTGGAAGACATCGCGCCCGCTGTTGTCGAGATAGAGCAGGTCGGTGCTCTCCAGCGGCGCGAACCGAGGCGGGCCGTCGGCGACGATCAGTTCGGTGGGTTCGGTGGCCACCACGATTTGTGGGATGGTCTCGGCCTTCAGGGTCGCGGGTTGCACCTGAGTCGGCGCCTCGGCCTCGGCGATCTTTTTAGCCGCGCCCGCGACTGGCGCGGGTGGGGATTCCAGCGTCCGCCACGGCCCCTTCACGTCCGTCGCCACGAACCAAAGCGCGTCACCGGTGAGGTAGTACCTGCTATCGGCCGGGTCGAACAGCAACACGAACGGAGTGTTCACTACCCGCTTGATCGGAAAGTCCTCCACGTCGCGCAGAATGGGTTCGCCGTCGATCAGCACCAGCACCGAGGGCGCCGTGGCAAAGATGATCTTCGGGGGTTCGTTATTGAACTTGGCGCCGGCCTTGACTTTTTCCACCTCGGCCAGATTGGCCAGCAGCCGATCCAGGGCCATCGTGGGTTTCGGCCAGGCGGCGATCTCCCGGTCCAGGAAGGCCGCGAGCCGGCGCTCCTGCTCCGGCTTGGCGTTGGGAAGCTTGACCTTGGTGACCGTGATTTCCTGGAATTCCACCATGCGCTTGTCGCGATCGGTGACGACCCGGCTGTCGAACCACACCACTCCGAACACAGGCGCTTTCATGCCGGATTTTTGCACCGACACGGCGGCCATGACAGTCGCTTTGTCGCCCTGGAAGGTTTCCAACTGCGGTTGATAGATGACGACCTTGCCTTCCTTGGCCTTGATCGCTCGCGGCCACTTGTCCTGGGCGCTGGCCACCTGCCCGATCAGGGTTGCGACGATCAGGAGCAGCAGTTTGATCGACCCTGGTGGGAGCCGAAAAGCAAATGCTCGCTGGCGGGGTGAAGGGTTCATCGGGATTTATATGGACGCCTCCCGTTTGCCAAGGACGATGTGGGTGTGT
>JAVMKI010000085.1:0-59944 GCA_031732755.1 Candidatus Contendibacter sp.
CCCGTGCAGAGTACTACCTTATTTACCTGTCCGAAATTTGGGGACCATTATAGACTTCGTCGTCCCGTATTCGCGTCCAGCCGCCCATCACTTTACTACCGAAAACTTTACGATCAGGGAGGGAGGACGCTCAACTCGCTCCCTGTTCAGCACCAGGGCGGATTCGATTCGGTTTTCGAGACAATCCCATCTCATCGGCCACAACTGTATCGGTTCAAGCGATTAGGGAGGATGTTGGGCACATCCGATGCCTGATCGACTTGGCTGGATAGTCTCTCACAGCATCTTGAGCAGAGGCATCAGCTTGTATTTACGCTGGTGCTTCTCGCACAGCGCCGCCAGATAGCCGCGCCATTCCGCTTGCTGACCGAGCGCCTCATGCGCCTGTTTGACCTTGCGCAGCCACATGGCAGCATCCTCGTAGTGGGCGGATTGGGCGCCATCCATGATCGATTCCGCCTGCCGGCGGGCCTGGGCGATCACCCATTGTGGCTGACGGTTCACGGCGGCGTCCATGACCCGCGCCAGGGTTCGGGGCGAGGTGTAGCGTTCGGTCGCCCCGATGGCCTCGTCGATCAGGTTCTCGTACAGGAAAATCTCGATCCGGGTTTCATTGCCGATGTGGACCTCCCGTCGCAGAAAATCCAGCAACTGTCGCCGTAAGTCTGGCCAGTTCTCACTGGCCAGTTTTTGGACCGACTGATAAGCAGCGAGACCCGGCGCGATGCGGAACGCGACGGTGCCCGCCAACCGCGCCCGCTCGGTTTGGCCCTGTTCAGCCGCCCGGTCGCGCAGCCAGGCCGCCAGTTCGCTTTGGGCATGCGAATCGACCAGGCCAAGCTCCGTCATCCGTTCCGCAACCGGCGAAAATGCCTCGTCTTGCCGCGCTCTCGCATCCAGCCGTTGCAGGTTGTGCTCGGCCACCTGGAATGCCGGCTCGATCTCGCCGTGCTCATACAACCCCTTGACGAGTTCCAGCGCGCCGGCGTCGGACAGCGGCTGTTCCAGCCCGGCGCGCACGGCGTCCTCGATCCGGCCCAGTTGCAGCAGATACAAGGCATAAAGGTCGTACTGCTTCTCGGCCTTGGCCAAATGCAAATACGCCTCATCCTGGCTGGTACGCTCCAAAATCCGCAGCCGTGCCTGAGTGACTTGCACTCGCCAATGGTAAGAAGGTGGATCGGCTCCCCACAGGCCGTCCGGCGGCTCTTCCCCGCGCAGGATGGCACACAGGCCGGGATCATCCCAGCCCTGTCGAACGACAGTTTGCAGGTTTTCCAGTGGCTTAGCGACGGATTCGTCGAAATCGTCCACCCAGTCCCCCAGACGATCCGCCCAATGCTCGCGTTCGTCAGTGTTCAGGCTGTGGTCGAGCAGAGCCTCGATCCAGAGCGACGCGACGCCATCGAAGAAGACGCTGGTATCTTCGCCAGTCTCTTCCAGCATTTCCCAATGCTTACTGAATTCATCGGTGACGGCTTCCAAAATCGCCAGGGCGGCGCGACCGTCACCAGCATCCAACGCAGGTCGAGCCTGCTCCGCCAGTTCGGTGATGTCGTCCACCACGCCGTAACCGTCCTCGTCGTAGTCCTCGTCCCAGCCGCCACGCGCGCGCATGGCGTTGCGGACACGTTGCCGCAGCGCGCGGGTGTCCACCGCAGCGGCTGTTGGCGCGGGGGCCCCCGCTGGCGCGGTGGAGGTGACGTAGGGCAGGGCAGTTTCGATGGCATCGCTCAGGCGTGGAATCCGGTCCGCCAGTTCCAGCAGGAGTGCCTGGAGTTGCGAGCGATCCAGCGCCGCCAGCCTTTCGGTCAACGGCGCACGGACTTCCACCTCGTTCGGTTGTTTGGCATAGGCCAGCAGCACCGCGACGATATGCTTGCACCAGCCTCCATACTCGTAGGGGCAAGTGCAGGTAGCGTCGGCCACACCCCCAGTGCCGAATTCGATCCACACCCGATAGGGTCGGGGCGCGTTGCCCTGGACATCCGCCTCCAGTTCGTCGCCGCGCAGCACCAGCGTCTCGACCGCGCCGCTCCTGAGATAGTCCTCCCCCCGGCGGATCGACCGGTCGGTGGCGTATTGGGGCAATGAAGCGGGATCGAAAGCGGGAACTGGCATCGGCAAAACCTCAATCTCTGAACATGCGGGGCAGTAACTTGACGAAGTCGAAGAAACCGCGCAAACGCTCACCGAGCGCGCGGCCATGCAACAGGCGCAGCGCGCCTTTCAGGCCATCGTACAATTGCGCATCGTAAGGATGCCAGAACAGGTTGCGTTTGGCGAAGTGCAGCAATTCGGTGGTGACCACCTGCGGCTGGGTCATCTCATCGAAACCCAATTCGCCGTGACTGCGACCGATACCGGATTCCTTGACGCCGCCCCACGGCGTTTCAGCCATGCCGTGTGTCAGCAGGTGATCGTTGATGGTGATGACCCCCGCATGGATGCGCCGGCCCAGCGCCACCGCTGCACGGGTATTGCTGGACCACACCGAGCCGGTCAGACCGAGGCTGGAATCGTTGGCCAATTCGATGGCCTGGTCCATGTGGTCCACCTGCATGATGCCCAGCACTGGCCCGAAAGTCTCCTCGCGCATCAGGGCCATGGTGTGATCGACGTTGGTCAGCACCGTGACCGGATAGAAGTTGGCGTGGGCATGGGCGGGATCAATCTTGACCTGGGCGAGGATGGTCGCGCCCTTGGTTAGGGCATCGTCCACCTGGCGTTGGATGGTCTTGAGCTGGCGCTCGGTGCACATGGCGCCGATATCCACGTTGTGATCGGTGTTCGGACCCTGTCGCAGCGCTTCCACCTTTTGCTTGAGCAGCTTGACGAACGGTTCGTACACATCGCGGTGGACGTAAATGCGTTCGACCCCGCCGCAGGACTGACCACTGTTTTGCAGGCCGGCCCACATCGCGCCGTTGACCGTCCGTTCCAGGTGCGCGTCCGGGCAGACCAGCATCGGATCGTTGCCACCCAGTTCCAGCGAAACGGGAACCAGGCTTTCGGCGGCCTTAGCCATGAGAATCTTGCCGACCGGCACCGAACCGGTGAAGAACAGTTTGTCTACATGATTCTCCGGCTCCAACAGTATCTGGCCGATGATGGCGCCGGGAATGTTGAGGTGAATGAACACGTCGGCCGGTAACCCGGCGGCCTGGATCATCTCCTCGATCTTGCGTCCGACCATCTGGGTTTCCGGCGCGGTCTTGAAGAGGACCGTATTGCCCGCCAACAACGCCGGCACGATCTCGTGCATCGGAATACCGAGCGGATAGTTCCACGGTGCGATGATGCCGATCACGCCAAACGGCAGGCGGAAAATCCGGCTGCGCTTGTTCAGGAACAGCAACGACCCGGTACGGACCTTGCGCGGCTTGAGAAAACGTTTGGCGTTCCTGGCGTAGTAATCGATAGCCATGGCGCTGGGCAACACCTCGGTGGCCAGCGCTTCGACCCGGGTTTTGCCAACATCGTTGGCGACGGTTTCACTGACCGCGTCGGCGTTGTCGACCAGATAATCGCGGATGCGGAGGATGTGGCGCACCCGCTCCGCCAGCGGCAGCGCCGCCCAGGCCGGTTGCGCGGCGCGGGCGCGGCGGAGGGCGTCGCGCGCTTCCTCGACCGTGTTCATTTGCGAATAACCGACGATCTCGCCGGTGGCGGGATTGACGCAGACAGTTTGGCGGAGATCGAAAGTCTGGGGCGTGCTCATGGGAGATCCTCGACAGCGGCGGATTGGGGAGGGAGCGCTTCGGGTGGCGGCGACAGAGGGGGCTGGACCGATGGCGCGATGCGTGCCGATATAGCCAGACCTTGACGATATTGGCTTGTAAGAGCTGGCTTTGTCGACGCGAACGCTGGGTTTTTGCGTTAGGAGACTGTCGCGAGGGATTTGCCCACCGCGCTGAACGAGGTTAGATTGACCGCTTTCCGACCGTGGTCCGACCGTCAATGTCCAAAATCGCCAAGAGCATTTACCGTGTCCTGTTCGTCAACCAGGGCAAGCTGTATGAACTCTATGCCCGCGAGATCTATCAGGGGGAGTTGTACGGTTTCATCGAAGTCGAGGAGTTGATTTTCGGCGAACGCTCGGGCGTGTTGATCAATCCCGCCGAGGAAAAATTGCAAAACGAATTCGCCGGGGTGAAGCGCACTTTCATCCCCTTGTACGCGGTGGTGCGGATTGACGAAGTGGAGCGAGAGGGGGTCAGCAAGGTGCGCCCGGTGGAAGGCGGCGACAACGTGACGCCGTTTCCCCAACCGCCGTTTCCCCCCAGCGGCGGGCGCGGCAAGGACTGAAGGGGTGAAGATGGAAACAGCGACATGGTGGGAAATTCTGCTGGGTGGCGTGATGGCGGTGCTGGTGATCCTGTGGTTTCGGCCCGGCATCAAGGCGACGATTGAGCGAAGCCGCGCCGCCAAGAAGGATTGGCCGGCGGCGTTGATTCCGCTGGGCTTGGTGGCGCTGTTCGTGTTGTTGCTGATTCAGTGGGTACGGAGCTGATAGCCTTGACGGGAAATCCGAGGGCCGTCGAAAAATCAACGGATTGATGACAGGGGTCCGCCGGCGGGCGATTGGGTGGATCATCGCCCGCCAGCAGGTTCCCGCGCCAATACGCTCAATAAAGCACTTCCGTTTCGGTGATTTCGTTGGCGCGTAGGGAGAGCACCGCGCTGCCGCCGGATTTATGCACCGTAACACGGATCTTGTCTTCCGAGATCGCATCCAGCCTGCCGCGATATTGCGCGCCGCTGGCGGTGCGTAACCTGATGATTTTGCCAACATACCGGTTTAGGTCACCGACCGGAGTGGGATGATAGGTCTGGTAGACCTTTTCGACTTCGACCGGGGTTGGCGGGGTTGGGGCTGGAGCTGGGGGTGGGGGGGATTCCGGTTCTGGCTCCGGTTTCGGCTCCGGTTTGATGTCCAGTGCCTTGACGACTTTGGCGGCGTCCCAGTCCAGGGGAACGTCGGCGACCGCGACTTCGTTTGCCTTGATCCTGAGTCCAAGCAGTTGGACGGCGTCGGTTGGGGCGTATCTATGCAATTCGGCGGGATTGATGGGCACGGGCGGGCTGACGGTAATCGTCAGGGTTCCGCCCTCGTTAAGATAACTCTGGTAGGCGGCGATCAACCCGGTGCTCGGCAGGATGCCGTTGGCGCGTAAACGTTCGACCACCTGCTGAACGTGATCGGCGAGGTACTCGGGCAGCGGCTTGCCTGCCTTGGCGGCGCAGTAGGCGTTCCGGCGTTGGTTGAAACCATCGTCCCGCAGCACGAAGTTCAGTTTGGCCAACTTCGGCGCGAACGCAAAAGCCAGATCCGTTGGCGATTCCGGCAATTTGGCCCAAGTCAGATCGATGTCCAGGTTCAGCGTCGCCCGATCTCGCAGATTACCATCCACGAACAGCTTCAGCATGTTGTTCTTGGCGTCGATGCGATAGCCGACTTCCATATTGCCGACGAACCGGTCATAGCCCATTTCCCGCCATTCGGCGGCGCCGAACGCGGTAACCGGCCCGCAACCCAGCGCGTCCAGATGCGCGAACGGCGATTTTTTCGCGGCGCGACCAGCGAGAATGGTGTTGAGGATGCCGTCGCTCAGCGGCATTTCGAGGTCCTGGAACGCCAGCGACAGTGTCTCGGGCAACTGGTTTTGACTGAGTTGCCAGCGGATATTGAACAGGTCCAGGAAGTTATGGACGTTGAGCCGAACGGCGCCGATGGTGATGGCGTCGTTGATGGCGTGGGGCTTGATCCGCAATTGGTTGACGCCCACCGAACCGGTTAGCGATATGTTGATGCCGCCATAGCTGATTTCGGCGAGAGGCGCGGCCATGGTCACGATCCGATCCATATCCTGTTTGGTGCTATACCACAGGTAGCCACCAGCGGCGACAACGAGCAGCACCACGATAACGAGGAGGATGATTACGAGATTCACCAACTTGCGCATGAGCGGAGACCCTGTCGGTTTGATGGTGCGAATCATAATACGCCGAGGCCGGGTCTGCCCCTGATGGCTAAGTGGATCGCCGATTTTTTGTTAAGCTTGCGCTAACGTTCCCGTTGCGCCTACCACCTCGGCGGCCTGTCCAGGACAACAAGGGTTGAAACAGACATGAATTTTGCTGGCATCGGTTTACAGCTTCCATCGCTGCTCTTGCCCCGGCCGGGAGTAGATTTGACGAAATGGGCGGTGGTCGCCTGCGACCAATATACCTCGCAGCCGGACTATTGGGCGCGGGTCGAGGCCTTGGTGGGCGACGCGCCCTCGACGTTGCGGCTGATCCTGCCGGAGTCCTTTCTGGGCGCGGCCGATGAGGCGGCGCGCATCACGGCGATTCAAGACGCCATGCGCCGTTATCTGGCCGAGGGCGTGTTGGCTCCGCAACCACCCGGCCTGGTGCGGGTGGAGCGGAAGACGACGCGCGGCCGGACGCGCAAGGGTCTGATCGTGGCGCTGGATTTGGAGCATTACGATTTCAACGCTGGCGCCAAGACCCTGATTCGGCCCACCGAGGGCACGATCATGGAGCGCCTGCCACCGCGGATTCGGGTGCGCGAGGGCGCGCCGCTGGAACTGCCGCACGTCATGGTGCTCATCGACGATCCGGGGCGCACCGTGATCGAGCCGCTGTTCGCTGAACCGCTGGACAGCGTGTACGACTTTCCGCTGATGATGGATAGCGGCTGGGTGCGGGGTGGACGCATCGAACATCCCATGCTGATTCAATGGGTCGTCGAACAGTTGGCGCGGTTGGCGGATCCGGCGGCGTTCAACGCCCGGTATGGAGTCAGCGGCGAACCGGTGTTGCTGTACGCCATGGGCGATGGCAATCATTCCTTCGCCACCGCCAAGATCATTTGGGAGAACCTCAAGCGCGCCGCGCCCGATCCGGCGGCGATCATGGACCATCCGGCCCGTCACGCGCTGGTGGAACTGGTGAATTTGCACGACGAGGGGCTGGAATTCGAGGCGATCCACCGGGTCGCGTTTAACATCGAGCCTACCCGGCTGTTGGCGGCGCTGGCGGAATTTTTCGCGGCGCAAGGCTCGACACCAGCGGTACTGGATTATCCCTCCTGGGAAGCGGCGCGGCAGGCGTGGCGAGAGATGCAACGCTCGCCCGGTCGTCATGTCATCGCCTTCGTCAGTCAAAACCGTTATGGCGTGCTGGCCATCGGCCAGCCGCGCCTGACCCTACCGGTCGCCGGCCTGCAAGCGTTTCTGGATCAATATCTGCCCAGCCAGCCCGGCGCCAGGCTCGACTACATCCACGGCGCGGATACGCTGGAACAACTCGGCGCGCAGCCCGGCAATATCGGCTTTTACCTGCCGGCGCTGGCCAAGGAAGACTTCTTCCGCACCGTGATCCGCGACGGCGCTCTGCCCCGCAAGACCTTCTCGATGGGCGAGGCCGACGAGAAGCGGTTTTATCTGGAATGCCGTCGGATCGGTGAGTAAACCCCATGGCCAAGGCCCCAGACCTGGCGCGCGTGCGCAACATCGGCGTCGCCGCGCACGTGGACGCCGGCAAGACGACCCTGACCGAGCGGATGCTGTACTACGCCGGCGTTTCCCACCGGATCGGTGAGGTCCACGAAGGCGCGGCGCACATGGATTACCAGGTCGAGGAGCAGATGCACGGCATCACCATCACCGCCGCCGTGACCCAACTGCCCTGGCGCGAATATCGCCTCCAACTGATTGATACGCCGGGCCACGTGGATTTCACCATCGAGGTCGAGCGCTCGATGCGGGTGCTGGATGGTTGCGTGATCGTGCTGGACGGGGTGCGCGGGGTGGAACCGCAGACCGAAACCGTGTGGCGGCAACGCACCAAATTCCGGTTGCCCGCGCTGTTTTTCATCAATAAGTTGGACCGACCCGGCGCCGATTTTGCCCACGCCCTGACGACGGTGCGCGAGCGGCTGATGGTGGAACCCGTGGCGGTCACCGTGCCAGCGCCGGATGACGACGGCTCGGTGATTCACCTGATCGATCGGACCTGGCTGCGGTTCGGTGGCGAGAAGGGTGAACGGGTGGACGCGGCGCCCTGCGACGCGGCGAGTTGGGCATGGGCGCGGCCCTGGCGGGAAAATCTGCTGCTGGCGGCGGCGGAAATGGACGATGCGTTGGCCGAGCAGGTGTTGGCGGAGGAGGAGCCGGAACCGGAAGCGATCTGGGCGGCGCTGCGCCAGGCCACGCTGGCGGGTAAGGTCGGTCCCTGTTTCGCTGGCAGCGCGCTGCGCAACCAGGGGGTGCAACCGCTGCTGGACGGGGTGGTGCGGCTGTTGCCGGCCCCGACCGAACGGCCGCCCAGTCTGGCGCACCGGCCCGATGGCGGCGAGGAGTGGGTGGCGATGAACGCGGGTGAGCCATTGGCGGCGCTGGCGTTCAAGGTGCAGATGTGGGAGGGGCGTCGTCACGTCTTCGCCCGGTTGTATCGAGGCACGCTGAAGCCGGGTGACGATGTCGTGATTCCCGGCCCGAACGGGGCGTTGCGTCAGGAACGGGTGGCGCGCTTGTTTGAGGTGGACGCCAACCACAAGACCCGGCTGGACGAAGCGACCGCCGGCCAGATCGTGTTGTTGGCCGGGCTGCGTTGGGCGACCACCGGCGACACGTTGTGCGCGCCGGGTCATCCTCTGTGGCTGGAGCGGATCGAGACCCGCGCGCCGGTGCTGGGTCTGGCCATCGAGCCGCAATCCAGCGCCGACGAGGAAAAGTTGCTGGAGGCGTTGGATAAGTTGCAGCAGGAAGACCCCACGCTACGGGTCGAGGAGGATCCGGAAACCGGTCAGCGCGTGCTGCGCGGCATGGGCGAATTGCATTTGCAAATCGCCGGGGAACGGTTGCGGCGGGAATTCAACGTCAACCTTCGGGTCGGCCATCCCGATGTGGTGACTCGCGAGACGATTGCGGGTCCGGCGGAAGCCGACAGCCTGTTCCACCGGCTGATCGAACAGCCGGATGGCAAGAAGCTGGAGATGAAGGCCAGGGCGCGGATCGCGGTGGAGCCGTCGCCGCGCGGGGCGGGTGTCGCCATTGCCGCTGCTCCCCGGCTATGGCCGGATGGCGTCGAATTGAATCCCTTGCAGCGGGAGGCGGTAACGGGCGGAGCCGAGGATGCCCTGGTCAGTGGGCCGGCGACCGGCGCGGCGTTGCAGGATTTGACGGTGCGGGTATTGGAAGTGGAACTGTTCGGTGCGTTGTCCAGCCCATCGGCGGTGCGGGTGGCGGTGGCGGACGCGACCCGCAAGGCGTTGGCCCAGGCCGGCGGGCTGGTGCTGCGGCCGATCATGAATACCGAGGTGGTGGCGCCGGAGAGCGATGTCGGCGCGGTGTTGGGCGATTTGCAGTCCCGCCGGGCGGTGATCCGGGATACCACCACGCTGGGCGAGATGACCATCATTCATTGCGATTGCGCGCTGGATCGGCTACTCGGCTACATCACCGACCTGCGCGGCATGACTCGGGGTCGTGGCCAGTTCACCATGACCTTCGACCGATTCGATGTTGCATAATCTGGTTGTGATGCACGAGGAACGCGATTGCAAGGCTGTATTCGTGGAGATTTTTCTTTAGAATCGGCTGGCGGTCATTCCCAATCGGGAGACCGCTGCTGTTTTTTTCAGGTCAGGACGATCGTTTGTTGATGGCGACCGGCTCTAAAGCCGATCGCCGGGAAAAATCACAAATTCTGGAGTGTTTTGGTATGAATCGGACCAGATCAGACCTCTTCGATCCCACCCAGTTGTTTGGGGATTTCATTAATCTGACCAGTCAGGCGCATTCGGCCAGTCTTGATTTGATGATGAACAATTGGGAGGGGGGCTTGGACTTTTTCGCCAACCTGCTCAAGCAGGCGGAGGAGATGACGACTCGCGGCAATGTCCTGTTGGCGCGGATGGTCGAGTAACGGCGTTTGAGCTGAAAACCGCATCGCTGAAAACGGGCCTTGAAGGCCCGCGGCGGTTCAGGACAGGAAGAGCCGGGCCGCCGCTTCCGGATTACTGGCGAAGTACAGATGTAGATACGAAGCGGTTAGCCGCCCCACCCGATAGACCGCCTCGCCCGGTTGGTCGTCACGCTGGCGTCGGCCCCGTGTCAGTGGCAACAGGGAAGTTTCCAGACTGGAATGATGGAAGGTATGTCCACGCAGTTCCCCCTCCGGCAGCGTCACCGCCTGCATTCCCAATCCCGCCAGTTTTGACTGGAGCGCCGCGTGACCTGGTACCAGGCCCAGCATCGGCGCGCGATGACCGTCTTTGTCCGCCAGCGATTCCAGCGTGTACAACAGACCGCCGCATTCGGCGTAAATCGGTTTGCCGGAGGCGTGGTGGTGGCGCAGCGCCGCCCGCAGGGCGTGATTGCCCGCCAGCGTGTCCAGATGTAGTTCGGGATAGCCGCCGGGCAGATAAATCGCGTCCACCGCTGGCAATGCGGTATCGGTCAACGGCGAGAAGAACGCCAGTTCCGCGCCCAGCGCCCGCAGGGTGTCCAGATTGGCCGGATACAGGAAGGCAAACGCGGTGTCGCGGGCGATGCCGATGCGAACCCCTTGGAGCAGCGATGGCGGCGGTTCCACGCGAACCTCTGGGAAGGACACCGGCGGCGGCAATTCCGCCAGCCCGGTGTGAGCGATCCGCGCGGCGGCGCTTTCCAGTCGCGTTTCCAGATCGGCGATTTCGGCGGCCTGCACCAGACCGAGGTGGCGGTCGGGTAGGCTGATGTCCCCATCGCGCGGTAGCCAGCCGAAATAACGCAGCCCCGGCGGCAAGCTTTCGACAAGCAACTTGGCGTGGCTTGGCCCAGCAACCCGGTTGGCCAGCACTCCAGCGAAAGGGAGCCCCTGGCGGTAATGCGCCAGGCCGTGAGCGACCGCGCCGAAGGTCTGGGCCATGGCGTGGGCGTTGATCAGCGCCAGCACCGGCACGCCGAATTGGCCGGCGAGATCGGCGCTCGACGGTGTGCCGTCGAACAGACCCATGACCCCTTCGATCAGAATCAAATCCGCCTCCATCGCCGCTTGATAAAGTAACGCTTTACATGCGCGCGCGCCGACCATCCACAGATCGAGCTGATAAACCGGCTGGCCGGAAGCCTGCTCCAGAATCATCGGGTCGAGAAAGTCCGGCCCGGTTTTGAACACGCGCACGGTGCGACCCTGGTTGCGGTGATAGCGCGCCAAACCGGCGGTGACGGTAGTTTTGCCCTGACCGGAAGCCGGGGCGCTGAGCAGCAAAGCGGGGCAGACGACGGACATGGTGATTTCATCAGTTGGCATGTGGATCCGGGAATCAGTCAGGGTCAATGGCGCAAGGGTACGGAATGCGGGGATGACTGGGTGGGTGGTGAGTCTGGCTTGGGATTGAGCAGGTCGTTGAAATAGCGATACTGATTTTTTCCACGCTGTTTGGCCTGATACATGGCGATGTCGGCGTAATGGATCAGATCCTCCGCATCGGTTCCATCGATGGGAGCAATGGTGACACCGATGCTGGCGCTGATCGTCAGCGTGTGCGCTTCGATTGAAAAAGCCTGCGCCAGGACGGTGAGTAGCCGGTGCGCGACCTGATCGACATGGCTGGCGTGAGACACGTCGTTCAGTTCGATGGCGAACTCGTCGCCGCCCAATCGGGCCACCAGGTCCTGGGGGCGTATCGTCTGGCTCAGGCGCTGGGAGACTTTGCGCAATAGTTGGTCGCCCGCATCGTGACCCAAGGTATCGTTGACCTGTTTAAAGCCATCGAGGTCAATGAAGAGCACGGCGAACAGATGGTCGGGACGGCGCGTCAGGTAGGCGAGACTGCGTTCGAGAGATTGCTTGAACATTAGGCGATTGGGCAAGCCGGTCAAATTGTCATGATAAGCCAGGGTGGCCAGTTGCCGATGAAAGCGTTTGAGGCGCAGGGCCATTTCTCGCAGCGAACGGGCCAGGTCGCCTAATTCATCCTGGTTGGAAAAGGTGGGCGTCGCCGTGAAATTCTGGTCGCCAATCGCGCGCGCGGCCTTGTGCAATTGCTGAATCGGGCGCACCAGCAGATAGTGCAGGACGACCAGGAGCAGCAACGCGGCGAGCAGACCGCTAACCAAGGCGATGCCAATGACCGCGCTGCCAAGCTGGCGCTGAATGCCGATCAGATCGCGTTCGGGACGGCTGATCAACAAGTACAGCCGGTCGGCGGCGGTGGCCAAAAAGAACAGTGTGGGTTCACCATGGTAGGTTTGGAGCACGACCGGCGGTTCCGCCATGGTCGCGTTGAGTTGGCGCAATCGCGCGAGCAGGTCTTCGGGTACGGCTTCCTGGTGATGCACGGAGTTCGTCGGCGCCAGCAGCACACTGCCGTACTCGTCGGTGAGCAGCACCCTAAGCTGGGACGCGGTTTTGAGGTTGGCGACCTGTTGTCGCAAGGTCTCCAGCCGGCAAGTGATGACCAGATAACCCTGCGGTTGGGAGGAATCGCTGGTTGGAGTCGCGTCGAGTTCCGACAGCCAGAGCGGTTTGGCGACGCGCATCACCATCTCGTTCGTGTCGGGCGAAAGGAGAAACGCAACATCCACTTTCTCCCGATGCGCCGCCAGGTGTTGGAAATAGGGGGTGCCGCCTTCTTCTTCGGTGGCATTGGGTACATCGCCAATGGTGGCGCGCGTGTCCTCATAACCGTTCGGCGACAGGAACAGAATTTCGTAATGGTCCGGGTAGACCATTTGGTAACTGGCGAACAGGTTGAGCAAGGCCGGTTGCAGCAGAGTATGGCGCTGATTCTCATCCTCGGCGCGCGCGTATTGTTGGACCAGGGTGGAATTGGATAGCAATTCGACGTTGGCGATGGTGGTTTGGATCGTGGCTTGCAATCCCAGGCGTAGCTGCGCGGCCACGGTGGTCATTTCGCTGGTGCCGGCGGCGTAGGCGGCATCGGCCAGCCACTGGTAGCAAATCCAGCCCAACCCAAGCAACGGGAGAATCACCAACGGCAAGACGAGCAAAATCAGCTTGGGGCGCAGGCGCATGGTGGTTGAGACGGGCGGCCGGAGCGGATTCGAACCGGATTTATGGTTGTCCCCAGGGGCGATTGCTGGGTTCGCCGACGACGCGTCGGTAGAGTCGATTGAGTTGTTTCGGAACGCGCCGATCGGTGCGCTTATCCTCGGTTTCGAAGTACACTTGCCGTACCTTGACCTTGAACGCGGCTTCGAACTCGGCGATGGCCACGGGATCGATGAAATGGTCGGCCCAGCTCAGGAACACCAGTTCGCCAGGTTTGGCGCAAAGCTCGAATGGCAATCCCAGTGTCGCTGTTAGCAGCAGCCACCACAGGCATCCGTGTTCGAAGGGCGCCATGATGAAAACTCTCCCTGGGTCGGCGATTCACCGATTGATTATAAATTCAGCAAAATAAATGCCAATCACTTTCATTGCCGTAAGGCAACACGACAGATCCGTTAGCAATGATTAGCGTGAGTTAGCGCGAAAACCGGTCATCGAACTTCTTCTCAAGATGCGTCCAGAAACCCCGGAAATCCAACAATCGCTGCGTTATGGCTATACGACCGGTGCCTGCGCCACCGCGGTCAGCCTGGCAGCCGCTCGGCGACTGCTGAGCGGAGATGACCTGGATCGCATCGAAATCACCCTGCCGCGTGGCCAGCAGCCCATGTTCCGACTGGAATACTGCCGGTTGACGGCAATGGGCGCGGAGGCGGCGACGATCAAGGATGCTGGTGACGATCCCGACGTGACGCATGGCGCGTTGATTTTCGCCCAGGTGATCTTGAACGCGGCGCCCGGCGTGCGTTTCCAGGCCGGGCCAGGCGTGGGGACGGTGACGCGACCCGGTTTACCCATTCCGCCGGGCGAGCCGGCCATCAATCCCACGCCGCGTCGGATGATCGCTGAGCATTTATTGGGACTGGCGATTCGCCATGGCCATCGCGGTGGATTCGATGTGACCATCGGCGTCGAAAATGGCGCGGAACTCGCGCGAAAGACGCTTAATGGACGCTTGGGAATCGATGGCGGCCTGTCCATTCTTGGCACCACCGGCATCGTCCGGCCATTTTCCTGTTCCGCCTACATCGTTTCCATCCAGCGGGCAATTGACGTGGCCCGCGCCAATGGCCTGCGTCATATTGTCGCCTGCACCGGAGCCGCCAGCGAGCAGACCCTGCGGGCCTATTACCGATTGCCCGACATGGCGTTGATCGAAATGGGCGATTTCGCCGGGGCGGTGTTGAAGCATCTGCGGCGGGCGCCGATTCCCCAACTTACGCTGGCTGGTGGCTTTGGCAAGATCAGCAAGCTGGCGGCGGGCCACCTGGATCTGCATAGCCGCGGTTCCAGCATCGATCTTACGCTGCTGGCGGTCGAAGCGGCGGCGCTGGGCGCGGATGCCGAGTTGCAGGGCGCCATGCGCGCCGCCAACACCAGCCAGCAGGCGCTAACGTTAGCCCATGCGGCGGAATTACCGCTAGGCGACCGGATTTGCGCCGTGGCGCGTGCTCGGGCTCGTGCCATTTTGCCGCCCCAGGTGGCGGTGGAGGTGTGGGCCACCGACCGCGCCGGTCAGCCGGTCGGTCGTGCCGGTTTTGCTTGAACGCGCTTGCCGGCTCCAGTATTCCAAAGGGGAATGGATATGAAAGATTATCTCAAGATGACCTACACCTATGTCTTTCAGAACGGTGCCACCAAGACTTTCGACGTTCTCCTGGACCGAAAAACGCTTGATCTTATAACCAGACCTCCCGCGCAGCCGCCGTCCTGGACCCTTTTGAAGCAAAATCAGTGCGTCAACTGCTCGCTTGACGCGCATGATCATCCGTTTTGTCCGGTGGCACTGCACTTCGCGGAAATCGCTGGGCACTTTGCGCACGCGGTGTCCCACGAAAATGTGCGTGTTGTCGTGACGACCGAGGAGCGGACCTATTCGAAAGACACCGCGCTCCAGCAGGGTTTGACTTCACTCCTGGGCATCATCATGCCCACGAGCGGCTGCCCGGTTCTGAAATCTCTCAAGCCGCTGGTGCGATTTCACCTTCCCTTCGCGACGATCACCGAGACGGCGTTCAGGATGGTTTCCATGAGTCTGGTCGCCCAATATCTGCGCCATGGCGAGGGGAAACCTTTTGAGTTTGGGCTTAAGGAATTGGCGAAGATTTACGCCGAGGTTGCCATCGTGAACCGGGATTTTGTACGGCGCCTGCGCGATGCCTTGATGGAAGACGCAAATATCAATGCGCTGGTGGGCCTCGATTGCTTCGCCATCATGATTCCCCTCATCGCCGAGGACACGCTCAACGAAATCCGGCAGTATTTCCCTGCCTTTCCGGAACCCTGACGGGAAAATGCGCATCCTGGTTCTCGGTGGCATCGGCGAGGCGGTGAAACTGGCGCGAAAGTTGGCCCCGATCCATGCGGTTACCTATAGCGTGGCGGGCAAGGGGCGGAGGCCGGAATTGCCCTGTCCGACGCGGGTGGGCGGTTTCGGCGGCGCGGAAGGTCTGACGGCTTTCCTGAACGCGCGCGGGATCGCCCTGCTGATCGACGCCACGCATCCCCACGCCGCGCAAATCAGCCGGAATGCGGCGCAGGCGGCGTGGCGAGCCGGCGTTCCGCTCTGGACTTACCGGCGTCCGGCCTGGCGACCGGAACCCGGCGACGACTGGCGCGGCGTGGCCGACTGGGCGGAGATCGTGACGGCGCTGCAAAAATTTCGCCGGCCGTTCTTCACCATCGGTCTGGAACCCTTGCGCCATGCGGCGACGATTCCCCTGGAACAGCAATGGTTGGTGCGCTGTTTGGCGGCGGCGCCGTTGGTTGCGCCGCGTTTGAAAGTGCTATGCGCCGCTGGTCCGTTTGTGCCAGATCAGGAATTGGCCCTGTTGCGAGATCACCGAATAGACGTTCTGGTGGCCAAGAACAGTGGCGGCGGCGCGGTCGCGGCCAAGCTGGCGGCGGCGCGGCAGCTTCATATCCCGGTCGTGATGCTGGAGCGGCCCGCGTTGCCAAAGGCGGACCGGGAATTTGCCGAGATCGAATCCATGGTGACGGCGCTGTCCACGGAACCAATGGAAAACACGGATATTTCTTAGATGGTGTAGTCACGAGATATTAAGCCACAGGGCAAGGTCCCTGATTTGAACGGCGGCGAGGAAGGACTTGCTGTTTTTGGCATGGCGTGTACGATGCTGTGCCATCTTTTGAGGTGCAGAAACACATTTTCAACGAGGTGACGGAGTTTATACAGCTCTTCGTCGTAGGATCTTTTGGTGACACGGTTTTTCTTTGGCGGGATCACGGCGTTCATACCCTGAGCTGCAGCTTGCTCAAGAATGGCATCGGTATCGTACCCTTTGTCCGCGATCAGGTAATCGGCACTGATCCCTTCAATCAAGCGGCCTGCCTGCGTGCAATCCGCCCGGGAACCTTCTGTAATAACAATTCTGACCGGCATACCATGCGCATCCACGGCCAGATGTATCTTGGTGTTGATCTCCCTTTTGTGCGACCCATGTCCTGATTGCCGCCTCTGGCTCCTGCGGCATGAGGATGGACCTTGCAATGGCTGGCATCGATCATCAGCCATTCATAATCCGGTTCATCAATCAGGATTTCAAGCAGCTTTTCCCAAATCCCCGCATCCCTCCAGCGGATAAAACGGCGATGCGTATTGCTCCATCCCCCATAATCCGGCGGCAAATCGCGCCACGGCGCGCCGGTTCTCAAAATCCAGAAAACGGCGTTGATGAACAGGCGGTTGTCCTGGGCGATACCGCCCCAAATGCCTTTGCGCCCCGGCAGATGCGGCTCCAACAGAGCCCATGTCTCATCAGAAATATCGTGGCGACGGTGCGGCGGTGTCGGGTTCTGCATGAGGCCTCCTATATTGACCCCACGATTCTCCCACATTTTTAATCTCGTGACTACAGTATCTAGTGAGAAAGACTATGCCGCCGGTACTCTTCAGCGTGCTCGGCGCTGTAGAGGTAAGAAGGTGGAAACCCGTCCGGTTGAATGACGCGCCCGACCAAGATCAGCGCGGTGCGGGTGAATCCCTTGGCTTCAACCTTGGCGGCGATCTCCGCCAGCGTACTGACCACGCCGTCCTGATCGGGCCACGACACACGATGCAATACCGCTGCCGGACAGTCCGCGCCGTAATGCGGGGTCAGTTCCGCCACGATCTCGCGTAGTTTGTCCACGCTGAGATAAATCGCCAGCGTGGCCCGATGTTGCGCCAGTTCTGGCAGGCTTTCGCCCTCCGGCATCGGGGTCTTGCCAGCGTGGCGGGTGAGAATGATCGTCTGGCTAACGCCAGGCAGGGTCAGTTCCCGCCGCAGTAGCGCGGCTCCGGCAAAGGCGGCGGTCACGCCTGGCACGACTTGGTAGGGGATTCCCAGCGCTTCCAGTGCTCGCATCTGCTCGCCGATGGCCCCGTACAACGCTGGGTCGCCGGTATGCACCCGCGCCACGTCCAGACCCCGTTCGTGCGCGGCGCGGATGCGGGCGATGATCTCCGCCAGGCTCAGATCGGCGGTATTGACGATCTCCGCGGCGGGATTGGCGACCAGAATCACATCCTTCGGCACCAGCGAGCCGGCGTACAGCACCAGCGGACATTCGCGGATCAGCCGCTGACCCTTGACAGTGATCAGTTCGGGATCGCCAGGACCCGCGCCGATGAAATAAACGGTCATTCCAGTTTTCCGTGGTCGAGTTGTTCCAACAGAGCCGGCGTGACCTCGTCGAAGCGGACGATGCGTTTGCCGTGATGATCCTTCAGGAAATCCGTCGCTTCCGCCTGGGTGGCCAGCGGCACCAGTTCGTGCCCCATCGGTCCTAGCATGTCGGAGCCGAGTACGTACCAGGCTGCGTGGGCATCGATCCGGGTCACCCCGTAGTATTCGGTTACGCCGATAGCGACAATGTCATTTTTAGAATGACCGGGAGCGTACTTGGGCAGATTCAGCAGATATTTGAACAGGTCCTTGGCTCCGTCGAAGTGGTGGGCGTGACCGTCCTGGTAGAGCGCCGTTGCGATCCAGTCGGGATAGAGGCTGACGAACATCCCACAGACCGGGCAAGTGTCCTTGGGGCCGGGGCTGGGGAATGCTGGGCTGTCCGCCGCCATAACCGGCGCGCGCGGAGCCGCAATGCCGACGGCGCCGGTTAGGACGAGAAAGCGAAGAACCTGTCGGCGTTCAGCGTGAATCGGATCGGCCATGGGAAGGCGATTCTGGCTATGATTGCTGGATTGGTGGTTACTGGGATTTGCTGGTACTGATTGTAGAGGGGGAACCGTGATTATCCCAAATGGTTTGCTCTGCTCAGCGGTGAAGGGCGTTGAGCGTGTTTTCAGTCTTTCGCGTGCTTGCGGTCCATGCGCTCCATCACAGTCGTCAGTTTGACCGAGCCCGGCCGAGCGCTGGCGGAACGCTTGCGGTCGTTGATGCCAGACGCTGAGTTCCTGCACCGGCCGCAGCCTTTCCAGGACGCGATTCATCACCACTTTTTGGCGGGCCACCGGCTGATTTTGCTGTGCGCGGTTGGTATCGCGGTGCGAAGCCTGGCGCCAGTCTTGCGCGACAAATATCAAGACCCAGCGGTGCTGGTTCTCGACGAACACGGCCGGTTCGTCGTGCCGATTTTGTCCGGTCACGAAGGCGGCGCCAACGAATGGGCGCGGCAAGTCGCCGAGTTCCTGGGCGCGCAGGCCATCATCACCGGCGCGCAACGCTACACCCATCCCTTGTTGGTGGCTGGCGTCGGCTGCAATCGTGGCTGCGCGCTGGAAGCGCTGTTGGCGCTGCTTGACCAAACGTTGGCCCGCCACGGTCTGCAACGTGGTGACTTGCGCGCGCTGGCCAGCATCGAACTCAAGCGAGACGAGCCAGGACTGCGCCAGTTGGCCGAAACGCTGGATCGACCGATCCACTTCTATTCCGCCACCGTGCTGCGGGAATACGACGACCGCCTCAGCCGAAAATCCGCGATTGTCTTTCGGGAAACCGGTTGCCATGGCGTGGCGGAGGCGGCGGCGCTGGCTTGCGCCGAACGGTTGGTCCGGCATGATTTTCGGGCGGAACTGATCATTCCCAAGCGGAAAAATGCCGACGCCACCCTGGCGGTGGCGCGGATTTATGGTAATCACGAAGGCTGAGCCTTCATGAGCGGTTGATGCAGCGCTCCACGAATTGACCGATTCGCTCGAAGGCTTCCCGTGCTTCCGGCAGGATCGGCTCGAAGATATGCCAAACATGCAGCATCCCTGGCCACGCTTCCAGTTCCGCGCTGGACCCAGCGGCGCGCGCCTTGTTGACGTAGCGCCGCGCGTCGCCCAGCATCATCTCCGCCTCGCTGACCTGCACCAGCACCGGCGGTAGCCGGGACAGATCGCCGAAAACCGGGGAGATCAGTGGATTGGACGGAACCATCCGGCTCCAAACCCAGGTCATGAGCAGGAAGAGGGTCTTGGGGAGACGCAGAAACCGCCCCAAACCGGGACCCAGCATCAAATCCGTGTTGCGATTGCTCTTAAAGGTGGGGCTGGACAGCGTCATATCCACGCTGGGCGACAAGGCCAGCGCGCCATTCGCGGCGCGCAATCCGGCGTCGCGCGCCCAGGCGATCAGCATCAGCGCCAGGTTACCCCCCGCTGAATCGCCAGCCACGAACAGTTCGCGGACCGGCGCCGGACCGTCGGGACCATGGTCCAGAATCCAGCGGTAGCCGGTTTGGCAATCGGCGATCATGTTCCGGCGCGAATCCTCGGGCATCAGTCGGTAGTCCAAGGCCAGCACCGCCGCGCCCGTGATCCGCGCCAGACGGGTGGTGATCATGCGGTGGCCACGCGGACACCCGCTGATGAACGCGCCACCGTGCAGGTACAGTACCCGGCGATTCGGATCGGAGGTCGGTGCTCGGATCCACTCACTGGGTACGCCGTCGGCATTCGTTGCTTCGATGTGGTAGTCCGCCTCGCTCACCAACGCTGGATCCATGAAGCCGCGCGCCATGACCGCTCGGATCGCAACCAGCCGCTGTTTCAAGGGCGCGGCGCGAATTTCGTCCGCCGCCTGCTCCAGCAAACGCACGGCTTCCTGGTGGCTGGCGCTGGCGGCGTTTCGTCCACTCGGATGGTTTTCCACTGGCCGGTCGTAGGCTCGCAGGCTTGGACCTTTCAACCATCGATGGATGAGCAGCCAGGCCGCGAAAATACCAAACAGTAGTATCGCCAAGCTCCAATCCGACATGAATTTTCACTCCTCAAATCTTGATCTTGCGTGGAGCCGACCATCGCGCGGTCCCACGACGGGTAGCGCTTTAGAAGCGTTCGGGGCATTGCATCGTGTGGCCGTGATTCAGCGGACCGCACCCCTTGCCGAGTCCGGGCGCGGTTCGGATCGCTTCTCGTACGTAGGCCAGCGCCCGCCGCACCGCCGCGTTCAGCGGCAACCCTTGCGCCAACCCAGCGGCAATAGCCGAGGCCAGGGTGCAGCCGGCGCCGTGGGTATTGCGACTTTCGAGGCGCGGCACGGTGAAACGCTCCGCGCCGTGGCGCCAGATCAGCCAGTCGGTGACGGTGTCGCCGGGCAAGTGCCCGCCCTTGACCAGCGCCGCCGCCAGCCCGAGTTCGAGCAACCGCCGACCCGCTACCGCCAAATCGTCGGGTTCCCGGATCGGTAGCCCGCTCAGCGCCTCCGCCTCGCGGACGTTGGGCGTGATCAGAGCGGCGCGGGGCAACAGACGCTGGATCAGCGTCTCGCGCGCCGCCGGATCGAGCAAGTTGTCGCCACCCTTGGCGTACATGACCGGGTCCACCACCACCGGGAGGCCCGCCGCCGCGTGATCGAGCGTCTCGACCACGGCGTCGATGACGGCGGCGTTGTGCAACATGCCGGTCTTGATGCAGTCGGCGCCCAGGTCGTCCAGCACCACGCGCATCTGTTGGGCGATAAAGGCAGGTTCCACTCCAACGATGCCGAAGACGCCCCGGGTGTTTTGGGCGGTCAATGCAGTGATCGCCGTCGCCGCGTAACTGCCCAACGCCGTGACCGTCTTCAGATCGGCTTGAATCCCCGCGCCACCGCCGGAATCCGAGCCCGCCACGATCAGTACCCGTCCGTTCATTGCCATGCGCTCTCCTGGATTTAAAAGCGGTATTGAAACTAACTCATTGATTTCTAATGGTAGCGAAGCCCTTGTTCAGCCGGCTGGATTGGCCGAGAACTGGCCATTGGCCGGCCCTATGTGAATTTGTATTTAAAATCATATTTTTATCTTGAAAATCTTTTTTGATTTCGAACCGTTACGACAATTGCGCGGCGTGGCGAAAGCGAGTAGCGTACCGCGCTTTCACGGAACGTGGTGATTATAACCATGCGGATCGAATCCCCCCTGTGCTTGTACACCGCCGTGGTGCCCCCCGAGTGGATCGATTACAACGGCCATATGAACGTCGCCTATTACGTGCTGGCGTTCGATCACGCCACCGACGCGTTCATGGAGTACCTGGGCATGGGGCGGGACTATCAGGATCGCCAGCGATGTTCCAGCTTCGTGGTGGAAACCCATATCAACTACCAGCGCGAATTGGTCGTGAGCGATCCCATCCGCATCACCACCCAGTTGCTCGGCTTCGACAGCAAACGGATTCATTGCTTCCACCGACTCTATCACGCCAACCGGGGCTTCCTGTCCGCCACCACCGAATTGATGGTGATTCACGTGGACCTGACCGCGCGGCGCAGTGCGCCAATCCCTCTGCCGGCCATGGACCAGCTCAGCACGTTGATGGCGGCGCACATGCAATTGTTGCGTCCACCCCAGTCAGGTCGGGTGATGGGGGTGCGCGCCAAATCTCCAACCATCCAGCCTGAAACGCCGGTGTTGCGCCGGCTGTCTCGATGAAGGATGAAGAGGGAGGTGTTTGACCGGTGGTTAGCACGCGTTCGGATGAGATCGGTTTCATTCGAACGCGGTGCCGCGCATCGCGTGGGGTGAAAAAATTCGGGGTTGGAAGCGGCGGAACGGCGGAATTTTGGTATGCTCAATTAGTACGCACTCTTTGTGATTGATCAGCGCCCCAATTGGGGTGAGTGCGGTTGCAACCAACCACCATCGAATTTCGTTTTGAGTCCTTTTGCCCGACGCGCCTTGCTGGTGATGGAAAGGCACGCGCCACCAGCGTTGTTCCGTCCCGACGGCTGGTCACGGATCGCCGCGACGGCGGTCAATGTGATCTTGGTGGTCGCGTTGGCGCGCGCGCTTGCTGGTTTGGCGCTGGCGATAGGGGTGGGTTCCGCCCCACAGCCAATGCCGGGTTCGACGGAGCCCGTGTCCACTTCCGATCATCCCGCAGCCGCTCGACCAGCCGATGGGGTTGTCATCAGCACCTGGCGTTTGTTCGGCCGGGCCGAGGCCGCCCGACCAGTGGAAGCGCCGAACGCCCCCCAGCCGATTGTCCCGCTTAACCTGCGGTTGGTCGGCATCTTTTTCATGGAGCGAGGCGGGGACCGGGCCCTGGCCTTGATCGCCGACGGCAACGGACCGGAGCGTGGCTACCGGCTCGGCGAGCCCTTGCCGGGCGGTGCCCGTTTGCAACGCATTCAGCGCGACCATGTGGTAGTTTCCCGCAACGGCCGGGAGGAGGTGCTCAAGCTGCCGAAACTGGGCGAGGCGACGCTGATGAACGCGCCGACGATTGCGCCCCCGGACGCGCCCGAACCGGCGGTCGAACCGGTGCCTGAACCCGCGACTTCCAGGGGAGCGCCGGTGATCGACGCCAGCGCCGTGGCGGAACGGTTGCGTGGTGAGGCCATGATCCGGCCACAGGCACTGGAGGATATCGCTTTCGCCAGCCCCTATCTGCAAAACGGCCAATTTGTCGGATTTCGCCTGCGTCCGGGGCGCGACCGGCAGATCTTCCAACAACTGGGTCTGAACGGCGGTGACGTGCTCACGGAAATCAATGGCAACCGCCTGAACAATCCCGCCCAGGGATTGGCCCTGTTGCAGGAGGTGCTCGGCGCTGACCAGATCAACGTGCGGGTATTGCGCAATGGCGCCGAGATTCCCCTGACCTTTTCCCTGCGGACCTCACCGCCGCGATGATCTCCGTGGTTTTCGACGCGCATTCGCTGCTGATGTTACGCCTACCGATCTTCGACCATGATCCTATCCCATTGGCCACATAAACGGCTTTCCTCCATGCGCGCGCGCGCCGCGCGCCGCGTTCTGGGAGTGTTTCTGCTGGGGGTGGCGCTAACCGCGCCGACGCTGGCCGCGCCGGTGACGCTCAATCTCAAGGACGCCGAGATCAATGCCCTGGTGGAAAGCATGTCGGTGCTGACCGGCAAGAATTTCATCGTTGACCCACGGGTCAAGGGCCGGGTCACCATCATCTCCTCCAAGCCAATGGATGAGAAGGAACTGTACGAGGTCTTCTTGGCGGTGCTCGGCGTGCATGGTTTTGCCGCTATTCCCAGCGGCAACGTGATCAAGATCGTGCCGGCGGCCGGAGCCAAGCAGGAGAATGTTCCCACCGTGGATCAGCGAAGCGGTGCCGAACCGGATCAAATTGTAACTAGAGTGATCCAAGTCCAGAACGTCTCCGCCGCGCAGATCGTGCCGATTCTGCGCCCACTGATTCCGCCGCAGGGGCATTTGGCCGCCTATACCCCCACCAATGTTCTGATCATCTCCGATGCGGCGGCCAATGTCGAACGCATCGCCAGCATCATCGCTCGGGTGGATTTGGCCAGTAACGAGGAGGTCGAGATCGTGCCGTTGCGTCACGCCTCGGCCACCGAGATCGTGCGGGTGCTCACCGCCCTGGAGCAGGGACGGGCCAAGGCCGACCCCGCTGCTGCCGCTGGCGCTCTGCCGCGCATGGTGGCGGATGAACGCACCAACAGTGTTTTACTGAGTGGCGACAAAGCCTCGCGGTTACGGTTGCGGGCATTGATTCTGCACCTCGATACGCCGGTGGATGGCAGCGGCAACACCCAAGTCATCTATTTACGCTACGCCAAGGCCAAGAATCTGGTGACGGTGTTGCAGGGAGTCAGTAAGAGTCTGAGCAACGAAGCCACGCGCAACACGCCGACATCGGGTCAGGTGGGAGGAACAGCACCGGGTGGGAGCAGCAGCAGCGGTGGCGCCGGTCTGGTGGATATCCAGGCGGATGAGGCGACCAACTCTCTGGTGATCACCGCGCCGCCGGAACTGATCCGTCCGTTGCGCACGGTGATCGCGCAATTGGATGTGCGCCGTGCGCAGGTGTTGGTGGAGGCGGTCATCGCCGAAATTTCCGCTGAGAAAACCGCTGAACTCGGGGTGCAGTGGGTCGCCGGGACCAACAACGTGGTCGGTTTCACCAATTTGAATACGGGCAACTCCAGCCTCGCCAACATTATCGGTCTGGCCCTGAAGGCCAACAGCGGTACTCTGACCGATACATCGCTGCTCCCCGAAGGGATGCATCTCGGGATCGGCGACTTTAGCCAAGGCAATCCCTTCGGCGCGCTGATCAGCGCCCTGGCCAAGGACGCCGACACCAACGTGCTGTCCACGCCGACCGTGGTCACCATGGACAACGAGGAAGCGGAGATCATCGTTGGTCAGAACGTGCCGTTCGTCACCGGTTCCTACACCACGTCGACCAGTACGGGAAGCAGCACGGCATCGCAGGTCGGGAATCCGTTCCAGACCATTCAGCGCGAGGATGTCGGCATCAAGCTCAAGGTTAAGCCGCAAATCAACGAAGGCAACGCCGTCAAGCTGGAGATTGCCCAGGAAGTCTCCAACGTGGTGCCAACGGCCAATGCGGCGACCCAGGGTCCCACCACCAACAAGCGCTCCATCAAGACCAACGTGTTGGTGGAGAATGGCCAAATCCTGGTGCTGGGCGGGCTCATTGACGACAGCCTGAACCAAAGCGCGCAAAAGGTGCCATTGCTGGGCGATATTCCGCTGCTGGGCAATCTGTTCCGTTACCGCAGCACGGATAAACTGAAGCGTAACCTGATGGTGTTCCTGCATCCGATCATCTTGCGGGATCCAGGCCAGGGTACCTTGTACACCAGCGACAAATACAGTTACATCCGCGATCAGCAACTGGCGGCGCGCGCCAAGGAGGTTTCCCTTTTGCCGGAGGCGCAAACGCCGGTATTGAAAACGCCAGCGGAGGTTCGGGCGCAGGGCACGATCCTCGATACACAGCCGCCAGCCGCTCCCGCTCCGGTCATCAGTCCGCCTCCTCCCAAAACCACAGAACCGGCGGAGTTCGGGTTCGGTAACCGTTGATGGCTGAATCGCCATCGGAGACATTGGACGAAACCGGGGCGGCAACGGCCCGACGCCTGCCATATGCCTTCGCCAAGCGCCACGGTGTGCTGGTGCTGGAAGAGACGGTGGATGGCGTCCGGGTCGTCTGCCGGCCTGGGGTCAACCCGCGCAGCCTGACGGAGTTGCGTCGTTATCTGGGGACGCCGTTGCGGCCCGCGCTGGTGTCCGCCGAGCAGTTCGAACGTCTGTTGCAAGACCACTACGAGGGCGAGAGCAACGGCGCGGCGCGAATGATGGAAGACCTCGGCGAGGAAATGGACCTGAATCAGGTTGCACTGACCCTGCCCGAGCCGGAGGATTTGCTGGAAAGCGCCGATGACGCGCCGATCATTCGGTTGATCAACGCCCTGTTGACCGAATCCATCAAGGAAAACGCTTCGGACATCCATATTGAAGCGTTCGAGAATCGTCTGCTGGTGCGATTTCGAGTGGACGGCGTGCTGCGCGAGGCGTTGCAACCGCCACGGGCGCTAGGGCCGCTGCTGGTGTCCCGCGTCAAGGTCATGGCCCATCTCGACATCGCCGAAAAGCGTCTGCCGCAGGACGGACGGATTTCGCTCAAGGTGGCCGGGCGACCGGTGGACGTGCGGGTCTCGACCCTGCCGACCGGCCATGGCGAGCGGGTGGTGCTGCGTCTGCTGGACAAGCGCGAGGGCCGGCTGGATTTGCAGCATCTGGGCATGGAGCCGGGTGATGAAACGCGGCTGCTGAAGCTGATTCACCGCCCGCACGGCATTTTGCTGGTCACGGGGCCTACTGGCTCCGGCAAGACCACGACGCTTTACGCCGGTCTGACGCAACTCAACGACCGGCGGCGCAACATCATGACCGTCGAGGATCCAATCGAATATTATCTCGACGGCATCAGCCAGACGCAGGTCAATACCAAGGTGGAAATGACCTTTGCCCGTGGGCTGCGCGCGATTTTGCGCCAGGACCCGGACGTGGTGATGGTCGGCGAAATCCGCGATCTGGAAACCGCCGAAATCGCGGTGCAAGCGTCGCTGACGGGCCATCTGGTGCTCTCGACCCTGCATACCAACAGCGCGGTGGGCGCCATGACCCGGCTACGCGACATGGGCGTGGAGCCGTTCCTGCTGTCCTCATCGCTGATCGGCGTGCTGGCCCAGCGACTGGTGCGCAAGCTCTGTCCGCAGTGCAAGCAGCCGCATCTGGCGATGCCGACCGACTGCGAAGTGCTGAACGTGGAGCCGTCCGCCCCACCGACATTGTTTGTTCCGGTCGGGTGTGCGCAGTGCAATCATTCCGGCTATCGGGGCCGCACTGGCATTTTCGAGTTGGTGACAGTGGACGAGGCGATGCAAAGCCTGATTCACGAGGGTCGGGGCGAACAGGAATTGGAACGCCATGCTCGCTGGTCCAGTTCCAGCATCCGCGACGATGGCCGCCGCCGAGTGTTGGCCGGCGACACCGCGCTGGCCGAGTTGGTGCGGGTGACGCGGGAGGATTGATGCCCGCCTTTCAATACGCCGCTCTCGATGCTCGGGGGCGTCAGCGCAAAGGGTTGATCGAGGCCGATACGCCGCGCCTGGCGCGGCAAGCCCTGCGCGAGCGTGGCCTGAATCCGCTGGGGGTCGAGGAGATCGCCAGCCAGGAACAGCAGCGCGGACATCGGTGGTGGCGCGGACGGGTGCGGATCAGCGCGACCGATCTGGCGCTGATCACCCGGCAATTGGCGACGCTGGTTGGGTCCGGCCTGCCGCTGGAAGAAGCCTTGGGCGCGGTGGCCCGTCAGGCGGATCGGACGCGGCTGGGGGGCCTGTTGCTGGCGGTGCGGACCCGGGTGCTGGAAGGTCATACCCTGGCCACCGCGCTGAGTGATTTTCCCCAGGTATTCCCGGAGTTATACCGGGCCACGGTCGCCGCCGGCGAGCAATCCGGCCATCTGGACGTGGTGTTCGAGCGCTTGGCCGATTACACCGAAGCCCGCCAACAGATGCGCCAGAAAGTCGGACTGGCGCTGTTCTATCCGCTGTTGCTGACCGGCGTGGCCATTCTGATCGTCGCGGGCTTGCTCACGTATGTGGTGCCGCAGGTGGTGCAGGTGTTCAGCAGTCTCAATCAGCAATTGCCAGCGCTGACCCGGGGACTGATCGCGTTGAGCGGTTTTTTGCGCCAGTACGGCTGGCTGGTGCTGGCGGTGCTGGCGGGAGGCGTCATCGCCTGGGTTTACGCGCTGCGCCGAGTCGGGTTCCGGCGGCAGGTGCATCGGACCTTGCTGCGGCTGCCGTTGCTGGCGCGGTTGGTGCGGGGAACCAATACCGCTCGCTTCGCCCGCACCTTTAGCATTCTGATGGCCAGCGGCGTGCCGGTGCTGGAAGCATTGCGGATTTCCGCGCAGGTGATGAGCAATCTGCCGATGCGGGAAGCGGTGGAGCAAGCGGCGATACGGGTGAAGGAAGGCGCTAGCCTGCAAAAGGCGGTCGGCGCCAGCGGTTATTTTCCGCCGATGACCATCCAGTTGATTGCCAGCGGCGAGGCCAGTGGCCGGCTGGAAAGCATGCTGGAACGGGCGGCGGTGCAACAGGAGCGCGAGACCGAAACGCTGATCGCCGCGCTGCTGGGGATTTTCGAGCCGATGCTGATTCTGGTGATGGGCGGAGTGGTGCTGGTGATCGTGCTGGCAATCCTGTTGCCGATTTTCGATCTCAATCAACTGGTGCGTTGAGCTGCTACCCGCAGGGCGATATGGTCCAGGGTGTAGGCGCGGGCGAAGCCACTGACGAAGCGGATGTGGGCCGGCGTCAGGCGCAGCAGTAGGAAATCGCCGAACTCGAAGCTCGGTGTCGAGGTGGGTAGCGTTGCTTGATAGTATCGCGACATTTCCCGATAATCCGTACTGCCCTTGGGAATAACTGTCACCCTGCCCTTGATCATGACCCGCGCCAGCGTCTGTGGGTCCGCGCCGTCCCGTTCCATCTCGCTGATCGCCAGCCCAGCGCGCGAGTTGGCCAGCAGATTGCCGGTGTGCGACGCCAGGGTACTGAGGTGCAGCAGAAAGCCGCTGAAATCGACCTGCGGGACGTAGGTGACCCACGACGCCTCCGGCCCTTCGGGCCCTTGGGTGGCCAGCGCCGCCCAGCGCCGGTTACGGATCAGATTCGCCATCAATCGCTGTTCTTGAAGGTTCATCGGCTGTGTTCCTCAAGGCGTTGTGGACTGGATAGACCACGATTACGGCGCCGCCGCCCAATCTACCACACTTTGGTCCAGTCCCCCCTGTTGTAACTCCCACAGCGGCGACAACTCCCGCAACCGGTTCACCGCCGTGCGCATCGCTGCGATGACGTAGTCGATCTCTTCGACCGTGGTGAAGCGCCCCAGGCTGAAACGCACCGCGCCGCGCGCCTGGAAATCATCGCGACCCATCGCTCGCAGCACATGGGACGGTTCATGGCCTGCGGAAGTACAGGCCGAACCGGTGGCGACCGCGATCTCCGGCAGCGCCGCCAGCAGCGCCTCGGCGGCAATGCCAGTGAAACTGATGTTGAGAATGCCGGCCACGTTGCGCTCGGGATGGCCGTTTAATTCCACGGCATCCAACGTGGCCAATCCTTGCCATAGCCGGTCGCGCAGTTCCCGGATGCGAGCCTGTTCGATCACCCTGTTTTCGCCCGCTATGCGGAACGCTTCGCCCATCGCCGCGATTTGATGCGTGGGCAAGGTGCCGGCTCGCAAACCACGTTCCTGACCACCGCCGTACAGTAGCGGTTCCAGCCGCACTCGGTGTGGTCGCTGGCGGACATAGAGCGCGCCAACGCCCTTGGGACCGTACAGCTTGTGCGCGCTCAGGCTTAGCAAATCCACCGGCAGCGTTTGCAGATCGAGCGGCAGCTTGCCAGCGCCCTGGGCGGCGTCTACGTGCAGCAGAACGCCGCGCGCGCGCGTGATTGCGCCGATGGCGGCGAAGTCCTGGACTACGCCCGTTTCGTTGTTGACGTGCATCAGCGACGTCAGCACCGTATCCGGCCGCAGCGCGGCCGCGACCCGCTCCGGTGGAATCAGCCCATCCGGGTCTGGGACAAGGTAGGTGATCGCGCAACCTTCGCGTTCCAACCGCCGACAAACATCGAGCACCGCCTTGTGTTCGGTCTGGCTGGTGAGAAGGTGTCGACCCTTGCGGGCGTAAGCGCGCATGACGCCGAACAGCGCGAGATTGTTGGCTTCGGTGGCGCCGGAGGTCCAGACGAGGTCGCGTGGGTCGGTGTTGAGCAGGGCGGCGACGTGCGCGCGGGCGGTTTCAATGGCGTTGGCGGCCACCCGCCCCAAGGCGTGGGTGCTTGAGGAAGGGTTGCCGAAAGTGCCGTTTCGGCTGAGGTATTGATTTAGAACAGCGGCGACCCGCGGGTCTACCGGCGTGGTCGCCGCATAATCCAGATAGATAGGCCGTTCCATCGGGCATGGCGGAAGCGAGCCAACGATGCTTACATCAAGGCGGGAGCGATGAAGCGTTCGGAAGAACGGTCACGCCGCCGGTTGTTCTGCCGATGCACCACTTCGCAGACCGCGGGGCGTTCGACGAACTGCGCCAGGGTGATGCCTTCCAGAAAGGTGAAAATCTGGCGGCTGAGATCGGTCCACAACTCATGGGTCAGGCAACGCCGACCGTTCTGGCAATTCTCGTTGCCGCAGCAGCGGGTGGCATCCAGTCGTTCGTCCACGGCGCTGATGATATCGGCGACCGTGACCTGATCCGGCGAACGTGACAGCCGGTAACCACCGCCCGGCCCACGAACGCCTTCCACGAGGGCGCGCTTGCGTAGCTTGGCGAACAATTGCTCCAGATAGGACAACGAAATGCCCTGGCATTGGGAGATTTCGGCCAGCGTCACGGGACCATAGCGGTCGTGAATGGCCAGATGCATCATGGCGGTCACCGCATAGCGGCCCTTGGTGGAAAGTCTCATGGTATTACCCTCACAAGTGGAGTTTTCGGGAAATCAATTCCTGACTGTTGCGTATGGAAACTATATTAACCGATTAACTTAGTCAACTAATCACTGGAATAAAAACCCGAAATTTCCCCTGAGTTCTCTATTGGAGTTTCAGACCGGACCGCCGCCGCGAGTCGCGAAGCCGTGGCCCTGGCGCAGGCAGTAGCAGAGCCATTTGTAAAGAAACCGATTGATTCGCCAGCGGGTTAGCAGCGAAGCGCCATCGGTCCAGCGACCGGTGACGCCGTCGATGGCCAAGGCCGGATAGTGGCGCAAAGCAGCAGCTTCGGCCTCGGCTTGGCGAGCATCGTGATAGACCCGAATCCGCAGGTTGGGTTCCGCGATGGTCGCACCGTCGCCCCGACCGAACTGGTAGGTCAGGATCAGTTCGCTGGTGTAGCGGCAGCGTTCAATGATGTGCAGATGCAAGTCCAGACCGCCAGACACGCGCGATAGGTGTCCTGTTCCAGCAGGTGGCATGACCGGCAGCAACCGGCGAATCTGGATATAGTTGCGCTCGTACAGATCCATCAGGGCGGCGAATGTCCCCGGCGGATCGCGCCAAAGCGATTCGCGCTGGGAAGGGCGGAGCAGGACCATCCGCTTACGCGCCTGGCCCAGGCAGAGATTCCAGCCGCCAATCCGCCATGTCGCAAATCAAAACATGACCTTGGTCATACCAGTCGCCCAGCACCGCCCGCTTGGCCGCTTGACCGTCGAGCGTCCAGTGATGGATGGCCGGACGGTGGGTATGACCATGGATCAGGCGGCGAACGCCATGCGCGCGCAGCGCCTGGTCCACGGCGGTTGGATTGACATCCATGATGTCGGCGGCCTTTTGCCGGGCAGCCTGCCGACTGGTTTCCCGCATCTGACCAGCCAGCACTCGCCGCTGCGCCAGCGGCAGGGCCAGGATTCGCGCCCGCCAGGCGGGATCGCGAACCTGGGCGCGGAACGCCTGATACTCGACATCGTCGGTGCACAGGGTATCGCCGTGCGATAGCAGCACCCGCTCGCCCATCAGATCGATCACTACGCTTTCCGGCAGCAGTTGCATCCCGCTGGTGGCGGCGAAGCGTTCGCCGAGCAGAAAATCGCGGTTACCCGGTAGAAAACCGATGGGAACGCCCTGGCTGGTCAGGGCGCCCAGGGCGGTCGCAACCGTTGCGCCCAGTTCCGCGTCGTCGTCATCGCCGATCCACGCCTCGAATAGATCGCCCAGGATATACAGCGCCTCGGCTCGCCGCGCATGTCGCTGCAGAAAATCCAGGAACAGGGCGGTAGCGGCGGGACGCGCTGGTTCCAGATGCAGATCGGAGATGAACAGCGTGCTCATGCCACTATTCGTCGACGATTTCGGTTTTCTCGATGATCACCGCTTCGACCGGTACGTCCTGATGACCGCGCCGGGAGGTGGTGGCGACTTTGGCGATGGCGTTGACCACGTCCATGCCATCCACCACCTGGCCGAACACGCAATAACCCCACCCCTGATTGGTCTGGCCGCGATGGTCGAGAAAATCGTTGTCTTTCAGGTTGATGAAAAACTGGGAAGTGGCGGAGTGAGGGTCAGCGGTACGGGCCATGGCCACGGTGCCGGTTCGGTTCTTCAGACCGTTGTCGGCTTCGTTGCGAATGGGTGGGTAGCCTGGTTTCTGATTCATGTCCGGGTTGAGGCCGCCACCCTGGATCATGAAATTGGGAATCACCCGGTGAAACAGAGTACCGTCGTAGAATCCGTCTCGGGCGTATTGGAGAAAATTGGCGGCGGTCGCCGGCGCGTGGGCGCGGTCCAGTTCGAGGGTGATGACGCCGAGCGTGGTATGCAGTTTGATCATGGCGCTGATTTCTTTTCGGTGGGAGGAACAACCGGCGCGGTGGCGGCGGCGGGTAATACGGTCACGGACTGAATGATCACCGGAGTTTGGGGAACGTCGCGAAAGCCCGGTCCGCCCACGCCGGTGGGAACCTGGCGGATTTTGTCCACGACCTCCATGCCGCCGACGACCTGACCGAACACGGCATAGCCCCAGCCTTGGGGATTGGGCGACCGGTAATCCAGGGCCGGATTATCGTGGACGTTGATGAAGAACTGGGCGGTGGCGGACTGAGGATCGTTGGTGCGGGCCATGGCGATGGTGCCGCGGAGATTTTTCAGACCGTTGTCGGCTTCGTTCTTGACGGGAGCGTGAGTCGGCTTTTGCTGGAAGTCGGTCGTGAAACCGCCACCCTGAATCATGAAGCCGTCGATGACCCGGTGAAAGAGCGTACCGTTGTAAAACCCTTCCCGCGCGTAGGCGAGAAAGTTTGCGACGGTCTTGGGCGCTTGGTCGTCGGCCAGTTCCAGGGTGATGGGACCAAGGCTGGTGTCCAGCCGAACCTGGGTGCCGGCCAGAACGTTGCCGCTGGCCCAACCCAAAATGGTTGCGGTAAGTAACAGAGTGGTTTTGCGCATGGGTGTCGTTCGGTTACGGGATAACGAAAACATGATAACCAGTGGAGACGTGGGCCGCCAGATTTGGCGAGTCCGGGCGCTTTCCGTTACCATGCCTTGCCTATGACCACCGAAATCGTCAAAACGCGTTTTGCGCCTAGCCCCACCGGCTATTTACACCTGGGCAACGTCCGCACCGCGTTGTTCAATGCCCTGTTGGCCCGCCGTTGGGACGGTCGGTTTCTGTTACGGATCGAGGATACCGACCTGGAGCGCAGCCGTCCCGAATACGTCACGGCGCTGTTGGCGGATTTGCGCTGGCTGGGTCTGGATTGGCAGGAAGGGCCGGAGGTCGGCGGCGCGCGGGGGCCCTACGCCCAGTCGGAGCGGGCGGCGGTCTACGCAGACTATTACCGCCGGTTGGAAAGCGCGGATCGGGCCTATCCCTGCTTCTGCGCGCCGGCGGAACTGGCGTTGAGCCGCAAGGCGCAATTATCGGCTGGCCGGCCGCCGCGTTATGTCGGTCCTTGCGCGCGACTGAGCGCGGTGGAGCGGCGCGAGCGGCTGGAGCGTGGCTTGCGGCCCACCCTGCGATTTCGGGTGCCCGCGGGGCGGACGGTGGAATTCACGGACCGGGTGCGCGGCCCGCAGCGCTTTGCCAGCGACGACATCGGCGATTTCGTGATCCGTCGGGCTGATGGCACGCCGCAATTCTTCTTTGCCAATGCCGTGGACGATGCGCTGATGGGGATTACCCATGTGCTGCGTGGCGAAGATCATCTCACCAATACCCCGCGTCAGTTGCTGTTGCTGGAGGCGCTGGATCTGCCCGCGCCGGAATACGGCCATCTGGCGCTGATCGTCGGCGCCGACGGTGGACCGCTGTCCAAGCGCGAGGGGGATCTGAGTCTGCGCGAATTGCGAGCCGCTGGTTATTTACCCGAGGCGTTGCTGAACTATCTGGCGCGGCTTGGTCATGTCTACGAACAGGACGAGTGGCTAGAGCCGGTGGATTTGGCCGCCGGATTCGCGCTGGAGCGCTTGGGACGCGCGCCGGCCCGCTACGATGCGGCGCAATTGCTGCACTGGCAAAACGAGGCGGTACGGCGCGCGAACCAGGACCGGCTATGGGACTGGATGGGAACCGTGGTCCATCGATCCGTGCCATCCCATCGCCGGGACGAATTCATTGCCGCGATTCGACCTAACATCCGTTTTCCTGCGGATGCCGTTTTCTGGGCGGAACGCCTGTTCAGCGCGGACTTGACCCCGAGCGCGGACGGTCGGGCGGTGATCGCGGCGGCGGGATCGGCGTTTTTTGTCCATGCCCTGGCCGCCTATGCGCAACACGGCGTCGCCTATCAGCCGCTGGTCGAGGCATTGAAGCAGCGTACCGGCTTGAAAGGCAAACACCTGTTCATGCCGCTGCGGGCGGCGTTGACGGGCGAAACCCATGGTCCGGAACTGGCGCGCGTTCTGGGGTTACTGCCGCCGGAATTGGCGCGGCGGCGTTTGGCGGCATGGACGGATTCGCCCACCGGATCGTGGCCCGAACCGAAGGATGGCGATGATTTGGGCCGATGAGCTGAATCGAGGGTAAGCCCGGTCACGGGCCGCGCCCGTTGTACCCAATACCAGAAATCCGCGCCGCCGCCCTGGACGCCAGCGGCGGTGTTCCGGTCATGCGCCGCTGACGATGGATGATAATCATGCCTCCTGATATTCCCCAGCGCTCTGGCTGGGACATCCTGCGGATTTTCTTCAGCGGTCGGATGTTGACCACCCTGCTGATGGGTTTCTCCTCTGGCCTGCCGCTGTTGCTGGCCACCGGCTCGGTGTTGCAAGCCTGGCTGAAGGAAGCGGGCGTGGATCTTGGCACCATCGGCCTGTTCGCGCTGGTCGGGTTACCGTACACGCTGAAGTTTCTCTGGGCGCCGCTGCTGGACCGCTTTGCGCCGATAACTGGCATGGGTCGGCGGCGCGGCTGGCTGCTGCTGATCCAACTCGCGCTGATTGCCGCGATCGCGGGCCTCGGTCTGACCGACCCCACGCGGAGCCTGCCGGGAGTCACGTTGGCGGCGTTTCTGGTCGCGTTCTTCTCGGCTTCCCAAGACATCGTGATCGACGCCTACCGGCGCGAGTCGCTGGCCGACGACGAGCAGGGTCTGGGCGCCTCGCTGTACGTCAATGGCTATCGGGTCGGGCTGCTGCTGTCGTCCGGTGGCGGACTGATTCTGGCCGATTTCATCCCATTCGCGGCGGTGTACGCAGTGATGGCGGCAGCGATGCTGCCTGGGTTGATCACGACTTGGTTCTGCGCCGAGCCTGTCGTGCCAGCGGGGACGCCTCGGACGTTGTACGACGCGGTGGTGCAACCGTTCGTCGAGTATTTCTCGCGCCAGGATGCGGTGTTGATCCTGCTGTTCGTGCTGCTGTACAAGGTCGGCGAGATGATGGCCAGCCAGATGACCACGCCGTTCTATCTGGACCTTGGCTTCAGCAAGACCGAAATCGGCACTGTCGTCAAACTGTTCGGGTTTTGGGCGACCGTGATCGGCGGTCTGCTCGGCGGGGTGTTGATCCTGCGGCTGGGCATGTACCGCGCACTGTGGCTGTTTGGTGTGTTGCAGGCGATTGGGTTGCTGGGCTTCGTCGTGCTGGCCCGGCTCGGCCACAGTTTGCCGGGGTTGGCGCTGGCCGTCACTAGCGAGAATCTGTTCAGTGGCATGGCGACCACGGCCTATGTGGCGTTCATGGCGACGCTCACCAACAAGAAATTCACGGCTACCCAATACGCATTGTTGAGCAGCCTGATGGGCATTCCCCGCGTGGTGGTCAACACTCCGACCGGCTATCTGGCCGAGTGGCTGGGCTGGGAGGGTTTCTTCCTGTGCTGCATGGTGGCCACGGTTCCCGGTTTGTGGCTACTGACCCGGTTCCAGGGCTGGATGGAGACGGAGCAGGGGACGCCGCGCGCCTGATTCAGGTCAGCCGCAAGGTGGCGATCATCACCCCGTGATCTTCCGGGCAGGACTGGATGGTGAAGCCCATCGCCCGACACAGCGCCAACATCGGCTGGTTGTCGGCCAGGATTTCCCCGAACAACTCGTGGATGCCTTGATCGCGGGCGTAACTCATCAATCGGCGCAACAGCAGGCTGCTCAGTCCCATCCCCACGGCGTCCCGCACCAGGATGATGGCGAATTCGGCGCGCTCCCGGTCTGGGTCGCCGACGATCCGCGCGATGCCACAACCTTCCGGTGGTTGTCCTGGCCGTTGCCGCACTACTCCCAGCGCCATTTCCCGGTCGTAGTCGATCTGGGTGAGCCGGGCCGCGTCGGCGTGGCTCAATTCCTTGAGCCCGTGCATGAAACGCATCCGAATCTCTTCCGGTGACAGGCGGGTGAAACCGGCGATCAGAGCCGGCTCGTCCTCCGGGCGCACCGGGCGCACCAGCACGGTGGAGCCGTCCGGCATCGTCAAAGTCTCTTCCAATTCGCGCGGATAGGGGCGGATCGCCAGCCGCCGATGCGCGGGTTCCAGGAACGCCGCCACGCCGATTCGCGCGGTGTTGACCGTGATCCCCTCGGCCCTGGTAAACGTCAGGGCCAAATCCAGATCGGTGACTTCGCCCAGATCGGCGACCAGTTGCGCCACCTTGACCAGCGTCAGCGCGAAATCATCCAGCCAGCCGGCGAGGTGGGCCGCTGCGTTTTGCAATTGCCGCCCTGTCGGCGTGTGAACGATGGCTTCTCGCGCCAGCACTGGATTAAGCGGCGGTAAAGCGGCGGCAAACTCGTCGGCGAGCGCCGCGGGGCCGCCTGGTCCGAACAGTAGCGCGGGGCCGAAGGTCGGGTCCTGAACCATGCCAATAGTCAACGCCAGCGATCCGGCGGACGAAGGAGAAGCGGCAATTCCCCCCGCTGGCGCCAGCGCGACGCCATAGGCGGTCAGCAGGCCGCGACTTTCCGCTTCGGTCAGTTCATTGCGGCCAGCATCCAGGGCGGTTTGCAGGAATTGCCGCGTGGCGGCGGGATCGGCGTCGAATAGCTCCGGCCGGTCTGGTGGCGTTTCCATCAGCGCCCTTTGGTTGCGCTGATGACGCCAGCGCTGCATGAAGGCGCGGATGGCGTCGTTGGGGGTGTCGTAACTGGGAATGCCTTGGGCCAGGAGTTGCCGCCGCGCCTCGCGGGCGCTGTCCACGCCCAGCCAGCAGGCCAGGACGCCAGGACGGGGGCCAGTGCGGGAACGATGCCTGACGGTTTCGATCACAGCGGCGGCGGTGTCGGCGGCCGTTCGCAGGGCGCTGGGCGCGTACAGCACCAACGCACCATCGAGTTCCGGTTCCCGTAACAGAATGGTCAGGGCGGCGGCGAAACGGGCGGGGTCGGCGTCCATGCCCAAATCGAGCGGATTGCCGGGCGCGCCGCCGGACGGCGAAAGGGCCGCCAAAGCCGTCCGGGTCGCCGGACTCCATTGGGCTAACCGTCCCCCTTCGACAAGCAGCATGTCGGCGGCCAGCAAACCCAGGCTCCGGCTGTTGCCGAGGATCGCCAATCGGTCGCCGCGCACCGGCAGGTCGAGTGCCAGCGTTTCGGCGGTCCAGAACAGTTCCCGCAGTGACTGGACCCGCAACATTCCGGCCCGGCGGAAGGCGGCATCGTAGATGGCGTCGGTTCGACGGGAGGTGACGTCACCGCCGCGACCGGCGCGCACGACCAGCACCGGTTTGACCCGCGCCGTCGCGCGCGCCGCCGATAAAAAGGCGCGGGCATGGGTGACCGTTTCCAACACCAGCAGGATCGCTCGGGTTTCGGGGTCGCGGCTCAGCCCGTCCAGTAACTCGTCGTAATCCAGGTTGCCACTATCGCCCAGGGCGATGACATTGGAGAAACCGATCTGCTGGGTGGTCGCCCATTCCAGGATCGGGGCCAACACCGACCCTTCGGGGGCGATCAAGGCCAGATGACCCGGTTGGGGAAAAACATGGCTGAGCGAAGCGTTCAGGCCCCAGCGCGGCGCGATGATGCTGAAGCCGCCCGGCCCTAGCAAGCGCAACTTTTGCGCGCGGGCGACCTCGCGCCAGTTTCGCGCTTCAGTCGGGGAACTGGCCGTGGTGGCGATGGCGACGACGGGCGTTCCGCGCTGACCCAGTTCGGCCAGCAAGTCGGGGAGCGTGACGGGCGGCGTGGCGATGATCGCCAGCTCCGGGGCGCGCGGCAAATCGGCCAACCGTTGGCATGTCGGCATGTTTTGCACGCACGAATGACGGCGGTTGACCAGAAACAATTCGCCCTTGAATCCGCCGGCCAGCAGGTTATGGGTCAGCGCCGCGCCGATGGAGCCGGGCCGTTCGCTCGCCCCGATCAGCGCCACCGAGGCGGGTTTGCACAGATGCCGTAGAATGGGAATCGCCATCGCCGCTGTCCTCCCCTTGCGGAGAGAAGCATATACGGCGCGGCGCTGGGGAATGCAATGGGCAAATCAGACCTGTTCGTGCAGGCCACACTCGCGCTTGAGGCCGAAGAACCGGGTTTCTTCCTCGGTCATGCCGTCGGCCAGCCGGCGGGTGGTGTGCACATCGCCAATGGAGACGTAGCCCTGTTCCCACAGCGGGTGGTAGGGCAGGTTATGCTGGGTCAGGTAGCGAAACACGTCGCGGTCGGTCCAGTCGATCAGCGGGTGCACTTTGCAGCGGCCGTTGCGCCACAACAGCACATCGAGATTCTGGCGGCTTTTCGCCTGTTGTCGCCGCAGCCCGGAAATCCAGGCCGCCGCGCCCAGGTCCCGCAGCGCCCGCTGCATCGGTTCGACCTTGTTGATCCAGTTGTAGCGTTCGATGCCTTCCAGACCCTGTTCCCAGAGCTTGCCGTACCGGGCCTCCTGCCAGGCCGCGCTGTGCTCGGCCCGATAAATGTGGAGGTTCAGGGCCAGCCGCTCGGTCATCTCGTCGATGAACTGATAGGTTTCCGGGAATAGATAGCCCGTGTCCACCAGCACCACCGGAATGTCGGGTTGCTGGGCGGTGACCAGATGCAGGCAAACGGCGGATTGCGCGCCGAAGCTGGAGGTCAGCACGACATGCCCAGGAAAATTCTCTAGCGCCCAGGCCACCCGCCGCGCGGCGCTCAGTTGGTCCATCTGGCGGTTCACTTCCGCCAGATCGAACCATGGCTGGGCAGCATTTCCCTGAAAATGAACATCCGCCGCTACGTTCGCCTGAGTCATTGCCTATCTCTCCTGGGTCGTTCCGACCGATTGGATGGTGGGCTTTCGCGAAAATTCGGAAGCTCTTCACAATTAAATTTAGCGGTGAATGGATAAATCAAAAAGGAATTAGTATCTATATATTTATTTCCTAATATTATATATAAAGAGTGCCGCGCTAGGCGTGACCCACGCCGGTCGTTACAATGATTTCCCACATTCCGTCGTCAGCAGGTCGGATACCGGCCCTATCGTTGCCACGCCGCTTTTTCCATGTCCCCACCGTTCGCCGCCATCTCCTTGCCCCCCGCGCCGCTGGCGGTCAGCTTGCGCGCCGCGCGGCTGATTTACGGTGGTCTGACCCTGTTCGATGGGCTAGATTTGGCGCTGGCCGGCGGGAGCTTTACCTGTTTGCTCGGTCCTAGCGGCATTGGTAAAACTAGCCTGCTGCGCCTGCTGGCCGGATTGACCACCATCGGGATCAGCGGCGAACTGCACGGTGGTGATGGTTTGCCCTTGACTGGCCGGGTCGCCTATATGGCGCAACAGGATCTGCTGTTGCCTTGGCTGAACGTGCTGGACAACGTGACCTTGGGCAGTCGGCTGCGCGGCGAACGACCGGACCGCGCGCGCGCCTTGCATCTGTTGGCGCGGGTCGGGCTAGCGGATTGCGCCTTGGCGCGACCGGAGACCCTGTCCGGCGGGATGCGGCAGCGGGCCGCCCTGGCGCGGACTTTGATGGAAGACCGGCTCGTGGTGCTGATGGACGAGCCTTTTTCCGGCCTGGATGCGCTGACCCGGTTGCGCTTGCAGGCGTTGGCCGCCGAGTTGCTGGCGGGGCGAACCGTGCTGCTAGTGACCCATGACCCTCTGGAAGCGTTGCGATTGGGCGATCATATCCTGGTCATGAACGGACGACCGGCGACCTTATCCGTCCTGCCGGATCTGCCTGGCGTTCCACCCCGTGATCCGGGTGACCCAGCGGTCCAGGCCGCCTACCGCACGATTCTGCGTCTGTTGGGAGCGACATGAAGGGGCTGGGGCGGGGTCTGCTGACGCTGGCGGGTCTGTTACTGGTCTGGCAGGGGGTGGTGACGCTGGGCGAATTGCCGCCATACATTTTGCCTGATCCGTTGGCGGTTGCGGTCAGCTTGTGGGGCAACGCCGGCCCGTTGCTCGGCCACGCTGGGGTCACCGGTTTGGAAATCGTGCTGGGCATGCTGTTGGGCACCCTGCTGGGGTGCGGCAGCGCGCTGGCGCTGGGCTATTCGCGATGCGCGCGGCGCTGGCTGCTGCCGGTGCTGATCGCCTCCCAGGCCATCCCGGTATTCGCCATCGCGCCCTTGCTAGTGCTGTGGCTGGGTTATGGGCTGGGTTCCAAGATCGCCATGGCGACGCTGGTCATCTATTTTCCGGTCACCGCGAATTTCTACGATGGTTTGCGCCACACGCCGCGCGGCTGGCTGGACTTGGCCCGAGTGATGGTGCCCGGGTCACGGCGCTGGGCGGTGCTGTGGCATATCGCCATTCCCGCCGCGTTGCCGGCGTTGGGGTCCGGCTTGCGGGTCGCGGCGGCCGTCGCGCCCATCGGGGCGGTGCTGGGTGAATGGGTGGGTTCCAGCGCCGGCTTGGGTTATTTCATGCTGCACGCCAACAGCCGAATGCAGGTGGATTTGCTGTTCGCGGCGTTGCTCGTGTTGGCCGCGCTGGCGGTCGGATTGTATTTTGCCGTGGACGCCAGTTTAAAACGGTTGTTACCCTGGCATTCCGCTACTCCTGAAACTACCGAAACCGATTGATCATCGATTGATGGAAGCGAAAACCATGCTGAACGTATTGCGCGCTGTCCTGTTGTTGCTGAGCTTGGCCGTGCTGGCACCGGGTGCTTGGGCGGACGGCCAGCCGGCTAATAAGAAGCTCACCGTGATGCTCGACTGGTTCGTGAACCCCGATCACGCCGCGTTGATCGTGGCCCAGGAAAAGGGGTTTTTCGTCGCCCAGAATCTGGAAGTCGAATTGCAGACGCCCGCCGACCCCAACGATCCGCCCAAGCTGGTCGCCGCCGGCAAGGTGGATGTGGCGGTCACCTATCAGCCACAGTTGCACATCCACGTCAATGCGGGGTTGCCGATCAAGCGCATCGGCACCTTGGTGGCCACACCGCTGAATTCGCTGGTTGCGTTGAAGGACGGCCCGGTGAAGACCGTGGCCGACCTCAAGAACCGCAAGGTCGGTTACTCGGTGGGCGGGTTCGAGGAAGCCCTGCTCAAGACGATGTTGGCCAAGGCTGGGTTGAAAGTGGAAGACGTAACCCTGGTCAACGTCAATTTCTCGCTGTCCCCGGCCTTGCTGGCGAAACAGGTGGACGCGGTCATCGGCGCGTTTCGCAATTTTGAGCTGAATCAGCTTGATCTGGCCAAAAAACCGGGGCTGGCGTTCTACCCCGAAGAAGAGGGAGTGCCGCCCTACGACGAACTGGTGTTGGTGGCGAATCGCGACCAACTCAATGATCCCCGGCTGGGGCGGTTCGTGGCCGCGCTGGAGCAAGCGACGCTGTACCTGCTTAACCATCCCGACGAAGCGTGGAAGGCGTTCGTCGCCAACCACAAGGACTTGGATGACGAGTTGAATCGCCGCGCCTGGCGCGACACCTTGCCGCGCTTGGCGCGCCGGCCCGCGGCGCTGGATGAGGCCCGCTACAAGCGATTTGCCCAGTTTCTCGCCAAACAGGGTGTGATCACCGTGGCGCTGCCGGTGTCCAACTACGCGGTGCAATTGCCGTTGCCGGAGTGAGCGCGCGCTGACGCGCCGGCATCCAAGTACAGGTCACTAGAGCGACCAACCACCGACATGCGTTACCCCGAACCCTTTGATGTCATTGTGATTGGCGGTGGCCACGCCGGCACCGAAGCCTGCATGGCCGCGGCGCGGATGGGTTTGCGCACCTTGTTGTTGACCCACACCATCGAAACCGTGGGGGCGATGAGTTGCAACCCGGCGATTGGCGGCATTGGCAAGGGCCATCTGGTTAAGGAGGTGGATGCCCTTGGCGGAATCATGGCGCGGGCCGCCGACCGGGCCGGCATCCAGTTTCGCATCCTCAACAGCCGCAAAGGGCCGGCGGTGCGCGCCACCCGCTGCCAGGCCGACCGGGCGCTGTACAAGGCGGCGGTGCGGTCGTTGATCGAGAATCAGCCCCACTTGCGGGTATTCCAGCAGGCCGCCGACGATTTGCAGGTCGAGGGCGACCGGGTGACGGGGGTGGTGACTCAAAGCGGCGTCTGTTTTTCCGCCGGCGCGGTGGTGCTGACCGCAGGTACGTTTCTCGCCGGGCGCATGCATGTCGGAATGGCCAACTACGAAGGCGGTCGGGCCGGCGATCCCCCGGCGAATGCGCTGGCGGCGCGGTTGCGGGAACTGCCGTTGCGGGTCGGGCGACTGAAGACCGGCACGCCGCCGCGCCTGGACGGGCGGAGCATCGACTTTTCCCAACTGACCGAACAGCCTGGCGACGAGCCTTGTCCGGTGTTCTCCTACTTGGGTTCGGCGGCGGAACATCCCCGCCAGATTCCGTGCTGGGTCACCCACACCAATGAGCGAACTCACGATCTCATTCGTGGCGGTCTGGATCGTTCGCCGCTGTTCGCCGGAGTCATCCAGGGCGTCGGGCCGCGCTACTGTCCTTCCATCGAGGATAAGATTCACCGCTTCGCCGACAAAGCCTCGCACCAGATTTTTCTGGAGCCGGAAGGGTTGCAAACCCACGAATTCTATCCCAATGGCATTTCCACCAGCCTGCCGTTCGACGTGCAATATGCGCTGGTGCGTTCGATCCGGGGGCTGGAAAACGTCCATATTACCCGGCCTGGCTACGCCATCGAATACGATTTCTTCGATCCGCGCGATCTGGACTATTCGCTGCAAACCCGGTCGATTCAGGGCCTGTTCTTCGCGGGCCAGATCAACGGCACCACCGGCTATGAGGAAGCGGCGGCGCAGGGTTTGCTGGCCGGCCTCAACGCTGGGCGATTCGTCCAGGGCGAGGAGCCGTGGTGGCCAGGCCGTGGCGAAGCCTATCTCGGCGTGCTGATCGATGACCTCATCACGCGGGGAACGAGCGAACCCTACCGGATGTTCACCAGCCGGGCCGAACATCGGTTGCTCCTGCGTGAAGACAACGCCGATCTGCGATTGACCGAAGTCGGCCGCCGAATAGGATTGGTGGACGACGCCCGCTGGGCGGTGTTCGAGACCAAGCGTGAAGCCATCGAGCGGGAAAGCCAGCGGCTGCGCGAAACCTGGGTGCGCCCGTCGCAACTGAGCGAGGCCGACGCGCAACAGGTCTTGCAAGGTCCACTGGCGCGGGAAAGCCGAGCGGTTGAATTGTTGCGCCGGCCCGAGGTGACCTACGCCAGCTTGATGAGCCTATCCGGCGTTGGTCCTGGCGAGGCGGATCCGCGGGTCGCCGAGCAGGTCGAGATTCAAGCGAAATATGCCGGCTACATCGAACGCCAGCACGAGGACATCGAGCGTCAGCGCCGCCACGAACAATGGGTACTGCCGCCGGATCTGGATTATGCCGGGGTTCAGGGTTTGTCGCGCGAGGTGCGGGAAAAGCTGATCCGGCATCGCCCCCACACGTTGGGCCAGGCGGGCCGCATTCCGGGGGTGACCCCCGCCGCTGTTTCCCTGTTGCTGATCCATCTGAGGCGTCGGCGGGGACGCTCGGCGGAATGAGGGCGGTCTAAAGGCGAACGGGTTGATCGCGGCGGTTTTCGGGCAGCGGTTTGGACAGCGGTTCCCGTCCGTTCGCGCAAGGTTTTTGGGCTACGGTCGAATTTCGACCGGCGTACCGTCGGGGACGGCGCGCCAGATTTCCTCGATCTCGGCATTGGTGACCGCGATGCAGCCCGCCGTCCAGTCCCGTAGCCGGTGCAAGGGTCCCAGCGCGCCCATGCCGTTGGGAAGACCATGGATCATGATGTTGCCGCCGGCGGATTTTTTTTGTTTGGCGGCGAAGGCGACTTCCTTGGGACCGGGATAGGAGATGTGCAGGGCGCGATGAAAGGTGCTGTTTTTCTTGCGGGAGTCGATCACATAGCGACCCTCGGGAGTCTTATTGTCGCCCTCGAACTGTTTGGGACCGTCCGGTTGGCGGCCCAGGGCGATTTCATAGGTCTTGATTGGTTTATTGTTGCGAAACAGCGTTAGCCGATGCGCCTTTTTCTCCACCAGTATCCGGCTGACGATGCTGTTGGCGGGGGGCAACGGTGTGGGGAGCGGGATTTTGGCGACCGGTGGCGGGGTAGTTTCCAACAGGGCCACCTGGTCGGGGGGATTGCCAGGCGGCGGTGGGGTTTCCGCCTGTTCCACCGTTTCCGGCGCCTTGGCCGGCGCGGGTGCCTTTTTGTCCACGGGCTTCCGGTCAGTGACGATTTTGACGGGTGGTGGCTGTGAATGCCACCGATAGATGGCTATGCCGCCACCGATGGTTGTCGACGCCAGGGCAAGGATTAGGAAGACCGTTCGAAGTTTCATGGCCGATTCCGTCATCAATCGCAAAAAACGTACCGTTCCAGCAGGCGCAAATCCAGATGCGCCTCAATGGCGTCCGCCAACCGGTTGATGCCCTCTTCGCGCAACTGCCGATAATCCGGCGTCTCCCGCACCGCCAGCCCGGCCCAGCGCAACAGTGCGTCGCGCGCCGGCGCGGCGTCGAACAGGCCGTGCAGATAAGTGCCGAGGATTTGGCCGTCGTCCGATACCGCGCCATCTGGGCGGCCATCGCTCAGGCGAACGGTGGGATGGTTTAACGCGGGTCCCACGCTGACGCCAGCGTGAATTTCATAGCCGGTCGTCAACGCATCGAACAGCGTCAACCGACCCTCGACCCGACGCAACTGTTTTTCCGGTTCCAACGTGGTCTCGAATGCCAATACACCGAGACCGGGACTGCTGCCCGGTTCGCCTTCCAGACCGTCAGGATCGTGGACCCAGCGCCCCAGCATTTGAAAGCCGCCGCAAATACCGATGACTTTGCCGCCATAGCGCAGATGGCGGTGAATATCCTGGTCCCAACCCTGTTCGCGCAACCGGTTCAAATCCCCGCGCGTGCTCTTGCTGCCGGGCAGAATGATGAGATCGGCGGGCGGAATGACCTCACCCGGCCGTACCCAGCGCACCTCGACTTGCGGATGCAGCCGCAAGGGATCGAGGTCGGTGTGGTTGCTGATCCGCGCCAGCACCGGCACCGCGACCCGCAGTCGCTCGGCATCCTTGGCGATGCCCGGTTCGCGCGGCAAGGCGTCCTCCGCTTCCAGATGCAAGCCTTGCAGGTAGGGCAGCACGCCCAGCACCGGCTTGCCAGTCTCCTGGGTCAGCCACTCCAGCCCCGGCGTCAACAGGCTCACGTCACCCCGGAAACGGTTGATAATCAGTCCGGCGACGCGCGCCCGTTCGCTCGGTGTCAGCAAGGCGAGGGTGCCGTACAGATGAGCGAACACGCCGCCACGGTCGATGTCGCCGACCAGCCAGACCGGGCAATCCACCGCTTCGGCAAACCCCATGTTGGCGATGTCCTTGTCGCGCAGATTGATTTCCGCCGGACTACCCGCGCCTTCCACCAACACCATGTCGTAAGCCGCGTGCATCCGCGCGTAGGATTCCAGCACCGCCCGCATCGCTACCGGCTTGTAGTCGTGGTAGGTTCGGGCGTCCATGTTGGTCAGCGCCTTGCCGTGAATGATCACCTGCGCCCCGATATCGGTATTGGGCTTGAGCAGCACCGGGTTCATGTCGGTGCATGGCTCCAAAAAGGCCGCCTGGGCCTGCACCGCCTGGGCGCGACCGATTTCGCCGCCGTCCACCGTGACCGCGCTGTTGAGGGCCATGTTCTGCGGCTTGAACGGCACGACCCTTACCCCGCGTCGCGCCAGCAATCGGCACAGGCCAGCCACCATGACGCTCTTGCCAGCGTCGGAGGTGGTGCCCTGAATCATGAGAGTCTTGGTGTCCATAAGACCGAATTTTGACGGAAATCCTTGGCTGTTGGCTACACTGGCGCCACCTTGGTTTTGCCGGGCGGAAACACGGATTGAATGATTGAATTTTGCGAACCATCAGCAGGTTGGCGATTAAAGCGATGAATTTCACTGAACCCGCCGGTTTTTGGCTACACTAGCGCCACCTTGAGTTTCCCAACATCCCGATGCGATCACGCCACTGTCCTTATCCCCGTTTCCTCCCCGGTAAGCAGGAAATTTCATGCTGACTGCGTTGTTATGCCTCGGCGCGGTTTTACTTGACCGCTGGCGGGGCGAGCCGCGCCACTGGCATCCGCTGGTGGGGTTCGGTTGGCTGGCCCGCCGCGTGGAAGCACTGGGTTACGGCCCGCCCGAATGGAGCGCCGAAGCACGGCGAACGTGTGGCATTGGCGCGGTCATCGTGCTGCTGGTTCCCTTTGTCGTTACCGCATGGCTATTGGGCGCGATTCCGCTGCTCGGACTGGTGGTGGCGCTGGGACTGCTCTATCTCGCCATCGGCGCGCGCAGTCTGGCGGAACACGCCGAGGCAGTGGCGCGGGCGCTGCAAGCGGGCGATTTGCCGCTGGCGCGCGAACGAGTGGGCCGGATCGTCAGCCGCGACACGACCGATTTGGACGAGGAGCAGATCAGCCGGGCCACGGTGGAATCGGTGCTGGAAAATGGTTGCGATGCGATTTTCGGCGCGCTGTTCTGGTTCGTGCTGGCGGGCGCGGCGGGCGCGGTGTTGTACCGGCTGGCCAATACCCTGGATGCGATGTGGGGCTATCGCACGCCGCGCTATCAGGATTTCGGCTGGGCGGCGGCGCGGCTGGACGATCTGTTGAACTGGTTGCCGGCGCGGCTGACCGCGTTGAGTTATGCGGCGGTGGGAACGAAACCGGCCCTGGCCTGGCGCTGCTGGCGGGAACAGGCACCGAATTGGAAAAGCCCCAACGCCGGTCCGGTGATGGCGGCGGGCGCCGGCGCGCTGGGTCTGGCGCTGGGCGGGCCGGCCCGTTATCACGGCGAGTGGCAATCGCGCCCGGCGCTGGGCGAGGGGTTGGCCCCGCGCGCCGAGGATATCGGCCGGGCGCTGGCGCTGGTGCGGCGAGCGTTATGGCTGTGGCTGGGCGTGATCGCCCTGGGAGGGTTGGTTCTTGCTTGAGCATGGTGGCGGCTTGCGGGTAGTGGCCGAGCGTTACGGCATTCCGCTGGGCGACTGGCTGGATTTGTCCACCGGCATCAATCCCCAGGGCTGGCCGGTTCCGCCGATCCCGGCGGCGGTCTGGCAGCGTCTGCCAGAAGTGCATGACAGTCTGGAAGCCGCGGCGGCGACCTATTACGGCACGGAGTCGTTGCTCCCGGTGGCGGGTTCGCAGGCGGCGATTCAGGCGTTGCCGCAACTGCGCGCGCCGGGCCGGGTCGGCGTCTTGAGTCCCAGCTACGCCGAACACGCTCATGCCTGGCGGCGGGTCGGGCATCAGGTGGAATTATTGCCCGCCGACAGTCTGGACGCCGCGATAACGCGGTTGGACGCGCTGGTGCTGGTTCATCCCAATAATCCCACCGGCGTTCGCTTCCCGCTGGCATTGCTGCTGGACTGGCGCGCGCGGTTGGCGGTGCGCGGTGGCTGGTTGGTGGTGGACGAGGCGTTCATGGACGCCACGCCAGAGGGAAGTATGGCGCATCACGTTGGTCTGCCGGGGTTGATCGTATTGCGTTCGCTGGGCAAGTTCTTTGGCTTGGCCGGCGCGCGGGTCGGATTCGTGCTGGCGGAGCCGGCGGTGCTGGAAGGACTGCGGGAGCATTTGGGGCCGTGGACGGTCACCGGTCCCAGTCGCTGGGTGGCGGCGCGGGCCTTGAGCGACCACGCCTGGCAGGTGACGGCGCGCCATGCCCTCGACCGCGCCAGGAGCCGACTGGCGGACCTGCTCAAGCGGCAACGACTGCCGGTGGCCGGCGGCACGGAGCTGTTTCAATGGGCACCGATCCCGGACGCGGCATTCTGGCGGGACGCGCTGGCGCGGCGCGGCATTCTGGTCCGGCACTTTACCGACCCGCCAGCGTTGCGGTTCGGCCTGCCTGGCGGAGAATCGGCATGGCGACGGCTGGAGCTGGCGCTGGCTGGCGTGCGGGCCGAACGGCTGCGATGAGGCCGCCTTGCTCGTCCATTCCAACCCAAGTTTTTGACGACATGAATTGAAGATGATGGCCAATTCTGATTTCGAACGGGCGCGACCTTCGGTCGGTGAGGTGTATCTGGTGGGAGCCGGTCCCGGCGATCCTGAATTGCTGACGCTGAAGGCGCTCCGATTGATGCGGCAGGCTGACGTGGCGGTGTACGACCGGCTGGTTGGCGCGACCATCCTGGACTTGTTGGAGCCGCGCGTCGAACGCATCTTCGTCGGCAAGGAGCCGGAGCATCACACCCTGCCCCAGGACGACATCAACCGGCTACTGGTGAAACTGGCCCTGCAAGGGAAACGGGTGTTGCGGCTCAAGGGCGGCGACCCGTTCATTTTCGGGCGCGGCGGTGAGGAACTCGAAACGCTGATGGCGGCGGGCGTTCCGTTCCAAGTCGTGCCTGGCGTGACCGCCGCCGCTGGCTGCGCGGCCTACGCCGGCATTCCGTTGACCCATCGCGATTATGCGCAGGCCTGTGTATTCGTCACCGGCCATCTCAAGGACGGCGAACTGGACCTGAATTGGCCGATGCTGGCGCAGCCGCGTCAGACCGTGGTGTTCTACATGGGGTTGAAGAGCGTCCGCCACATTTGTGAGCAATTGCGCGCGCACGGTTTGGCCGATGCGATGCCGGTCGCGCTGGTGGAACAGGGCACCACCCCTCGGCAGCGAGTGTATTGCGCGACCTTGGCCACGCTCCCGCATATCATGGCGGGCGCCGGTGTCCGCTCACCGGCGCTGTTGATCGTCGGCGAGGTGGCGAAGCTGCGCCCGCAACTGACTTGGTTTCAGCCCGCCACCACCCAAACGTAGCGGGAGAGCACGAGATAGCGCCGCGATCCGTCCAGCCAGCGCCTTGTTACTGGTCCCGGAAGGAAGCTTTCGGTGTTGGGGTGATACGGGCCGGGGCCGGAGCGGGTGGGGAGGGGAACAAGGGTCTGGCCGGCGGCTCTGGACGCGGCGGCGGGAGAGGCGTGGGCTGGCGGCACGCCGGCCACGGCTCGCACGGCCACGGGCGCGGCGGATACGGTTTGGGCGGATAGAGTGGATAGGGCCGGGGATAGGGATAGGGATAAAACAGTGGGTCGTCGAGGGTGGTGTTATCGCTCTCGTCTTGATCCTGTTGTAATTGCTGATTTAGCAGATCGTTCTGTAGTTGCCGATTCGCCAGTTCCAGGTTGCGAAGCGCCTGCTCCTGCCGCGCCCGTTCCGTTGCCTGCCGCTCGCGGGCCATCTGTTCGGACAGCGCGTTGAGGCGGGCGACCTCGGCGGCCGAGTCGGTGGCGGTGGGCGTGGGGGGCGGTGGTGGGGTAATATCCAACGTTTGCACGGCGGTCGCGTCGTCCGGTTTTTTCTGGCCGTAGTGGACTTGGCCATTGGCATCGGTCCATTTGTACACCTGAGCTTGGGCGGGGTCGGCGCTGGCGAGGAACAGCAGGACGATCATCGCAAAGGGTAGCCGCAAGGGGGGCATGGTCGGCTCCTCGGGGGGAATCTGAATGGATTCGAACGTTAAAACTCTATGGAGTTCAACCGGTTGATTGGGATGGCCAAATAACGAACCGATGGTGTCCAGCCGCGGCATGGTGAGTCCAGGCCATGGCCGCTAGAATGCCTCCCCTTATTCCGACCGCAATTACGAAGGAGTACCTTTGGACATCCTGTTAATTCTCAAGGCGCTGATACTCGGCCTGGTGGAGGCTGCCTCGGAATTCCTGCCAGTTTCCAGCACCGGCCATCTGATCATTGTAGGAGATTTCCTGGCGTTCACCGGACCGCGCGCGGAGGCCTTCGAGATTTTCATTCAGTTGGGAGCGATTCTCGCCGTGGTCTGGATTTATCGGGAGCGGTTGCTCGATATCGCCGTGAATGTGGATTGGGATCCCAAGGTGCAGCGGTTGGTGTTGAATCTGGCGATTGCTTTCGTGCCGGCGGCGGCGCTGGGGCTTTTAGCGCACAAGTATATCACCCAGTACCTGTTCAATCCGGTCAGCGTGGCGTTGGCGCTGGTGTTGGGCGGTATCGCCATTTTGTTGATCGAGCGCTATGCCCGAGTCGGTCGAGTACAGGTGATGGACGACATCGGCTGGAAAGATGCCGTGTGGGTCGGCATCGCCCAGAGCGTGGCTCTGTTTCCGGGCGTATCGCGGTCAGGCGCGACCATCATGGGGGGGATGTTGAGCGGAATGTCGCGGTTCGCGGCGACCGAATTTTCGTTTTTCCTAGCGATTCCGACCATGTTCGCCGCAACTTTCTACAGTCTTTATAAGGGATGGCACAACCTGACCTTGGCGGATGCGCCGGTATTTATGGTGGGATTCGTGGCGGCATTCCTGGGCGGATTGGCGGTGGTGCGCTTCCTGTTGGCTTATGTGGGCCAGAACAGCTTTGCGCCATTCGCTTGGTATCGAATCGTATTTGGCAGCCTGTTACTCACCTATTTCCATTATCATCCCTGGGTGGGCAAGGGCGGATGAGTGAGATCGGGAATGCATTGGAGGAGAGCGGGGCAACCATGGGGGTGTTCTCCGAAGAATGGATGCATGCGTATGCACGGTTGTGGAACGCGGAACAGACCATGGTTCGTGAGTTGACCCGACAACGGTTCAACGCGGTGGTTGGATATGGTTTTTTGGATCAGCCCACGCCGCGTGGATTGTTGGTGGTGGTGCGCGGCGTCGCCGAACAGGCGGGTCAGTATGATGGCCGGGAACTGGATTGGGACTTGCGCGCTGGCTTGACGGACTGGCTCGAATGGCTGGAGCAAGGTTTCGACCTGCCGCGCCTCTTGGTTTTGGTGGGAACTCAGCGCTTGCAACTCTGGAAAGGCGACCACAAGCGCATTCTGCGCAGGCCGCCGCTAGTCAATGCCCTGCTGCGGGCGTTCGCGCTGATGCCCGAGGTGCGTGTGTAGGGTAGGTTTACGGATGCCAGAACCCCGCGCCGAGGGAAACATGAGGGAAGCGAAGTTCAGTGGCTTGCATCTCTTGAAACTTCGATCCAACCCGACCGTTCATTGATCACTGAGAAACTTTTTCCATGCTCCGGATTTTCAACAGCCTGACCCGTCGGAAAGAACCATTCCAGCCCATCGAACCGGGCAAGGTGAAGATGTACGTATGCGGCATGACGGTTTACGACTACTGCCATGTGGGCCACGCGCGGGTCATGGTGGTGTTCGACGTGGTGCTGCGCTGGCTGCGCGTCCAGGGTTACGATGTGGTTTACGTGCGTAATATCACCGATATTGATGACAAGATCATCCGCCGCGCTCAAGAGAACGGCGAGGATTTTCGGGAACTCACCGCGCGCTTTATCCAGGCCATGAACGAGGACCTGGCTGCCTTGGCCATCTTGCCGCCGACCCACGAGCCGCGCGCGACCGATGCCATGGCCGACATGATCGCCTTGATTCAAACCTTGCTGGACAAGGGTTACGCCTATGTCGGCGCCAGTGGCGACGTCTATTACGATGTCAGCCGCTTTGACCACTACGGCCAACTGGCGAACAAAAAGCTGGATGATCTGCGTTCGGGCGCGCGAGTCGAGGTCGAGGAGGCCAAGGACGATCCATTGGACTTCGTGCTATGGAAAGCCGCCAAGCCCGGCGAGCCGAGTTGGCCGTCGCCTTGGGGGCCAGGCCGGCCCGGCTGGCATATCGAATGCTCGGCGATGTCCACGCGCTGCCTGGGCGAACACTTCGACATTCACGGCGGCGGCATGGACCTGAAATTTCCCCACCACGAGAACGAGATCGCCCAATCCGAGGCGGCTAGTGGCCACCGTTGCGTGAATCTCTGGATGCACAACGGTTTCGTCCAGGTGAATGAGGAAAAAATGTCCAAATCGCTGGGCAATTTCTTCACCGTGCGCGAGGTGCTGCAACGCTATGCTCCGGAAGTGGCGCGGCTGTTCATCTTGACCAGTCATTACCGGGGACCGCTGAATTACTCGGACGAAAACCTGGAGCACGCCAAGTCGTCGCTGACCCGGTTATACACGGCGCTGCGCGGTTTGCCGCTGGCGGAAGCGCCTATCGAAGCGAGTTGGCGAGAGCGGTTCGCGCAAGCGATGGACGATGATTTCAATACCCCCGAGGCGCTGGCGGTGCTCTTCGATCTGGCGCGCGAGGTGAACCGCCTGCGAACCGAGGACGAGACGGCGGCGGCACGGTTAGGGGCCAGCCTGCGGCAATTGGGTGAGTTGCTCGGTTTGTTGCGGACCGATCCGGAAACATTCCTGCGGGGCGGTGAGGAAGGCAAGGAAGGAGAGTCGGCGTTGACTCCTGAACAAATCGAGACGCTGATCGCCGAGCGCACCGCCGCTCGCAAGACGAAGCAGTGGGCGGAAGCGGATCGGATTCGCGGCTTGTTGCAGGAAGCGGGGATCGTGCTGGAGGACACGCCCAAGGGCACGATTTGGCGGCGGGATTGAAAATTGGCTTGACGATGGTTGAGTTCAAAAATACAATTCCAAATTCCGTATGGAATTGAATGGATGTTAGCAGCGGTGCATTCGCGAACGGGGTATAGCGCAGTCTGGTAGCGCACCTGCTTTGGGAGCAGGGGGTCGTGGGTTCGAATCCCTCTACCCCGACCATGGCGCGGGCAGGGCGGGGGCTAGGATGGCTCATGGCGCCGCGCCCGTAGCTCATGCGGATAGAGCATCAGCCTTCTAAGCTGAGGGTAGCAGGTTCGAGTCCTGCCGGGCGCGCCAAATCCCGGCCGGTTTGACAGGTTCGATGGTGGACGTAGCTCAGATGGTAGAGCCCCGGATTGTGGTTCCGGTCGTCGTGGGTTCGAATCCCATCGTCCACCCCAATAAAACTTGCTTTTCGGAACGGTTTTTGGTTCCATTCGCACTCGCTTTCGGGCCGTTAGCTCAACTTGGTAGAGCAGTTGACTCTTAATCAATTGGTTGTAGGTTCGAGTCCTACACGGCCCACCATCCTCGCCGCTCGGCTTTTCCCCATATCCCCTCTTCCACTGTTAATTTCCCCAAAGGGAATGGCCTCGGACTGTCCCGGAGAGGCGCGTTGTCTTGTATACTCGCATCAAACGGTGGCCATTGCCGCCCGTAAGATTTTTGCATTCGCGTCGCCATGGCGCAGGGTTTATCGCGAGAGTGGCGGAACTGGTAGACGCGCTGGATTTAGGTTCCAGTGGGGTAACCCGTGAGGGTTCGAGTCCCTCCTTTCGCACCATTACTACCACGCGCCTGGGAACAACTGGTTTGCCTTGGCTTGTGGAAAGCCGCCGGCGGTGCCAGCCCGGTCCGCTAACATACCACCAACGATTGACAGGTTTGAGGTACATCGATGCAGGTTTCGGTTGAGACGCTGAACGATCTGGAACGTCGGGTGACCGTGCAGGTGCCCGCCGAACGAGTCGCCAAGGAAATCCAGGACCGCCTGGTCGCCATGTCACGCAAGGCGAAGGTGGCTGGCTTCCGGCCCGGCAAGGTACCGCTGAAGATCATAAAGCAGATGTATGGCGATCAGGCGCGCTACGAGACGGTCAGCGAGCTGATGCAAAACAGCCTGCGCGATGCGCTGGTCCAGGAAAACCTGACTCCCCTGGGTGGCCCCAGCATCGAACCCAAAGTGTTGGAAGAAGGACAAGCGCTCGAATACAGCGCCACCTTCGAAGTCATGCCCGAGTTTGACCTATCCGGATTTGACAATATCAAGGTCGAGCGGCCGGTGGCGGAAATCACCGAGCAGGATGTGGACCTGATGATCGATAACCTGCGCCGCCAGCGGACGAACTGGAGCGCGGTGGAGCGTCCGGCCCACGACGGTGATCGGGTTCGCTTCGATTTCGAGGGTAAAATCGACGGCCAGGATTTCTCGGGTAACAAGGGTACCAATGCGCAGGTGGTGCTCGGCGGAAAAACCATGCTTCCCGGGTTCGAGGCACAACTGATCGGTTTGAGCGCGGGCGCGGAGAGCGATTTCGACCTGACTTTCCCGGATGACTATCAGACGGCGGAGGTTGCCGGCAAGACAGCGCATTTCCAGGTCAAGCTGCATGGCGTCGAGGAAGCGCATCTGCCCGAGTTGGATGATGCGTTCGCCGCTAGCTTTGATGTCAAGGAAGGCGGGATTCCCGCCTTGCGTCAGTCGCTGCGCGCCAACATGGAACGCGAGTTACGCGACGGTATCCAGGCGGCGATCAAGCGTCAGGTCATGCAGGGTTTGCTCGATGGCAACCCCATTCCGGTGCCCCAGGCGCTTATCGGGGTTGAAATCGAACATCTGGCGAGCCAGTTGCGATTTCCCGCCGGCGATAACAGTGAAAGAGTGCGGCAGTTAAAAATGCAATTGTTCGAAGCCGAGGCTCGTCGGCGCGTGGCGCTGGGCTTGCTGATTTCCAAATTGGCGGCCAATCAGGGCATCGAGCCCGACGGACAGCGGGTTCGGGCGCGGCTGGACGCCATTGCCGCCACCTATGAGGAACCCGCCGAGGTGGTGCGCTGGTACGAGCAAACGCCGAACGCGCTTGATAACGTGCGCGCCTTGGCGTTGGAGGATCAGGTCGTGGACTGGGTGCTGGAGCGGGCGCAGGTCACCGAAAAGACCAGCACCTTCGCCGAGATCATGACTCCCGGTCAACAGTCCCCAACAGCTCCAGCGGAGTCGGTCGAATGAACGAAAGAGATTCTTCCGCCACCATCCAGGCGCTTAATCTGGTGCCGATCGTGGTTGAGCAGACCGCGCGCGGCGAACGGGCCTACGATATCTATTCCCGCCTGCTGAAGGAGCGAGTGGTGTTTCTGGTGGGGCCGGTCGAGGATTACGCCGCCAACCTGGTCGTGGCGCAACTGCTGTTCCTGGAGGCCGAAAATCCGGACAAGGACATCCATCTTTACATCAACTCGCCCGGTGGTTCAGTCAGCGCCGGTCTGGCCATCTACGACACCATGCAATTCATCAAGCCGGATGTGAGCACCATGTGCGTGGGCCAGGCCGCCAGCATGGGCGCCCTGCTGCTAGCCGGTGGCGCGGCGGGCAAGCGGTTCTGCCTGCCGCATTCGCGAATGATGATTCATCAGCCGCTGGGTGGTTTTCAGGGCCAGGCAAGTGATTTTGACATTCATGCCCGGGAAATTCTGTTGGTGCGGGATCGCCTCAACCGCATCCTGACCAAGCATACTGGCCAGCCGGTTGAAAAAATCGCGGTCGATACCGACCGTGACAATTTTATGGGTGGGGCCGAGGCGGTCGAATACGGCCTGATCGACGCCGTCTTGAACCAGCGCGCCCCCGCCAGTTGAGAATCCACTTCATATCCCCCCGTCGCCGGGCCGCATGTTCCGGCGGCGCCCCATGCGATATCCGTTGGAAACCAGCGTCCGCCGGTTCCACCGACCGCGCTATGACGAGGATGGCCTGATGAGCAGAGACCGAAGTGATCGGGATGACGACAAGCTGTTGTATTGCTCCTTTTGCGGCAAGAGCCAGCATGAGGTGCGCAAGCTGATCGCCGGGCCGAACGTATTTATTTGCGATGAATGCGTCGAACTGTGCAACGACATCATCCGCGAGGAAATGGAGGAGAACGCCCCGGCCGCAACGAGCAAACTGCCCAAGCCCCATGACATCAATCAGGTACTTGATGAATACGTGATCGGCCAGGAGCGTGCCAAGAAAGTCCTCTCGGTGGCGGTTTACAACCACTTCAAACGGTTGGAGTTGCAACGCGCCGGCCGCGCCAAGGACACCGAAATCGAAGTCGCCAAGAGCAACATCCTGTTGATTGGCCCCACCGGTTCGGGTAAGACCCTGTTGGCTGAGACTTTGGCCCGTTTGCTGAACGTGCCGTTCACCATCGCTGACGCCACGACCCTGACCGAGGCGGGCTACGTTGGCGAGGATGTGGAGAACATCATCCAGAAGCTGTTGCAGAAATGCGACTACGATGTCGAGAAGGCGCAGACCGGCATCGTCTATATCGATGAGATCGACAAGATTTCGCGCAAATCCGACAATCCCTCGATCACCCGCGATGTGTCGGGCGAGGGTGTGCAGCAAGCGTTGCTGAAGCTGATTGAGGGCACTCTCGCCTCGGTGCCGCCGCAGGGTGGGCGCAAGCATCCGCAGCAGGAATTCTTGCAGGTGGATACCTCCAATATCTTGTTCATCTGCGGCGGCGCGTTCGCTGGGTTGGACAAGGTAATCCGCAGTCGTTCCGAAAAAGGCGGCATCGGTTTTTCAGCGGAGGTCAAAAGCAAGGATCTTGGCAAGGACCTCGGCGAGGTGCTGATGGAGGTCGAGCCGGAGGACCTGATCAAGTATGGCTTGATCCCGGAATTCGTCGGTCGTTTGCCGGTGGTGGCGACCCTAACCGAACTGGACGAGCACGCCCTGGTGCGGATCCTGACCGAGCCCAAAAACGCCATTGCCAAGCAGTTCAGGAAGTTGTTTGAAATGGAAGGCAGCGAGTTGGAGTTCCGCGAGGAAGCCTTGCGAGCGGTCGCGCGCCGAGCGATGGAACGCAAGACCGGCGCGCGGGGTCTACGCACCATCCTCGAACATATCCTGCTGGACACCATGTACGATCTGCCGAGCTTGCAGAACGTGCGCAAGGTGGTGGTGGATGAATCCGTGGTCGGCGGCCGCGCCAAGCCTTATTTCATCTACGAAAATGTCGAACGCCGCACCGCCGCGCGCGAGTGACGGTCCATCCGGCGGCCGCCGCGCGCGCCGGTGAGGTCGCCAGCCTCGGGGGAACTTGAGACTGGAAATGTGCAGGGGCCCGGTTGTGTTGAACAACCGGGCCGCCGCTGATTCAATGGTTCGGATTACCCGCGGAGAGCCAGCCATGCGTAGCGAAATCCCGTTTGACAGTTTGCCCCATCATACGCCGATGCCGGTTTTGCCGCTCCGTGACGTGGTCGTCTATCCGCATATGGTGATCCCGCTGTTCGTGGGTCGAGAGAAATCCATCCATGCGCTCGATCTGGCGATGCAGCAGCACAAGCGCATCGTGCTGGCGGCGCAGCGCGGCGCCGAGGTGGATGACCCGCGAACCAGCGATCTGTACGCCGTTGGCACGCTGTCGAACATTCTCCAATTGCTGCGGCTGCCGGATGGCACGGTCAAGGTGCTGGTGGAGGGTAGCCAGCGGGTGCGCATCCACCGCTTTACCGAAACCCGGTCCTGTTTCATCGCCGAAGTGTCGGTCTTGGAAACGTTGCCGGAGGAGGGGGTGGCCCAGGAAGTTCAGGGGTTGATGCGCTCGCTGCTCAACACCTTCGATCAGTACGTCAAGCTCAACAAGAAGATTCCGGGCGAGGTGCTCAGTTCAGTCACCAGTATCGAGGACCCCGACCGACTGGCGGACACCATCGCCGCGCACATGACGCTCAAGCTGGACGAGAAGCAGAAGATTCTGGAAGTCCAACCAGTGTCCGAGCGTCTCGAACACCTGCTGGCTTTGGTGGAGGGCGAGATCGATATTCTTCAGGTCGAGAAGCGCATCCGTGGCCGGGTTAAGCAACAGATGGAGAAGAGCCAGCGCGAGTATTATCTGAACGAACAGATCAAGGCGATTCAAAAGGAACTTGGCGATTTGGAGGACGCGCCCAACGAAATCGAGGAACTGGGCCAGCGCATCGAGCGGGCGGGGATGCCCAAGGAGACCAAAGCCAAGGCCCAGGCGGAGTTGAACAAACTGAAGATGATGTCGCCGATGTCGGCCGAGGCGACGGTGGTGCGTAACTACATCGACTGGCTGGTCAACGTGCCGTGGCGCAAACGCACCAAGATCCATCAAGACTTGGTGGCGGCGGAAGAAATCCTGGAAGCCGATCATTACGGGCTGGAAAAGGTCAAGGAACGGATTCTCGAATATCTGGCCGTGCAACAGCGGGCGCGCAAGCTCAAGGGGCCGATCCTGTGCCTGGTGGGGCCGCCGGGTGTGGGTAAGACCTCGCTGGGACGCTCCATCGCCCGCGCCACCAACCGCAAATTCGTGCGGATGTCGCTGGGCGGCGTGCGCGATGAAGCGGAGATTCGTGGTCACCGCCGCACCTATATCGGCTCGCTGCCCGGCAAGATCATCCAGAACCTGGCCAAGGTCGGCGTGCGCAATCCGCTGTTTCTGTTCGATGAGATCGACAAGATGTCCATGGATTTTCGGGGTGATCCCTCGTCGGCCCTGTTGGAAGTGCTCGACCCCGAGCAGAACAACACCTTCAGCGATCACTATCTGGAAGTGGATTTTGACCTGTCGGACGTCATGTTCGTGGCGACCGCCAACTCGCTCAACATTCCACCGCCGTTGCTGGACCGCATGGAGGTCATTCGCATCCCCGGCTATACCGAGGACGAAAAGCTGAATATCGCGTTGCGCTATCTGGTTCCCAAGCAGGTTACCAACAATGGCCTGAAGGAAGAGGAGCTGGAACTCGTCGAAGATACCATCCGCGACATCATTCGCTTCCATACCCGGGAGGCCGGGGTGCGTAATCTGGAACGCGAGATCGCCAAGATCTGCCGCAAGGTGGTCAAGGACATTACCCTGCATCCCACCGACCACCGAACGGTCGTCACCCCTGATCTACTGGAGAAATACCTGGGCGTGCGCCGTTTCCGCTACGGCTTGGCCGAGGAGCAGGATCAGATTGGCCAGGTGACCGGCCTGGCTTGGACCGAAGTCGGCGGCGAGTTGCTCCGTATCGAAGCAGCGCTGGTGCCTGGCAAGGGTAAACTGATCCATACCGGCCAATTGGGCGAGGTGATGCGGGAATCCATCCAGGCGGCGATGACCGTGGTGCGTAGTCGCGCCGAGATGCTCGGTATCGATCCGGACTTTCATCAGAAGTATGATCTGCATATTCATGTACCCGAAGGAGCCACGCCCAAGGATGGCCCTAGCGCGGGCATCGGCATGTGTACGGCGCTGGTTTCAGCCTTGACCCGGGTTCCCGCGCGGGCCAGCGTCGCCATGACCGGCGAGATTACCTTGCGCGGCGAGGTGCTGCCCATCGGTGGCCTCAAGGAGAAACTGCTGGCCGCGCACCGGGGTAGCATCGCGACCGTGGTGATTCCCGAAGAAAATCGTAAGGATTTGACGGAAATCCCGCAAAATATCCTGGCCCGGCTTGAAGTGCGGCCCGTGCGCTGGATCGATCAGGTGCTGGAGATCGCGCTGCAAACGCAACCGGCCCCCAGAGTTCGGGATGCGGCGGATCAGGACGAGCCGGCAACCACGCTGCCGGATCCCGCCGCCAAAACTGGTGGTGTCCTGGATGGTGCGCGCGCTCACTGAAGGATGGAACCGGTCACGCATTGACACTGCTTGAAATGCCCTGATATAAGCACGAAAGCACTATCTTAGGGCGTGGGTTATTGCTCGCCACGCGGGATAACCGCTCACCCGATAACGTACAACACCGCAAAGGAAGAGCCTTATGAATAAAACCGAACTTGTTGATGCCGTCGCCCAGACCACCGATCTGTCCAAAGCCGCTGCGGGTAAAGCCGTGACTGCGGTTCTGGAGGCGATTCAAGGCGCGCTTGAAAAAGGAGACGCCGTGGTGCTGACCGGATTCGGCACCTTTTCGATTCGTGAGCGTCCCGCCCGAACCGGCCATAATCCCAAGACTGGTCAGCCCATGGAGTTGAATGCCAGCAAAATCCCGGTGTTCAAAGCTGGCAAAACGCTCCGGGACGTAGTAAAATAAACCTTTTCCGACAAAGAGGGTGCTTAGCTCAGTAGGGAGAGCATCGCCCTTACAAGGCGAGGGTCGGGGGTTCAAACCCCTCAGCACCC
>JAVMKI010000086.1:0-59755 GCA_031732755.1 Candidatus Contendibacter sp.
TCGCCGTCCCGCTGCCGCGCCCAAACCAGTTGGGCCAGGCGTTTTGCACGCGCTTCCAGATTTTCACTCAGGTTATCCTCGAACATCCGCAGGGCGGGGCCGCTGACCAGGTCGCCACGGCTTTCCAGGGAACAGGTTACCGCCTTCCCCAGACTCTCGAATATCAGTCCATAGACCACGGCGTGCATCATCCCGCCCACCACCGTGCCCATGCCCGGAAACGCCTTGAAGATATTACCGACCAACGCCAGCAACAAATTCAGGCTGCGCTTGATCTGGTTGCCGGCCAAGTCCAGGAACCGCTGCATGTCGATTTCGCGCGCCGGCACTTCGTAGAGGGCGCACAGTTCCTTGATCAGGTTGAAACCCAGATAACCCTGGATCAGCACGTCAGTTCCCGGACTGACCGCCGCCAGCGCGCCGAACACCGCCTTGCGGGAATAACCCTGCACGATGGCCTCGGCCCTCGCGCGGCGATGCTCGGCCACCGCCGCATCCAGCTTCCGCTGAGCCAGCACGAACACCGACGTATCGCGCAACGCGTCCAGCACCTGTGGGTCGGTATCGAGATAACGTTGCAAGGCGCGGCGCAGATCCTCGACGCGCGGCGGGCGCTCGCGCAGGGTGGTTTCCTCGCGGCCGTCGTGGTAGATGCGGGTGACTTCCTCCGTGCCACCGCACTGCACCGGCGTCACCTCGATCTGCTCGCCAACCCGCTCGGTCAATCGCTGGCGCACCAGGTCCAGTTCCCGCTCGGTGTAGCGATCCATCTTGTTCAGCGCCACAATCAACGGACTGCCCAGATCCACCAAGGTGCGCAGCGCCTGATACTGGTCGCGGGTTAGATCGCCCTCGCACACGTAGACGACGACGTGGGCCCGCAGGGCTTCGTCGCGAGCGGTTTGATCCAGCGCGCCACCCGCCTCGTTCAGGCCAGGCAGATCGGCCAGGATCAGCCGGTCGCCGGCGACGCTGGTCCAAGTGTAATAGGTCACCGCCCGGGTGGTGCCGCCACGCACGCTCACCGCGATGTCGGTTCCCGGCAACAAGGCGCGGATCAACGAGGATTTGCCAGCGCTGATCTCACCAAACACCGCCACGATGATCTCGCCCGCCGCCCGTCGCCGCTGCAACTCCTCCAACTCGTGGCGGATGGAATCGACCGGTACACCGGCCTTCTCGCTGTGCTCCAACCGCTCGCGCAGGGTCGCCTCATCCGGCGGCTTGGCGGGGACGCTGGCGCGGGGTTTGCCAGTGGGTCGGCCCCAGTTCAGTACCCGCCAGACGCCGTAGGCGCCGCCCGCGCTCAACACTCCCAGAATCAGCAGGTAGATCACCCAAAACGTGGTGGGCTTCTGCTGCAACCGATCCCACACGGACAACCCCAAGTCGGTGAGATACAGCACCAGCACCAGCAAGACCGCGACGCCGACGCTGGCCCCGACCGCCAACAGCAGCCGGATGGGCAGCCAGGCCCGGGCGGCGGGCGACGGCGACAGCTTAGACAGGGACGGCATCGGCGGCGAACAGCGCGCGGAAAGCGGGCGGTACGGGCTGGATCGCGCGCTGCGCATAGTCGAAGAACACGATGCCGGTCTTGGCGCGCGCCACCTCACGACCGCTGGTTTTCTCGGTCGCGCGATAGATGAAATCGCAGCCATACGGATTGAAATCGGTCACCCCCACCGCGATTTCCAATACCTCGCCGGGAAACGCTTCGGACTTGTAGACGATGACGCTGTCCGCCATGATCAGGCCGACGCCGAAGATGTCCAGTTCGCTCAAACCGTAATGGGCCAGGAACCAAACCCGCGCCTCGTGCAGCAGACCCAGCAGGGCGTCGTTGCCCATGTGCCCGCCATAGTTGACATCGGTGATCCGTACTTGCAATTCGATGGTGAAGGGAAAATGCTCTGGCAGATCCAGTTTGATTCGCGCCATGCGCCGCCTCGATAATAACGAAAATTCACTGATTAATAAGGTTTTAATCCCACGGACCGTCGGGGGAAGGGCGGTCGCGGCGGGGATTGTAAACGATTATGGGGTAAAAGCGGGACGCCCGCGCTTCAGAGGAAATCATCATGCTCATTGACTACGACCTGCCGCTCTGGCGGCCGCCCTCCGAGGCCAACAGCTTCATTCTGCAAGCCACGCGGGGATGTAGCTTCAACCATTGCAGTTTCTGCTCGATGTATCGCACCAAAACCTTCGCCGTTCGGCCGCTGGCTCCAGTTCAGGCCGAGATTCAGGCGATGGCGCGGACCTGGCCGGGAGTACGGCGGGTGTTTCTCGCCGATGGCGACGCGTTGGCCGCGCCGACCGACCACCTGCTGGCAATCCTCGCCGCGCTGCGCACCGCCTTTCCCCGGCTGGAACGAACCTCCAGCTACGCCCTGCCCGCCAATCTGCTGAAGAAATCGGTGGAGGAATTGACGCAACTGCGGGAAAACGGCCTGACGCTGCTGTATTACGGCATCGAAACCGGCTCGGCGGACCTGCTCAAGCGCATCACCAAGGGCGCCACGCCGGAGGCGATGGTGACTGGACTGACCAAGGCCAAGCAGGCGGGGCTAACGCTCTCCGCGACGATGATCCTTGGCCTCGGTGGCCAAGCGTACTGGCGGGAACACGTGGACGCCACCGCCGAACTGGTCAATCAGGTGGAACTGGACTACCTTTCCACCCTGCAACTGATGATCGACCCCTCGATCCACGACGAATTTCATCGCAAGTTCCGCGAGCCGTTTCAGGAACAGGACGATCATGCGCTGCTGGTGGAGCAGACCCGATTAATCGAACGTCTGAACCCGTCCACGCCACTGACGTTCCGTTCCAACCATGCTTCCAATGCCCTGGCGCTGGCCGGCGAGTTGCCGAAAGACCGCGAGCGGCTGCTGGCGCAACTGCGACTGGCGCTGACTGGCGCGGTGCGGTTGCGGCCCGAATGGCTGCGGGGATACTGAATCCGGGAGCCAGGGAATCGGAAAATCAGGCCGCCAGTCGCGGCGCGCGTTGGCGAACCGCGGCAGCGATCCGGTCCTCCAGCTCGATCCGCGTCGCCAGATGTTCGCCCAACCGCGACAAATCCTCGTGCAGCGCCGCCAATCCCGTTGGGGACAGCGCACCGTCGTAACGGTCGTGAAACGCCAGCGCCGCCTGAGTCGTGCGAGCGATGCGCGCGTAGAGTTGGCGCGCCAGATCGCGGACCCCACAATAGGGGGAATCCGCCGGCTGTTCCTCCAGAGCCCGGAACACCTCGAACGGCCCTAGCGCCAAATAGTCCACCAACGATTGCCGAAACCGTTGCAACAGATGCTGCTGGACTGGCCCGATGGGGGCGCGTGACTTGAAAGCAGCGAGTTTTTGATACAGCACCAGGCTGTCCTGGCGGGCGGTCAATAACTTGGCCACCAGTTCCGGCAATGCCTTGCTGTGACCCGAATCAGCGGTGATCGTGGTATTCATGAGACATCCTCCAGGTGGCCCTCCTTGGGTCTTACTTTTATGATCGTAATGGGTTCCACGAAAGCACTTTAAATCCTAAGCTACCCGGCCTTGGGTTTCCAGGTCTCGGCCTGGGACGGATTCAAGCCGGTTTCGCCGCCACCTCATTGCGTAGATAAACCGGCAACGCCTGTTCCGCCGCCACCCACGCGCCGCGCCGAGACGGAGCGGCCGCCAATCGGGCGATGTCGCCGGCGCGTGGGTAACAGTCACCCAACCAACCGTCGACCGTCAACCGCCGCGTCAGGGTCTCGGCGTAAACCATCCAACCACTACCCGCGCCGAACCACCGGCCTGGGGGCGCGGCCACTGCCTCTGGCGCGCATACCCGCTCTTCGCCCGAGAGTTCGGCATCCTCGCCAACGACCGCGTGGAGGCCCCAGTAGACTTCGCCCATGCGCGCATCCAGAGCGGCCGCGATGTGCGTTTGATGGGTTGTCCGCGCCGCGCCCAGCGCCAAGGCGGCCAAGGTGGATATCGGCGCAACCGGTAGATCAGCGGCGAAAGCAATACCTTGGGCGATGCCCACCGCGATCCGCACACCCGTAAAAGCGCCTGGTCCTCGCCCCACCGCGATGGCGTCCAGGTGCGTCACGCTCAATTCAGCCTCGGCCAATACCGACTCGATCATCGGCAAAATCCGAGCGGCGTGGCGGCGTGGCGCCCATTCGTAACACTCCAACACAGCGCCATCCATCCACACGGCGGCGGAACAGGCTTCGGTCGCGGTATCCAGCGCCAGTAGTTTCATGATGGCGTCTCTGCCTTGGACTCGGCGTTCGCGCGTTTACGTTTTACTTTGATGGCTCGCTCATCGGTATGGCTTGTTGTATCTGAAGATTATCCGGTTTGTCGTGCTTTTGCTCGCGTGGGGCCGGCTGGACCGGTTTATCGTGCTTTTGCTCGTGTGGAGCCGGCTGGATCGGCTGCATCGTCGGGGCCGGCGTGATGGGTGCGGTCGGTTGCGGGCGAATCGGTTGAACCACGGGCGGTTGGGGTCGAACCGGTTGGACCACGGGCGGTTGAGGCCGAATGGGTTGTACCGGCTGGATCGGTTGGATCGTCGGAGCCGGCGCGATGGGCGTGGGCGGTTGCGGGCGAACCGGTTGGACCACGGGCGGTTGGGGCCGGCTGGATCGATCCGGCGGTGGCGGTTTTGGCCGACTGGGCGGTTGATCCGGCTGGACCGGATAAGCCGGCGGCAATGGCGCGCGGTCTCGTGGCGAATCATCCCAGGATCGTTGCCCACCTTCGCGCCGGGGATATCCCTCCCTACCCTGGCGCTCTCCTCCGTCGGGGACGCTATCGTACTGGTCATGGCGGTTATAGCGGTTATAGCGATCATACCGGTCATACTGACCACCACCACGCTGATGCGTGGCCTGCCAGATATCGCGCACGTTGACAGACCACACCCCCCGGCGGAACCGGCCCACACTCCCCAAATCCACCCATCCCCAATCGGAGCCGACCTTGATTTTGTAATCCGGCCGAACCTCGATCCGATCTTCGTCCAAGGTCAGAAACGCCGACTCTCCCGGTTCGAGCACCCAGAAATCGCCGATTCGCTCCCGCCGGTGAGTCCATATCGTCACCCTGACTTCGTTTCGCCAGTCGTTGACGACCCGAACCACGCCGCGTGGCCCAACGCGTGAGTATTGCGGTTCGGATTCTGGGAAACCGTCCTGCGCCAAACCGCTTCCTGGAACCAGGAAGGACATCGCCATCAGCACCACGAAAACAGGAACGATCTTCGTCACGAATGAATTCCTCCGACACAGTCGTGAAGTGGTCGAATATTCCAGGGGCGACGCCCTTCATTCAACCTGAATGGGAGCACGCTCAGCGCGATACGGTGATCCCCTCCACACCTTAAGGTCTTCAATCCCTCTCGGCTCGCTCCCGTTTCTGGACGCGCGCCCACGCGGGACGGGCCAGCAAGCGTTCAGTGTAAGTTACCAGGTGATCATGCTCCAGCGGCAGCTTAAAAGCTGACGCCCACGCCAGGGTATGAGCCATCAAGATATCGGCGGCGGTAAAATGGTCGCCGACGATGAACTCGCGCTGGCCTAGGCCCAGCGCCAGTATCTTGACCGCCACGGCGAATTCCCAACGCGCGGTGTCGAGCACCGCGGGAACCCGTCGGCGTTCGGGTAGGGCAAAGAGGTGCTTGGCCAGAGTCCACAAGGGTTGTTCCAACTCGCTCAGGGCAAAATAGCACCACTGATCGTAATGGGCGCGCTCCGGCGAACCGACCGGCGGTGTCAGCCGGGACGCGGGGAAACGGTCACCGATATAGGTGCAAATCGCCGCCGATTCCGTGAGCACCAACCCTCCATCCACCAGGGTAGGCACCTTACCGCCGGGGTTGAGCGCCAGATACTCCGGTTTCCAGCCAGCGCCGGCCCGCAGGTCGATGGCAACGTACTCATATTCGGCGCCAGCTTCCTCCAGCGCCCACAACACCCGGCTGGATCGGGTATTCGCACAACCGTAAACCGTCAACATGATCGAAACAATTCCTCGTTGGGTTGCCACCGCATCACGATTGAACTTCTCGCTGGCGCCGGCTGGTGGGCTTGATCTCTCGGTCGGAGGGAGCTTTGTAGCTTCTCGACGGCTTCTCACCCGCCCCGACCTTGGGCGAAGCTGGGCGTTTTCTAGCGCGCTCTGGCTCGGACGAATCAAGACGGCTGATGTTCAAGGGACATTGCCGTACCCGTACCTTCTTGAGGTGTTGAAAAATTTCTTCCGGCATGCCGGCCGGTAAATCCACCGTGCTGTAGTCGTCGTGGATCTCGATGCGGCCGATATAGCGACTTTCGATGCCCGCTTCGTTCGCGATGGCGCCCACGATGTTTTGCGGCGTCGCGCCGTGCTGGTGACCCACCTCCAGCCGGTAACGCATCACCTCGAAGTCAGCGGACTCCTTGGGCCGCTCCCGCCGGCGGCTGGGGCGGGCGTCCGGTTCGGCGCGATCACGCGTTTCGTCCGCCGGCCTTGGGTGAGCCGGTTTCACATCCGCCTCCACCGGCAGTTGCAGCGGGCGATCGCGTTGCATCAGGTAGGCCAGCGCGGCGGCGATATCGCGGGCGCTGAGGTCTTGCTCCTCCTCGATCTGGTTGATCACTTCCTGAAAAAAGCTCAGCTCCTGAGCGGTCAGGGTGTCGAGGATTTTCTGCTTGAACCGGTTCAGGCGATGACCGGCGATGGCGGCCTGGGATGGCGGTTGCATCGGCGTGATCGGCTGGCGGGTCGCCTTCTCGATAACGCGCAGCATCCGCATCTCGCGCGGTGCGACGAACAAGATAGCCTCGCCCCCTCGCCCCGCCCGACCGGTTCGGCCGATACGATGGATATACGCTTCGGTATCGTAAGGGATGTCGTAATTGATCACGTGACTGATCCGCAGTACGTCCAGCCCTCGCGCCGCCACGTCGGTCGCCACCATGATGTCGATCCCACCGTTGCGCAATTGCTCGATAGTCTTTTCCCGCAGCGCCTGGGTCATGTCGCCGTGCAAAGCGGCGCTGGGATAACCACGCGCCTCCAATCGTTCGGTCAATTCGGTTGCGGCGATCTTGGTGCGCACGAAGATCAGGGCCGCGTCGGTATCCTCCACCTCCAACACCCGGGTCAGCGCGTCGAGTTTGTGCTGGACGCTGACCTGGCAGTAACGCTGCCGGATGGTGGCGACGGTGGCGGTGCGGGCTTGAATCTTGACTTCATGAGGGTCGCGCAGATGGCGATGCGCCACCCGGCGAATCGGTTCGGGCATGGTGGCGGAGAACAAGGCCACCTGCTTTTCCGCCGGGGTCTGCTCGAGAATCCAGTCCACGTCCTCGATGAAGCCCATCCGCAGCATCTCGTCGGCCTCGTCCAGCACCACGCTGCGCAGACCACCGAGGTTCAGGGTCTCCCGGCGTAAATGATCCATGACTCGGCCCGGCGTGCCGACCACCACATGCACCCCGCGGCGCAGATGACGAAGCTGGAGGCTCATGCTCTGGCCGCCGTAAATGGGCAGGACGTGAAAATCGGCTAAATGGCGGGCGTAACTCTGGAACGCTTCGGCCACCTGAATGGCCAGTTCGCGGGTGGGGGTCAGCACCAGCACCTGCGGCTGGCGGTCGGTCAAATCCAGCCGCTCCAGCAGTGGCAGGGCGAACGCGGCGGTCTTGCCGGTGCCGGTTTGCGCCTGACCGATCAGATCATGGCTGGCGAGAAGGTGGGGAATACAGGCGGCCTGAATCGGCGAGGGCGCTTCGTAGCCCACTTCCTTCAGGGTTTGCAACAGAGGAGGCGAAAGCGCCAATTCTTCAAATCGAGTGATGGGGTCTGACATGAACAACCATACCTTGCAATAAGGGAATCGCCCGCGCGGGGCGATGGCGAGAACGAAATCAAAACGGCGGCGCTGACCGTTCGGCGCGGAACTTCACCGGACGCCCGCCACGGCCCGTCGGCGGCGAAATCTGGCGATAATCCACCAGCGCCAGAAGAGATGCGCGATGCAGAAGGTTAGGATACCGGCTACCACGGCGGTCGCCATCGAGCCGACCAGCAAAGGCAAACCCACGGCATGCGCTTGTCGTAGCAGCCAATCCAGCGAGGGTTCGAATACCCAGGGTTGCGGCGACCACCCAAGTAGCCAGACACCCAGATGGTAATTGGCGAAGGCGATGGGCGGGACGGTCAGCGGATTGGTGATCCACACCATGGCAACCGCTACCGGCAAATTAAACCGTAACCAGGTGGCGGTCGCGGCGGCGAGTAGCATCTGCCAGGGGAACGGCACGAAGGCGAAGAACGCACCCACCGCTAACCCGCGCACGGTATGGCGACGGCCGAAATGCCACAGGCGCGGGTCATGCAGCAGATCGCCCAGAAAGCGCAAGCTCTTGTGAGCGCGCAGCGTTTGGGGATCGGGCAGATAACGCTGGAAAAACGATTTCATGGATGGAGCTTGGGCGAAAACGGCAATTCAGTGGTAACTTCGACTGGCAGGCATCGGGAAAATTTCGGGCGATCGCAAAAGAAAGGACTATACCGCCGTAGCCGGGCGCTGGCTATGCCCACTGGTCGCATTCAACGCGCCGAAAATTCGAAGGAATCGTAAAACAATTGCTCCGCTGGCAACCCCTGGGCGGCGAATACGGGCTTGGCGGCTTCAATCATCGGCGGCGGACCGCTCATGTAAACGTCGTAACCACTCAGGTCGGGATAATCGGCGGCGACCGCCGCATGAACCCAACCAACGCGGCCCGGCCAGCCGTCTTCCGGGTGCGGTTCCGACAACACCGGCGTGTAGTGGAAATTCGGATGCTCCTCGACCCAGCGGCGCGGCAACTCGTCTAGATACAAATCCACCTTGGCCCGCGCTCCCCAATACAGATGCAGCGGCCGACTCAACCCGATATGGAAGGCGTGTTCCAGCATCCCCTTCAATGGCGCGAAGCCGGTGCCACCACCGACGAGGAGGATCGGTCGCGGCGAATCCTCTCGCAGGAAAAAGGTCCCTAGCGGCCCCTGGAAACGCAGTAACGCCTTCTCCTTCATGCGCTCGAACACGAACCCGGTGAAGAAGCCGCCGGGCACGCGACGCACGTGCAGTTCCAGCAACTCGTCCGCATGAGGCGGATTGGCCAGCGAGAAGCCGCGTCGACGTCCGTCGCCCAGCAGGATATCCACGTACTGCCCAGCCAGGAATTGCAAGCGTTCGGTGCTCGGCGGCTTAAGGTAAAGCCGGATCACATCCGGCGCTAGCAACTCGCGCCGCTCCACCCGGCATGGCAGGATCTTGACCATGAGGTTGCCGCCGACCTTTACCTCGCGCGCCTCGATCACCAGAGTGGAACGCGGTCGGGCCTGACACAACAGCGCCTTGCCTTCGGTTTGATCACGTTCGCTCAGGCCGGGCGGCCGGCCGTTGGGATAACTGACTTCGCCTGATAGAATCGTGCCCATGCAAGAGCCACAAGTTCCATTACGGCAACCATAGGGCAACACGTTACCCTTTTCGCGCAGGGCGGCATCCAGAATCGCTTCATCTTCCGCGATCTGAAACTCGTGGCCACTCGGCTTGATCATAACGTGATAATACATGGCGATCCTCTCAAACAGTAATGACTGATAGACTAATTTCCACTCGATGACCTACCAGATTTAGCCGGTAAGTCAAGCCGGCGAGGGAAAGCGCGATGCTTGCTTGAAGGCGATGGCTCGCGCCATGGTTTTAGTCTATGCGCCCAAAGGCGTGGGTTAAAGCCGCAATAGTATATTAATGGCCTACCTGGCATAAAAAATGATGATGTTCGTTGATGATCCCTGATCCTACCCAACTTCCGCGGAAAACCTTGAAGAATTATCGTCCTGATATTGATGGGCTACGAGCAATTGCCGTTCTCTTGGTGGTTATCTTCCATGCCTTTCCACGGTTCATCAAAGGTGGTTTTATTGGCGTCGACGTTTTCTTTGTCATTTCTGGTTACTTAATTAGCACAATTATCTTTTCCAGTTTAACGGAAAACAGGTTCAGCTATATTGGATTTTATATCCGGCGCATCAAGCGAATATTACCGGCACTGATGTTGGTTTTGTTAAGCAGTATCGCATTTGGATGGTATGTATTACTGAACGATGAATATCGGCGACTAGGAACGCATATAGTAGCAAGCACTGGCTTTTTCTTGAATTTCCTATTATGGAATGAAGCTGGATATTTTGATCATCAATCGTTTGAAAAACCGTTATTGCATTTGTGGTCATTGGCGATTGAAGAGCAATTTTACATTTTTTGGCCACTTCTATTGGGGCTGGTCTGGAGAATAAAGCAGCGCTTCCTCACGCCAATCCTAATAATCCTATCTTCTTCATTCATCATAAATATTTATTTGGTAAACAGCAACGAAACCTCGGATTTTTATGCGCCATGGTCCCGATTCTGGGAATTGATGATTGGTTGTTCTCTAGCTTACATGGCATTGTATAAACCAAGGCGCTCGCCACCATTAAATAAAAATTGGAATTCAATCATTGGATTTGCCCTTATTCTACTTGCCGCGCTCCTTTTGGACCGCAAGAGTGCATTTCCAGGGTGGTGGGCGTTAATGCCAACGATTGGTGCTTTTCTGATCATCGATGCCGGTCCCGATGCATGGATCAATCGTCATGTCTTGAATCAACCGAAGATGGTCTGGATTGGTCTGATCAGCTATCCTTTATACCTATGGCACTGGCCCATACTTTCATTCATCCGCATTATTTTTTTCAAGGAGGAAGTTCATGTTTTAATATCAATTGCAGCCATTGCTTTCAGTATCTTACTTGCTTGGCTAACTTATGACTTTATCGAAAAAAAAATCAGGTACAGCCAGAGAAAGACCACTGCTGTTGCGCTTTTGGGCGTCTGTATATTTTGCGCATTCATTGGGTTATCCATTCAGCAGGGAAAGCCACCGGCCCGCAATAACAATACAGATATGGAACAAATCTCCAGAGCCTTGAACGATATCGAAGATAATTCCAACCATGAAAAACAACTAAAAAAAAGAGAAATCAACCACCTAAGTTTTTATTATCTCGGGGATAATAAAAAAGAAAATGTGCTATTTATTGGCGACTCCCATATCTGGCATTATATTCCAAGAATCGTCGAGTTATCAAAAAAATCTGACTTCAAGATGAAATATATTTATCTTGCCATAGTAAATGCATGTCCAGTGATTCCTGGCGTTTTTGATGATATTTTCACGAAGTGCAAGAAAACATCGACTGAACGATTAGAGTTCGCGCTGAACCCAGAAATCGAGTCCGTGGTTATCGGCGCCTGTTGGAACTGCCTGCTGACTAGCTCAGTCGAAAAACCCATCATTTCATCCACCGAAGACCCAAGGAAAGCGCATGCTCTCAACGTACTCGAAAATTCATTGAAGCAGATAGCCGCCCAAAAAAAAGTCTATCTCCTGCTCGACAACCCGAATAATAGGTTATTCAATCCAAGGAATTTTATTAACGGGTCGCGCCTGACAAAACCAACGTTAAGGAATTTAGATCAACCCATTCCAATCAACAACGAACAGGAAAAATTGCGAGAAGAATTGATCGCGATAGCGAATCGGTCTGGAGCCATTGTGATCGATCCACTACCATCGCTTTGTCAAGATGAAGGATGTCATATATTAACCGATGAGGGTGAGCCAATTTACATCGACAACCATCATTTATCCGCCTCATGGGTGAAAAAATTCGCTGATTATATTGATATTGCCATCAAGGCATCGGATAACGGCTCATAGTGTCTCCACGTTGTATGAAGTATTCTTATGCTTAGTAACAAGGAAACTTCACTCCCCTCCGCCTTCTCTTCTCCAAGAGGGGAGCAAATGCCTATTCCAATCAACGCCCCGCCTCCCCAGTCTGCAATTCCACCCGATTCTGCTTCTGGTTGTAACCCATCCGGGCGACGACCTCGTAGTCCAGTTCCGCCTTGCCGCCAGCGGGAATTCCGGTTTCGAATTGCACGGTCTGAAAATCGTGCAGGGCCGGATTCAACCGGCTGCGGAACACGATGTCACCCGCGTATTCGCGGCGGATTTGCACGTTGATGGGCTTGCGGGTGTAGTTGCGGATTTTCTGCCGATACACCGTATGCTCGTCCCAGCCGGCGACCTGACTGTCCAGTTCCAGTTTGAACCCGTCCTCGCCCAGCTTGCGGTAGAGGTTGCCGCCCTTGATTTGGAACCAGAGGTTGTCGCGGTAGACTTTTTGCTTGAGCAGCTCGAACACCACCGCCGGGTCGGAACCGAGATTCAGTTCGATCTTGTCGCCGATAGGCACGTATTTCAGATTCTGGGCGGCCAGATAACTCAAGCCATCGCGGCCATTGGCGCGGAACACCCGCAACATCCCATCCGGCAGCGGCGTGCTACCCAGTTTGGAAGCCGTATCGTTGCGCAGCAGATAGAGCCGGGTCAGTTGCTCGCCGTACTCGCGGGGTCGGTAACGATATTCGACCGTCATCGGTACGCTGGCCGCCTCGAAACTGCGCAACCGTTTGGCCCAGCCATTGGGCACGGTTTCGGTGCCTTCGATGGTGTAGATGAAGTACTCGCTCAACCCTTCCTTGATGATTTCCTTGGGCGCTTCCATTTCCGCCACCATGTCGTAGGCGGCGCCAGCCACTGCCATCGATGCGGGCGCGGGGGGCGCCATCATCTTGCGAGCGGCTTGCTGGCGTAAATCTCGGTATTCTTCCCGTTTGAGTTCCTCTACCCGCCCGACCGGCACTTTCGCCAGTTCGGCGATCTTCTCGACCAGGTTGATGGTGCCCACCACCAGTCGCACCTGGGCGTTTTCGTAATCCTCGCCGGAACGATTGTCGACTCGCACGAAGCTTTCCAGCCGCAACGTCTTCTCGTCGGCGTCGGCGATAGCGATGTAGTCCGCCGCCCACGAAATGCCGGAGGTAAAATAGCTGATTTCGATGGTGGCCTCACGGTTGGCGTCGCTCTGCACATTCCAGTACAACATCTGCGGCTTGTCGTGCGGGAACGTGGTGTCCAACATTTCCAGACCGGTTTTCGGTTCACGGAATTTCAGCTCCACCGAGGTGGGATCGATCAGGGTGTTGGCCCAGGAAAATTGCAGGGGGTTGACGCCCTGTTTGAAAGTCACCACCCGCGTTTCCCGCACCAGGGTCAGGTCCTCGGAATTGTAGATGGTCAGTTGCACCGTGTTGCGGGTGGGCACGGTGGCGAGATCGACGTTGCGGGCCGGCAGCGCCAACGGCAGCAGCAACCCAAACAGGCACAGCAACCAACGAACAGTCAGGTTGGAAGTCATGGCGCTCACCACTCGTTATTCAGGGTTAGCCGCAGGGTATGAATCTGCTTTTGCGCCTGGCCGTCGGCGGGGCGAGCCGGTAGATCGACGTGAAACAGCAGTTTGTCGGCGTCGCTCTTTTCGGGATCGGGACTGCGCAAACTGCCGTCGCCCAACTGCCACTCCGGGTCGCGGCCGCTGTCGCCGCGAATCTGGTCGCGAATCTGACGGACGCTTTCGGCGATGTCGAGCGTGACCGGCGTGTCCTTGAAGTTCTCGATCTCGTACTTCAGGGTCACGTCGTAGCGGTACAGATTGCCGGCGATGCGCTGGCGCTCGTTGCGGTCCACGGTGCGCCGCACCGCGATGTCGCGGGCCAAACCCAGATACAGCTTGAGTTCGTCGTCGGGCGCGGTGAACTTGCCGCGATCCTCGCCGAGAAAGGCGTTGCCGCCCTTGCCGTCGTCCTGGAAGATGCGGGCCTTGCCTTCCGGCAACGGCTCCTTGCCGAGAGCGCCACCGGCGTTCTTGACCACATAGTGCATCGGTACGTTGAGCTTGTCCTGGGCGCGGTCGAGATAGCCGAACTCGGTCGGATCGCAGGTGTAAGTCTTGCGCACCGGCACGGCGGCGAAACGGCCCAGTTGCACCTCCTTGGTTTCGTTCAGGCCCAGCGGCTTGGTGAACCGCTCGCCGACGCCGGCCCAAAACTCAGCATCGTCGTAGGCTTCGTTGGCGTTGTTGTTGACCCGCAGGAATTGCGCCAGATTCAGGGTCTTCTCGTCGCGGTTGGCCACCGCGCGGTAATTGAAATCCTTGCTCAGACCGCCCAATACGTAGCTGATGCGCACCCGCGCCGCGCCGGAGGCGCTGGCGGCCACCGCCCAGACCAGCGCGGTTTCGTTGGGCGGATAGCTGACCGACAGCACCTTGGCGTCCAGCGGCTGATCGACGGGCGGCGGCAGGATACGCAGCACCAAAGTATTGGGGTCGATGCGGGTGTTGGCCCAAGAAAAATCCACCTGATTGACACCCTTGACGAGGGGAACGATACGTTCTTCCTCGACCAGGGCGATTTGGGGATGATCGAGTTGGACTTCCACCCGCTCGCGCACTGGCAGAGTGGTCAGCTTGATCCGGGCCAGCGCGTCCAGCGGACCGGCGCCAAGCAGCAACAGGATGCCTAGCGAATACAGCCATCGGGTTCGGTTCATGGGTGATTACCTCCAAAAACTCAACGGATCGGTATAACCATAAACGCTCGACGGCGCATTTGGGGTCAATCCCCTGGATAAATCTCCGGGTTGCGGAAAAGTGCGCCGCTTACTGCTCCGTTTCCTTGAGCGGCGCGGCCAGTGAAAAGCGCCGGTCCCGCGCTGGCAGCAGGCCTTGCGGACGCATCACCATCATCACCATCATCACTAGCCCGAATACCAACATCCGGGCGCTGGCCATGTCGCGGAACAGTTCCGGCAGACCGACCACCAGGAATGCCGCCAGCAACACGCCGGGAATGCTCCCGGCCCCACCGAGGATGACGATCATGAACAACACCACCGACTCCCAGAAGCTGAACGACTCCGGCGAGATGATGGTCATCTTGGCGGCGAACAAGGTGCCCGCCATCCCAGCCCAAGTCGCGCCTAGCCCAAACGCCGCCAGTTTGTAGTAATCGGTGTTGATCCCGCTGCCCTCCGCCGCCACTTCGTCCTCGCGCAGATAATTGAGCGCCCGCCCGAACCGCGACTGCCTGAGCCGCAGGAACAGGAGAATGGTCAGCGCGACGAAGCCCCAGATCAGATAAAAGAACTCTTCCGGGCGGCGGATGACCCAGCCGAACAGCCGAGGACGGCTGATACCGAAAATGCCATTGGCCCCGCCGGTGATGCCGAACACATCGTTGACGAGAGCGATGCGGACGATCTCGCCAACGCCGATGGTGACGATCAGTAGATAATCACCGCGCAAATGCACGACGGGCCGCGCTACCGCCAGCGCGAACAGCCCAGCGACCAGCCCGCTGAACGGCAGCGTCCACAAAATCGGAATCTGGTAGCGGGTGTTGAGGATCGCGGCGGTATAGGCCCCCATCGCGTAGAACGCGGCGTGCCCCATGTTGAACAACCCGGCCTCGCCCAGGATCAGGTTGAGGCTCAACGCCAGCAGCGCGTACAGGCCGATGCTGTTGAGCACGTCCACCTGGTAGGTGTTGAGAAACAGCGGTGCGATGGCTAAAAGCACGGTGAATGCGACTACAACCAGCAGATTGGCGCGGTTCATATCTTGTCCGCCACCCGTTCGCCCAGCAGCCCGGTGGGCCGCACGATCAGAATCAGGATCAGCACGCAAAACGCAATCGCGTCCTTCCAAGCGATGGAGACATAGGCCGCGCCCAGCGCCTCGATCACGCCTAGCAGCAGGCCGCCCACCATCGCGCCGGGAATGTTGCCGATGCCACCGAGAATCGCGGCGGTGAACGCCTTCATGCCGTAGACCCAGCCCATGGTAAAATTAACCTGGCCGTAGTACAGCCCCACCATCAGCCCCGCCGCGCCGCCCAGCGCTGGCCCCAGCAAAAACACCAGCAGGATCACCCGGTTGACGTCGATGCCCATCAGCCGCGCCGCGCCTTGGTCGATGGCCGCCGCGCGAATCGCCGTACCGATCCGAGTCTTCTGGATGAACAGGTACAGGGCGATCATCATCGCCACCGAGGCCAGCACGATCAGTACCCGCATCAAGGGGATATACAGGCCAAAGACATCAAGCGTCGCGGTGGGCAGAATATCGTCGGGATAGACCTGGAAACGCGCGCCGTAGATCAGCATCAGCGTATTTTGCAGGAAGATCGACGCGCCCAGCGCCGACACCACCGCCGACAAGCGCGGCGATTCGCGCAGGGGGCGATAGGCGGCCCGTTCCAGAATCGCGCCCAGAATCGCCACCAGGCCCATCACCATCAGCACCAGCACCAACACGCCCAGAGCGAACCCGACTCGGTCGGTCAGCGCCAGCGAGGTCAGCAGGGTCAGACCCAAATAAGCGCCGTAGGTGAACAGATCGCCGTGAGCGAAATTGATCAGCTTGAGCACGCCATAAACCATGGTGTAGCCCAGCGCGATCAGGGCATAGATACCGCCGACGGCGAGGCCGTTGGTCAGTTGCTGGAGGAATTCTTCCATGTTTTACTAAAATTAAAAATTTAGTTTAGAGTGATATTCCTAGCACTTGATATTTACGTGCGCTTAATAATCGCTTCTGTAAAACATCAGGCGACTTGGCATATAATTTGTTTCCAGAACAATTTTGGGCTGGCTGGCTGGCTGAGCTTAATTTGCGCTCGAAAGGCCAGTAGGAGAAGAGTTCAAATCCCATATTGACCATGAAAAGATGGAGAGCTTCTTCATCATAGCCATATCGGTTTCCACTACCATTCAACTCCATTAAAACAGCTAAAAGTGAATCTTTTTCGAGAGTTTTATTAGCCCCTTTTAAAACTTCTGTTTCAAATCCTTCAACATCAATTTTAATCAAAGTTGGTTCACGTTCGCCAACCACATCATCTAACCGATTCATTTTTACAGTAATCGAGCTATTGTTTCTTTCATCAGGCGCAAGAACGTGGTTTACTGTGTCAAGATTCGAGGTAAAATTGATCTGGCCATCTTCTGAACCAAGAGCCAAATTTAGGGCATGTACAAGTGATTCCAGAGAATTAAGCTTTATATTGTCCAGGAGATGTGTAAAGGTACTAGGTACAGGTTCAAATGTCATAGATTCACAGCCGACTGCACCTGAAGCAAGAATGGTATATGAACCAATATTTGCTCCTATATCCAGGAAAAGATCACCTTTGCGAAGTGCATGGAGAACAAACGCCATGTCTTCGAATTCATGCAATCCACAATAGATGTTTCCAGTTGCTCCCGTCATGCCTGGACTAACAAGCAAACGGGTAGAATCAACAAACGGGACCACCACTGAGCTAGGAAGGATACGACTACCAATCTGCCAAGAGAGATAACGACTGACTGCTTTCATTTTTTGAGACTTGTTTAATGGATGATTCAAAATGAAAAACAGCGTGTTCAATATTCCCATAGCGTTATCCTCGTAAAATTAATAGGTTCTTCAATGTTTGCCTGATGATCAGTACGGGCTGCATCCGGGCGCGGCAAGGATTCACCTAACAATAGACAGGTCTCCGCCATGTCCACCAGGGCGCTGGCCAGCAATCGCCTTGCTTCCGGCAAATTTTCGGCACAGGTCATGACGCCCGGAAAATCAAGCACCTCGGCGTGAACGCCTCCCTCCACAAACCTGTACATCGCCTTGTAAGTCAGCATGGTCGCCCGCCTAGTGGTTGCGGCGGCTCCTTCCAGCAGGGGAGAAAGCCGCCAAACTGCCTTATAGCTTCTGCATCACGAACTTGCCTTCGGCATCCACCTTGTAGACCCGATACACCTCGCCTTCGCGATCACCCTTGGCGTCGAAGGCAATCGGGCCACTCAACCCGGAGAAATTCTTCAGATCCTTGTGCAGATACTCGGCGACCTTGGCGCCGTCGGTGGACTTGGCCCCCGCGATGCCCGCCACCATTACCCGGAAGCCATCGCCGGCCAGCACCGCCCAGATCGAAGGCGGCAACTCATTATATTTTTTCTGGTAATCGGCCAGAAACGCCTTGGCTTCCGCCGTATCCAAATCCTGCGGTTGCGGCGGGCTGAGGAAGTAGTAACCTTCGGCCGCCTTGCCAGCGATCTTGACCAAGTCGACATTGTTGGTGGCGTCGCCACCGATGAACGGCACGTTCCAGTTCATGCCCTTCTTTTGCTTCAGCAGCAGGCCGGCTTCCGGATAATAGCCGGTGAACAGCACCACATCGGGATTAGCGCCCTTCAGCTTGGTCAGAATGGCGGTATAGTCACTCTCCTTAGGCGTCAGCGCGTCGAAAAACACGACGTCCGTACCCTTCTTCTTCAGCAGGGCATTGGCCTCATCCGCCAAACCCTTGGCATAGGCGCTGCTGTCGTGCAGGATGGCGACTTTCTTGAAACCCAGTTTTTCGATGGTTTGCACCGCCATGCGGCCCTGCTCATCATCGCGCGGCGCGGTGCGGAAGAATTTCTTGAAGCCCTTTTCGGTCAGACGGATGGCGGTCGAACCGTTGGCAATCTGGGGAATGCCAGCTTCGTCGTAGATGTTCTGGCTGGCTTCGGTCACGGCGGAGCCGTAGGTGCCAACCACCGCCGCCACGTCCTTGGTGGTCAGCCGTTGCGCGGCCAGCGAGGCGGTGCGCGGATCGCCGCCATCGTCTTCGGTCACCACCTCGATCTTCTTACCTAGCACGCCGCCCTTGGCATTCTGTTGTTCGGCCAGCAACTCGACGATCTTTTTCATGCCCTGCCCTTCGCTGGCCCAGGAACCGGTCAACGGCGCCATCAGACCGACCTTGACCGTATCCGCCGCGTGGACCACGCCACCGCCCAGTACCAACCCGACCGCCGCGACCAAAGTCAATAGTTGTTTTTTCATGCAGCGACATCCTTCTAGCGAAATTTTTGGAGGTAAAGAAACGATAGCAGTGAATTTCAAACAGCGTCAAACCCGCCGGATTGGCGGGAGAGGGACTCTGGTCTCCACCATCGGTACGGCGCTGACCGGTGCGTTGGTCTCCTCTTCGTCCGCGTCGTCCTCCGCTTCCTCGCCTCCGCCGGGCAACCAGGCCGGGGCTTGACCACCCGTGCGGGAACCGAGTCCAGCAAAATCAAACAGCCGGGCATCGGCCAGATGTGAGGGGGCCACGTTCTGGAGCGCGGCGAAGAGATTTTCCACCCGGCCTGGAAACTGTTTTTCCCATTGCCGCAGCATGGCCTTGATCGCCTGTCGTTGCAGGTTCGGCTGCGAGCCACACAGGTTGCAGGGAATAATCGGGAATTGCCGCGCCTCGGCGTAGGCAGCGAGGTCGCGCTCCCGACAGTAAGCCAATGGCCGGATCACCACGTGGCGGCCATCGTCGCTCAGCAACTTCGGTGGCATGGCCTTGAGCTTGCCACCGTGGAACAGATTCAAAAACAGGGTTTCCAGAATGTCGTCGCGGTGATGGCCCAAGGCGATCCGGCTCATGCCGTGCTCGGCGGCGAAGGTATAGAGAATCCCGCGCCGCAGCCGCGAACACAGCCCGCAGGTCGTCTTGCCTTCGGGAATCACCCGTTTGACGATGCGGTAGGTGTCTTGCTCGATGATGTGAAAAGGGACGCCGATGCCGCGCAGATAATCCGGCAGGACCTGTTCGGGAAAGCCGGGCTGCTTCTGGTCGAGATTGACCGCCACCAACTCGAACCGCACCGGCGCCCGCGCCTGGAGATTGCGCAGGATGTCAAGCAGGACGAAGGAATCCTTGCCGCCAGACAGGCAGACCATCACCCGGTCGCCGTCCTCGATCATGTTGAAATCCTGAATGGCGCGGCCCACATTCCGTCGCAGGCGCTTTTGGAGCTTGTTGAAATGAGTCTGTTGTTTTCTAACCGCCGCCGTCATCGTCACTCTCTGGAACCGTTCGCGTGGGCGGGTGACTTTAGCCGAAACCGGCGCGGCGGCGCCAGAGGGATACCTTGCCGGAGACCGGACAGGGGGCTAGACTCCCCGACTATCTTGACCATTACCGTTTAAATCGCGGCGCGGTGCCCTGATCCCGGCCCGCCAGCCCACATCGACCGCCCTTCCTCGGAGAACCCTCACTATGGAGACCCGTGAAATCGAAAATTACAAGCATCGGCTCGTCGAACTGCGCGTCGAGCACCGCGACCTGGATGACGTCATCACCCGCCTCGTCAAGGACCCCTTGGTTGACGAATTGGAACTGAAACGGCTGAAAAAGCGCAAGCTCCTGCTTAAGGACATGATCGCGCATTTGGAAAGCAAACTCATCCCCGACCTCAACGCCTGAACCCACCCAAACGAATGGGGCCACCCGGCCTTGCGGCCCACGGCGGCCCCTTTGCCCCTGCCTCGCCGGCCCATTTAGATTTATTCAGATCGTCTTGCCATACTTCTTGAGATATAAAGTCTTGGCTTGGCCGATCCAATCGTCGCGGTGAATGCGGCCGCTAAAATTGATGACGTCCGACTCGAGTCGTTCGATCTCGTCATCGGTCAGCGCCGCAATCTGCTGGTAAGTGGTAATGCCCGCGCCATTGAGCTTGCCTTCCAACACTGGCCCGATTCCGCTGATCAGCTTCAGATCGTCCCGCGCTACCGGCGGGGCGGTCCCGTCGGCGACCGCGCGATCCTCGGTCAACTTTCGAATCAGCGCATTCATCTCTTCCAATCGCTTGGCGATGCTCTGTAAATCATCGCGGCTCGGCACTCCCAACCGCTTCAGGGCGCGCGCGACCCGTTCCTCAAACAACTGCTCCAGATTGTCCAACGTATCAACCGCCTTGGTCTTGGCTCCTTCAACCATATCGCGCACTTCCTCGACTCGCCCTTTCATTTCGCCTACCTTTTCTTCCGCCAGCTTCCGCGTTTGATCGCGCAATTTCTCGCCTTCCTTGACCAGCGAATCCACTACCTCGCCCGCTTTTTCCTGGGCCTTGTCCACTACGGCTCGGATTTGGTCGGCCACGGATTCGGGCGCCGGTTTTTCGGTATCATGACTCACGGTGTACTCCTTCAAGTAGTTTGCCTGGGTTCCGAGGGATCATGCTGCTCATCCTAGCAGTGAAAACTAGTGTAAACACCCTAAGCGGCGCTTTTATCCAACCGCGCCCAACCCGCATGCGCAACCCGCCCCCAGCGCCGCTGTTATGATAAAGTAACCCATTAAATCTGTTTCTGATCCGATGGCCCGCCCCGCCGAGGCTGGCAGCGCCAACCCCCCTTCAGAGTCCCGTAACCATCCCATGATCCTGAGCCGCTTCCTCAAGCCCAAGTGGCAACACGCCGACCCCGAAACCCGCAAACAGGCTCTGCGGGAACTGGAAAACACCGACCCGACGCTGCGCGAACTGGCCCGGCAGGATCCTGATCCCAGCGTGCGTCGCGCTGGGCTGGAACGCCTCGGCGATCTCGACCTGCTCGGCCTCATCGCCCGCGAGGACAACGATACTGGCGTGCGCGCCGCCGCCGCCGAGCGTTACCGCGCCCTGTTAGCCGGCCAGGTCGCTAGCGGTCCGGCGCTGGCCGACCGCCTGGAGCGACTGCGGCGCGAGTCGGATACCGAGCTGACGGCTTACCTGCTGCGTCACGCCACCGAACCGGAACTGCGGCTGACCCTGCTGGAACGGATCGAGACGGAATCGGAACTGGCCGATATCGCGCGGGAAAATTCCCATCCCGACGTGCGGCTGGCGGCGTTGGAGCGCGTTCACGATCCTGCTCTGCTCGACCAGATCGCCCGCCACAACCGCAACCGCGACAAACGTCTCTACCGCCGGGCGCGGGAACGCCTGGATGCCCTGGCCGCCGAACAGGAGCGCGCCGTTCACGGCGAGCGGCTATGCGTCGAGATGGAAAATCTGCGCTGGGACGGCGAGAGCGGCGGTAATGCCGGGCGGTTCCCCAAACTGGAACAGGAATGGCGTAATCAGGAGGCCACCGCGCCGGCCACATTGCGAGAACGCTATACCCAGGCGCGCGCTCGGTTTTTGGCCGAACGCCAGGCCAGCGCCGGTCGGCGCGGTCAGCGGCTGGAACTGATCGCCACGTTGGAAACCCTGCTGGAACGGCTCCGCCAGGAGACCGAACCCAGCGCCGAACTTCAGGTGGCAATCCGCCACGCCACCTGCGAAGCGCCAGCGGCGTGGAATCACCTCGGTCCTGCCCAGGATGCCGAAACCCGACGGTTGAGCGAGCGGTTCCGGCAACTGGAGTTGGAGATTCACGAACAGGACCGCGCCCTGCACCGTAACCACGCCCGCGCCGAACGTCTGCGCGAAGTGTTGCAACAGACTGAAACTCTGCTCCGGCAACCCAGCGCGGTTCACGAAACCGAGATCAAGACTCTGCGCCAGCGTTGGGAAGGGTTGGAACATCCCGAAATCCCCGCTCTGACTCAGGGGTTGCAAAGCCGTTTCGATGGCCTGTTGGACCAACTGCGCGCGCGCCTGCAACGACAAGTCCAGCAGCGCGACCAGGAATGGCGGGAGTTGCAGGAACTCGCCAGCCAGCTTGAAACCGCGGCCGAAAACGGCGAACTGCAACAAGCCACCCAGTTTCAGGACCAGGTCCGCCACCGGCTCAAACACAACATTGGCCTAAGCCGGGCGCAAATGGCCGGGATCGAGGAGCGCTTGCAGGCTTGCGCCGGTCGCCTCGGCGAATTGCGCGACTGGCGTCGCTGGGGCGCTCACCAGGCGCGGGAGCAGCTATGCGTCACCGCCGAAAGCCTGGTTGGTCTGGAAGCCGCACCGGCCGAGATCGCCCAGCAGATTCAGCAGGTCCGCGAAGCCTGGAAGGAACTCGATCACCACGAAGGCGCCGCGCCCAAGACGCTGTGGAAGCGCTTCAATACCGCCTGCGAACGCGCCTACGCGCCCTGTCAGGCCTATTTCGAGGCCCAGGCCCAGGAACGGCACCAGAACCTCGAAAAGAAACAGGCGCTTTGCAACCAGTTGGAGCAGTTTGAAGCGACCGCCGACTGGCCAAGGGTGGACTGGCGCGAGGCCGACCGGTTACGCCGCCGCGCCCAGGAGCACTGGTACAAGATCGGACCCGTCAACCGCACCGACCGTAAAACCCTGGATCGCCGATTCCAGCGGGTTCTGCGCCAGTTGGACGAGCGCCTCGACGCCGAACGCAACCGCGAACTTCAACGCCGCCAGCAACTGATCCAGCAGGTTCGGGTTCTGGCGGAAAGCCCCGACCTGCGCGCCGCCATCGAGACCACCAAAAGGGCGCAGGCCGAATGGCACCCCACCGTACAGGCCCTGCCCCGCCAGGAACAGGCGTTGTGGAAAGAATTTCGCGCCGCTTGCGATGTGGTGTTCGCCCGCCGTCAGACCGAACAACAGGCCGCCGACACCGAGCGGCAGAATCATTTGCAGCACAAGCGGGAGCTGTGCGCGGAAATCGAGGCGCTGACGACTGTCAACCCCGAACAATTGGCCGAGGCGCGCGCGCGGTTGCAAACCATCCAACAGGAATGGGAAGCCACTGGCCCGGTGCCCAGAACCGAGCAACGCGCGCTCGACCAGCGCTTTGAGTCTGCCCTGCGCCAGTTCGCTCGCCACGAGCAAGCCCTGCGGCGGGACAACGCCCGACAACTGTTCCAGCGCCTGTACCAGCGCGCCCGGTTGTGCGCCCAACTGGAAGCTCTGCTAGCGGACCCGTCTGCGGATTCGGTGGCCGCGCTGACCGAGGCGCAAGAGGTCTGGGAAACTTCGCCTGAATTACCAACGGCGTTGCTGGAACCGATACGGCAGCGGTTTACCACCGTCGTTCGGGCGCTGAGCGATACCGATCTCCCTGCGGCGTCGGCATTGCGCGCCAGCCTGGAACAGAACCTGGAACGCAAGCGTATCTGGTGCGTGTGCATGGAAATTGTCGCCGGCCTGGAATCACCGCCCGAATTCGCCGCGTTGCGGATGGAATATCAGGTTGCCCGGCTGTCGGCGTCGCTGGCCGGCGGCGCCACCAAGGCGGATGCGATTTACGATCCTCGCCGATTGCAGGAACAATGGTGTCTGACCGGGGCATTGCCCGCCAAGGCGGAAGCGGAACTGGACGCCCGCTTTCTGCGCGCATTCGACACTTGGCGACGGCGGGAGGAAACCTGAGCCCCTCCCCAATCACCCCGCCGCGCGGTCTGAACCCTGGCGATCTCTTGCTGGCGCTGCTAGCCAACGTTGCCTGGGCGTTCAATTTCATCGCCGGCAAGGCGGGGGTCACCCATTTCCAACCGTTGCTGTTCACGGCGCTGCGCTTCGCCGTGCTGTTGCTAGCGCTGCTGCCGTTCCTGCGTTGGATTCCGGGCCGGATGCGTGGGGTGCTCAGCATCGCCCTGATGCAGGGCATGCTGCACTTCACCTTGATCTTCCTGGGGCTTGGCGCCAGTGGCGACGTTTCCTCGGTCGCCATCGTCGCTCAGTTGTATGTGCCCTTTTCGGCGCTGCTGGCCGTGGTCTGGCTGGGCGAAACCCTGGATCGGCGGCGATTGACCGGCATCGCCTCCGCCTTCGGCGGCGTGCTGGTGATCGGTTTCGACCCCATCGTCTTTCAGCATCTCGACGCTCTGCTGCTGATCACCGCCGGGGCAGCGGCGATGGCGGTCGCCACGATTCAAATGCGGCAACTACACGGGGTCAGCGTGTTCGTATTGCAAGCCTGGATCGCATTGTGCGCCACGCCAGCGCTGGCGCTGTTGTCGCTGCTGTTCGAACATGGCCAGTGGGACGCCGTGCGCACCGCGACCGCCCTGGAACTGGCCGCGCCGGTCTACTCCGCCATCGGCGCCTCGCTGATCGGCCACGGGATCGTTTATTACCTGCTCGGTCGCTACCCGGTCAGCGCCACCACCCCGCTGATGCTGCTGTCGCCGGTATTGGCGGTGGTGTTCGGCGTGCTGCTATGGGGCGACGTCCTGACCTGGAAACTGGTGCTGGGAGGCATTTTGACCCTCGCGGGCATCGCCGTCATCACCCTGCCGGCGGCGACCCGCTGAGCACGCTTCAGTACTCCCGACGCACCAGCCGTTCGATCAGCGGTTGCAGGATGATTTCCATGGCGAAACCCATCTTGCCGCCTGGCACCACGATGGTATTGCGGCGGGACATGAACGAGTCGTGGACCATGCTGAGCAGATAGTGAAAGTCCGGTTGGATCTTCCGCTGGGAGCTCTTGAACCGGATCACCACGAAGCTTTCGTCCAGCGTCGGGATGTCGCGAGCGGTGAACGGATTGGAGGTATCCACCGTGGGCACTCGCTGAAAGTTGATATCGGTCAGCGAGAACTGGGGCACGATGTAATGGGTGTAGTCGTACATCCGCCGCAGGATGTTCTCGGTCACCGCCTCCTGGCTATAACCCCGCTCGGCGGTGTCGCGGTGAATCTTCTGAATCCATTCCAGATTGACGATCGGCACCACGCCGATCAGCAGGTCCACGTGGCGGGCAACGTTCACCTTGTCCGTGACCACGCCGCCATGCAAGCCCTCGTAAAATAGCAGATCGGTGGTGGGCGGCACCGGCTCCCATGGGGTGAAGGTGCCCGGTTCCTGACCATGGCGGGTCGCGGCTTCAAGGTCGTGCAGATAATAGCGCCGCAGTCCACCGCCGTGCTCGCCGTACTCCATGAATAGCGTTTCCAGCCGGTCGAACAGGTTGCCCTCGGGGCCGAAATGGCTCAGATGGCGGCCTTCTCGAAGCGCGCACTCGACCTGCCGCTGCATCTCCAGCCGATCATAGCGATGGAAGCTGTCGCCCTCGATGACGACCGCCTTGAAACCGTCCCGTCGGAAGATATGTTCCATCGCGACCCGCACTGTCGAGGTGCCCGCTCCGGACGAGCCGGTGATCGCGATAATCGGATGTTGTTTCGACATGGCCGCTCCACGAACTTTGCCAAATCCACTGCTGCTTCATCAAACCGATGCGATAACCAGCAGCGATTTCCAGCCTCTTGTTTTTGAGGCCATGGTGTTCAAGTCTACTCCTGGCGTTTGGGCGCGATCCGCTTGAACAGATCGGCCGCATCCTCTGGCGGTGAATCGGCACCGGTGCCTGGTTCGTCCTGCGGCGCCAGGATTTGTACCGGCGTCGGTTCGCCGGAATGCGTCGGACGGTCAAGGCCAATGGTGACCAGCGACGGGAAGAGGATGATCAGCGTCACGACCAACACCTGAATCGCCACGAACGGAATCGCGCCCCAGTAGATATCGCTGGTGCGCACCGTCGGCGGAGCCACGCTGCGCAGGAAAAACAGGGCGAAACCGAACGGCGGGTGCAGGAACGAAGTCTGCATGTTCACCGCCATCAGGATGCCGAACCAGACCAGGTCAATGCCCAGTTTCTCCACGACCGGGGCCAGCAGCGGCAGAATGATGAAGCTGATCTCGAAATAATCCAGGAAAAACGCCAGCAGAAATACCAGCGCGTTCACCACGACCAGAAAGCCCAGTTGTCCACCGGGCAGATTGAGCAGCAGATGTTCCACCCACAGATCGCCGTTGACGCCGCGAAACACCAGGCTGAACACACTCGAACCGATCAGGATGAAAATCACAAAGCTGGTCACCTTGGCGGTGGCGGTCATGGCCTCGACCAGCAACCCGCGGTTCATCTTGCCCCTGCCCAAGGCCAGCGCCACCGCGCCGACGGCTCCCAACGCGCCGCCCTCGGTGGGGGTAGCCCAGCCAATGAAGATGCTGCCCAGCACCAGAAAGATCAACAGCAGCGGCGGAACCATCGCCACGACCACTCGCCAGGCCAGCGCCCAACCGCGCCGAGTGCGCGCTTCCGGCGGCAGCGCGGGGGTAGCGTGTGGCCGGAAGATGCTGTTCAGCAACACCCACAGAATATAAAGCCCGGTCAGGATAAGGCCAGGAATGAAAGCCCCTTTGTACATGTCGCCCACCGAGCGGCCCAGGACGTCGGCCATCACGATCAGCACTAGCGAGGGCGGGATGATCTGCGCCAGAGTACCGGAAGCAGCGATCACGCCGGAGGTCAACGCCTTGTCGTAGCCATAGCGCAGCATGATCGGCAATGAGATCAAGCCCATGGCGATGACCGAAGCGGCGACCACCCCGGTGGTGGCGGCCAGCAGCGCGCCGACCAGAATCACCGCATAGGCCAGCCCACCACGCACGCTGCCGAACAACTGGCCGATGGTGTCCAGCAAATCCTCGGCCATGCCACTGCGCTCCAGCACCAGCCCCATGAAGGTGAAGAACGGCACCGCCAACAGGATTTCGTTCTTCATGATGCCAAACACCCGATCCGGGAACGCTTGCAGCAGGTTGGGAGTCAGCAGGCCGAGTTCGATGCCGAGCAGGCCGAAGACCATGCCGACCGCCGCCAGCGAAAACGCGACCGGATAGCCGATCAACAGGAACACGATCAGGGCCGAGAACATGATCGGCGCCATGTTGGCGATCAAGAATTCGGCCATGTCAGTGCCCGCTCCTGAGGTGAGGCATGGGCCGGTCGCCGGTCAGCACGGCGATGTTCTTGATCGTTTCGGACAATCCTTGCAGGCTCAGCAGAATGAAAGCGACAGGAATCGCCAGCTTGATCGGCCACCAGATCAGGCCGCCGGGATTGGACGACGCTTCGCCAGTCCGATAGGCAATCAGAAAAAAATTCCAGGAATCGTAGGCAATCAGCAAACAGACCGGTAACAGGAACAAGAGTCCGCCGACGACATCAATCCAGACCCGTGCGACCGGTGGCAGCTTGACGTAAAGAATGTCAATGCGGACGTGGCCGCCTTCCCGCAAGGTCCAGGCCGCGCAGAACAGGAATACCAGCCCGAACATGAACCACTGCGCTTCTAGCAGGGCGTTCGAACCCCAGTCGAACACGTAGCGCAGGGTGGCGGCGGCAGCGCTCGTCAAGCAGCAGAACAGGATCAGCCAGACCATCGCGCGACCGATCGCTGTATTGATCGCATCGATGGCCGCCGCGACGCGGAGCAGAAATTTCATGTCATCTCCCGGTATGGGGCAGGACGCGGGGGAACAAGGGTGGGAATGGAAGGCGGTATTGCCATTCCACACGGGCTGGGTTCACCCTTTGGCAAGTCTAAGTTGCCATGACCGGATACGCCAGTTTACTCCGCTGTTAGAATGCCCACTCCAGCCGTTTCATTCGGCTTCTTCCCGATCCCTGTAAGAGATGATTTATGCAATACAAGGACTTGCGCGACTTTATCGCTCAATTGGAGCGGCTTGGCGAACTGCGGCGCGTTTCGGTCGTCGTGGATCCGAAGCTGGAGATGACCGAGATTTGCGACCGCGTATTGCGCGCGGGCGGACCGGCGATCCTGTTCGAGCATCCCAAGGGTCATGCGATTCCGGTGCTGGGTAATCTGTTCGGTACGCCGCGCCGGGTGGCGCTGGGCATGGGCGCGGAGAATGTGGAAGCGTTGCGCGAGGTCGGCAAACTGCTGGCATTCCTGAAGGAACCCGAACCGCCCAAGGGTCTGCGCGATGCCTGGGAGAAACTGCCGGTTTTCAAGAAAGTGCTGGACATGGCGCCAAAGAAGGTCGGACGTCCGCCGTGCCAGGAGCGAGTGATCGAAGGCGCGGACGTCGATTTATCAAGCTTGCCGGTGCAACACTGCTGGCCAGAGGATGCCGGGCCGCTGATCACCTGGGGGCTGGTCGTCACGCGGGGACCGAACAAGCCGCGCCAAAATTTGGGAATTTATCGCCAGCAAGTGATCGGTCGCAACCAGGTGATCATGCGCTGGCTGGCGCATCGGGGCGGGGCGCTGGATTTCCGCGACTGGCAGCAGGCTCGCCCCGGTGAACCGTTTCCGGTGGCGGTGGCGCTGGGCGCGGACCCCGCCACCATTCTCGCGGCGGTGACGCCCGTACCGGACAATCTGTCGGAATACGCCTTCGCCGGCCTGTTGCGCGGATCGCGCACCGAACTGGCGCAATGCCTTGGAAACGATCTGCAAGCGCCGGCTAGCGCCGAATTCGTGCTGGAAGGGCGGATTCAGCCCGGCGAGACCGCGCTGGAGGGGCCTTTCGGCGACCATACCGGCTACTACAACGAGGTGGACCGCTTTCCGGTGTTCACCGTCGACCGTATCACCCACCGGGAGAATCCGATCTATCACAGCACTTACACCGGTCGACCGCCGGACGAGCCGGCTATCCTCGGCGTGGCGCTGAACGAGGTGTTCGTACCGATTCTACAAAAGCAGTTTCCCGAAATCGTGGATTTTTATCTGCCGCCGGAGGGTTGCTCCTACCGGCTGGCGGTGGTGACCATGCGCAAACAGTATCCGGGCCACGCCAAGCGGGTGATGTTGGGCGTGTGGTCGTTCCTGCGCCAGTTCATGTACACCAAGTTCGTGATCGTGGTGGACGAGGAGGTGAACGCCCGTGACTGGAAGGACGTGATCTGGGCGATGACGACGCGCATGGACCCGGCGCGGGACACCGTCATGATCGAAAACACGCCGATTGATTATCTGGATTTCGCCTCGCCCATTTCCGGGTTGGGTTCCAAGATCGGTTTCGACGCCACGAATAAATGGCCCGGCGAGACTACGCGCGAATGGGGTCGGCCATTGATGATGAGCGTGGAGGTGAAGCGGCGAATAGACAGGTTGTGGGGGGAGTTGGGGTTATGAAATGAGGATTTAGCTTTTGGCCGATATGTTGCATCACAATCCCCCGCTGAAATAAGCGCGCAAGCATGCGGCGCGCGCATCCTGAAAAAACGCTGACCTCCGCGCTTACGGCGGTGCGCGAAACCGCCGTGAACTATCCTGTGATGTATGCCTTGGGACCGCTGGTGGTCGGTTCGTCGGCGCTGCATCCTCCCGATTCGGGAGCGTTACGCTGGGCGGGTATCCTCATGACTCCGATTCTCCGCTGTTCTCGGGCAGCCTGTACACCCCAAGCCTGAGCGGTTCGCGCCGGCTGGGAGTCATTCACTCCTGCGGGCGGCGTGACTTTTCTGGCGGCCTGGTTGCCGCCGACGGTTGCGGGCACCTGGGCGGATCAAGCCAGGCGGTGGGCAATCAATCAGCTTGGACAGAGAGGACATTGTGGAAACGTTTTACGCCTTGGGATTCGATGTCTACGGCACGCTGGTGGATCCACTGGCGATGGCCGAACCGTTGCGGGCGCTGGTCGGCGAACAGGCCGGCCGGTTTGCCGAGCTGTGGCGAAGCAAACAACTGGAGTATTCGTTTCGGCGTGGTTTGATGCGACGCTACGTTGATTTCGACGTTTGCACCCGGCAAGCATTGCGTTACACCCAACGCACCTTGCAGTGTGAACTGCCGGAATCCGACCAAGACCGGTTACTGGAAGCCTATCTGTACCTGCCGCTATTCCCGGAGGTCGCCGCCAGCCTGACCGCGTTCAAGGCGCAAGGTCATCGGCTGGTCGCGTTCAGCAACGGCGTCGAAACCAGCATTCGGGCACTGCTGGCCAACGCTGGGGTATTGCCGCTGTTGGAGGACGTGGTCAGCGTGGACGACTTGCGCACGTTCAAACCCGATCCGGCGGTCTATGAATATCTGGCGCGGCGAACCGGGCGCGCGCCGGCCGAGACCTGGCTGGTATCCAGTAATGCCTGGGATGTGATCGGGGCCAAGGCCGCCGGCTTGCGCGCCGCCTGGGTCAAACGCCAGCCGGAGGCCGTGTTCGATCCCTGGGAGGTGGAACCGGACAGGGTAGTCAGTGGTTTGGACCAACTGGCGGCCGCGTTCGCCAGCCCCCCGAAATGAGGTTCGTCTGGTAGTTCCCTTCCCAGGTGGGGAAGGGGGCTGGGAAAGCCTAGCGATTGGCGATGAACGGTACGAGAATCAGGGAAACGACGGAGAGTAGTTTGATCAGGATGTTCATGGCCGGACCACTGGTATCCTTGAAGGGATCGCCCACGGTATCGCCGATGACCGCCGCCGCATGGGCGTCGCCGCCCTTGCGTTCGCCCTTGAGTTCGCCGCCTTCGATGGCCTTCTTGGCGTTGTCCCAGGCGCCGCCGGCGTTAGCCATCAATAGCGCCATCACCACACCGGTGAGCATCGAACCGAGCAGCAGGCCGCCCAGCGCCATCGGCCCCAGGAAGAAGCCGACGATAACGGGCGCCACCACGGCCATCAGGCCCGGCGCGATCATCTCGCGCAGCGCCGCGTCGGTCGAGATCGTCACGCAGCGGGCGGTATCGGGCTTGGCGGTGCCTTGCAGCAAGCCGGGAATTTCGCGGAATTGACGGCGGATTTCCGTCACCATCTCCATCGCCGCCCGGCCCACCGCGCTCATGGTCATCGCCGCGGCCAGCATCACCACCATGCCACCCAGCAGCACGCCGATCACGACGCGCGGTTCGGTGATGTCCATGATGACGGGCTTGCCGATCGTCAGTTCGACCGCTTCCTTGTAGGCGACGAACAGCGCCAGCGCGGTCAACGCCGCCGAGCCGATGGCGAAACCCTTGCCGGTGGCGGCGGTGGTGTTGCCGATGGCGTCGAGATGGTCGGTGATGGCGCGTACTTCTGGCGGCTGGTGTGACATTTCGGCAATGCCGCCGGCATTGTCGGAGATCGGTCCGGAGGCGTCGATGGTCATGGTCACGCCAGCGGTCGCCAGCATGCCCACGGCGGAAACGGCGATGCCGTACTGGCCTGCGGCCTGGTAGGCGACGAAGATCGCCGCGACGATGACCAGGATCGGTACCGCGCAGCTCTCCATGCCCGCCGCTAGCCCGGTGATGATGTTGGTCGCCGGCCCGGTTTTGGAAGCGTTGATGATCCTGGTCACCGGCTTGGACGAGGTGTAGTACCAGGCCGCCCGGCCGATGGCGATGCCGGCCAGATTACCAGCGATGATCGCGGCAAAGAGCGACCAGCCGTAACCGAAAATGACCATCGTCAGCAGCGTCAGCAACAGAAACAACCCGGCGGCGCTGAACTCGGAGATCGCCAGCGCCCGTTCCGGTCCCTGCTTCTTGAAAGCGGACATGCCATAGATGCCCACTAGCGAGGAGACCAGACCAATACTTGCCAGCGCCAACGGTAACGCCAGCAGCATCGGGCGGCTGACGCTATCGCCGAAGTGGTGAGTCAAATCGGTGGCGGTGGCGGTCGCCGCCAGGGTGATGGCCGCCACCATGGCGCCGACATAGGATTCGTAGATGTCGGCGCCCATGCCGGCGATGTCGCCCACGTTGTCGCCCACATTGTCGGCGATGACGCCAGGATTACGCGGATCGTCCTCGGGAATGCCGGCCTCGACCTTGCCGACCAGATCGGCGCCGACGTCGGCGGCCTTGGTGAAGATGCCGCCACCGACCCGGGCGAACAAGGCGATGGACGAAGCCCCCATCGAGAAGCCCCAGATGGTGGACGCCGAGTTGGGATCGACAGCAAGTTTGGTGGACAGCACGAAGAACAGGACGCCCAAGCCCAGCAGCCCGAAGCTGGCCACGGCCAGGCCCATGACCGCGCCGCCGTTGAAGGTCATCAGCAGCGCCGCGCCCGCGCCCTGTTCCCGCGCCGCGGCGGTGGTGCGGACGTTGGCCTTAGTCGCCGCCTGCATCCCGACCAGGCCGGCCAGGGCCGAGGTCAGCGCGCCCATCAGAAACGCCACGCTGGTGCCGAAGCCATGCTGCATGGACAGCAGCATCGCCACCACCAGGGCAAAGATACCGATCTTGGTGTATTGCGCTCGCAAGTAGGTCATTGCGCCCAGATGGATCTCATCAGCGATGGAACCCATGAGCGGGTCGCCGGTGGATTGCTGGACGATCCAGCGATACAGCATCGCGGCGGCGACCAGACCCAGCAGGCCAGCCACCAGCGATATGATTGCCACAGTCATAAAGGTCTCCACGGATTGTCTGGACTCGGCGCCAGCCACGCGCGGCCAGCGTCGCGTTGGTGGCTCGGCCACCCGCGTGGCGACCAAGCCTAACAAAAAATCTCCTTTATTATATGGGTTTTTCTTCCAGGATGGCGGGGGTAAAACCGTTCGCGAGGTGGACGGTCGCCGGTGGCTGACACCCGTGCGACGAGTGTGGGGATCGGAAATCGCCCTGGGAATTTTCGATGCGCCAACACCTGAACAGCAAGCGCATATTTGGTTAATAATACCCTAAATTGAAGCCTCGCGAATCCAGCAATTCCCAGGCTTGGCTCCGTGCGGGGTTGGCCACGGGGAGGGCGGTGGTTGCGAGCCATCCGTTTCCACCCCACCGAAGGCGCGTCAATGCGCTTTCATCGGGCACGCAACCAGGAGAGAACCAGAATGAAGTGCAAACATTACATGATGACCTCGCCCACGGTCGTTTACGACACGGCACCGCTGTCGGAAGCGCTGGCCTTGATGGTCAGCAAACACATGCAGGATTTGCTGGTGGTCAACGAACGCGGCGAGTTCGTCGGCACCATCACCTCGTTCGCCTTCTCCAAGTTACTGATGCCGTCGGAACCGCAATTGCCCGATGAGGCCGAAAAGGAAACCGCCGCCGACGTCGACAACCGCCTGATACCGCACCTGCACCGCAAGGTCGGCGATTTCGCCAACGCTCATCCAGTGGTCGATCCGGAAGCGCCGTTGCTCGACGCGCTGAAACTGCTGTCGGAGGGATATCTGCGCTTGCCGGTGGTGGGATCGGATCGCAAACTGGTCGGCGCGCTATCGTCGCTTACCATTCTGCGCCGGTTCCGGTTCTGAGTCGGTTTTCACGCCATCCCTCCTTGAGTCAAGGAGGGATGGCGCGAAGCGTCGGGGTGGTTTCGACCCGAAGACCACCATTATTCTTGCTTGTGGAGGAATCCCGCCATGCAACGTAGAACCGTGCTCAAGGCCCTCGGCGCGGGGGCATGGACCGGCGCCGGTCTGGCGCTGGGTGGTGTTGGGCGTCTGCTTTGGGCGGGCGAGGCCACAACCGAGCCGCCGGCCTTGACGGCGGTCAAAAATGGCGAACCGGAGGCGCTGTTCGACAGCGGCATTCAGGCCATGGGGGGGATGGGGCGCTTCGTCAAAAAGGGCCAAACCGTGGTGGTCAAACCCAACATCGGCTGGAACGTGCCGCCGGAGCGGGCCGCCAATACCAACCCGCGTCTGGTTCGCCGCATCATCGAGCACTGCCGGCAAGCCGGAGCGAAAGAAGTTTACGTGTTCGATCACACCTGCGATGGCTGGCGCGACAGTTATCGCACCAGCGGTATCGAGCAAGCGGTGAAGGACGCCGGTGGCAAACTGGCGCCGGGCAACAGCGAAGGCTATTTTCAGACGGTCGCGGTACCTAAGGGTCGCCGATTGCGCGAAGCCAAGGAGCACGAATTGGTGTTGCAAGCCGATGTATTCATCAACGTTCCAGTGCTCAAAAGCCACGGCGGGGCCACCTTGACGGTGGCGATGAAGAACCTGATGGGCGTGGTTTGGGACCGCGGTGAGTGGCATTCCAACGATCTGCACCAATGCATCGCCGACTTCGCCAGTTACCGCAAGCCCGACTTGAACGTGGTGGATGCCTATAACGTACTGATGCGCCACGGGCCACGCGGGGTGTCGGCGGCGGATGTCGCCAACCAGCGCTCGCTGTTGCTCTCAACCGATCTGGTGACGGCGGATGCGGCGGCGGCCAAACTGTTCGGACTGGAACCGGACACGGTGGGCTATATCCATCTCGCGCACGAGATGGGCGTGGGCCGCAAGGATTTGGAGAATCTGACGATTCGACGGATCGTGCTTTAATCTCCCAAGGAGCGCAAACCGATGTCCGCGCAACTCCAACCTCGCTGGCTATCCGTTGAAGACTATCTTGCGTTCGAGAAACGCAGCGAGATCAAGCACGAGTATATCAACGGCGAAATTTACGCCATGGCCGGGGCCAGCGCCCGGCACAATCGAATTACTCTCAATTTGGCCAGCCGGTTGATGGGGCACTTGCGTGGCTCGCCTTGCGAGGTATTCGTCGCCGACGTCAAGTTGCATCTCAAGGAACTGGGGGTGGAGATTTTCTACTACCCCGACCTGATGGTTTGCTGTGACCCTACTGACCGTGATCCGTACCACCGCACCCGCCCCTGCTTGCTCGTCGAAGTGCTCTCCAGCGGGACCGCTCGGATCGATCAACGGGAAAAGCTGTTCGCTTACGCCCGGCTGGACAGCCTGCAAGCCTATCTGCTGTTGGAGCAAGACCGGATCGGCGCCACCCTGCATTGGCGGGAAGGCGGCAACTGGCGTTGGGCAGTCTTCAGCGATCCACAGGCGGAATTAACCCTGCCCTGCGCCGGTCTGACGATTCGATTGGCGGAACTGTACGAAGGAACCGGCTTGCCGGAAACGCCGCCGAACGTCGAAGGTTCATCTTAATCGCACCTCATCCGAAACCAGCGAGGGATTGAGAGCAGGCGGCCATGAATCAGAGGTGGCTCAAAAAAATCCGGGTCGTGGTTTCGCTGATCTTCCTGGCGCTGACGACGTTGTTATTCGTGGATTTCGAACGGTTCGGCCCGCCGCTCGCGCAGGCCGTGCGCTATCCGCAGTTCGTGCCGTCGCTGCTGAACTTCACCCAGACCTTCGCCCTGATCGCCACTGGGTTTTTATTGGTGCTGGGGCTGACCCTGCTGTTCGGTCGGGTGTACTGCTCGATGATCTGCCCGCTGGGCACCGTGCAGGACCTCATCATCCACATCGCCGACAAGCTGCGCAAACCACGCAAGATCAAGTTCAAACCCCAGAAACCGTACAATACGCTGCGTTATGGGATACTGGCGCTGACGGTCGGCCTGTTCCTGAGCGGCAGCGCGCTGGCGCTGAGCTTGTTGGACCCATTCAGCAATTTTGGCCGCATCGCCGGTGATCTGTTGCGACCGCTCTACGTCGTTGTCCATAACGGCGTGGGATCGTTGCTCGAAGCGTTGGGGCTGTACGGACCATTCCCCTTGACCTGGAAAGCGCCCCCGCTGGCGACGCTGGCGTTTCCGGTATTGTTCCTGATCGGACTGATCGGGCTGAGCGCCTGGCATGGCCGGCTGTTCTGCAATACGCTCTGTCCGGTGGGCGCGCTGCTGGGGTTGGTCTCGCGTTTCGCCCTCTTCAAGATTCGGATTCCCAAGGACGCCTGTCTCATCTGCGCCCAATGCTCGATTCACTGCAAGGCCGGCTGTATCCGCCTGAAAACCAAGGAGATCGATTTCAGCCGCTGCGTGGCCTGCTTCAACTGCATCACGGTCTGCGAAGCGCACGGCATCGGTTACGCGCGACCGGCGCTGACAACACTTCACGCCCCTCCCCCTGCTTCTCTCCCCAAAGGAGAGCAGGGAGTATCGCGGCGGGCCTTGTTGCGGGGCGCGGCGACCGCGCTGGTCGGCTGGGCGGCGCTGCCCAATTCGCCACCGGTCGAGGCCAAGCCCCACAATCGCGTCCCGACCGCGCTAGTCAATCGCAAGACCTGGCCCGTGGCGCCCCCCGGCATTGGCGATCTGGCTCGCTTTAACGATCTTTGCACCGCCTGCCATCTGTGCGTGAGCGCCTGTCCCTACGGCGTGCTGCAACCGGCGTTGCTGGATTACGGCCTGTCCGGTCTGCTGCAACCCCACATGGACTATGTCAGCGGTTATTGCAGCTACGAATGCCATCTCTGTGGCCAGATTTGTCCGACCGGGGCGATCCAGCCGCTGGCTCTGGCCGCCAAGCAGACCGTCCAGATGGGCGTGGCCCACTTCGTCCGCGACAATTGCATCGTATACACTGACTATACCGCTTGCGGTGCTTGCGACGAATACTGTCCCACCAAAGCGGTTCACATGGTCCCCTACCGAGACGGCTTGACGATCCCGGAAGTACGGGAGACGCTGTGCGTCGGCTGCGGCGCTTGCGAAAATGCTTGCCCGGCCCGGCCACACCGGGCGATTTACGTGGACGGTCATCCGATCCAGCAACAGGCCGCGCGACCCGTTGTCAAGCCCCTCAACCAGGAGACGCCAGGTGAATTCCCATTTTGACCGGCATCCGTTCACCAAGGGCGCGCGGCGGCGATGAGCATCCTGTACTACGACTGTTTCGCCGGCATCAGCGGCGATATGCACCTGGCGGCGCTGCTCGACTTGGGCGTGGACTACGACGAACTGGTCCTCGAACTGACCGGACTCGGTTTGGACGGCTATGGCATACAGGCCACGCGGGCCAGTCGCAAAGGCGTGTTCGGCGTCCAGGTGCGCGTGGTCACCGATCCGAACCAACCCGCGCACCGCAACCTGCGCCAAATCGAGGCAATCATCGGCGCCAGTTCACTGCGGGATTCGGTGCGCGAACGCGCCATTGCAGTGTTTCGCCGGTTGGCCGAGGCTGAGGCTCACATTCACGACACCTCGCCGGATTGCATCCACTTCCATGAAGTGGGCGCTCTGGACGCCATCGTGGACATTGTCGGCGGTATCGTCGCCCTGGACCGGCTGAATGTGGATCGCGTACTGTGTTCGCCGGTGGAGCTAGGCGGCGGCCTGGCGCACTGCGAGCATGGCGTGCTGCCAGCCCCCGCCCCGGCGACCCTGGAATTGCTCAAAGGCGTTCCGGTCACGCTGGGCGCGGTCCCCTTCGAGGCGACGACACCCACCGGCGCGGCGCTGCTGACGACTTTCGTGGACGAGTACGTGACGCGCCCGGAACTGATCATCCACCGAATCGGTTACGGCATCGGTCATCGTGACGGCCCCATTCCCAACGTGCTGCGGGTTTTTCTGGGCGAGCAGCGCGAAAGCGCGGAAGAACGGCGGGAATTTTGCGTGTTGGAATGCAACATCGACGACATGAACCCCGAGTGCTACGACCATGTGCTGGAACGGCTGTTCACGGCGGGGGCGAACGATGCCTGGCTGACGCCAGTCCTGATGAAGAAAAACCGGCCAGCGACCATGCTCAGCGTATTATGCGCGCCGAACCTGGGGCGGACCCTGACCGAATTACTGCTGGTCGAAACGACAACCCTGGGCGTGCGTCAGCACCCGGTGACTCGCACCGCGCTGGCGCGGGAACTTTTGCGCGTGACGACCCGCTACGGCGAGGTCATCGTCAAGCTCGCCCATCACCAGGGCCGGCCGTTGCGCGGCAAACCGGAGTACGAAGACTGCAAGCGGCTGGCGCTGGAACATCGCGTACCGATTCACGCCGTCTACGCCGCCGTTCGAGAGGCGTTGTTGAGCCACGAACTGGCGCCGGAACCGGCCCGGTTACCTCCATGACCGCCACTGCGCTGGCCGAGGCAGGCTTTCAACGCCTGCTGGAACTGCTGCGTGGATTGCACTCAGTCGCGGTGGCCTGCTCCGGTGGCCTTGACAGCAGTTTGCTCTTGGCGGCGGCCCGGTTGGCGCTGGACGACCGGGTGCTGGCGCTAACCGCAGTGACGCCCTACATGGTCAACGGGGAAATCGCCGACGCCAGGGCGTTGACCGCGCAACTGGGCGTGCGGCATCGCGTGGTGGAATTACAGATGCCAGCGGCAATCGCCCATAACCCGCCCGACCGCTGTTACCTCTGCAAGCAGGTCCTGTTCGCCGAACTGAAAAGCATCGCTACCGAGGAGGGATTTGCCTGGCTGGCCGATGGCAGTAATCAGGACGACCTCGCCGACTACCGGCCGGGGATGCGCGCCCTGCGTGAGTTGGCCATTCGCAGCCCGTTGCTGGAAACCGCCTTGGGCAAGGCCGAAGTTCGCCGTTACGCCCGCGCCCTGAACCTATCGGTGTGGGACAAACCCGCCTCGGCCTGTTTGCTCACCCGGCTGCCGCCCGGGGCCGAGGTCCGGCCCGAACGACTGCGACGGGTGGAGGCGGCGGAAACCGCGCTGCGCGCGTTGGGTTTTGGCACGGTGCGGGTACGTTGCCATGACGATCTGGCCCGGATCGAAATGGATCGGGCTGAGCATCCCCGCTTGCTGGACGAAACGATTGCCAACCAGGTGACGGCGGCGTTGACCGATTGCGGTTTCCATCACATAACCCTGGATTTACAGGGTTATCGGATGGGCAGTTTCAACGTGCCCATCTTGGAAAAGGGTTCCGGTGCTCCTTAGTCATAGTCAAGGATCGCCGGCGGTGGGGGCGCCGACGCCGGGATGCAGGATTTTTTCTCGTACTGGCGCTGGGCGCTGCAATCGTCATTGAGATAAGAAGGCTGAGACTGGTCAGGTGAAGGGGATGGATCGTTGGCGCAACCGGACCCAATGGACAGGGCCAAGCTCAGCGCGGCAAAAGTCGTGAACGTTTTGAACATGGAATGGAACCCAGGTAAGGTTGCCCGCGTTTGGCGAAGCGATGAGGGACCGGCCCAGCTTGGTGCCTGACCATGTCCTGATCGCGCAGCTTATCGAAGCGTTGCCGGCGATACAAACCCAGCCGGTCACTAACCATTGGCTGGATCGGCAATCGCTGCCTCCAAGGCATGGAGCAAAAAGTCATGAATGAGACATCCTTGCGGGCGTTGCTGGAACAAGTCCGTTCCGGTGAACTGGCGGTCGAGGGGGCGGTGGACCGGTTGCGGGAGTTGCCGTTCCGCGATCTGGGCGAGACGGTGCTCGACAGCCACCGGGAACTGCGGCGCGGTCATCCGGAAGTGATCTATTGCGCCGGCAAGACCGTGGCCCAAGTCAAAACCATCGTGGCCGCCCTGCTGGAAAGTGATGGCGACATCCTGGCCACCCGCGCCACGGTGGAGATGTACGAAGCCGTGGCGCAACTCTGCTCTGCCGCCCGCTATAACCCCCTTGGGCGCACTATCGTCATCCAACGCCGCAACCGGCCGCTGACCGCCGGCTACATCGTCATCGTCACCGCCGGCACTTCCGATTTGCCGGTGGCGGAGGAAGCGGCGGAAACCGCGCGGTTGTTCGGCAACCGGATCGAACGAATCAGCGATGTGGGCGTGGCTGGCCTACACCGGTTATTGGCGCGGCTGGACATGATTCGCAGTGCGCGGGTCGTGATCGTCATCGCCGGAATGGAAGGAGCGTTGCCTAGCGTGGTGGCCGGACTGGTGGCCCGCCCCGTGATCGCGGTGCCGACCAGTGTCGGCTACGGGGCCAATTTCGGCGGGTTGTCGGCGTTGCTCGGGATGCTGACTTCGTGTGCTGGTGGAGTGGGCGTCGTGAACATCGACAATGGTTTCGGCGCGGCCTGTCTGGCGAGCCTGATCAACCAGCCTTGAGATTAAGGAAGGGAACGATGACGACGCCTAAACCCTGTGTACTGGTGGATGGTTCGTCCTGGCTGCATCGGGCCTTCAATGCCCTGCCGGCCCTGAGTACGAAAGCTGGAGAACCCACCGGCGCGCTGTATGGCGTGTTGAACATGCTACGCAAACTGCTGGCTGATTACCAGCCGGATTATCTGGCGGTGGTGTTCGACGCACCTGGCAAGACCTTTCGTCACCATTTGTTTACCGAGTATAAGGCGCATCGCCCGCCGCTGGACCCAACGCTGATTCAGCAAATCGAACCGTTGCACGCCTGCATTCGCGCATTGGGCTTACCGTTGTTGCAGGTGGTGGGTGTCGAAGCCGACGACGTGATCGGCACGTTGACCCAGCAAGCGACGGCACGGGGTCTGCCAGTCATCATCGTCAGCGGCGACAAGGACTTGGCACAGTTGGTCAATGGGCGAGCGCGGATGCTGGACACCATGAAAAACGTGGTGACCGACGCGGCCGGGGTCGAACAGAAATTCGGGGTACCGCCAGATCGAATCGTGGATTGGCTGGCCTTGGTCGGCGACAGTTCCGACAACATTCCCGGCGTGCCAGGCGTGGGGGCGGTGACCGCCACCAAGTGGTTGCGCCAGTATGGTTCGCTCGACAATCTGATGGCCAATGCCGCTTCGATCCCTGGCAAGATCGGCGACAAGCTGCGGGCCGGACTGGAGCAGTTACCGCTGTCCCGGCGACTGGCGACGCTGGATTGCAACGTTGCCCTACCCTTGGCGTTCGAGGATTTGCGGCCCACGCCGCCCGATGTCGCCGCGCTGCGGGCGCTGTACGAACGCTATGAATTCCGTTCCTGGCTGCGAGATCTACCAGCCGACAGGCATGAGACACCAGTCACGACACCGGCGCAAACCGTTCTCGACCTGGCGGAGCCATCGAACGAGCCAGTGCATTATCAACTGGTACTCGATCAAGCCGCTCTCGACGCTTGGCTGGAACGGCTGCGAGCGGTGGAACTCTTCGCCTTCGACACCGAAACCACCAGCCTGAATTATCAGGACGCCCGCATCGTCGGTGTGTCCTTCGCCGTCAGTCCCCGCGAAGCGGCCTATGTCCCGCTGGCGCACGACTATCCCGGCGCTCCGGACCAGTTGAACCGGGAACAGGTGCTGGAACAGTTGCGCCCGCTGCTGGAAGACCCGGCGCGACCCAAGCTGGGCCAGCATCTCAAATACGACTTGCACGTTCTCGCCAACCATGGCGTCAAACTGCGCGGCGTTCGCCACGACACTTTGCTGGAATCCTACGTATTGGATTCCACCGCCCGGCACGATATGGATTCGCTGGCGGAGCGGCATCTAAAGCTGCGCACCATCCATTACGCGGATGTGGCGGGTAAAGGCGCCAAACAGTTGACATTCAACCAAGTGACGCTGGAACAGGCGGGACCCTACGCCGCCGAGGACGCCGACGTGACCTTGCGCCTGCATCACTGCCTGTGGCCGCGCCTGGAGCGGGAATCAGGGCTGAAGCGGCTGTATGAGGAACTGGAAATTCCGCTAATTCCGGTTCTGGCGCGGATGGAGCGAATCGGGGTGCGGGTGGATGCGGCGGCGTTGCGCCAACACAGCGGCGAGCTGGCGAAACGATTGTGGGAGTTGGAGCAACAGGCGTACGACCTAGCCGGGGAGAAGTTCAATCTGGGTTCGCCCAAGCAGTTGCAGGTGATTCTGTTCGAGCGGCTGGGCCTGCCGGCGGGGAAGAAAACCGCTACCGGCCAATCCTCCACCGCCGAGGACGTGTTGCAGGAACTGGCGCTGAACTATCCGTTACCCAAGGTGATTCTGGAACACCGTACGTTGAGCAAGTTGAAATCGACTTACACCGACCGGTTGCCCGAACAAATTCATCCGCGCACCGGCCGGGTCCACACCTCCTATCATCAGGCGGTGGCCAACACCGGTCGGCTGTCGTCTTCCGATCCCAATTTGCAGAACATCCCGATCCGCACCCCCGAGGGGCGACGGATTCGTCAAGCCTTCGTGCCAGAACCAGGCTGGGTGATGCTGGCGGCGGACTATTCGCAAATCGAACTGCGCATCATGGCGCATCTGTCCGGCGACGAGGGCTTGCTGCGGGCTTTCGCCACTGGCGCCGACGTGCATCGCGCCACCGCCGCCGAGGTATTCGGCGTGGCGCTGGAAGAAGTCAGCACCAACCAGCGACGCGGTGCTAAAGCCATCAATTTCGGGTTGATCTACGGTATGTCGGCGTTCGGGCTAGCCCGCCAGCTCGGTATCGAACGCGGCGCGGCACAGGAGTATGTGAACCGTTATTTCGCGCGTTATCCCGGTGTCAAGGCGTACATGGACGACACCCGCCGCCAGGCCGCCGAGCGGGGTTACGTGGAAACGGTGTTCAGTCGCCGGCTGTATCTACCCGACATTCGCGCCCGCAATTCGCAACTGCGGCAGGCGGCGGAACGGGCCGCCATCAACGCGCCGATGCAAGGCACCGCCGCTGACATCATCAAGCGGGCGATGCTAGCGGTGGACCGTTGGCTGCAAGAATCCAGCTTCCCGGCGCGGATGCTGATGCAAGTTCACGATGAATTGGTGTTCGAAGTGGTCGAAAGCGCGGTGACGGAGGCGAAAGAACGCATCCGGGCGGCGATGGCCGCGGCGGCGGAATTGCGGGTGCCACTGGAAGTGGATGTCGGGGTGGGCGCGAACTGGGACGAGGCGCATTGAACGAGGCGCATTGAAATAGAGAGCGTCGGTGTTTCCAAAAAAGCCACCACGGTGACCTTTTCCAAACTTTTCAGCTTGTTTTCACGCCCACTAGAAAACTCAACCCATACCGGGCCATTACGCCATTACAACGAGGCGTGACGAACGGGCCGGCGTTTTTCCCAGCGGCATTCATCCCGCAGTCTCTGCCATCCGACCCATGGCAGTGGAGACAACCGCCTTCTTTTACGGGGACGCTCTGTCGATTTATTGGATTTTTCTCTGTTAAATTAGAAATTTTCATTTAAAAATAAATACTTATATAATTCTGTTCGCGTTAAAACACACCTGATTTTATCGTTCACTTCATCAAGAGATATTCATTGGCCATGTCCGAGACGAACGAGATCCGGCATACGCTGGGCGAGCCGGCGGCCCGCCAGCTCGCGAACACCACCAAGACCGTCCCCCAGATGCGGTCGATCACCCCGCGCTGGCTGATCGCTTGCCTGCCGTGGGTCCCCGTCGAAGCCGGTACCTACCGGGTCAATCACGTCGTGGAGGCACGAGCCGATGCTCCCGCCGATGTCGAGTGCAGCCCCCGGGACGAGAGCGACCTGCCCGAGGCTTTCGTCGATTACCAGGAGCGGCCACGCGAGTTCACGCTGAGCGCTATGACCACGGTCCTCGACGTGCAGACCCGCGTCTCCGATCTGTACCGCAGCCCCTACGATCAGATTCGCGAGCAACTCCGCCTCACCATCGAAAAGGTCAAGGAGAGGCAGGAAGGAGAGATCATCAACAATCCCGAATACGGCCTATTGAGCCAAGTCGCCGATTCGTTTCGCGTTCAAACCCGAGACGGGGTGCCGACGCCCGACGACTTGGACGAACTGATCTCGCGAGTTTGGAAAGAGCCCGCCTTTTTCTTGGCGCACCCGCGCGCCATCGCCGCTTTCGGGCGCGAATGCACCTACCGGGGCGTTCCACCAGCCACGGTGAATTTGTTCGGCTCACCGTTCATCACCTGGCGCGGCATCCCGCTCATCCCCAGCGACAAGCTGCATGTGAACGACAATAAAACCAGCATCCTGTTGCTGCGCACCGGCGAGAAGCGTCAGGGGGTGGTCGGTTTGTTCCAGCCAGGATTGCCAGGCGAGGTGTCGCCCAGCCTGTCAGTCCGGTTCATGGGCATCAACCGCAAGGCGGTCGCTTCCTACCTGATTTCGCTCTATTGCTCGGTGGTAGCGCTCACTGAGGATGCGCTCGGCGTGCTCGAAGGCGTCGAGGTGGATCGCTACCATGAGTATCAGTAACCCCGAAGCTGGCGGAGCGCCGTTCGATCCTGCCGTAATCGCCCGGCTCGCCAACGACCTGTTCGCCGCGCTGCCGGGACAGGCGGGGCCTCCCCCCGGCGCTGGCGTAGCTTCGGCGCCACCGGCCACCCCACCGCACGAGGTCGGGGCGCTGCCGGTTACCTCAGCGATACCGCCGTCATCGGCGGTCGGAAACCTGACCGGGACCGAGTTGCGCTCGGCGCCCGCCACGGTGTCGGGCGCGACCATACGGCCGCCGCAAGCGGGCTTCACCCCATCCGCCGCGCTCGGGCCTTACGAGTTCCGGCCGGAACTAATTCCCGACGAGGGGGCGCTGACAGTTCCAGCCGGCGGCGTTGTCGCAACGCCGCCGGCCACGCCCCCGGTCGAGATGGGTGCGTTGTCCGCCGCCGCGCCGGCGGCGCCCCCTCGATCGGCGGTCGCTTTACCGACCGAGGCCGAACTTCGCGCCCTGCCCGCCGCGCTGGCGGAGGCGTCGGCACAAGCACCGCAGCCTGAGTCGAGTCCATCCGCGCTCGCGTCGCCCGGATCGTCGTATTACTTCCTCGAAGCGGCGCCAGCGCCACCGCCACCCGTGGCCTCCGCCTTTCCTCATGGGGATTACGGCTTCGATCCCGCCATGCTTCCCGAGCTGGGGCTCTTGGCCGGCCCGTATGATCCGCGCACGGAGTGGCGGAATTTCCCGGTCTGACTGGACGATGAAAACGTGGAGAGTGTGCTGGAGCATGATATGTTAGCAAGCGAGTATTTCTCTTTACCCAGGGGGCCGGGCGTGCAATCGCCGCCGGGGATTCCGGCCCTACCGGGTTTCGCCGCGCGTCCCTTCGATCCTCGGGCGGTGCGGCGCGATTTTCCGATCCTGCAAGAGCGGGTGCACGGCCGGCCGCTGATCTGGCTCGACAATGCCGCCACTACGCAAAAGCCTAACGCGGTCATCGACCGTCTCGCCCATTTTTACCAGCACGAGAACTCCAATATCCACCGCGCGGCCCACGAACTGGCGGCGCGGGCCACGGACGCCTACGAATCGGCGCGGGAGAAAGTGCGGCGTTTCCTCAACGCTTCTTCGGCCCGCGAAATCGTCTTCGTGCGCGGTACCACCGAGGGCATCAACCTGGTCGCCCAGAGTTGGGGACGCCGTAACGTCGGGCCGGACGACGAGATCGTCATCACCTGGCTGGAGCACCACGCCAACATCGTGCCCTGGCAGCAGTTGTGCGCCGAGAAAGGCGCTCGTCTGCGAGTCGCGCCGGTCGATGATCGCGGTCAGGTGATTTTGGAAGAGTACGAGAAACTGCTCGGTCCCCGGACCCGGCTGGTGGCGTTCAGCCAGGTGTCGAACGCGCTCGGCACCATCACGCCGGCGCGGGAGATGGTGGAGATCGCGCACCGCCACAGGGCGCGGGTGCTGGTCGATGGCGCGCAGGCCGTTTCCCACATGCGGGTGGACGTGCAGTCGCTGGACTGCGACTGGTACGTTTTTTCCGGCCACAAGGTGTTCGGTCCCACCGGCATCGGCGCCGTGTTCGGGAAGGAGGACCTGCTCAACACCACTCCGCCGTGGCAGGGCGGCGGCAACATGATCGTCGACGTCACCTTCGAGAAGACCGTCTACCAGCCGGCGCCGGGCCGCTTCGAAGCCGGCACTGGCAACATCGCCGACGCGGTGGGGCTGGGCGCGGCGCTCGATTACCTCGACCAGATCGGCATGGAGAACGTGAGCCGCTACGAGCATGACCTGCTGGCGTATGGCACGCGGGGTCTCCTGAGCGTCCCCGGTTTGCGGCTCATCGGCACGGCGGCCGAGAAAGCGGGGGTGCTGTCCTTCGTGCTCGACGGCTTCCGCAGCGAGGACGTCGGCAAGGCGCTGGACGAGGAAGGCATCGCGGTGCGCGCCGGTCATCACTGCGCCCAGCCCATCCTGCGCCGCTTCGGTCTGGAGAGCACCGTCCGACCGTCGCTGGCGGTGTACAACCTGCGCGAAGACCTCGACGCGCTGGTCGCCGCGCTACTGCGCATCCAGGCCGGACGAGGTCATCGCGGGCTGTAGTCGCAACCCTACCTCACCTTCCGCGAAGAAAGGGGGTGAGTTTTCATCCCGCCTCTCCGTCTCCGAACAGCCCGGTGGATAGATAGCGGTCGCCCCGGTCGCAGAGGATGGTGACGATCACCGCGTTCTCCACGTCCGCCGCTACCCGCAGCGCCGCCGCCACCGCGCCACCGGACGACACGCCGCAGCAAATGCCCTCCTCCCGCGCCAGTCGGCGCGTGGTATCCTCAGCTTCGATCTGGTCGATGTCGATGATCCGGTCCACCCGCGCGGGGTCGTATATTTTCGGCAGATACTCGGGTGGCCAGCGGCGGATGCCGGCGATGGAGGAACCCTCGGTCGGCTGCACACCGATGATTTGAACCGTGGGGTTCCGTTCTTTCAGATAGCGCGACACGCCCATGATAGTGCCGGTGGTGCCCATCGCGCTGACGAAGTGGGTGATCCGGCCACCGGTGTCGCGCCAGATTTCCGGGCCGGTGGTTTCGTAATGCGCCAGCGGGTTGTCGGGATTGCCGAACTGGTCCAGCACCCGGCCCTGTCCCTCCCGCTCCAGCCGCGCGGCGAGGTCGCGGGCGCCCTCCATGCCTGCTTCCCGACTGACCAGGATTAGCGCGGCGCCGTAGGCCCGCATCGCCGCCCGCCGCTCGGCGCTCTGGTTTTCCGGCATCACCAGCATCAGCCGGTAGCCCTTCATGGCCGCGATCATCGCCAGGGCGATGCCGGTATTGCCGCTGGTGGCCTCGATCAGCACGTCGCCGGGCCGAATTTCGCCACGCGCCTCGGCCTGGTGGATCATGCTCAGTGCCGGCCGATCCTTGACCGAACCGGCGGGGTTATTGCCCTCCAGCTTGCCGAGAATGACGTTGGTGGCATCGCCCGGAAGATGCTGTAATCGCACCAGCGGGGTGTTGCCAACGAAGGCTTCCAGGGTGAGGCATGGCGTCGTCACGCTCATTTAGCTCTGTTTCCAGGGCAACCGTTCGGCGCGCCAACCGCTCGCGCCCCGGTGGCCGTTGTCGTCGAGCGATCCCTCGAAACCCTCTGTCACGTTGTAAGTGGTATAGCCCCGAGCGGCGAGAAATTCGGCGGCATCCCGCGAACGGATGCCGCTGCGACAGATCAGATAGACCAACCGCTCCGACGTGACGCCCCGTGCTTGTAATTCCCGCAGGAACCGGGGATTGCGTTCCATGCTCGGGAACACCTGCCATTCCACCTGAATCAGGCTCTTACCCAAACTGGAAAGGTCTGGAACACCGACGTACTTCCATTCGGCTTGGGTGCGGATATCGATCAATACCGCTTCAGGCTGGTTTTGCAACGCCTGCCAGGTCTGCATCGAGCTGGTATTGCCGAGAAATCGTCCCGACGTTGCGCCGATCTCCTGGTCAGCGCGCGGGTGGGATTCCACTTGAGTGAGGTGCGCTCGTTGCGCGGCGAAACCTCTGGGCATCGTTTTATCCTCTTGGGTTACGGATAGGTAAAAATCAAGCCACGCCTTGAGCGCGGGTCATCACCAGATACATGACCGCTTCACTTTGGCCAACATTACGGTAGGTATGCGCGACATCGGCCAAGAACTGAATTGCATCGCCGGTGGCCAACCCGTAGCGGGTTCCAGCGATGGTGATCTCGATTGCGCCACGACTGACCACCAAATTTTCGAGGGTACCTGACGGATGCGGGTTGGCGGCCTCTTCCCCCTGCGTTTCAAGCCGCAGTTCGTAAAATTCCACCCGCCGGGGTTGGTCGGAAGGAAACAGAGCCCGTGAGCAAAAGCGACCATCCCCGGAATACAGCCGCCGCGCCCTGGCCACCGGCGATAACCAGACGTTTTCCTTCCGCTCCTTGTTCAGCAGCGCCGAAATTGGCGCTTCCAGCGCGTGGGCAACTTTCCACAACACTCCAATGGTCGGGGTGCTGCACCCTCGTTCAATTTGGCTCAGCATGGCCCGGCTGACCCGCGACCGCCGGGCCAGCGTTTCCAGCGACAGCCCGAGCTGCTTGCGCCGCTGGTGGACATGACCACCGATGACGGCGGCCAGACCCGGCAAATTATCAGTCGGATCGGAATCCATGGGTAGCGGGGCCACGCTGGCGTATTGCGACGGCGGCCATGGGTCGATGCGTCCGCCGAGAGCGACGGACGATTGTTCATCCATCCATCCATACTCTGGAAGGTTCCTTTCCACCGCTTATATCCCGGCGCCGCCATCGAACGCTTCGCTACGCACCTGCGCCTGCGAGATGTTGCTACCAGGCGGTACGCTACGGGTGAGCCAGACGTTGCCGCCGATGATTGACCCACGTCCGATGGTGACCCAACCCAGAATCGTTGCGCCAGCATAGATCACCACGTCATCCTCGACGATGGGGTGGCGGGCGTTCCCCTTGATCAGGCCGCCGTTTTCGTTCGCCGGAAAGCGTTTGGCGCCTAGGGTCACAGCCTGATACAGGCGCACCCGCTGGCCGATGATCGTCGTCTCGCCGATCACGACGCCGGTCCCATGATCGATGAAGAAACTGCCGCCGATGTCCGCTCCGGGATGGATGTCGATGCCGGTGGCCGAATGGGCGATCTCCGTGATGATCCGGGCGATCAGCGGGGCGCCCAGTCGGTGTAACATATGGGCGAGACGATAGTGGATGATGGCGTTGACGCCGGGGTAGCACACCAACACCTCATCCAGGCTGCTCGCCGCCGGATCGCCTTCGTAAGCGGCGCGGATGTCGGTATCGAGCACCGCGCGCACCTCGGGCAGGCGCGCGGCGAACACGCGAGTGATTTCGGTCGCCCGTTGGCGATCCACGTCACGGACCCCGTGTTGCTCGGAGGAATATCGAAGTTCCCGGCATACCTGTTCCAGCAGGTGCCGCAATGTTACATCGAGGGTGTGCCCCACGAAGTAATCGATGCCTTCATCGGTCAGTTCCGGCGACCCCAGGCGATTCGGAAACAGGACGGCGCTCAGTCCGTCCAGAATTCCTACCAGCGCCTTGCGCGACGGGAGCCGGGGCGGCTGATCCGCGGTTCGTTGCCGGTCCGCTAGCGACCGCACCCGCACGTCGCGTAATTCGGCCACCACCGAATCGAGGTCCCATTGCGAACCCGTGGTTACGGGTACGACGACCGGCTGAAGTCGCGCGTTCATGTCGCCAGCCTCAAGCCGGTCGCGTCGAAGACCCCCTCGAACAATACGGAACTGAGATACCGCTCGCCGGAGTCGGGCAACACGACAACGAGCGTCTTGCCTGCGTTTTGGGGCCGCCGAGCGATGCGGACGGCTACCGCCACCGCCGCGCCACAGGAAATTCCGGCCAGGATGCCTTCCTCGCGCGCCAAGCGGCGGGCGTAATGAATCGCTTCCTCGTTGCTGACCTGCTCGATTTCGTCCACCAGCGCCAAGTCAAGCACATCCGGCACAAAGCCCGCGCCGATTCCCTGAATCTTGTGGGGCGCGGGTTTCAGCGGTTCGCCGGCGCGCTTCTGAGTCAACACCGGACTTGCGGACGGCTCAACCGCCACCGACACAATAGGCTTGCCCTGGGTGATCTTGAGATAACGCGAGATGCCGGTGATGGTGCCACCGGTGCCCACGCCGGACACGATGATATCGACCGCGCCGTCGGTGTCGTTCCAGATTTCTGGACCGGTGGTCTGCTCGTGAATGGCCGGGTTCGCCGGATTCTTGAACTGTTGCAGCAGCACGTAATGTTCGGGGTCGGACGCGGCGATTTCCTCGGCTTTCGCCACCGCGCCGCTCATCCCCCGCGCGCCCTCCGTCAGCACCAGCGTCGCGCCGTAGGCGATCAGCAGCTTGCGGCGCTCCAGGCTCATGGTTTCCGGCATCGTCAGGGTCAGCGGGATGCCGCGGGCGGCGGCGACGAAGGCGAGCGCGATCCCGGTATTGCCGCTGGTGGGTTCCACCAGATGCTTGCCGGGACCGAGCAGGCCCCGCTGTTCGGCGTCCCAGATCATCGCCGCGCCGATCCGGCATTTGACCGAATAGGCCGGGTTGCGTCCCTCGATCTTGGCTAGCACCGTGGCGGGCGCGCCGTCGGTGATCCGGTTGAGCCGCACCAGCGGCGTATGTCCGATGGACAGGGAATTGTCTTCGTACCAGCGTGGCATCGGCAGTTCTCCCGTAACTATTTGGCGGCGGGGGCGGCGGGTTGATAGATTTGGTCGAAGACGCCGCCGTCATCGAAATGGGTCTTCTGGGCCTTTTGCCAGCCGCCGAACGCCTCGTCGATGCTGAAGAGGTTGACCTTGGCGAATTGCCCGGCGTACCGGGCCGCGACCTTGGGATCACGCGGGCGGTAAAAGTTCTTGCCCGCGATGTTCTGCCCTTCCTCGCTGTAGAGGTATTGCAGATATGCCTCGGCGACCTTGCGCGTGCCTTTCTTGTCCACCACCTTGTCGACCACGGTCACCGGCGGCTCCGCCAGGATCGACACCGAAGGCGTCACGATCTCGAACTGATCGGGCCCGAGCTCTTTTTGAGCCAAATACGCCTCGTTCTCCCAAGCGATGAGTACGTCGCCGATGCCGCGCTCCACGAAGGTTGTGGTCGAACCGCGCGCCCCGGAGTCAAGCACGGGGACGTTCTTGTATAACTGACTCACGAACTCGCGCGCCTTGACCTCGTCGTTGCCGTGCTTCTTCAGCGCGTAACCCCAGGCAGCGAGATAGTTCCAGCGGGCGCCGCCGGAGGTCTTGGGGTTGGGGGTGATGACCGAAACGCCCGATTTCACCAAATCGTCCCAATCCTTGATGCTCTTGGGATTGCCCTTGCGGACCAGGAACACGATGGTCGAGGTGTAGGGCGCGCTGTTGTTCGGCAAGCGCTGTTGCCAGTCCTTCGGGACTAGCTTGCCTTTTTCGGCGATGGCGTCGATGTCGTAGGCTAGGGCTAGGGTCACCACGTCGGCTTCCAGCCCGTCGATCACCGCCCGCGCCTGCTTGCCAGAGCCGCCGTGCGACTGCTGGACGCTCACGGTTTCGCCGGTCTGGCCTTTCCAGTGTTTGGCGAAGGCCGCGTTGAAGTCCTGATAAAGCTCGCGGGTGGGGTCGTAAGAGACGTTCAGCAGCGTGGTTTCCGCCAAAGCGGATGAGCCGGTTCCAACCGTCAGAGCGAAGGCGAACAGGGCATGGGAAAGGCGGGGAGGTTTCATCGGTTACTCTCCAAAGATTAATAACCTGACGAACTATACAATCTAATTATTTATATCTAAATTAAGAAAAACTGGATTGCTTATCGAGAGGAGATATAAGGCTTGATGCACTTGGTTTAAATGAAAATAAATAATAACCATTTGAATTTTTATTGCTTTTAATTTTAATTCAGCATTTTTACACTGCTCGCCGCATTTACCCCGCCCGTGATCGACTCGTCGATCACGCGCTTTCGTATCGGATGGGGGCGCCCGTTGGGGCGATGGGCGTGGTGCTATTGGGCGGCGGGATGGCCGCCCCTTTCTACCGACATCGTCTTATCCTAGGGAGGTCCGCCATGTCGCTCGCGCAACTCGTCACCCATTTCAACCAGCGGTTTCACCGGGCCGAGTGGGCCGGATCGCGAGCGCCGTTCGCCCTGGAAGAAGGCGCCGTGGTGGCCGGATTCTATGGCATGCGGCTGGAGAGCACTTTCGATGCTCTTCTAAATTCCGAAGATGCGGTACTCGGCTATCAGGCCCAGCTTCACGCCTTCAGCCCACGCGGCAAGAATGTATCGCCACGGGCACCCTACGCCGTGGCCCTCGACGAAGACTCCATCGTCTACCTCGACCGGTTGGTCCGCACCCTGCATGTACTCAACGCCGCTGCCCGGGAATTGACCGGATTGCTATTGCTGGAAGTCCATCCCTGGCATATCACCCGGGTACCTGGCGATCACGGGGTGGTGTTCGAGGGCATTCTGCACGACTGCGGCCGATCGCCGCGCGACGTCGTCCTGGAAATCGCCGAGGCCGTCGTGCAGGATACCAGCCATCTGGCGCGAGCGGTCGCCAACTTTCAGGGGCGTGGCTTCGGCATCGCCCTCCATCAGCGGGGCACCGATCCAGGCGAATTGGACCGCCTGCTGGCCTTGCGACCGAACATCATCAAGCTAGGCCATCCACATCTGCGGGCGGCGGAAGCCAGCGCCAACCAACTGCGCGAACTGACCCAACGGGTCCAACAAATCAGGAATCGGGGCGCGCGGGTGTTCCTACTCGATGTCACCACCGAGCATCAGGCCCAGATCGCCCGCTGGGTCGGTGCCGATGGCTATCAGGACCGTGTCCGCCATCCGGTCGAGGAAACCACCGTCCTCCTCGTGCCGGGTTTGGGCGATTCCGGGCCGGATCACTGGCAAACCCTGTGGGGTCGGGACCACCCGGCGTACCGGCGGGTCCGCCAGCGGGACTGGTTCCAGCCGCGCGTCGACCAGTGGGTCGAGGCCCTGGATCGGGAAATCCGCCGCGCGCCTAGTCCGACGATCCTGGTGGGTCATAGCCTGGGTTGTATCACGATTGCGGAATGGGCGTCGCGCCATTGGTCCGACGTCCGGGGGGCGCTGCTGGTGGCGCCCGCCGACACCGACCGTCATCCCTTCTTCGGCGGTGTACCGCTGCGACCTCTCCCGTTTCCGAGCATTCTCGTCGCCAGCGAAAACGATCCCCATCTTGAACTGGAACAGGCCAGGTTGTTCGCCCGGCACTGGGACAGCCGCCTAGTCAACCTTGGTCGGGTCGGTCACATCAATGTCGAGTCGGGGTTCGGACCCTGGCCCGAAGGGGAAACCCTACTCGCCGAGCTACGCGTCGAGGCCTTGCGCCCGTCTGCTGGGTCGCCGCCACCGACCTTCGCCGCGAGCGAGGCGCTTGGACGAAACCGGAGTCGTCTCGCGTTCGGCTTCGAAAAGTAGCAGCCCGAATGGTAAAAAACCGGCAGCCGGTACGGTCTCTAGATGCCAGCGCCAGCCTCGAACACTTCGCCGTGCCCTTGCGCCAGCGCGGCGGCAGCCACCGAGGCGCTGGCGTTGCGCACGAGTGACTCGTTCAGTTCTGAATTGCACAATTCGATGAACCGGTAAACGAAATTGCGTAAATAGTGGCCCCGGCGCACGGCGATCCAGGTGATGTTTTTCTCGAACAGTCGGGCGCCGTCGAGCAGGCGCAGGCCGATATCCTTGACCGGGTTGAAAGCCACCGAGGCAATGATGCCAATGCCGAGACCCAGCTCGACGTAGGTTTTGATCACGTCGGCGTCCAGCGCCGAGATCACGATGTCGGGCGCCAGCCCCGCCCGCGCGAAGGCGGCGTCGAGCCTGGAACGGCCGGTAAAGCCTTCGTGGTAAGTGATGAGCGAATGCTCGATGATGGCCTCCAGCGTGAGCGGCTGGATCGAGACCAGTGGATGCCCGTCCGGCACGATCACGGCGTGATGCCACTCGTAGAACGCGAAGGAGGCCAATTCCGCCACGCTGGCCAGCGCTTCGGTGGCGATGCCGATATCGGCCTCGCCGGCCAGCAACATCGTGGCGATCTCGGCCGGGCTGGTTTGATGGAGCGCCAGGTGAACCTTGGGAAAGGCGGCTTTGAACTGAGCGACCACTGGCGGCAAGGCGTAGCGCGCCTGGGTGTGGGTGGTGGCAACCCGGAGCTTGCCTTGGTCGCGGTTGGAAAACTGCTCGGCGAGATGGCGGATGTTCCTGGCGTCGAGCAACATCCGCCGGACAATCTCGACCAATTCCTTGCCGGGCTCGGTCAAACCCAGGAAGCGTTTGCCCCGGCGGACGAACAGCTCGATGCCAAGTTCGTCCTCCAGGTCCTTGATGTGTTTGCTCACCCCGGACTGCGAGGTGAACAGCGCATTGGCGACCTCGGTCAGGTTGAAGTTGCAGCGTACCGCTTCCTGGATGATGCGCAGTTGCTGAAAGTTCAAATCCCCTCTCCATCGAGACCGACCAGGGATGTCGGTCCCGCTGGTCGGGGTTCGGGCGCGAACAGGCGAATCCGCGCCGGCTTCAGACGCACCCGTTGCCCGTTGACCAGGTTCAGCGCGGCCACGCGCTCGCGCGATAGCTCCACCTCGTAAAGCTGGCCCGATTCGCCGTTGGCGCCGGTCAGATCGACCCGGGCAGTGGAGCCGAACGCCAACACCCGTTCGACTTTGGCGATGATGCCGGTGTTATCGGACAAATCAGTTTCGATTTCCAACTCGTGAGGGCGGACGAAGCCCAGCGCCTCGGCACCGGACTGAAAGCCGGCGCGACCCAAGGGCAAGCTGCCGTCGTCGACGTGTAGCTGCTGGTCGCGCACTCGGCCGTGAAACAGGTTGACCGCGCCGAGAAAGCCGTACACGAATGGCGTGGCCGGCTGTTCGTATACCTGGTCGGGCGTGCCGATCTGTTCGATCCGGCCACGGTTCATCAACACGACTTGGTCGGACACTTCCAACGCTTCTTCCTGGTCGTGGGTCACGAAGATGCTGGTGATGTGCAGCGCGTCGTGCAGTTTTCGCAACCAGCGGCGCAATTCCTTGCGGACCTTGGCGTCCAGCGCGCCGAACGGCTCGTCGAGCAGCAGCACGCGCGGCTCGACCGCCAGGGCGCGGGCCAGGGCGATCCGCTGCCGCTGGCCGCCGGACAATTGCGTGGGATAGCGTCGGGCGAGCGCCGACAACTGCACCAGGTCCAGCAGCTCGCGAACACGGGATTGAATCGCGCTCTCGCCGGGGCGTTGCCCGCGCGGCTTGATCCGCAGCCCGAAGGCGACGTTGTCGAACACGGTCATGTGCCGGAACAGGGCGTAATGCTGGAACACGAAGCCGACTTGCCGCTCGCGGACATGCGCGGCCGAGGCGTCCTCGCCATCGAGAAACACCCGACCGCCGTCGGCGGACTCCAGACCGGCGATGATTCGCAACAGCGTGGTCTTGCCGCAGCCGGACGGACCCAGCAAACCCACCAGTTGGCCGGTCGGAAAATCCAGGGTGACGTCGTCGAGCGCGACGAACGGACCGAACCGTTTGACGATGTTTTGTACGCGAATGCTCATGTGGATGCTCCCGATTCTTCGCCGACGCTCAACTGCTGCCGGCCCCGCCGTTCCACCAGGGATTTGACGACCAGGGTCAGCAACGCCAGCAGCGCCAGCAGCGAGGCCACCGCGAACGCGGCGGCGAAATAGTATTCGTTGTAAAGGATCTCCACGTACAGCGGCAGGGTGTTGGTCCGTCCCCGAATGTGGCCGGACACCACCGAGACCGCGCCGAATTCCCCCATGGCGCGGGCGTTGGACAGGATCACCCCGTAAAGCAAGCCCCATTTGACGTTCGGCAGGGTGACGCGCCAGAAGGTTTGCCAGCCGGAGGCCCCCAGCACGATGGCCGCCTCTTCTTCCTCCCGGCCCTGGGCTTCCATCAGGGGAATCAGCTCGCGGGCGACGAACGGGAAGGTGACGAAGATCGTCGCCAACACCAGACCGGGTACGGCGAAAATGATCTTCACGTCGCGTTCCATCAGCCAGGGGCCGAACCAGCCCTGCGCCCCGAACAGCAGCACGAACACCAGGCCGGCGATGACCGGCGAGACCGAGAACGGCAGATCGATCAGGGTGGTCAACAACTGCTTGCCGCGAAAATTGAATTTCGCGATCGCCCAAGCCGCCGCGACGCCGAATACCAGGTTCAGCGGCACCGCGATGCCGGCGGTCAACAGGGTCAATGCGATGGCCGACAGCGCGTCGGATTCCACCAGGGCGGCCAAATAGACCTGCCAGCCCTTGCGGAACGCCTCGGCGAATACCGTCGCCAGCGGCAACAACAGAAACAGCCCGAAGAACGCCAGCGCGACGACGATCAGCGTCCCTTTGATCCAGGCCGGTTCACGGGTGGCGGCGTTGACCTCGAACCGCCGCGCGTGGGCGGTCCAATGGGTAGCGACGGCGGCGGCCATGCTCAGCTCCTCGCGCGACCGCGATTGGCCCAGAACTGCAAGCCATTAATCAAAAAGAGCAGAACGAACGAAACGACCAGCATCACCACGGCGATGGCCGTGGCGCCGACGTAGTCGTACTGCTCCAGCTTGGTGATGATCAGCAACGGGGTGATCTCCGACACCATCGGCACGTTGCCGGCGATGAAGATCACCGAGCCGTACTCGCCGACCGCCCGGGCGAAGGCCAGAGCGAAGCCGGCTTCCTCCAGTTCGGTGTCCAGGTCTTCGAGCACCGGCTGCACCGTGCGCACCACGAAGGGCAGCCCGATGAAGGTCAGCGCGACCAGGATGCCCAGAGGGGTGAAGGCGACCTTGAGGCCCAGGGGTTCCAGCCACTGGCCCAGCCAGCCATTGCCGGCGTAGATGGCGGTGAGCGCGATGCCGGCGACGGCGGTGGGCAGAGCGAACGGCAAATCCACCAGCGCATCGACGATCCGCTTGCCCGGAAAGCTGTAGCGGACCAGCACCCAGGCGAAGATCAGCCCGAACACGGCGTTGATGGCGGCGGCCAGCAGCGAGGCGCCGAAACTCACCCGATAGGACGCCACCACGCGCGGCGCGCTGATCACCGCCCAGAATTGCTCCCAGGTCAGGGACGTGGACTTCAGAAAAACCGCGGCGAGCGGGATCAGCACGATCAGCGCCAGATACACCAGGGTATAGCCCAGCGCCAGCGGGAATCCCGGTAGGACGCGATGCGGTTTGCCGGCGTGCATCAGCGGTTCACCACGATTTTTGAAGGTGACCAATACGTCGCCCAGACCGTGCTGGGTGAAAGTGGTGGTGGCGCCGCGCTCACCGCCGTCCAGCACCGGCGCGTTGCGGAACAGCCGGGTCACGAAATCGTGGGTCTTGGCTTCGTCGCCCAACTTCTTGATCACTGTGGACTCCGATAAATATATAACCAAATCGAAGTCTAAAAACGAATTTAAATAATTGAAAATAACATATTGCGAAATCCTTATGCGTTTTTCTGCAGTGGCGATAGTTGGCCTAGCCTGCAGTGCACTGTCCGAGGAGCGGAGCCGATGGACGATATGATTGCTAGCGGATCGTCTGGTGAAACTGGGAGTGGTGGACACCACCGGCCCGGAATGCGTGCGCGCGATACTGAAAAAAGCGAACTCAAACCCTGGTAGCGGCGTCCAAGCACCAGGTTTGGGAACGGCGGACCCCCAAATCTGCCTCTATGTCAAGGCATTCTGGGTATGTGGACAGTGTGGCCAAGGGGATTGGAAAAGCAGCCATCCGCCCCACATCCGGCGCTTATCGAAAGCCGGCACGCGCGCGCCGACGGCATGACGCGTTCGCTGGACAAATCGCCGGGGCTGGGAAATGATGCGCGGGCGCCACCCTGATTCGAAAGAACGGACTGGCGCATTCCATCGCGCCAACCACTTTCAAGGATCAGCCATGCGTTCGCGGCTATTGATTGCGTTGCTCCTGGCGTCGAGCCCGACTTGGGCCCAGAACGCCGCGAAATCCTCCGGTCTGGAGCCGATTCCCGATGGCCCGCCGGAGGCGTCGCGGGAACAGAATGTCCCGGCGCCGGAAGTGACAATCCGCCAGCAAGGTGATCAGGGTTCCGTCGAGGAGTACCGCGCCGGCGGCGTGCTGTACATGGTCAAGATCAATCCCGCCAAGGGCGCGTCCTATTATCTGGTGGATACCGACGGTGACGGCAATCTGGAAACCCGCTACAACGATTTGCAGAGCGGGTTACTGATTCCGGCCTGGGTGCTGTTACGCTGGTGAGCAGCAGGTGCGTACTCAGCGCATCCGTCGCCATTCGGCGCTTTCTCGCCGCAACTGGACGCGGGCTTGGGTCCGCTCCGTCGTCTTGGACTTCTGGTGCGCGCCGCCCTTGCGCAGGATCGGCGCGGCGGCAACCGGATTGCGGCGCGGCCGCTGGATGATGTTCTCCATGATGGCGTTCTCCATGCGGAATGATGATTAACCCTTCACGCAGACTACCTGCTTGAGGGTGTGCACGACCTCGACCAAGTCCGCCTGATTGGCCATGACCTCGTCGATAGGTTTGTAGGCCCCTGGAATCTCGTCAATCACGCCGGTGTCCTTGCGGCATTCCACGCCGGCGGTCTGGGTAATCAAATCCTGCGCGTCGAATTTCTTCTTGGCCTGGCCCCGACTCATCCGCCGCCCCGCCCCGTGTGCGCAGGAGCAGAACGACTCCGGTTCGCCCTTGCCGCGCACGATGTAGGATCGGGCGCCCATGCTGCCAGGGATGATGCCCAGGTCGCCCACGCCGGCGCGAATCGCGCCCTTGCGGGTGATGAATAAATCCTCACCAAAGTGGTGCTCCACCGCCACGTAGTTATGATGGCAATTGATCGCTTCCTTGGTCACGGTAAACGGCGGCAACTGTCGGGCTAGCACGTCCAGGATCAGCCGCATCATTTCACGGCGGTTGGTCATGGCGTAATCCTGCGCCCACTGCACCGCTGCCACATAATCGTCGAAATGTTCCGCGCCTTCCCGCAAATAGGCCAGATCGCGGTCGGGCAGGTTGGCCAGGTGTTTACCCATGTCCTTGCGCGCCAGATCGATGAAATAGCGGCCAATGATGTTGCCAATACCCCGACTGCCGGAGTGCAGCATCACCCATACGTCCTGATTCTCGTCCAGGCACAACTCGATGAAGTGGTTGCCGCCACCCAGCGTGCCTAGTTGCCGCGCCCAGATGATTTCGACGTTCTTCTGCATCTTGAGGATGCCGGGATGTTTTTTGGCGATGCGATCCAATCCGCCAGACAGGGCGCGGAGGGTCGAGTTGGCCACGCCCTGGCCTTCCGAGTGCATGTCGAATCCGACCGGCACCGCCGCCTCGATCACGTGGCGCACTGGCCGCAGACTGTCCGGCAACTGGCTGGCCTTGAGACTGAGGCGGGTGGCGACCATCCCGCAACCGATATCGACCCCCACCGCCGCCGGAATGATGGCGCCCTTGGTGGGAATGACCGAGCCAATGGTCGCGCCGATACCGACGTGGACATCCGGCATTGCCGCCACGTGACCACGGACGAATGGCAACCGCGCGACATTGAGTAACTGGTCAAGCGCTTGGGAGTCCACGTCATCGGTGTAGATTTTGACCGGAACCTGGCCCTTGGTGATGATTTTTCTAATCGGCATGATTGCTGCTCGCGGTGATGAAGAGCTCAGCTCCCCAAGTAAAAAACCCTGGATGACAGGTTGTCACCCAGGGTTTTTCCAGATCGGAAAGCAGGCTCGGAAGACAACCAGTGCCTTCCGGAGACCGCCCGGAAGGCGTCACATGATGGCGTGTTCTGATCGGAGCATGTGGAACCTCCCGTGCGCTGGCGCGGCGCGAATCGCCGGTGAATGAAAACGTGAATTCCGTAGAAACGCTTGGAATATTAGGTGGCTTCCCCGCATTTGTCAAAATGTCGCGCCTTCCAGGGTGTGATTCAAAGTGATGCATCGATGAAATGGCCGGTTCAAGCGGCTTCTT
>JAVMKI010000087.1:0-33550 GCA_031732755.1 Candidatus Contendibacter sp.
TGGTGCTTGTCCACCACCTGCCAGAAGCGGCCAGCGTCCGGGTAGGTCGGGATGCCTTCGAACATGATCGAGGTCGCGCCGTTGGCCAACGGACCGTAAACAATGTAGGAATGGCCGGTGACCCAGCCCACGTCAGCGGTGCACCAATAGATGTCGCCGTCGTGATAATCGAAGATGTACTTGTGGGTGATCGCGGTGTGCAGCAGATAGCCGCCGGTGGTGTGCAGCACGCCCTTGGGCTTGCCAGTGGAGCCGGAAGTGTAGAGGATGAACAGTGGATCCTCGGCGTCCATGGGTTCCGGCGGACAGTCGGCGCTGGCATTCGCCATCAGGTCGTGATACCAGACATCGCGGCCCTCGGTCCAGGCGACGTTGCCGCCGGTGCGCTTGACCACCACCATCTTCTGCACGCTCGGGGTGCTTTGCAGCGCCTTGTCGGCGTTGGCTTTCATCGGCACCTTGCGCCCGCCGCGCAAGCCCTCGTCGGAGGTGACGACCACCGAGCAGGTGGCGTCAATGATGCGATCCTTGAGTGAATCCGGCGAGAAGCCGCCAAACACGATGGAGTGAATGGCGCCGATCCGGGTGCAAGCCAGCATGGCCACCGCGGTTTCGGGAATCATCGGCATGTAGATGCAGACCCGGTCGCCCTTCTTGACGCCCAACCCCTTGAGAGCGCTGGCGAACTTGCACACGTCCTCGTGCAGTTCCTTGTAGGTGATTTTCTTGTCTTCCTTGGGATTGTCGCCTTCCCAGATGATGGCGACCTGATCGCCGCGCGTCGCCAGATGGCGGTCCAGGCAGTTGTAGCTGACGTTGAGCTGGGCGCCCTCGAACCAGCGGATGTGACCCTTGGTGAAATCCCAGTCCAGCACCTTGTTCCAGGGCTTGGACCAGGTCACGAACTGGTTGGCTTGCTCCGCCCAGAAGCCTTCCGGGTCATCAACGGAGCGCTGGTACATGGCCAGGTATTGATCGTTGTTGATCCAGGCGTGGGCGGCGACCTCGGCGGGCACCGGATAGATCTTGCCTTCGGACATCGCTGTTTCTCCTTATGGTGGTGGGTAATCGATGCAGCTTATTCGGCGCGGGCGTCGGTGGAAGCACCCTCCGCGCCCGGTGTAAGGTTTATTATTTCTAGCCCATGGCTTTAGTATTGTCTACACGGAAGCTTTGCCTGGCAAACAGGCTCTCACCGTGGGCACCCGTTCCAACCGCCAGTGGGTCAACGCCCAATCCAGGATGACCGTCGGCGGTTCCCGCGCCAGTTGCGGCGGTGGTTGCTGCCCCAGGAAGCGCAGCGCGGCCCACAGGGTGGGACCGGGATTGCGCTCGTCCAACGGTGGCGCGCCGGTCTGTTTGCTCAACTTGTCGCCATGGGCGTCCACCGCGACCGGCAAATGGGCGTACTGGGGCGTGGGTAATCCCAGCAGCCGTTGTAAGACAATCTGCCGGGGCGTGGAATCGAGCAGGTCGGCGCCACGGACAACTTGAGTGACTTCTTGCGCGGCGTCGTCCACCACCACCGCCAGTTGATACGCAAACAGGCCATCGGCGCGACGCAGCACGAAATCGCCGACCTCGCGCTCCAACCGCTGGCCATGGTCGCCTTGAACGGCGTCGTGGAACCGAACCAGCGCGTCGGTCACCCGCAAGCGAAGCGCGGAAGGCCGATCAGGACCACGGGGACCGGCGCGGCAGGTTCCCGGATAGATGGGCGCGCCATCCCGCCCACGCGGACCGCTAGCCAGCTCGCGGCGCGTACAGGTGCAAGGATAGGCCAGCCCGCTGCCGAGCAAGCGTTCCAGCGCCTCCTGGTAATGCGCGATACGCTGGCTCTGCTGGACCACCGGCCCATCCCAGAGCAACCCGTGCCGTTCCAGGGCGCGTAAAATAGCCGCGGTCGCTCCCGGCGCGGTGCGCGGCGCATCCACGTCCTCGATGCGCAGCAACCATTCACCGTCCTGCCGCCGCGCTTCCAGAAAACTGCCCACCGCCGCGATCAGCGAACCGAAGTGCAACGGCCCGGTCGGGGAAGGGGCGAAACGACCCCGCGCCGCGCGCCGATGGAACGCGCGATCCGCAACGGAACGGACCGCCGTCATGGCACGGGCACAGTGACGTAATGTGGGTTTGGTGGTTAACCGCCCTGTTTTTCGCGGATTTCTTCCAGCATCTTGCAATCGATGCACAGCGTGGCGGTTGGGCGGGCCTGCATCCGCGGCAACCCGATTTCCACGCCGCAAGCTTCGCAATAGCCGTAGTCGCCGCTATCGATCTGGGCCAGGGACTCGTTGATTTTCTTGAGCAGCTTGCGCTCCCGGTCGCGGGTGCGTAGCTCCAGGCTGAACTCCTCCTCCTGAGTGGCGCGGTCGTTGGGGTCTGGGAACGTGGTGGACTCGTCCTGCATGTGATTGACCGTGCGGCCCACTTCGTCGAGCAGGCTTTGTTTCCACTCCAGCAGCACTTGGCGGAAGTGAGCCCGTTGCGCATCGCTCATGTAATCCTCGCCGGCGGCGGGTTGGTAAATCGGTACGTCCCGCGCGGGCGAATGGTTAGCGACCATCGCGATTCCCTCCTCTGTCATTACAGCCAAGCCAATATGGCGAAAACCGTTGTTCAGGGCGTCCGCCGCGATGCTGACATCCGCATGCCGTGATGCCATCGATCAAAATGTACCGCAGTGGTTTTCCCGTGGCAAAAATATGGGGCCGGGAGGATGCATCAACGGTCCGTCGCATTCGCCGGAATTCAACGGAACGCGGGTTTATCCATGCCAACGTGGTCGTTATAATCTTACCTTGACTCAAACCACTAACTAAGGTCCAACCTCCTGGACAAGCATCACGGTTCCCACCGGGCCCGATCCGGCACGCCCTTGGCGGCGTGGCGATTTTGGGTGGTCGAGCCGGTGATCCCTGTCGAAAGCGCATGACTTCAGAACAACTGGCATGGCCGGTTCCCTCACGCCACGCCCCAAGACAACAATCACGCCCATGGCCCTCGTCCACGGGCATCTCCACCACCGGGGAGTCGTTAACCATCAATGAGCACCCTCATCGAGCAATTTCGCCAAAGTTCGCCCCTGTTCGGCGGCAACGCGGCCTTTATCGAAGATTTGTACGAAAGCTTTCTGAACAACCCGGAATCGGTCAGCGATAACTGGCGGCAGTATTTCCGCGACCTGCAAGCGCGGACCGCCGGTGCCCGCGATGTAGCGCACGGTCCGATTCGCGACTCTTTCGCCCGGCTGGCGGCGCGGCCCCAAGCAGTCGCGGGTGGCCGCATGCCGGTGCTCAACCCCGCCGCCGCCGAGAAGCAGGCCTCGGTGCTGCGCATCATCAACGCCTATCGCACCCGGGGCCACAAGGCCGCCGACCTCGATCCGCTGCGCCTGCGCGAGCGGCCGCCAGTACCGGAGCTGGACCTCGCCTATCACGGCCTGAGCGAGGCTGACCTGAGCGCGTCGTTCAACACCGGCTCGCTGGTCGCGCCATCGCAATGGACCCTGCGCGACATCATGAGCCTGATCCGCGATGCGTACGTCGGCACCATCGGCTCCGAGTACATGCATATCAACGAAACGGCGGAGAAACGCTGGATTCAGCAGCGGCTGGAAGGCCAGCGCGCCAGGTTGGAATTGAACGCGGCGCAGCGCAAGGACCTGTTGCATTGGCTGGTGGCCGCCGAGGGGCTGGAGCGTTATCTGCATACCCGTTATGTCGGCCAAAAACGGTTCTCGCTGGAAGGCGGCGAGAGCCTGATCCCGATGCTGGACGAGATCATCCAGCAGGCCGGCGCCCAAGGCGTGCAGGAAATCATCATCGGCATGGCCCACCGTGGCCGGCTGAACGTGCTGGTCAACATCATCGGCAAGCTGCCCAGCGAATTGTTCGCGGAATTCGAGGGCAAGCGCCGAATCGGCAGCGCCGGCGACGTGAAATACCACATGGGGTTCTCCTCGGACGTACAGACCCCCGGCGGGTCGGTGCATCTGGCGCTGGCCTTCAACCCCTCGCATTTGGAAATCGTCAATCCGGTGGTCGAGGGTTCCGTGCGCGCCCGCATGGAGCGGCGGCGGCAACCCGGCGCGGAAACGCCGCCGTTCAATACGGTGATACCGTTGTTGATCCATGGCGACGCCGCCTTCGCCGGTCAGGGCGTGAACATGGAAACCTTCCAGTTCTCGCAGGTGCGCGGCTATCGCACCGGCGGCACCATCCACGTCGTGGTCAACAACCAGATCGGCTTCACCACCAGTAACCCGCTGGACACCCGCTCGGCGCTGTACTGCACCGACGTCGCCAAGATGCTACAGTCGCCGATCTTCCACGTGAACGGCGACGATCCCGAAGCGGTGCTGTTCGTCACGCGGCTGGCCATCGAATACCGCATGACCTTCAACAAGGACGTGGTGATCGACATGATCTGCTACCGCCGGTTGGGTCACAACGAAGCCGACGAGCCGGCCGCCACCCAGCCGATGATGTACAAGAAGATTCGGGCGCGGAAGACGACCGCCACGCTGTACGCCGAAAAGCTGGTCGCGGAAGGCGTGATCGCCGAGAACGACTTCGCCGAGATGCAGACGAAGTACCGCGCCGATATGGATGCCGGGCGGCAGGTGTCGCGGCCAACGCTGCCGCACGCCAAGGGTCCGTATTCCATCGACTGGGTACCGTTCTCCCATGAGGACTGGAGCGCGCCGGTGCATACCGCCGTGCCGCTGACCGCCCTCCGCGATCTGTCCGAGCGCCTGCTGAAAGTGCCGGCGGGCTTCGAGATGCACCCGCGCGTGGCCAAGATCATGGACGACCGCCGCAAGATGGCGGCCGGCGCGCTGCCGCTGGACTGGGGCTTCGCCGAGAACCTGGCCTACGCCACCCTGCTCAAGGAAGGCTACCAGGTGCGTATTTCCGGCCAGGACTGCGGGCGCGGCACCTTCTTCCATCGCCATTCGGTGTTGCACAATCAAAAGGACGGCACCAGCTATGTCCCGCTGATGAATCTCTACCCCGGCCAGCCGAATTTCATCGTCATCGATTCGATTTTGTCCGAGGAGGCGGTGCTGGGCTTCGAATACGGCTACGCCACCGCCGAGCCCAACGGCCTGACCGTCTGGGAAGGCCAGTTCGGCGACTTCGCCAACGGCGCTCAGGTGGTGATCGATCAGTTCATCACTTCCGGCCAGACCAAATGGGACCGGATGTGTGGGTTGGTGATGCTGCTGCCGCACGGCTTCGAAGGCCAAGGACCGGAACACTCCTCGGCCCGGCTGGAGCGCTACCTGCAACTGTGCGCCGAGAACAACATCCAGGTCGTGGTGCCTTCAACGCCCGCGCAGTGTTTCCACATGCTGCGCCGACAGTTGAAGCGCGCCTTCCGCAAGCCGCTGATCGTGATGAGTCCGAAGAGCCTGTTGCGGCACCGGCTGGCGGTAAACCACCTGGAGGACCTGACCGATGGGAAATTCCAGGAAATCATTCCAGAGATCGATCCACACGATCCGGCGAAAATCACTCGGGTGGTGGCGTGCAGCGGCAAGGTCTTCTACGACTTGCTGGAAGCGCGCCGCGACCGCAAGCTGGAACATGTCGCCATCATCCGCATCGAGCAGCTCTACCCGTTCCCGCAGGAGCAATACAATCAGATCCTGCGCCAGTATCCGAACCTGGCTGACGTCGCCTGGTGTCAGGAAGAGCCCAAGAACCAGGGCGCCTGGTTCGAGTGCTTGCACCACTTGGAGCGGAGCCTGCCATCCCATATCAAGATCCGCTACGCCGGTCGGTTGCATTCGGCCTCACCCGCCGTGGGGTATTACAGCGTCCACGTCGAACAGCAGCAACAACTCGTCAACGAGGCCCTGGGCGAGTAACCACCGCGCCCCAGGCTGAAATCACCCGGAACCCCCAAGGGAAACCATAAAATGACCATCGAAGTGAAAGTCCCGTCTCTGCCCGAATCCGTCTCCGACGGCACCCTGGTCAACTGGAAGAAGAAGCCGGGCGATCCGGTGAAGCGGGGCGAGAACCTCGTGGACCTGGAAACCGACAAGGTCGTGCTGGACATTCCGGCTCCGGCGGATGGCGTGCTCGGCCCGATCCTGCGGCAGGAAGGCGAAATCGTGACCACCGGCGACGTGATCGCCACCCTGGAGGAAGGTGCGGTCGCCCAGACAGCGGCGCCCGCCCCCGCGCCCGCCCCCGCGCCGACCCCCGCCCCCACTGCCCCGACGCCGGTGGGAACGGTGACCGAGGTGGATCTGGAAGGACTGAGTCCAGCGGTGCGCCGGCTGGCCGCCGAATACGGTTTGGATGTCAGCAAGGTCCCGGCCAGCGGTCGCGGTGGTCGAGTGACCAAGGCCGACGTACTGGCGTATCTTGATGCGCTCAAGTCGGGTGCTCCGGTTCCCGCCGCGCCCGCGCCCGCCGCCACTCCGGTCGCTACCCCTACCCCCGCCGCGCCCGCCCCGGCGGCCTCCGCCGCTGGGGGCCGGGTGGAGCAACGCGTGCCGATGACCCGGCTGCGCGCGCGCATCGCCGAGCGGCTGTTGATGGCCAAGAACACCACCGCCATGCTGACCACCTTTAACGAGATCAACATGAAGCCGGTGATGGACTTGCGCGCCCGCTACAAGGATCAGTTCGAGAAAAAGCACGGCGTGCGGCTGGGCTTCATGGGTTTCTTCGTCAAGGCGGTGGTCGAGGCGCTCAAGCAGTTCCCAGCGGTCAACGGCTCGATTGACGGCAACGACATCGTCTATCACGGCTACTACGACATCGGCGTGGCGGTGTCCTCGCCGCGCGGTCTGGTGGTACCGATTCTGCGCGACGCCGACCAGATGAGCCTGGCCGACATCGAAAAGACCATCGGCGAATTCGGCAAGAAGGCGAAGGAAGGCACCCTGACGGTTGAGGAAATGACCGGTGGCACCTTCACCATCACCAATGGCGGCGTGTTCGGCTCGCTGCTGTCCACCCCGATTCTCAACCCCCCGCAGAGCGGCATCCTCGGCATGCACGCCACCAAGGATCGGCCGGTGGCGGAAAACGGTCAGGTGGTGATCCGGCCGATGATGTACGTGGCTCACTCCTACGATCACCGCATCATCGACGGTCGCGAGGCCGTGACTTTCCTGGTCGCCATCAAGGAAGGCATCGAAGACCCGGCTCGGCTGCTGCTGAACGTCTGACGGCGGATTCGCTCCTCACCCTGAATTGAAGGTGCAACAATGGCTAAGACTTACGATGTAGTGGTCATCGGCGGTGGTCCGGCCGGTTACGTCGCAGCGATCCGGTGCGCGCAACTCGGCCTGGAAACCGCCTGCGTGGAAAAGTGGATCAATTTCAAGAACGAGCCGGCTCTGGGCGGCACCTGCCTGAATGTGGGCTGCATCCCGTCCAAGACCCTGCTCGAATCGTCCGAACACTATCATCAGCTCAAGGAGGGCGTGGATAGTCACGGCATCCATGTCGAAGGCGTCACGCTCAACCTCGACAAGATGATGGCGCGCAAGGAAGACATCGTGACGCAGTTGACCAACGGCATTGGCGCGCTGTTCAAGGCCAACGGCGTCGAATGGCTGAAAGGCCACGGCAAATTGCTGGCCGACCGCCAGGTCGAGATCACTGCCCGCGACGGTTCGGTGAACGTGGTCGGCGCCGACCATGTCATCATCGCCACTGGTTCCAAGTCGATTGACATCGGCGCCGCGCCAGCGAACAACGCCGAAGGGCTGATCGTGGATTCGACCGGCGCGCTGGATTTCCGCGTGGTACCCCAAACCCTGGGCGTGATCGGCGCCGGCGTCATCGGTCTGGAACTGGGCAGCGTGTGGAATCGGTTGGGTTCCAAGGTCATCATGCTGGAAGCCGTCGAGGATTTCCTGGCGCTGGCCGATCAGCAGATCGCCCGCGACGCCCTGCGCCAGTTCAAGAAACAGGGCTTGGACATTCGGCTGGGGGCGCGGGTGACCGCGACCGAGAAGACCGCCAATGGCGTCAAGGTCTATTTCAAGGACAAGGACGGCGATCACGAGATCATGGTGGACAAGCTGCTGGTATCGGTGGGCCGTCGGCCCAACACCGACAATGTCGCCGCGCCCGAGGCTGAATTGCTATTCGACGAGCGTGGTTACATTCACGTTGGCGACACCTGCGAAACCAACATTCCGGGCGTGTACGCCATCGGCGACGTGGTGCGCGGGCCGATGCTGGCACACAAGGGATCCGAGGAAGGCGTCATGGTGGCCGAGAATATCGCCGGCCAGCACGGGCATCTGAACTACGACGCCATTCCCTTCGTGATCTATACCAATCCGGAAATCGCTTGGGTCGGCAAGACCGAACAGGCGCTGAAAACCGAGGGCATTCCCTACAAGACGGGGACGTTCCCGTTCAGCGCCAATGGCCGCGCCAAAGCCATGGAAGCCGCCACGGGCATGATCAAGATCCTGGCGCACGCCGAAAACGACACCCTGCTGGGTTGCCACATCATCGGTCCATTCGCGTCCGAATTGATCCAGGAGGCGGTGCTGGCGATGGAGTTCCACGCCAGCAGCGAGGATCTGGCCCGCACCATCCACGCCCACCCGACCCTGTACGAGGCGATGCACGAGGCGGCGCTGTCGGTCCATGGCCGCGCCCTGCACAAAATCAATACCTGATCGCCTCGGCTGTTAGTCGACTAAAGAGACTAAAGAAAGGGCGCGCCACGCGCCCTTCTTTTACCGCGTCCCTTCCTCCGACCGTTGCAGGGTTATCATTACCCGATGCGCTTTCCCATCCCGGAATAGCGGGACGCAAGCCGCGCCATCCTCGACCACGCCATTCATTCCGTCCGTTTCCACCGTCACGACCCGCGCCGCGCACCCGTCGGGGTTGCGGACTTCGATGTCATAGGTCGCCTCGTTATTCGGCCGCCGGTAATGCAAATGGAAGCCGGGCCATTCATCTGGAATGCACGGCCGCAAGCGCAGCATGCGGCCATCGACCAATTCCAGACCGAGAACGGATTCCAGCGCCACCCGCAGCATCCAGCCCGCCGCGCCGGTGTACCAACTCCACCCCCCACGCCCGGCGTGGGGAGCCACCCCGTAGATATCGGCGGCGACCACGAAGGGCTCCAGTCGATAGACGGCGACCGCCTCTGGGGTGTGCGCGTGGTGGACGGGCGTCAGCATTTCCAATAGTTTTGCCGCCCGGCCGCGCCGGCCCAGTTCCGCCAACGCCCGCACCACCCACAACGCGGCGTGGGTGTATTGGCCACCATTTTCCCGTACTCCAGCGACATAGCCCTTGATATAACCAGGATCATGGGGGGTATTCTCGAAGGGCGGGATCAGCAACCGAATCAGCCCTTCCCGTTCCGAAATCAAATGGTGTTCGACCGCATCCAGCGCTGCTTCGGCCCGAGCCTGCGGCGCGGCCTTGGAAATCACCGCCCAAGCCTGCGCCAAGGCGTCAATCCGGCATTCATCGCTGGCGGCGGAACCCAACACCGCGCCGTCGTCATACCAGGCTCGGCGATACCAATCGCCGTCCCAGCCGTGTTCGTTGAGCGCCTTGGCCAGATGGCGGCGGAACGTCGCGTAGCGCCGCGCCCGGTGATGATCATCATGCCGGGCGCATACCGGAATGAACTCACCGAGAATGGCGTACAGGAAAAACCCCATCCACACGCTCTCGCCACGCCCTTCCCGGCCCACCCGGTTCATGCCATCGTTCCAGTCGCCGGTTCCCATCAGCGGCAAACCATGCGCGCCCTGGGTCAGCGATCGATCCAACGCCCGGCAACAATGCGCGTACAGGTTGGCGACCTCGCCCGATGCTTCGGGGGTCAAAAACGCCTCATCCTCTCCCGGTTCGAGCTGTCGCGCCCGCAGAAAGCGCGCTGGTTCGCTGAACAGGGTCCAATCACCCGTGACGCGGGCGTAAAAGGCCGCCAGATACGGTAACCACAGCAAATCGTCGCTGAAACGGGTGCGGATGCCGCAACCGGCGGGGGGGTGCCACCAGTGCAACACGTCGCCTTCCTGAAACTGGTGGGCGGCGTGCAATAGTAGTTGCTGGCGCGTCAGTGCCGGGTCGTGGTAAATCAGAGCGGCGGCGTCCTGCAACTGGTCGCGGAACCCGAATGCGCCACCCGACTGGTAGAACGCCGACCGGCCCCACAGCCGGCAACTCAGGGTTTGATAGGCCAGCCAGCCGTTGACCATCAGATCGAGCGCTGGGCTGGGCGTCCGAATGCGCACGGCAGCCAACCGGTCGCGCCAGGACTCCCGAACCTCGGCCAGCGCCGCCGCAATCGCGCCTTCCTGGCGGTAGCGACCGATCAATCGGCGGACCTCGCTTCGGTTTTCCGCCTCGCCCAGTAGAAAAGCGTATTCCACCGTCGCGCCCGGCTCCAGTCGCAGGGTGATTTGCAGCGCGAAACACGGATCGAGGTTCGCGCCCAGTCGCCCGTCCAGCGGCTGGCCGCAGCCAAGCGCCGCCGGTCGGGCTGGACTGCCGTGACGACCGATGAAGCTCGCCCGGTCGCCACTGACATGCACTGAAACGCGGCCGAGCGCCGCGACGGTGGCGAAGGCGACGCGGCCAGCGAATTCCCGGTTGTGGTTCTCGGCCAGCAACGCACCGGTCGCCGCATCCCGCGCGACGACCAGATCCGCCGCATGGTCTCCCGGCAACACTCCCAGCACCAGCCGGACGTAGCTGAATAGCGATAGCCGGCGCGGTTGGCCGCTGACGTTACGCAACTGAATTCGGGTGATCTTGATCGGGTCTTCGCGGGGGACGAAAAACCATGCGTCCTGTTCCAACCCTTGGCTGATATGTCGATAATGGCTATAGCCAAACCCATGGCGGACTTCGTAGGGCACTGGCAGTGGAACCGGACCCGGCAGCGGCGACCAGAACGCGCCATCGTCCTCGTCGCGCAGGTACAGCGCCTCGCCGTGCGGGTCGAGCACTAGATCGTTGTACCAGGGGGTCAGGCGATTCTCGCGGCTATTCTGGCTCCAGGTGTAGCCAGCCCCAGTCTCACTGATCAGAAAACCGAACTGGGCGTTGGCGATGACGTTGACCCAAGGTAGCAGCGGCAGCTTCAGTCGCCCGTCGGTATCCGGTTGAAGCCGGATCACGTATTCGGTTCCATCCGCGCCGAACCCGCCGTGGCCGTTCCAAAACTGGAGCGGCTCGTCGTCGAAAACCCCAGGCTCGGTTCTTCCCTCTGTTCCCCTCCTCGGATCACGAGGAGCAGCACGCAACGCTGAGGGAATTCGAGGGTTCGGGCGGTCAGCCCCCTCCGACGCGGCGGGCCATGCCCTCTCCATCGAAGGGGGAAATGGATAAGGGGTCGTCGCCAACGCCAGCGCCGTTTCCCGCGTCGGGGCCGCGCCCAGCAAAAAGAGAACTTGCGCTGAGCCACCCGCTGGCAACTCCACCTCGCGCCGCAAGCTGACGATGGGGTCCAGCACGTTGCCGACCGTACCGGACAGGGGGCTGGTTTTCACCAACGCCCTCGGAGCGGCGCGCGAGTAACCACGACCGATGAAGCGGGCGCGGTCGGTTTCATGTTGCGGCGGCTCGGCTTCCTCGTCGCCGACCAGGGCATGCACCAACCAGCAAACCGGTTCCCCCGCCGCGCGCGGCCGCCGCCGCGCCAGCAGCGCCCGCTGTTCCACTACCCATTCGGTCTGCACGAACAACTTGGAAAAGGCGGGATGGGCAGCGTCGGCGGCCCGCGCGTTCAGCACCACCTCGGCGTAGCTGGTCCATTCGATCCGCCTGGGGCGGTCGCTGGCATTGCGCAAGGTCACCCGCCGCAATTCCACATCGGCGGCGGTGGGAACGACGATCCTCATCTCCGCTTCGATCCCCGCGTACTCACAGCGCAATTCGGCGACACCATCGCCGAACCGGTTGGCCCGCCGCGCCCCTGGCGCCAGCACCGGTTGCTGGCCCAGCGACCAGAATTCGCCACTATCCCGATCCCGCAGATAGAGGAAAAATCCGTCGTTGTCCTCAACCGGATCAGCGTTCCAGCGGGTCAGCGCCAAATCGTTCCAGGTCGAATAGCCGCTGCCGGCGGCGCTCAGGAAAGTAGCGTAACCGCCGTTGCTCAGCAGATGTAGATCGGTGGCCATTTTCCCGTTCAAACCAGTAGCGCCACGGCGTGAACGGCAATGCCTTCACCACGCCCGATGTAGCCCAGTCGCTCCGTGGTGGTGGCCTTGACGTTGATCCGATCCGAAGTCAAAGCTAAATCGGCAGCGATATTTTCCCGCATGGCGGGAATGTACGGCGCCATTTTCGGGGCTTGGGCGATGATGGTGGCGTCCGCGTTGTTCACCGCCAGACCCTGTTTCCGCAGCAGGGTCGCAACCCGCCGTAGCAGGATACGGCTGTCAATATTCTTGAATTCGGCGTTGCTATCGGGGAAGTGCTGGCCGATGTCACCCAGCCCCGCCGCGCCCAGCAAAGCGTCGCACAGCGCGTGCAGCAGCACATCACCGTCGGAATGGGCAATTAACCCGTGGCTATGGGGAAGACGCACGCCGCCCAGCGTGATGAATTCGCCCGGGCCGAAGGCGTGAACGTCGAAACCGTGACCAATGCGCATTTTCCCGATTCCTTCAATGGTTCGACCCCGGACCGCAATTTCCCTCGCTCTTTGGGGAGAACGGTTGAGGGTATGGGGTCACCCGGCGGGTCAGGTAAAACTCCGCCAGCGCCAAATCCTCTGGCCGGGTGATTTTCAGATTATCCGCCCGCCCCTCGACCAGTCGCGGAGCGAAACCGGCCGCTTCCAACGCCGCGGCCTCATCCGTTACCAGCAATCCACGCGCCAGCGCCGCCCGTAGAACCTCCCGCAACATTCCCAGCCGGAACATCTGCGGAGTCAGCGCGTGCCAGAGCCGTGATCGGTCCACCGTCGCCGCGATTCGGCCCGCGACATCCGCCTGTTTCAACGTGTCCCGCACCGGCACGGCGAGCAATCCGCCCACTGGATCGTTCATCAGTGCAACCAGCAGCCGGTTCAAATCCTCGGCAATCAGACAGGGCCGAGCAGCGTCATGGACCAAGACCCAGTCGCTGGGAGTGGCCCACTCCCACAGCGCTTCGAGCCCATTCAACACCGAATGGCAACGTTCCGCGCCGCCAGCGACGACCCGCAGCGGCTTGGCGGTCCGAAACTCGGCGGCGACCGTCGGCCACCATTCATCCTCAGCGCCAATCGCGACGACCAGGCCGGCAATGCACGGATGCTCCAGCAGAGTCGTCAGCGCATGGACGATGACCGGTTGGCCGGCCAAGGACAGATATTGTTTGGGGATGACCGAACCCATGCGCTTACCGACGCCAGCGGCGGGAACGAGCGCCCAGCAGCGCACGCTACTCATGATGCGGCGACGTACCAGCGGTTGGCGCGGGCTTGGCGGATTGCGGGGCCGGTTTGACCGGCGGCGTGGGTTTGGAAGCCTGGGTTGGAGATGGCGTCGGCGGCGCGGGCTTGGGAGTCGGCGCTGGAGATGGAGTCTTGGCCATGGGGTGACTGGCAGCGCGCGGTGGGGAACTGGCCGGCGGCGTGGGCTTGACGGCTTGTACGGAGGGTTTGGCCGCTGGCCCAGGCTTGGCGGGTAAGGAAGATGGGTGCGGCGACGCGGGTGGCGTGGGCGGCGCGGGCTTGTCCAGCAAGCGATAAAAGGTTTCGTCCGGACGGATCATCCCCATATCGGAGCGCGCCCGTTCTTCAATCGCCATCAGGCCGCGCTTCAGATCCTCGATTTCGGCCGCCAAGGCGTGGTTGTGCTCGGCCAGTTCCGCGTTTTCGTCGGTCTGGGCGCGAATACTGATGCGCAGGGTTTGCGTCTGGCGCACGCCGTTCTCGTCAAGCCAGAGTAGATAATGCAGAAACACCAGCACGGCGATCAGCGCCACTGCCAGCAGTTGCAGTTTCAATCCGTGCTCGGGGAAATGGGCCATGGGGCGCGTGGTGACTGAATAAAATTAGCGCCTTCCCATCGCTTCGTCCATGAGAAACGAAGCGGCGGAAAGGCGCGGCAGGGGTTGGAGCGACGGGACCCGAACAGTCGCCGTCGGGGGTTCGGAGGTTAGTTGCGGAAGACGTTGAACGCCTTCTTGCCCGGATAGACGGCGGCGGCGCCCAGTTCTTCCTCGATCACCAGCAGGCGGTTGTACTTGGCGATGCGGTCGGAGCGGCTGAGCGAACCGGTCTTGATCTGGCTGGCGGCGGTGGCCACGGCCAAGTCGGCGATGGTGGTGTCCTCGGTTTCGCCGGAGCGATGCGAGGAGATCGAGGTGTAACCGGCGGCGGCGGCCATGTTGATCGCGGCCAGGGTCTCGGTCAGGGTGCCGATCTGGTTGACCTTGATCAGGATCGAGTTGGCGATGCCCTGGTCGATGCCGCGCTTGAGGATCGAGGTGTTGGTGACGAACAGGTCATCGCCAACCAACTGGGTCTTCTTGCCCAGCACTTTGGTCAGATAGGCCCAGCCGTCCCAGTCGCTCTCGTCCATGCCGTCCTCGATGGAGACGATGGGATAACGGTTGACCCAGTCGGCCAGCTTGTCGGCGAATTCGTTGGACGTGAAGGATTTGCCCTCGGCTTCCAGCACGTACTTGCCGCCCTTGTAGAACTCGGAACTGGCGCAGTCCAGGGCGATGTAGATGTCCTTGCCAGCGGTGTAACCTGCCTTGCCGATGGCTTCCATGACCACGTCCAGCGCCGCCTCGTTGGAGGGCAGGTTGGGGGCAAATCCGCCCTCGTCACCGACCGCCGTGTTCATGCCCTGCCCCTTGAGCACCGCTTTCAGGGCATGGAACACTTCCGCGCCCCAGCGCAGCGCCTCGCGGAAACTGGGCGCGCCAACCGGCATGATCATGAATTCCTGCATGTCCACGCTGTTGTCGGCGTGGGCGCCACCGTTGAGGATGTTCATCATCGGCACCGGCAGATGATACGGGCCGGTGGGGTTGAGATACTTGTACAGCGGCACGCCCTTCTCGAAGGCGGCAGCATGGGCGACGGCCATGGAAACGCCCAGCAGGGCGTTGGCGCCGAGACGGCTCTTGGTGGGAGTACCGTCCAGGGCGATCATCTTCTCGTCGATGGCGGCCTGATTGCCGACCGCTTCCACGCCGAGCAGGGCGTCACGCAATTCGCTGTTGACGTTGGCGACCGCCTTCAACACGCCCTTGCCCAGATAGCGGCTCTTGTCGCCGTCGCGCAGTTCCAGCGCCTCGCGGCTGCCGGTCGAGGCGCCGGACGGCACGCCCGCGGTGCCCTTGGCGCCGGATTCCAGGATCACGTCCACGCCGACGGTCGGGTTACCGCGCGAATCCATGATTTCACGACCGCGAATTTCTTTGATTTTTGACATTCTTCGACTCCTGTTGGGTGTTGCGCTGTTGGGGGAATTAATTTGGTTATTTTAGTCCGGTTTCTAGAAAACCGTGCTGTTTGACCACCTCGTCCAGCGCCTTGAGCGTGGCCAGCAAGGGTTCCATCCGGTCCAGCGGCCAGGTGTTGGGGCCGTCGCTCAAGGCCCTATCCGGGTCGGGATGCGTTTCCATGAACAGCCCGGCCACGCCCGCCGCCACCGCCGCGCGCGCCAGCACCGGCACGAACTCGCGCTGGCCACCGGAGGCGCTGCCCTGCCCGCCCGGCAGTTGCACGGAATGGGTGGCGTCGAACACCACCGGACAGCCGGTGGCGCGCATGACGGCCAGTCCGCGCATGTCCGACACCAGGTTATTGTAACCAAAAGAGGCGCCGCGTTCGCAGACCAGGAGGTGATCGTTGCCAGCCATGCGCGCCTTGGCGACCACGTTGCGCATGTCCCAGGGCGACAGGAACTGACCCTTCTTGATGTTGACCGGCTTGCCTTGATGGGCGACGTTCTGGATGAAATCCGTCTGCCGACATAGAAACGCCGGTGTTTGCAACACGTCCACCACGGCGGCGACCTCGGCCAGCGGGGTGTACTCGTGCACGTCGGTCAACACCGGCACGCCGATCTCGGCCTTGACCTTGGCCAGGATCTTCAACCCCTCCGCGAGACCGGGACCGCGATAGCTCTGGTGCGAGGAGCGGTTGGCCTTGTCGAACGACGATTTGTAGATGAACGGGATGCCCAACCGTCCGGTGATTTCCTTGAGCCGACCGGCGGTCTCCAACGCCAGTGGCTCGGACTCGATCACGCAGGGACCGGCGATCAGGAACAGGGGCCGGTCCAGACCGACCTCAAAACCACACAGTTTCATCATGTCAGGTTCGCCTCCGTTTGGCGTTGCTGGCGCTGCCGAATCGCCGCCGTCACGAAACCCTGAAACAACGGATGACCGGCGCGCGGGGTGGAGGTGAATTCCGGGTGGAACTGGCAACCGAGAAACCAGGGATGATCGGGCAACTCGATCATTTCCACCAATTGGCCGTCCAGCGAATAGCCGGAGAAGGTCATTCCAGCCGCTTGGAGCGCTTCCCGGTAACGGTTGTTGAATTCGTAGCGGTGGCGATGGCGCTCGGTAATGACATCCTTGCCATAAGTGCGGCGAGCCAGACTGCCGGGAACCAGTTGGCAGGGTTGCGCGCCCAACCGCATGGTGCCGCCCAGGTCGCCGCCTTCCTGGCGCTGCTGCACGATGCCGTTTTCCTCCAGCCACTCGGCAATGAGCGCGATGACCGGATGCGCGGCGTCCGGACGAAATTCGGTGCTGTGCGCGCCTTCCAGGCCGGCGACATGGCGGGCGAATTCGATCACCGCCGCCTGCATGCCCAGGCAGATGCCGAGATAGGGAATTCGCTGCTCGCGAGCCAGGCGAACCGCCGCGATCTTACCCTCGATGCCACGCCGGCCAAAACCGCCTGGCACCAGGATGGCGTCCATCCCCGTCAGGCTGGCGGTTCCTTCCCGCTCGATGCGCTCGGAATCGACATAGTGGATATTGACGCGGGTATGGGTATGGATGCCGGCGTGCAGCAGGGCCTCGTTCAGCGACTTGTAAGCGTCGGTCAGGTCGACGTATTTGCCGACCATGGCGATGTCCACCGCGCCGGTCGGCGTTTCAATCGCCCGCACCACGCGCTCCCAGTCGGCCAGTTGCGCCGGCGGCGGGTTATCCAGCCGCAGTTTGCGAGCGACGATGTCATCCACGCCCTGGGCGTGCAGCAGCAGCGGAATCCGATAGATGGTGTCGACATCGGGGACGTTGATAACCGCCTTGGGTTCGACGTTGGTGAACAGGGCGATTTTGCGGCGTTCATCGGCGGGAACGTCCCGGTCCGAGCGACACATCAACATATCGGGCTGGATGCCGATGGAGCGCAACTCCTTGACCGAATGCTGGGTGGGCTTGGTCTTAAGTTCGCCCGAGGACTTGATATAGGGCACCAGCGTCAGGTGGATGAACAACGAGCGGTCGCGGCCCAACTCCAGACCCATCTGGCGGATGGCTTCCAAAAAGGGCAGCGACTCAATGTCGCCCACCGTACCGCCGATTTCCACCAGGGCGATGTCGGTCTCGCCGGCGCCGAACCGGATGCAGCGTTTGATCTCGTCGGTGATGTGCGGGATCACCTGCACCGTGCCGCCGAGGTAATCGCCGCGCCGTTCCTTGCGGATCACGTTTTCGTAGATGCGCCCGGTGGTGAAATTGTTACGCCGACTGGCGGTCAGGCCGACGAAACGCTCGTAGTGGCCGAGATCGAGATCGGTTTCCGCGCCGTCGCTGGTCACGAACACCTCGCCGTGCTGGAACGGGCTCATGGTGCCGGGATCGACGTTGATGTAGGGGTCCAGCTTGATCAGGGTGACTTTCAAGCCCCGGGCTTCGAGAACGGCCGCCAGCGAGGCGGCGGCGATGCCCTTGCCGAGCGAGGAGACCACGCCGCCGGTGATGAAGATGAATCGGGTCATGCGGGATGGAAGGTTGCGAAAAGACGCTACACGATACCAGACCGCGCCGCTGATGGCGACTGCCAAACGGGTGTGATTCAAGGTAAAACACCCTTCCCAAGAAGCCACCTTGAAAAAAGCACTGCCTGCTCAGCGGTTTTTGGAAATTCGGGCTTGTTGGCGGAATTTCGCGTACCCCACGCGAGCCGAACGGCCTGCTGGCTACCTAACCATAAAAAATCGCGCATCGCGTATTCCACGTATTCATTTTGTGCTTGAATGCCGGTTATCGGCGGCGATTTCCGCAGGCGCTCGACGATTCCAAGGCTCTTACCATGACCGATGTCTCCTATCCCCTGGGTTTCGCCACCCGCGTTGTCCACGCTGGCCAGTCGCCGGACCCAACCACCGGCGCAGTGGTGACGCCGATCTACGCCACCTCGACTTATGTTCAATCCAGTCCGGGCGTCCATCAAGGATTTGAATATTCGCGCAGTCAGAATCCCACCCGTTTCGCCTACGAGCGCTGCGCGGCCAATCTGGAGGGCGGCGACGCCGGGTTCGCCTTCGCTTCGGGCCTGGCCGCCACCGCCACCGTGCTGGAGCTGCTGGACAGCGGCGATCATCTGGTGGCGCTGGATGATCTCTACGGCGGCAGCCGACGACTGTTCGAGCAGGTGCGCCGGCGCAGCGCCGGCTTGACCTTCTCCTACTCCAATTTGCGTGACCGGACCGCGTTGGAGGCGGTGCTGACCCCGAAAACGCGGATGATCTGGGTGGAAACTCCCAGCAATCCATTGCTGAAGCTGGTGGATTTGGAAATGGTCGTCGCCGTGGCCCGCGCGCGCGGCATTTTGACCGTGGCCGACAACACCTTCGCCACACCCTGGTCACAGCGCCCGCTGGAATATGGATTCGACATCGTGATCCATTCCGCGACCAAATATTTGAACGGCCATTCCGACATGATCGGCGGGGTAGCGGTATGCCGGGGTCAGGAATTGGCGGAACGGCTGGGCTATCTGCAAAACGCCATCGGCGGGATCGCCAGTCCGTTCGACAGCTTTCTCGCCTTGCGCGGCCTGAAGACCCTGGCGTTACGGATGGAACGACACAGCACGAACGCTCTGCATCTCGCCGCCTGGCTGGAACGGCACCCGAAGATCGAACAGGTGATCTATCCCGGACTGCCTAGCCATCCGCAACATGAATTGGCGCGGCGACAGATGCGCGGCGGTTTCGGCGGGATGATCGGCGCGGTGGTGCGCGGCGGCCTGGCGGACGTGACCCGGCTTCTGACTCGCTGCCGGGTGTTCACGCTCGCGGAAAGCCTGGGCGGTGTGGAAAGCTTGATCGAGCACCCATCGATCATGACGCATGCCTCGGTGCCGCCGGAGGTGCGCCGGGAACTCGGCATCCACGACGGGCTGGTGCGACTATCGGTCGGCATCGAGGAGGTGGGCGATCTCGTCGCCGATCTGGCCCAGGCGCTGGAATGAGTCGGGTTGAGGACCACGACGCGGCCTGAGTTCGGCGGAGGACCGGACTTCATCGCCGTAGCCGATGATTCGGTCAGGCACACCGGGTCGGAACCGTCTCTGGATGGTGTTCGATGGCTCCCGCCGGCTAGCCCCGGCACTCGATTTTCACCACGAAGTCGCGGGCCTCGGCGGCGATGTCGGCGGTGGCGCGGTCGGCGCGCGCCGACCGGCTTTGATAGTTCACCCCGGCGGCTTCGAGGAACCCCCGTGCCAGCGCCGCCTTGATGGCGAAATTGACGTTTTGTGGCATATCCCCGGTCATCTCATGAATGCGTGCCACGTTCAACTTCGAGCTGACCACGCCCACCACCGCGCCATCGCTATCCAGCAATGGGCCGCCGCTGTTGCCGGACTGGGTCGGCGCGGTGAATTGCAGCGCGCGAGTATCGTCGCCGAGACCGATCAGGGAGCTAACGTTGCCCGTGGTCACCTGTGGTCCTGAACCCAGCAGCCCGCCCAGCGGATAACCGACCACGATCACCGCCTCGCCCAGCCGCGCTTGCGGTCCGTCGCGGAACGCCGCCACGCCGGCCAGCGGCGCGGTGGCCCGCAACAGCGCCAAGTCGTTGATCGGATCGGCGAACACCGGTTCCAAGGCGCACCGCTGGCGCGGCGAACGGGCCAGAATCTCCCGTGCTCCCTCGATGACATGGTGATTGGTCAATACATAGCCGTCCGGATGGACGCAAAATCCGGTACCGCTGAAGGCGGTTTCCCCAGCTTGACCTGTTCCGTCACGCGCGCCTGGACCCACGGCGGGCGACTCCGGCACCCGCAGGCCGAAATGCGCCGCCAGCGCCGCCAGGCCCGCCGCGAACCCCTGCCCCACCGCCCGGAATTTCCATTGTCCTTGATGCCGATATAGCTCCGCTAGGATCATCGCGGTTTCACCACGACTGGTCGGCGGCAGCGGAAACATCAGCAACGGCGCGTTGGCGGCATCCGTCACCCAGGCACGGATCGTGGCGAACACCCCGAAGGTGGTTCCCGGCGGCGTCGCGCCCGGCTTGACCGTCAGCACCAAGACGACACGGGCCACCGTCGCTGGCATGGCGTCCAGATCGATCTCGAACTCACCAGTCGGCTCGGTGAATGCCACCGCCCCATCGCGGGATCGTGGCTGATCGGCACTGATCAGGTCGGCGAGGTCCCGCGCTCGTCCGTCGGCGGTCAACAGCACCACGCCGGCTTGAGTCTGGGCGGCGAACGCCTCGCGCGGCTCACCCGCCACGCCGATCCGTACGCGTCCGCCACCGAGCAAGCGATTCTGTCCAGGTTGCAGTTCCTGCATGGTCGCGTTACCTCACGCCCTCCCGGTTGGAGGGAATTCGCTCACGGGCAACAGTTCGGAAAAGTCGTGAATTGCCAGAAATTCACCCGATGGTTTGGGCGGATGAGCGGAATCCGGCCGCAACACCGAAACCAGATGAGCGATGCCATGGGCCCGCGCCGCGCGCAGAATAGCCAGATGATCGTCCACCAGCAGGGTCGTGGCGGGATCAAACGGTTCCCGCTCGCGCAGCCGGGGCCAGAACTCCGGCTGCTCCTTGACCAGGCCGAGATCGTGGGCGCAGACGATGGCGTCGAAATGGCCAGCCAGCCGGGTTCTCTCCATCTTCAGGGTCAGGCTGTAACGATGCGCGTTGGTGACCAGCACAATCCGCTTGTTCGCGGCGCGCAGCGCGTCCAGAAAGTCCAGTACATGCGGATGCACCACGATCAGATGCGCGATCTCGTTCTTCAGGGCAGCGATGTCCAGCGCCAGTTCCCGGGTCCAATAGTCGAGACAATACCACTCCAGCGTTCCCTCCACGGCCCGAGTGCGGGCCGCCACCTCGGCGCGGGCCGCGTCGAGCGACAGGCCATGACGCTGAGCGTAACGCGCCGGCACCAATTCCCGCCAGAACTGGTTATCGAATCGTAAATCCAGCAAGGTGCCATCCATGTCGAGCAGGACAGTGCGAATCAGCGGCCAAGGCAACCACGGGGTCATGGTCGGAAACTCCATCACTAAGCGGTGTGGGGTTGGATTGTTGTAGAATTAAAGCAGATTGCGCCGTGTTCGTTCGTCCATCACCTTACGAGGTCTCCCACGTCATGCTCGTCGTCCCCGACAACGCCCTGGCCGCCCTGGTGGAGCCGGTTCAGGCCATCGCCCGGGACGCGGGACATCGTATCCTGGATGTCTACGCCAACGGGTTCAGCGTGACTGAGAAAGCCGACCAAAGCCCGGTCACCGAAGCCGACCTGGCCGCCCACGGTTGCATTCTGCGCGGCTTGGCGCAACTGACCCCCAGCATCCCGATTCTGTCCGAGGAGGCCGCCGATGTCGGCTTCGCCGAACGCAGCCAATGGGAATGGCTGTGGCTGGTGGACCCGCTCGATGGCACCCGCGAGTTTATTCGGCGCAGCGACCAATTCTCCATCAACATCGCCCTGATCCACCGCCACGAGGCGGTGCTCGGGTTGATTCTGCTGCCGGTGGGCGGGGCGTGCTACTACGCCTGGCGCGGCGGCGGCGCCTTCAAGCAACTCGGTGATCAGGCCCCCCAGCGCATCCGGGCCGCGCGAGTCTGCCACTACCCGGTGCGCGTGGTCAGCAGCCAGGGTTCCTACTGCACCCGACGCTTGCAGGACTATCTCGGCCTGCTTGGTCCGCACCGGCATGTTTCCCTGGGTTGCGCCCTGAAATCCTGCCTGATCGCCGAGGGTGGGGCCGACCTGTACCCGCGCTTTGGCCCGACCGGCGAATGGGACACCGCCGCCGCTCAGATCATCCTGGAAGAAGCGGGCGGCTATCTGACCGACACCCAGTTCCGGCCGTTGCGCTACAACGCCCGGCCGGTCTTGATCAATCCGGATTTTTTCGCCTTCGGCGATCCGACCCGCGACTGGGCGCGGTATCTGCCACCCCAACAGCATCCGCGCGGGCGGCCGCTGTCCCTGCCCAGCCATTAAAAAACAATCCGCTTTCGAGCACCATCATGCCCTACGAACGCTATCGCCGCGATTTGCAACGGGAAGGTTTCCAGCACGATCCCGCCCAGGAACGCGCTATTTTGTACCTGCAAAAAATTTACGAGCAACTACTAGCTCAGCCGGAGCCGGTCGTCGCCCAAAAGCCGGGGCTGTTCACTCGCCTGCTCGGACGCAACATCGCCACGGCCGCCAGCAATAGCGCCGTCGTCCGCGGCCTTTATCTATGGGGCGGCGTGGGGCGCGGCAAGACTTATTTGGTAGACACCTTTTTCGACGCGCTGCCGCTGGAGCGCAAGCAGCGCATCCACTTCCACAGCTTCATGCGCGCGGTACATGCCGAATTGAAGCAACTGCAACACCAGCAGGAGCCGCTGCGAGTTGTCGCTCGCCGCTTCGCCGAACAGGCGCGGGTGATCTGTCTGGATGAGTTCTTCGTTTCCGACATCACCGACGCCATGCTGCTGTACGGACTGCTGAAAGAATTGTTCGCGCGTGGCGTCACTCTGGTCACCACCTCCAATATCGAACCGGACGGGCTGTACAAGGACGGTTTGCAACGCGCCCGGTTCCTGCCGGCCATCGAATTGCTCAAGCAGAATCTGGATGTGCTGAACGTGGACGGTGGGGTGGACTATCGGCTCCGCTATCTGGAAAAAGCGGAGATTTACCACTGCCCATTGGACGACCGAGCCGACCGGGTGTTGGAAGACGCCTTCACCCACATCGCGCCGGAACCGGGCCATCGCGGCGGCGACGTGGAGATCGAGGGTCGGTTTATTCCCACCCTGCGCGAGGCCGATGGCGTCGTCTGGTTCAATTTCCGGGCGATTTGCGACGGGCCGCGCGGCACCGCCGACTACATCGAAGTCGCCCGCTGCTATCACACCGTGCTGATCTCCAACGTGCCGGTGATGGACTGGCAGATGGAAAATCAAGCGCGGCGCTTCGTCAACCTGGTGGACGAGTTCTACGACCGGGGCGTCAAGCTGATCCTGTCCGCCGCCGCGCCGGTGCTGGAACTCTACACCGGCGAGAAATTAAAGTTCGAGTTTCAGCGCACCGTCAGCCGTTTGCAGGAGATGCAATCGCACGAGTACCTGGAACGGCCGCACTTGCCATAGCGTCCGTCTCAATTTCATCTTATAAAATGATCTCTTTTTTCAAGAATCACCGATGATGCGAAAACTGTACATCAAGACCCACGGCTGCCAGATGAACGAATACGATTCCGCTCGGATGGCGGATGGGCTGCGCGCGGCCTGCGGTCTGGAACGCACCGACGATCCTGAACAGGCCGACGTGCTGCTGCTCAATACCTGCTCGATCCGCGAAAAGGCCCAGGACAAGGTGTTTTCGCAACTGGGGATCTGGAAAGCCCTGAAAGCGCGCCGGCCCGACGTGGTCATCGGCGTCGGCGGCTGCGTCGCCAGCCAGGAAGGCGAGGCGCTGCGCGAACGGGCGCCCTGCGTGGACCTGGTGTTCGGGCCGCAGACCCTGCACCGGCTGCCAGAGATGCTGGCGACGGTGTGGACCGACCGACAACCCATCGTGGACATCTCCTTCCCGGAGATCGAGAAATTCGACCGGTTGCCGGAACCACGCGCCGAGGGACCGACCGCCTTCGTGTCGATCATGGAAGGCTGCGACAAGTACTGCACTTTCTGCGTGGTGCCCTATACCCGCGGCAACGAAGTCAGCCGGCCATTCGACGCCGTGTTAGCCGAGGTTGCGGCGCTGGCGGCGCAGGGCGTGCGTGAGGTCACTCTGCTCGGCCAGAACGTCAACGCCTACCGGGGACCGATGGACGACGGCGAAACCGCCGATCTGGCGCTGCTGATCGAACACGTCGCCGCCGTTCCCGGCATCGCCCGCATCCGCTACACCACCTCGCATCCGGTGGAATTCTCCGACCGGCTGATCGAAGCCTACACCCGCGTCCCGCAACTGGTCAGCCACCTACACTTGCCGGTGCAAAGCGGTTCGGACCGCATCCTGGCGCTGATGAAGCGCGGCCATACGGCGCTGGAATACAAGGCCAAGGTCCGCAAACTACGCGCCGCGCGTCCCGATATCAGTCTGTCTTCGGACTTCATCGTCGGTTTTCCCGGTGAGACCGAGCACGATTTCGCGGCGACAATGGCGTTGATCGACGAGATTGGCTTCGACCACAGCTTCAGCTTCGTTTACAGCGCTCGGCCCGGTACGCCCGCCGCTAGTCTGCTCGATCCCACGCCGCTGGCGGTCAAGAAAGAGCGGCTGGCCCGGTTGCAGGCGCGGCTCGAAATCGACGCGCGCGCGATCAGCCGACGAATGGTGGGTACGACGCAACGGGTGCTGGTGGATCGGCTCGCGCGCAAGGGCGGGCGGCAACTGGCGGGCCGCACCGAAAACAACCGGGTCGTCAATTTCGACGGCCCGGTCAACCTGATCGGCCAATTCGCCGAGGTCGTCATCACCGAGGCCCTGCCCAATTCCCTGCGCGGCCGGCTGGTCGCCTGCCCAGAATCGCCGGCCTTGCAACAGGCCCATTGATGAACGTGCCCGCCGTCGTTTCCGCCTCGAATTCCAACGCTTCCCCTCCATTTCGGGATCTGCTGCTGGAACCCGCCGACAACGCCCGGCTGGCGATGTTGTGCGGGAACCTGGACGAACATCTACGCCAGATCGAGCGTCGGCTGGGCGTCGAAATCAACAATCGCGGCCACCAGTTCCGGGTGATCGGCGAGTCCCACGCGGTCGCGGTCGCGGTCGCGGTGCTGGAGGCGCTGTATCGAACCACCCAAGACGAAAGTCTGACCCCGGCGCAAGTCCACCTGTTCTTGCAAGAAGCGGGTGCCGACGCCCTCGTGGAAGATGGGCAACCGGATAGCGAGGAGGTCACCATCCGTACCCGGGTGGGCCTGGTTCGCGGGCGCGGCCCCAACCAGCAGCGTTATCTGTGGAACATCCACCATCACGACCTCAATTTCGGGGTCGGGCCGGCGGGCACCGGCAAGACCTACTTGGCGGTGGCGTGCGCGGTGGGCGCGCTGGAAAGCAACACGGCGCGGCGGCTGGTGCTGGTGCGGCCAGCGGTGGAAGCCGGGGAGCGGCTGGGCTTCCTGCCCGGCGACATGGCCCAGAAGATCGATCCCTATCTGCGCCCGCTCTACGACGCGTTGTACGAGATGCTGGGTTTCGAGCGGGTCGCCAAACTGATCGAGCGCAACATCATCGAAGTCGCGCCGCTGGCGTTCATGCGTGGCCGGACGTTGAACAACTCCTTCATCATTCTCGACGAGGCCCAGAACACCACGGTGGAGCAGATGAAGATGTTCCTGACCCGGATCGGTTTCGGCTCGACGGTGGTGGTCACCGGCGACGTGACGCAGGTCGATCTGCCACGCAATGTTCAATCCGGTCTGCGCCAGGTCTTGCAAGTTCTCAAGGACGTGGAAGGCATCAGCATCACCTTCTTCAACGCCCGCGACGTGGTGCGACATCCACTGGTGCAGCGAATCGTCGGTGCCTACCAGGTTTGGGAACAAAATCAAGAGCAAGCAGCCCGCGATGGCAAATCCATGGGATCATCCTCTTGAACCTTGCCGACGCTCGAAGGTATCGGACCCAGGAAACAGGGTAACGAGCTAAAGCCAGCACGGACGAGGCTACAGCGGCTCCTCTCCCCAAAGAGGGTTGCCACAATGTGGACAGGTTTTGACCTTCTTCGCCGACTTGATGGTTTTCTTGAGGCCACTGACCTCATCCAGCATCTTCTTGAGACGCTTCTTGTTTCTATTCTTCTTGGGGATAGAAAGCTCCTTGACGATTTTGTCACGGAGCTTTTTGACCTTTGCTTCAAAGACAGGAACGAAATTTTCCATGATGGTAATCCTATCCGCTTCATGAACCTGAAACTGGAGGCGATATGGGAGAAATAGCCAATCCACCGCTGGTGGCCGGCTGAAGGCAAGGCATCGCCGCCCGTGGGGGGAATGCTGTTAAAATAGCGCCTGCCATAAAACAATGTCCAGGCGCGGCCCCGCGCCCCATTCCTCGCCACGGGAGCACAGCATGTCCACCATCCGCCAAGAAGATTTTATCCAGTCCATCGCCGACGCCTTTCAGTACATCAGCTATTACCATCCCGTCGATTACATCAAGGCGCTGGCGCAAGCCTACGAGCGCGAGGAAAGCCCGGCGGCCAAGGACGCCATCGCGCAGATTCTGATCAATTCGCGGATGTGCGCCGAGGGTCATCGCCCCATTTGCCAGGATACCGGCATCGCGCTGGTCTTCCTCAAGGTCGGTATGGACGTGCACTGGGACGCCACGCTGTCGGTGCAGGAGATGGTGGACGAAGGGGTGCGCCGTGCTTACCTCAACCCGGATAACAAGCTGCGCGCTTCGGTGCTGCGCGACCCTGCCGGCAAGCGTCAGAATTCCAAGGACAACACCCCGGCCGTGGTGCATTACGAAATCGTTCCCGGTCATCATGTCGAAGTGATTTGCGCGGCCAAGGGTGGTGGCTCGGAAGCCAAATCCAAGTTTGCGATGCTCAACCCGTCCGACGATTTGGTGGACTGGGTGTTGAAAACCGTGCCGCAGATGGGCGCGGGCTGGTGTCCGCCGGGCATTCTCGGCGTCGGTATCGGTGGCACGCCGGAAAAGGCGTTCATGCTGGCCAAGGAATCGCTGATGGCGCCAGTCGATATTCAGGAACTCATTGCCCGTGGTCCCAAGAATCGCGCCGAAGAGTTGCGCATCGAGCTGTACGAAAAGGTCAATGCGCTTGGCATCGGTGCGCAAGGTCTTGGCGGCCTGACCACCGTGCTGGATGTGAAGGTACTGGATTATCCGACCCATGCGGCCAACCTGCCGATCGCCATGGTGCCGAACTGCGCCGCGACTCGTCACGCCCATTTCCACCTCGACGGCAGCGGTCCGGCCAAGCTGGAACCACCGAGTTTGGAAGATTGGCCGAAGCTGACCTACGCGCCGACCAATGCGCGCCGAGTCGATCTCGCCGCTGTCACCCGCGAGGACGTGGCGACTTGGAAGACCGGCGAGGTGCTGCTACTCAACGGCAAGATGCTGACCGGCCGCGACGCCGCCCACAAGCGCATGACCGACATGCTGAGCGCGGGGCAGAAACTGCCGGTCGATTTCACCAACCGCTTCATCTACTACGTCGGTCCGGTCGATCCGGTGCGCGACGAGGTGGTCGGTCCCGCCGGTCCCACCACCGCGACCCGCATGGACAAGTTCACCCGCCAGATGCTCGAACAGACCGGTCTGCTGGGCATGATCGGCAAGTCCGAGCGCGGCCAGATCGCCATCGACGCGATCAAGGACAACCGAGCGGTGTATCTGATGGCGGTCGGTGGCGCGGCCTATCTGGTGTCCAAGGCGATCAAGGCCGCCAAGGTTCTTGCCTTCGAGGATCTCGGCATGGAGGCAATCTACGAATTCGAGGTCAAGGACATGCCGGTGACGGTGGCGGTGGACTCCAAGGGTTCCAGCGTCCACAAGACCGGTCCGAAGGAATGGCAGGCGAGAATCGGCAAGATTCCGGTGGTGGAAGCGTAAATCTCAGGATGGGGGGGACATTGCCAGGAGGTGGCACGAAACCGATGGATTGGGGGAGCCTGGCCTGCTGGCGGTGAGCCGCCCTAATGCGCCCGCAAGCAGGCTCCCGTCCGCCAGGAGACTGGTTCTGGTGATTTCGACGCAGCGCGGCCCACGGCCCGATTCAGGATCGGCGGTCGTGGTGAAGCACCCAAACCGTCGTCAACGCGGGCAGCGCCGGTCCCGGCGTCATGGTTCTTGGCGACCGTCCTGCTGCGTTTGACGCTCCGACTGGCCCAATCCAACTGGCCTCGGCGGTTACTGGCGGGGACCATCGGTGATATCCACCAACGTATCACCGTGGAAGGTGAGAATTCTCAGAAACGTACCGTGTCCCAGATTGTATTCCCACTTGTAGACGGGAATCACACGGCGGCTCTCGATTTCGTAAGTGGGCAGATTGGGATAGGCGTTGGGCGAGGCCGGGTTGACGGAAATCCCATCGTTTCGGCGCACCACCTGCTCGATAAATCCGTCTTGCCGGGCGCTTCGCGGGTCGCCACAGACTTCCAGCACCCGCGACTGAGAATCGCCGGTGTTCACCAAATAGCCATTGCACCGGAAACTGTCCGCGCTGGCCAGCACCGGTGGGATCAAAAGCAGGGATATTAGCCATCGCATGAAATCATACCGTCTTTCAATTGCTTTATGATGCGGAATCGTGGGGTGGAGCTGGAACGTTGGCTCGTAGCCCGCCGCTCGCTCCGGTTTTGGCGGGTTATCGCTGGATGCAAGTGTAGACCACGCCAGAGAGCGGATGGTCAATAATCCCGTGCCGGAAGCTGGATTGTTTACTATCATGCGTATTGAGAACCAACAAGAACGTGTCCCTGGCCGCATCGTCTTCTACTCGCAAAGCCACCATTGCTGGCTGGGCTTTTCCCAATGGGTGAATTCTTCGTCACCACTTCCGCCACGCTAGGTCTGGTCGCTCTGGCCGAATTGGGCGATAAAACCCAATTGGTCTGCATGACGCTGGCCGTTCGTCATCCACCGTTGTTGGTGTTGAGCGGCGCGACGCTAGCCTTCGCACTGTTGAATCTATTGGCGGTCTTGTTTGGCGCCACTGTCGCCGCCTGGTTACCCGAGTGGGTCACCGCAACAATAGTGGCGATTCTGTTCGCGGTTTTCGGTGTCAAGGCGCTGCGCGCCGCCGACGAGGAACCCACCGAGGTCACGGAAAACAGTGGCCGCAGTGTCCTGCTATCCACTTTCACCCTGATTTTTCTGGCCGAACTGGGCGATAAAACCCAACTCACCGTGGCTGGTCTCGCCAGCGCTCAACCGGCGTTGCCGGTTTGGATCGGTGGGACGCTGGGCTTGGCGGCGGTCTCGGCGCTGGCCGTATTGGCCGGTCGGACCGTGCTGCGGCGGTTGCCGCTACCCCTACTGCACGGAATCAGCGGCGTGCTGTTCCTGTTGTTGGCGCTGGTGGCGGGCGGACAGGCCATCGCGGTGTTGGCGGGCTGAACAATAGACCGCGCGCTCATGCCCCAACCCACGTCGCCAGCCGCGCCACGCGCCCCCGATGCCGCCCTGGTGGGGGTGGCAAGCGCGTTGGGCTGTTTTCTCCTCTGGGGAGCATTTCCCATCTATTTCAAGACGCTCGGCCATGTCCCACCCCTGGAGGTGCTGGCGCACCGGGTGCTGTGGTCCGCCGTGCTGCTGCTGGGGTTGATCCTGGCGCAGGGGCAATGGTCGGCCTTGCGGGCCGAATTCCGCGACCGGCGCCGCTTGCGTCTCTACTTGGTGACCACCCTGCTGATTTCCGGCAACTGGCTGCTGTACATCTGGGCGGTGCAGCACGGGCGGATTCTGGAAGCCAGTCTCGGCTATTACATCAATCCTCTGGTCAATGTCCTGCTGGGCATGCTGTTCTTGCGGGAGCGGCTGAATCCACGTCAATGGACCGCGGTCGCCATCGCCGCCGCTGGCGTGCTGGTGCTGGTGATCGGCCACGGCGTTCTTCCCTGGATTTCCCTGGTCCTGGCGCTAAGCTTTGGGAGCTACGGCCTGTTACGCAAAAAGGCTGGACATGCCGCGACCTTGGGATTGTGCGTGGAAACCACCCTGCTGGCGCCCATCGCCCTGCTGTTCTTGGCGATCCTGGCGGCGCGTGGGATTGGAGCGCTCAGCACTGTGAACAAGCTAACGGACCTATTGCTGCTGGCCGCCGGCCCCATCACCGTCGTACCCCTGCTGCTGTTCCTCCAGGCCACTCGCCTGCTGCGCCTGTCCACCGTCGGCTTGATTCAATACCTGACCCCCACCCTCCAATTCCTGCTGGCGGTCGCGCTCTACCGCGAACCGTTCACCTCCATCCATTTGGCCGCATTCGGCTGCATCTGGTTGGCGCTGGCGTTGTACAGCGCCGATGCCTGGTTGACCCACCGGCCGCGACCCACCTGGGCCACGGACTTACGGTCTGGAGCTCCACCATGAAGGCGCTAATCGGCACGATCATGAAGGCCTTGAAGGCGCTAATCGGCACGATTCGGTTTCGCATCTTGGGGATCCTGATCCTGGTCATCGGGGTGTTTACGATTGGGGTGTTGGCGCTGGAACCCATCGCGCCCAAACGGCTCATTCTCTATGACTTGTTGCTGCTGATCAGCCTGGCGGTCGCACTGTCGCGCGGTATGCACAGGCCATTGGATCGTCTGGTTCGCGGTCTGCGCGCCCGCGATCTCGCGCTACTGGCCCCCTTGGCGAGGCAGAATACCGAATTCGGTCAACTGGCCCAACTCGTTCAAGATTTTTTCCAGCAACAGCAGCAACTGGCGGCGGAAATCGAGGAACGGCGCCAGGCGGCGCGGACGCTGCGACGCTTTTCCCGCGCGGTCGAACAGAGCCCCAATATCGTCATGATCACTGACCACGCCGGAGTGATTGAGTACGTCAATCCAAAATTCGTCGAAACCACCGGCTATTCACTCGCCGAAGCCATCGGCGTCAATCCTCGCTTCCTCAAGTCAGGCAAAACCACACCCGAACAATACGCGCGGCTGTGGCGAACGATCACGAACGGTGGGGAATGGCGGGGCGAATTTCGCAACCGGCGCAAGGACGGTACCTTGTACTGGGAGGCGGCTTCGATCGCGCCGGTTCGTGACGAGACCGGGGCCATCACCCATTTCGTGGCGGTCAAGGAGGACATCACCCGACGCAAGAAGATCGAGGCGGCGTTGCGCGCCAGCGAACTGAAATACCGCAATGTCTTCGCCACCGTCGGCGACGCGATCCTGATGCTGGACAACCGCGATGGGCGCATCCTCGACGCCAACCCGGCGGCTTGCAAGTTATACAGTTACAGTCGGGATGAACTGTTGGCGTTGCGGGATCGCGATCTGACGGTCGGGAACGGCGCCAACGGCGAAATACCGCGCACCGTGTCGAAACGGTTCACCGACTATCCGCAGCGCCGCAAGGACGGCACGATCTTTCCAGCCGATCTCTGGGTGCGGCACTTTACCTACAAGGGCTACGAAATCACGGTCGCGGCTATCCGCGATATGACCCTGCTCAAGCAGGCGGAGCAAAAGGTCTTGCGCCTGAGCCATTGTTACGCCGCGCTTGGGCGCACCAGCGCCGCCATCATGCGCTGTTCCGATCCCCAGGAATTGTTTCGGCAAATCTGTCGGATTGTGGTGGATTTGGATCAAATTCGGGTCGTGGTGATCGAATTCGTCGATCCGGCCACCGGTGTGTTCCAGCCAGCGGCCTATGCCGGCGCCGTGTCCGGCTACTTGCGCTATCTGGCCGGCACCCAAGCACTCGGCGATTCCAGCTTGCCTGGGGGCTGGGGACCAGCCGGGATGGCGTTTCGCCAAGGCGTTCCCGCAGTTTACAATCGCTTCCAGGACGATTCGCATACTCAAGTCTGGCATCCCCTCGCCGAGGAGTTGGGCATTCAGGCCGGCGCGGCGTTTCCGTTGCACCGAAACAATCAAGTGGTCGGCTGTTTAAGCGCCTATGCGACCGAACGGGATTTCTTCAACGCGGACCTTACCGAATTGCTGACCCGATTGGCCGGTGAAGTCTCCTTTGCCCTGGATTTGTTCGAACGCGAGAACCAGCGCAAGAATGCCGAGGATCGCCTCTATCATTTGGCGAATCACGATGCGCTCACCGGTCTGCCCAATCGCACCCTGTTGCTCGACCGATTGACCCAGTCGTTGCACGCTGCTCAGCGCAAGCAAAATTGCGTCGGCGTCCTATTTTTGGATCTCGATCATTTCAAAACCATCAACGACTCGCAGGGCCACGGCGTGGGCGACCAACTGTTGCAGGCGATCAGTCAGCGGTTGCGCAACGTCATCCGGCAGGAAGATACGCTAGCGCGCCAGGGTGGTGACGAGTTTATCCTGGTGCTCACCGATCTCCCCGATCCCGCCGCGGCCGGTTGGGTAGCCCAACATTTGCTGCAAGCATTGCACGCGCCGTTCATCCTGGACCAGCATGTCTTGCACGTCGCCGCCAGCATCGGCATCAGCATCTATCCGCTGGACGCCACCGATCCGCCGACCCTGATCCGTTTCGCCGACAGCGCGATGTATCAGGCCAAGGCGGACGGTCGCGCCGACTATGCTTTCTTCACCGCCGAACTCAACACCCGCGTATCGGAACTGTTCACGCTGAGCAACGAGCTACGCCTGGCCCTGGAGCAGGACGAGTTCGTGTTGCATTACCAACCCCAGATCGACCTCGCGACCGGCCAACCGGTGGGGGTGGAAGCGCTGATTCGCTGGCGGCATCCCCAACGCGGTCTGATTCTACCCATCCAGTTTATTACGGTTGCCGAGGAAACCGGGCTGATTGGTCCCATCGGAGAATGGACCTTGCGGGCCGCCTGCGCCCAAAATCGCCTCTGGCAGGACGCGGGCGTGCCGCCGTTGCCGATTGCGGTCAATTTATCCGCCAAACAGTGGCTGCAATCCCATCTGGAACAGCAGGTCACCGAAGCGCTCGAATCGGCCGATCTGGAACCGCGATTCTTGGAGCTGGAAATTACCGAAAGCCTGCTCATGCGGAATACCGACAAGATGATCGAAACCATGCGGCGGCTCCAGGAACGCGGCGTACAATTCGCCGTGGATGACTTCGGCACCGGTTATTCCAGTCTGAGCTATCTTAAACGGCTCCCAGTCAATCGGCTGAAAATCGACCGGTCCTTCGTCCGAGACATCCCGGATGATGCTGATGATGTCGCTATTGCCGTCGCTATCATCCAACTGGGCAAGAGCTTACGGCTCAATGTGGTAGCCGAGGGTGTCGAAACGCCCGAGCAACTGCGTTTTTTGGGCGAACAAGGCTGCAATGTGGCGCAGGGCTATCATTTCAGCAAGCCCCTCCCCGCCCAGGAGTGCGCGAAGTATCTCGCTCAATGGATCAAACCGACCTGAACCACCGCTTTGCAGTCACCGCGAATCGATTGGGTCTGACTCGGGTTTAGACTCGGGTTTAGACTCGGGTTTAGACTCGGGTTTAGACTCGGGTTTAGACTCGG
>JAVMKI010000087.1:33650-58151 GCA_031732755.1 Candidatus Contendibacter sp.
GTTCGGGCCCGAGATCAAATCCGAGTTCCAACTCTGGCGCTGACGCCGACTCGGGTTCGGGTTCGGACCCAAGATCAAATCCGAGATCCAACTCTGGCGCTGACGCCGACTCGGGTTCGGGTTCAGATTCAGGCACCGCCACCGGCGCGGGCGGTGACGTTGGCGCGGGCGGTGATGAAACCCCACTTCCCAGCAGGGCAGTCGCTTGTTCCACCCAAGACGCGATCAGTTCGGCTGCTGGCCGCGTTTCGCACAAGTGGCAACCTTGGCCAGCCCACAGCGCCATGAAATCGGTCAAGCCGCGTTCGGCGGCGGCCTGGCGCAGGTCCTGAGTCAGCAACAGTTGCAGGGGGAAGCCAGGAAGTTCGGCTTCGTGAGCGCGCAGTTCGTCGGTCAAACGGTTGCGCAACACCCGGCCACAGCGGCCCGTGAAAACGCGGCTCAAAGTCGTGGCAATTTCGCTGCCTTGGCGAAGCAACGCCTTGTAGGCGGGATGCGCGCCGCTTTCCGGGCACGCCAGAAAAGCCGTACCCATTTGCACGCCGGTCGCGCCCAGGACCCGAACGGCGGCAATGCCCCGTCCGTCCATGATGCCACCAGCGGCGACAATGGGAACGGCGACATGTTTAGCCAGCAACGGCGTCAGGGTGAGAATGCCGACCAAACCCTGCTCCGGGTGACCGACGAAGGTGCCGCGATGACCACCGGCCTCGGCCCCTTGCGCGATGATGCCATCTATACCGCTTTCCTCCAGCACGATGGCTTCCAACACATGGGTGGCGGTGCCCAAGGTGAAAATCCCAGCGTCCCGCAGCAAATCCAGATACACGTTGTCCGGGGTGCCAAAGGTAAAGCTCAAGGCCGACACACGCGCTTGCAACAGCACGTCCAGTTGCTCCTCGAACACCGGCGGCTCGGCTGGCATCGATGGGGTCGGCGGCAATCCCAGTTCAGCGCGGTATGGCGCCAGTAGTTCCGCGGCGCGGGCGACATGCGCGGGATCGGTTTTGGTCGGAACGGTGACCGACAGATTGACGGCGAACGGCTGGTCGGTGAGCGCGCGGATATGGGCGATGGCTTGCCGTAGGGGTTCGGGATGCAGATAACCGCCCGCCAGGGTGCCCAACCCGCCGGCGTTCGATACCGCCGCCACCAGTTGCGGCGTGCCCGGTCCCCCCGCCATGGGGGCCTGGATGATCGGATAGCGGATACCGAGTCGCTCGGTTAGCACAGTATGAGTCCAGTTCATGGCGCGGGCTGCTCGCAATTTGCTAGGGATTGGTGGACGGATTGGCGCGGAACGGCCATGGCGGTTCGGCGGATTCAATCATTTTATGTCGTCCGCTACGATCCTCACCATAAAGCCCAGCAAAAAGAAAGGCCGACCGTTTCCGGTCGGCCTTTCGGTATTGGTGGAGGCGGGGGGACAGTAACTCCATCATTTTCATGACGGACTGGACTATTCCTTCATCTGGCGATGAACCAGAGGATGGCGTTTATGAAAGCTCGCGGCTTCTATGAAAGCCCGCGACTTCCATCCTAGTCGTCCTTGGGTCTACCCAGACCTTTAGAACCCTATGAGTCTCTAGCGGGCTGACTCGTTTCCGATTCACCCGACGGCGTTGGCGTATCCCAAATCCGGGGACTTAGCGTTCACCGTTTGAGCCATCTTTTCCAACGGGCATCGCTGCCCGTGGCGACCATTTCAATCGAACCCCCGTCCGCAAATCCTCCGCCCTCGGCCCTACATGCGTAGCCTGGTCTTTCATTTAACCTTTCGCAACCCGACCGGCAGGGCGGCGAACGGCGGTTCCGGTAAGTTTTAGAGCCTCACCCCCGGACGGGATCGGCGCGAGCTTGTGTTAGTCGACCCCTGATGCGCCCCGAAGGGCTCCGAACCTCACAAGCAAGTTTCGGTCAGGGGCTGGCGGTCTTAGGCCGCCAGAGCGTAGCTGTCGTCGTTGGCAACTATGATTTGCAGCCAGTTTAACGAGGCGAGCTGCATCCTCGGCATGCGCCTCGGGTTTTGCAATCCACGTCGAAACCGGATCGCCCCCAAAGTCAGGTCTATGATAGCGCGGCGGGTGGAAAGTTCCAAAGTCCTAGCGTTCCCGCATCAGCCGCTGCTTGTCGCGCTCCCAATCGCGGTCCTTCTCGGAGGCTCGCTTGTCGTGCTCCTTCTTGCCGCGCGCCAGACCGATGTCCAGCTTGGCGCGGTTGTGCTTCCAGTACATCGTCAGCGGAATCAGGGTGTAGCCCTTGCGCTCGACCGCGCCGACCAACCGGCTGATTTCTTCCTTGTGCAACAACAGCTTGCGGGTACGGGTCGGGTCGGCTTGGACGTGGGTGGAGGCCGAAGTCAACGGCGAGATGTGGCAACCGAACAGGAATGCCTCGCCGTCGCGCAGCAGCACGTAGCTTTCCTTGAGGTGGGCGCGACTGGCGCGCAGACTCTTGACTTCCCAGCCTTGCAGGGCCAGGCCCGCCTCGTGGTGCTCTTCGATAAAGTAGTCGTGATACGCCTTCTTGTTGCCGGCGATCTGCTTGTTGCCTGGAGTCGTTTTTTTGCTCATGACCGTAAGTGAGGTGGCCGGCGTTCGCGGCCCGGCGCGCGAGGCTTGAGGATGAACGCGGATTCAACCAAACTTGCCCGTCGAAAGTCCAATAACGTAGTCAAACAGTCAAATGATCACGCCGCAACGGAGACAAGTCGTGGCGACCGTCAAGAAAAGCGCCCTGGTCCTGTATTCGGCCGCCGACATGTACACCCTGGTCAGCGATGTCGAGGCCTACCCGCGGTTCCTGCCCTGGTGCCGATCCAGCAGCATCCTCCACCACACCGAGGACGAAGTGCGCGCCACCATCGAGATGGCCAAGGGCCGGGTGCACAAATCCTTTACCACCATCAACCGGATGCAAAAGCATAAAATGATCGATATCCGCCTGTTGGAAGGTCCCTTCCAGCGCCTGGAAGGCTATTGGCGTTTCGAACCGCTGCGGACCAACGCTTGCAAGGTGTCGCTGGATATGGAATTCGAATTCTCCAATCACCTGCTGCGGATGGCCATCGAACCGGTGTTCAAGCAAATCGCCAATTCGCTGGTCGATGCCTTCTGCAAACGCGCGGTGGATGTCTATGGCAAGCGCTAACCCCACCCCTACCTTTCGGGTCGAAGTCGCCTATGCTCGGCCCGACGAACAGACCATCGTCCCGGTTGACGCTCCAGAAGGCGCGACCGTGGAACAGGTCATCGTCCTGTCGCGCATTCAGGACCGCTTCCCGGAAATCAATCCCCAGACCGCCAAGGTTGGGATATTCGGCAAGTTGACCAAGCTGTCGGCGGCGGTGCGCCCCGGTGACCGCGTGGAAATCTACCGACCGCTGCTCGCCGATCCCAAGGCGGTCCGCAAGCAGCGCGCCGCCGAGGGCAAGCGGATGCGTAAGGGCGGCGGTGATCTGGAGTCTGGCGAGGGCTAGTTCACCGTTCCATCCACCCGGTCGAGGGTGTCGCCGGTGAAAAACAGGGCGACATGACGCTGTTCGACCAGTTTGCCGTCCTTGCGGTAACTGTAGTAGTAGTCCCAGCGATTCTGGTGGAACGGATCGGCCAAAAGCGGCGTGCCCATAATGCGTCGCACCTGCTGCCGGGTCATGCCAGAGCGTAGTTGGCTCACCATTGCCTGGTCAAGGTAATTGCCCTGGCGGACGGGCGCGGAGTAAAAGCTGGGCAATAGCGATTCGCAGCCGGTGGTCAGCACGAGCAGCAAAACGCCGACGGCGCGGAGAGAACGGTGAAGCATGGAAGGCCAAGTCCGGGTTGCCTGAACATCGCATCATCATAACGTACAACGGCAATTCATGGGTAAACGCAATCCCAGGAGAATTCCGCGTGGGCTCAAAAGAACTCAAGCAGGCGGGCCTGAAGGTCACGCTGCCGCGCATGAAGATTCTCGACATGCTGCAACATCAGGATAGCATGCACTTAACCGCCGAAGAGATTTTTCGAGCGCTGGAGGAATCCGGCGAGGAGATCGGCTTGGCGACCGTATACCGCGTGCTGACCCAATTCGAGTCGGCTGGCTTGGTCAAGCGCCACCATTTCGAGGGCGGCCATTCGGTGTTCGAACTCAATCAGGGCGAACACCACGACCATATCCTCTGCCTCGAATGCGGACGGATTGAGGAATTCTGCGACGAGGATATCGAACGGCGCCAGCGCGCTATCGCTCAACGACTCGGCTTTGAACTGGCCGAACATTGTCTGATTCTTTACGGCCACTGCAGCCGTCCCGATTGCCCCCATCGGCCGGCGGAGGGTGGAGAGAGCGACCGGTGGGTGGTACGGGGGGAGAACTAGGAGCGGCGCCGACGCGTGTTGGGCGTGCTCAGCGCGTCAGACTCCGATCCAACGCGCGGTAACTGATGGCCTCGGTAAGATGCGGCGTCTTGATGTTCGCGCTGCTAGCCAGATCGGCGATGGTCCGAGCCACCTTCAAGATCCGGTGGTAGGCGCGCGGCGACAGTCCCAATCGCTCCAGCGCCTGCTCCAGCAAGCGGTGATCGTTCTCGCTCAACGCGCAATGGCGCTCGATCTCGCGGGTTCCCAAGGCGCTGTTGGCCTTACCGGCGCGCTGTAGTTGCCGGTCGCGCGCCGCGCACACCCGAGCGCGCACCGTGGCGCTGCTCTCCTCCGCGACATCGCCCCGTAAAACCCGGTGGGCCAGGCGCGGCACTTCGATATGCAGGTCGATGCGGTCGATCAGCGGCCCCGACACCCGCGCCCGGTAGCGGCGCACCTGTTCCTGACCACAGGCGCAGCGCCGTTCCGAATCCCCCAGATAGCCGCAGGGACAGGGATTCATCGCCGCCACCAGTTGAAACCGCGCCGGGAAATCAGCCTGGCGCGCGGCGCGCGAAATCGTGATCCGGCCCGATTCCAGCGGTTCGCGCAAGACTTCCAACACCCGCCGGTCGTATTCCGGCAATTCGTCCAGAAACAGCACGCCGTGGTGAGCCAGCGAAATCTCACCGGGTCGGGGCTGGCCGCCACCACCGACCAGCGCCACGCCGGATGCGGTGTGATGCGGCGCCCGGAACGGCCGGACGCCCCACTGCTTCAAATCCAGCCCTTGCGCGCTGATTGAGGCGACGGCGGCGGTTTCCAGCGCCTCCCCCTCGGTCAGGGGCGGCATGATGCCCGGCAATCGGCTGGCCAGCATGGTCTTGCCGGTGCCTGGCGGACCGATCAGCAGCAGATTGTGCCCGCCAGCGGCGGCGATTTCCAGCGCGCGCTTGGCATGTTGCTGACCGCGTACATCGCTCAAATCCCGTTCCAGAACGCTGCCCAGCGGCGCGCGGGGTCGAGGGGCCGGTGGTTGCAAAGCGGTTCCGGTGGCCAGTTGTCGACAAACCTCCAGCAGATGGACCGCGCCCAACACGTTCACGTCGCCAACCAACTGCGCCTCGGCGACGTTATCGTCTGGGACCAGCGGGATGCGCCCAGCAGCGCGGCAGGCGAGGGTGGCCGGCAGCACGCCGCGAATCCCGCGCAATTCGCCGCCCAAGGCCAATTCGCCGAGAAATTCGTACTGGCTCAATCGTTCGCGGTTGATCTGGCCGGATGCGGCGAGAATCCCCAGCGCGATTGGCAAGTCGAAGCGACCTCCCTCCTTGGGCAAATCGGCTGGGGCCAGATTGATGGTGATGCGGCGGCTGGGAAATTCGAACTGGCTGTTCAGAATCGCGCCGCGCACCCGGTCCTTGCTCTCCTTCACCGCCGCTTCCGGCAAACCAACGATGAACAGCCCCGGCAAGCCACCAGAAAGGTGAACTTCCACGCTGACCAAGGGAGCGTCAATACCGACCTGGGCGCGGGTGTAAACGATGGCGAGCGACATTAAGTGTCCGACAAGTGGAGCACGGGACGCTTCCTACCAGCCAGTCGCTGACTTGACCAGCCGAGTAAGAAACCGTTTTGCACCATTTTGATGCTTCGCCGCCGTTCTCAGGCCTCGCCGCTGTCGGGTTCGGCGGATTTTTCCACACCTTTGCGACGCTTGCCGCTAGCAACCTTGACCTCCAATTCCGCCACTCGCTTTTCCAGTTCCTCCAGCTTGGCGCGAGTGCGGGCCAGCACCGCTTGCTGCACATCGAACTCCTCGCGCGTGACCAGTTCCAGCTTCGCGAAAGTCGCTTGCAACGCGGCGTGAAAGTTCTTCTCCATTTCCGTTTGAAACTGCCGAAAACCGGGCGGCACGGCTTCCGCAAAACGCCGGGCCAGGTCATCGAACGCCTTGGGGTCAATCATCGCGATTTCTCCGGGGTGATGGAAGATTTTGTTAAGTTTAACGGGATTTGGCCAGTTTGCGCGCCCCCCACCGTTTTGCACCAATAAAGTGCAAAACGCCAAGCGTGGATTCGGGCTGAAGCCAAACCTGCTCGCATCCAGAGAGCAAGACAATATCAACACATTGTTTTTAAACATATTATTTAAGTTGGCACACGCTATGCTAAAAATAAACGAAGGGTCGGCGCTGGCGAATGGGGCTGTCAAGACGCCGAGACTACACGTCGCGCCCCCCAGGGCATCAAGCCACAGGAGAGTTGAACCTCATGAAACTGATCACCGCGGTTATCAAGCCGTTCAAGCTGGACGATGTTCGGGAAGCACTTTCGGAAGTGGGCGCGCAAGGAATCACCGTGACCGAGGTCAAGGGTTTCGGTCGCCAAAAAGGCCATACCGAGCTGTACCGGGGCGCGGAGTACGTCGTGGACTTCCTGCCCAAGATCAAGATCGAGGTCGGCGTGGACGATGATCTGGCCGAACGGGTCATCGAGGCGATCACCCGCGCCGCCAACACTGGCAAGGTCGGCGACGGCAAGATCTTCGTGTACGACCTGGAAGACGCCATCCGCATTCGCACGGGCCAATCCGGGCCGGAAGCGCTTTGAGCATGAATCACTGTTCCTTGATTTCCAATAACCTTGGAGAGTTTTACGGATGAGTAAAGCGATGCAAATGACAAAACGAGGCGGGTTGCTGGGATTGCTGGCGTTGCTGGCGCCCGTCATGGCCATGGCGCAGGAAGCCGTCAAGCCCGAACTGAATTCCGGCGACACAGCCTGGATGCTGACCTCGACCGCCCTGGTGTTATTCATGACCATTCCTGGCCTGGCGTTGTTCTACGCGGGCATGGTGCGCGCCAAGAACGTGCTGTCGGTGATGATGCAGTGTTTCGCCATCACCGCGCTGGTGACGGTGCTGTGGACGATTTACGGCTACAGCCTGGCGTTCGATACGACGGGCATGATCGCAGGACAAACTAACCTGAATTCGCTGATTGGCACCCTCGCCAAGGCGTTCCTGAGCGGCGTCACGGTGGAAAGCCTTTGGCAACCGGTCACGACCGCCGCCAACGCCATTCCGGAAACGGTGTTCATGGCGTTTCAGATGACCTTCGCCATCATCACCCCAGCGCTGATCGTCGGCGCGTTCGCCGAACGGATGAAGTTCTCCGCGCTGCTACTCTTTATGGGGATCTGGTTTACGCTGGTTTACCTGCCGGTCGCGCACATGGTGTGGGGCGGCGGCGGCTCGCTGATCGGCAGTAACTGGGGCGTGTTGGATTTCGCCGGCGGCACCGTGGTGCATATCAATGCCGGTATCGCGGGTTTCGTGGCCTGCTTGGTGATCGGCAAGCGCAAAGGTTATCCTAGCACCGCCATGCCGCCGCACAACCTCAACTTTACCGTCATGGGCGCTTCGATGCTGTGGGTGGGCTGGTTCGGATTCAACGCCGGCAGTGCGGTGGCGGCCAACGGTTCCGCGGGCATGGCGATGGCGGTGACCCAGATCGCGACCGCGACGGCGGCGCTGAGCTGGATGTTCGCGGAATGGCTGTCGCACGGCAAACCAAGCGTGCTGGGTATCGCTTCCGGCGCGGTGGCCGGTCTGGTGGCGATTACGCCGGCTTCCGGCACCGCCGGCCCGATGGGCGCTCTGTTGATCGGTCTGGCGGCGGGCATCCTCTGCTTCCTGGCCTCCACCAAGCTCAAGCGGGCGCTGGGCTACGACGACTCCCTGGACGTATTTGGCGTCCATTGCATCGGCGGGATCATCGGCGCGATCCTGACCGGGTTGTGCGCTGACAAGATGATGGGCGGCGTGGGTCTGGCCGAGGGCATGACCGTCGCCAGCCAGCTCTGGGCGCAGTTCAAGGGCGCGGCGTTCACTCTGGTATATTCCGGCGTCCTCAGCTTCGTGATCCTGAAGATCGTGGACGTGCTGGTGGGCTTGCGGGTCACCGAGGAGCAGGAAACCGAAGGCCTGGACATCGCCCTGCACGACGAGCGTGGCTACAACCTGTAACGGTCGCGGGTCGACCCTGGAGGATACGGGAATCCGGGGTTCGACCAAAATCGCGCGTGACTCCGAATTTCGGTTATATTCCCGTCTGCTTTATCAGGTTGGGAACGCGAGAGGGTATCCATGAAACTGGTTGCTGCAATCATCAAACCGTTCAAGCTGGACGATGTGCGGGAAGCGCTGTCGGGGATCGGGGTGCAGGGCATCACCGTGACCGAGGTCAAAGGCTTCGGTCGTCAGAAAGGGCACACCGAGCTGTATCGTGGCGCCGAGTATGTGGTGGACTTCCTGCCCAAGGTCAAACTGGAAATCGCCGTGGATGATGGACTGGTGGACAAGGTGGTGGAAGCGGTTCGCTCCGCCGCCAACACCGGCAAGATCGGCGACGGTAAAATCTTCATTTATGATCTGGAGCGCGCCATCCGGATTCGCACCGGCGAAATCGGTCCCAGCGCGTTGTAACCGCGCCGCGAGGCGCATCGGAAAGGGCGGCGCCAGTCATGGCTTCGCCCTTTTGTTTTCGTCGATCCATCGCGCCGTTACGGCTTGATGCCATATTTTCGATAAATTTGCCGCAGTTCGTCCTTGGCGGCGCGAATCTCGCGGGCGCGGGCGCTCGGGCTGCCGATGGTCGAGGATGACAGCCGCCGGATGTCGCTGTTGAGGTTGTCAATCCGGGTGCGATCCTCGTAGCCGATATAGACCGGTTCACGGGATTCGCTGCGTTTTTTCCGACGCGCTGGCCGGTCGAGCTCCTCGACCGAAACGCCCCGGCTGGTGGCCCGCAGCTCGCGCAGTTGTTGAGTGGCGCGCCGCATGCTCTGGGTATTGTCCGCACCGCCGGCCGGCGTGGGTTGCGACTGGATATTGAGCGTTTGTGTTGCCTGTCCTTCGGGCGGCGGTTTGCTGTCGTAATGAATCTGGCCATTGATGTCGGTCCATTTGTAAACCTGGGCCTGCGCTATTGGACCGAGCACCAGGGCCAGGGTCAGACAATGTGCGGGGCGCATGATCGGTATCCCCCATGGTTGTATCCGAAAAACTATATTTAAATAGTTAAATCAATCTTTTACATTTTAAACGGCTTCAATCCGCGCGGTTGCCGCATTCCACCGATGGCGCATGGATTGTTCTTGTGCCCAACATTTCCGCCAACCGGCGAGCGCCTGGATAATCGGGCTTGCCGGAGCCGAGCAGTGGAATCTCGCGCACCGCCAGCACCCGTCGAGGGATGTACAGTTCGCCCAGTCCCTCCCGATGCGCGATCACGACCAGTTCATGACGCTCCGCCCCTCGGTGCGTGGTCAGCAGTACGATGCTCTCGCCCTTGATCGGGTCGGGCAGGTTGAGCGCGGCATGCTGGTCCTCGGGCCAGCAATCGGCGGCGAGCTGTTCGACCATGGCCAGCGAAATCATTTCACCGCCCAGCTTGGCGAAACGTTTGGCTCGGCCCAGAATGGCGACGAAGCCGTCATCGTCGACGCGAACGATATCGCCCGTATCGTGCCAGCCTGGTCCGCGCTCGGTATGCGGTGGAACCAACTGGCCCGGCTGGTCAGGCAACAGATAGCCAGCCATGACGTTCGCCCCCCGCACGCACAACAGCCCGCCCCCAGTGATGCCTTCCACTGGTGCCAGATAGTGTTGGATGCCCGGTAACAATTTGCCGACGGTGCCGCTGCGATGATGGCGGCGGGTGTTGGTGGCCAACACCGGGCTGGCTTCGGTCAGGCCGTAGCCCTCGCTGATGCGGATGCCGAATTTTTCCACCCACAGCCGGCGGGTGTCCTCGCGCAGCGGCTCGGCACCCATGATCACCAACCGCACGCTGGAGAAATCGTAGGGATCGGCGTGGCGGCCGTACCCCATCAAAAAGGTGTTGGTGCCGAACAAGACCGTGGCGCGCCGCTCGTAGGCCAGTTCCGGGATGAGGTGGTAGTGCAGCGGCGAGGGATACAGAATCACCCGCGTGCCTAACAATAACGGCGTCAGGGTCGCGGTGGTCAAGCCGAAGGCGTGAAACATCGGCAGGACATTGAGGATGACATCGCTGGACATGATGTCCAGGGCGGCGCGGGCTTGGGCGAAATTGGCCAGCAGGTTACGATGGGTCAACACGACGCCTTTCGGCTCTCGCTCGGAGCCGGAGGTGAACAGGATCACCGCCGGATCGTCGGGGCGCGCCAGTCCGGCCCACCGCCGATAGCTCCGCTCCGCGGTCAGCGCCCGCGCCAAACCCCGCAAGCGCACCGCCAGGGTCGCCCGTGGTCGTAGATCCTCCAGGAATCGTACCTGAACGTATTTACCGAGCGCGGCCACCGGTGCATCCAGATTGGCGGCTTGCACGAAAGCCCGCGAGGTGCAGACCGTTTGCACCTGGGCAGTGTGGCAGGCGCCGATGAGTTCGTGCGCGCCGACGGTGAAGTTGAGCACCACCGGCGTCCGGCCCCGCAGATGCAACGCCAGCAGGCCGATGACCGCCGCCGCCGTGTTGGGCAGCAACAAACCAACGTTACGCTGGCCGGCGCACTCCGCCTCCAACAGGTCGGCGAGGATGAAAGCGCGGGCAAACAGCGCCCGCCAGCCGAGCCGTTGCTGCTGCGCGTCTTCGAGAATGACCCGCCCGCCGCCCTGCCGCGCCCAGGTTTCCAGCAGGGCCATGACCAGGGGTTGGTCGATGTTCATCCCGGCATAGGCCAACTCGGCCATCCATTCGTCCAGTTGCCGACTGAGTTGCTGGCGACGGGCGCGACCGTTGCCGCCCGTCGCGGTCAACCGACGCGGCGGCAGCAGGGTCAGACGGATGCGCGGGAACGGCCGCCGACGCACGACGCCGCCCAACCGGGACCACAGGCTGTACTGAGCGCCCTCGATGTAGACCGGCAGCAGCGCGGCGTCGGCTTTGTCGGCGGCCAGCGCTGGCCCTTCGTAGATCTTCATCAACGCGCCGGTCACGCTGATCCGCCCCTCTGGGAACACCGCCACCCGCTCGCCAGCCTTGAGGTGCTGGATCAGTGTTTTCAGGTAGTGCGGGTTGGTGGGATCGATGCTGATGTGGCGGGTGATCGCGATGAACGGCTTGACCCACCAGTGCCGGGCGACGCGGGTGTTGATCACGAAGATCGGCACGTCCGGCAGGAACGCTGCCAGCAACGCCCCATCCAGATAGGAAACATGGTTGGCGACGATCAGCAACCGTCGCTCGTCGTGGGGATAATGCTCCCAGCCGCGCAACTCCACCCGAAACAGCCGCCGGAACAACCCGCGGGCCAGTCGTTGTAGCACATGGCGCATGGCTTAGCGCGCGCCGTGTTCGCGGGTGGCGGTGAAACGCACCTCGGGCCAGCGTTCCTGGGTCAGTTGCAGGTTGACCCGGGTAGGCGCGATATAGACCAGCTCGCCGTGGTGGTCCAGCGCCAGGTTATCGCGCAGCTTGGTTCTGAATTCCTCGAACCGCTTGGAGTCAGCGCAGCGCACCCAACGGGCGGTGGTGACATTGACGTTTTCGAAGCCGCACTCGACCCCGTATTCGCTGCGCAACCGGAAGGCGGCCACATCGAATTGCAGCATTCCAACCGCGCCCAGAATCAAGTCGTTACTGTTGAGCGGGCGGAACAGTTGGGTCGCGCCCTCCTCGCAAAGCTGCTCCAAACCCTTTTGCAGCGCCTTCATTTTCAGCGGATCGCGCAGGCGGGCGCGACGGAACAGTTCCGGGGCGAAATCGGGAATGCCGGTGAAATTCAGTTCTTCGCCTTGTGTGAAGGTATCGCCGATGCGGATGGTGCCGTGATTGTGCAGGCCGATGATGTCGCCCGGCCAGGCCGCTTCGACGTGCTCGCGCTCGGCGGCCATGAAGGTCAGCGCGTCGGCGATCTTGACCTCGCGGCCCAGGCGGACGTGACGCGCCTTCATGCCGGGCTGGTAGCTGCCGGAACAGATGCGCAGGAAGGCGATGCGGTCGCGGTGCTGCGGATCCATGTTCGCCTGAATCTTGAACACGAAGCCGGTGAATGCTTCCTCCTCGGGCTTGACCTCGCGGCTGGCGGCGGCGCAGGGCCGGGGCGGCGGGGCGTTTTCAATGAAGCCGTCGAGCATTTCCTGCACGCCGAAGTTGGTCAGCGCCGAACCGAAGAACACTGGAGTCAACCGCCCCGCGCGATATTCCTCGAAGTCGAAGGCATGGCTGGCGCCGCGCACCAATTCGATTTCGTCGCGCAGGGCCTGAGCCCGATCCGCGCCCAATTCGCGATCCACCGCCGGGCTGTCGAGACCTTGAATGGTATGGCCGGTATTGACGCGGCCATCGCGCGAAGGATCGTAGAAGTGAATGAAATCCTGGTCGAGATGGTAGACGCCCTTCAACTCCCGCCCCATGCCGATGGGCCAGGTTACCGGGGCACAGCGGATTTGCAGGATGTCCTCGACTTCGTCCAGCAGTTCGATGGGTTCGCGGCCATCGCGGTCTAGTTTGTTGATGAAGGTGAAGATCGGGGTGTCGCGCAGCCGGCAAACCTCCATCAACTTGATGGTGCGCTCCTCGACGCCCCGCGCGCAGTCGATGACCATCAGCGCCGAGTCGACGGCGGTCAGGGTGCGGTAGGTATCCTCGGAAAAGTCCTCGTGGCCGGGCGTGTCGAGCAGGTTGATGATCCGGTCGCGGTAGGGGAACTGCATCACCGAGGAGGTGACCGAGATGCCGCGCTGCTGCTCCAACGCCATCCAGTCGCTGGTGGCATGACGGGCGGCCTTGCGACCCTTGACCGTGCCGGCTAACTGAATCGCACCGCCGAACAGCAGCAGCTTTTCGGTCAGGGTGGTCTTACCAGCGTCGGGATGGGAGATGATGGCGAAGGTGCGCCGGCGGTCGAGTTCGTCGAGCAGAGTGGTCATTACGGGTTGAGGGATGATCAGGAAAGTGGAACCTGGCGCGATTTTACCCGAATCGTCGGCGCATTTCCGCCTGGCCCAATCCCGTCAACGGCGATTCCCCGTAACGAGACGAGAGCAGATCATCCCCTCCCCTCCATCAGGCGACCCACGATCCGAGAGCTGGCTAAAGCTCCCGCAACGCCCGCCACGGCGGCTGATTCAGCGCCGAGCGAGCGCCCAACAGCCCGGCCAGCCCCACGCCCAGCACACCCGCGCCGCCGCCCAGCAACCAGATCCACGGGTTCCAGCGGTACGGAAATTCGAACACGTACGCGGCCAGCATGTAGCCCAGCAAGGTCGCGGCGGCGGCGGCCAGCAGCCCGGCCAGCAGCCCCAGGGTCGCGAATTCCGCCAGCAGGCTTTCCCGCACCACCCGCCGACGCGCACCTAAAGCACGCAGCACGGCGCTTTCGAAGCGTCGCTCGTCCTGCGTCGCCTGAATCGCGGCGTACAACACCACCAACCCCGCCGCCAACGTGAACAGGAACACGTATTCCACCGCGACGATCACCCGGTCCATGATCTCGCGCACCTTGCCCATCAGCGCTTCCACGTCCAGCACCGTGACCGAGGGATACTGCCGCACCAGTTGCGCCAACAGTGGTTTCTGCCCAGCGGGCAGGTGGAAACTGGTCATCCAGGTTGCCGGATAGTCATCCAGCACGCCGGGCGGAAACACCACGAAGAAGTTGGCCCGAAACGAATCCCACTCGACGCTGCGCAGGCTGGTCACTTTCGCCGTCAACGTCTGACCGGCGACCTGGAAGCGCAGGGTGTCCTCCAGGGCGATACCCAGGTCTTTCGCCAGCCCGACCTCCACCGAGGCGACACCCCGACCGCGCTCTTCGGGATTCCACCAATGGCCGGACAAGACCCGGTTGTCCTCCTGCAAGCGGTCGGCCCAGGACAGGTTGAATTCCCGCTCCACCAGGCGCTTGGCGCGCGGGTTGTCGTAATCGTCCGGTCTCACCGCCCGGCCGTTGATCGCCGTCAGCCGCCCACGCACCATCGGGAACAGTTCCGCGTTGGGCGAGCCATGCGCGCGCAAAAACGCCCGCACGCCTTCCACCTCGCTGGGCTGGATGTTGATTAGGAAATGGTTGGGCGCGTCCGCCGGCAAACTGGATCGCCAACTGGTCAGCAAGTCGGTGCGCACCAAGGTCAGCATCAGCAATGCCATCAGCCCCAGCCCCAGCGCCACCACCTGCACCGTGCTGCCGGAACCACGCCGGGCGATATTGGCCAACCCGAAACGCCAGGCCACGCCGACTCGGCCACGCAACAGGTTCAGCGCCCGCACCAGGCCCCAGGCCGCCAGCGTCAAGACCACCACCGTTCCCACCACTCCGACGCAAACAGACAGCGCCAGTCGCCAGTCGCCCGCTTGCCAGACCAGCAACGCCGCGGTCGCCAATGCGGCGGGACCATATAACGCCAGCAGGCGCGGATCGACCGGGCCGAGATCGCGGCGCAACACCCGCAGCGGCGGAACCTCCCGCAGTCGCAGTAGCGGTGGCAACCCGAAGCCGAGAAGAGTGACGAAACCGGTCACCGACGCCGGCAGGATCGGTCGCCAGGAGGGCGGCGGCAGTTCGGTGGAACTGACCAGCGGCCCAAGCACGTCGCTCAGCCCGTATTGCGCCAGATAGCCGACCAGCAGCCCCGCCGCGCTGGCCAGCGTCGCTAGCATCAGCAATTCCAGCACGAACAGCCGCATCACCAGCGTTTGGGTCGCGCCGACGCTGCGCAGAATGGCCACGCTATCCCAATGGCGGGTGGCGAAACGGCGCACGGCGATGGCGATCCCAACCCCGGCCAGGATCACGCTGACCAACGCCGCCAGATTCAGAAAGCGCTGCGCCCGTTCCAGCGCCGCGCGCAGTTCGGCGCGGGCATCGCGCACCCCTTGCAACTTCTCGCCGGTTTTCAGCCGGGGTTGCGCCCAAGTCTTGAAATCTTCCAACATCGCCGGCTCGCCAGCCAGCAACAGGCGGTACTCCACCCGACTGCCTGGCTGCACCAACCCGGTCGAGGGGATGTCCGCGAGGTTCATCAACAGTCGGGGAGCAATGCTGAACAGATCACCGGCCCGGTCCGGCTCGTAGGCCAGTATTTGACCGACGCGGAACCCGCGGACACCGAGATCAATCGAATCGCCCACCTGGAGATTGAGCGTCTGCATCAGCCGTTCATCCAGCCAGACCTGGCCTGGGCCGGGAATGGCGGCCACGGCGCGGGAGATGGCGAACGGCGTATCGCTGATGCGCAGCACGCCGCGCAGCGGATAGCCGGGACCGACCGCCTTGACTTCCGTCAGTTGCGTGGCTTCACCCGCCAGCACCACGCTACGGAAACTCAGGGTTTCCGCCGTTTGCAAACCCCGGTGGCGCGCTTCCTCGATCAGCGCCGGTTGCAGTGGATTGGGCGCGGACACCACCAGATCCGCCCCCAGCAACTCGCTGGCCTTGCGCTCCATCGCCCATTGAATGCGGTCGGTGAAAAACCCGACGGCGGCGACACCGGCGACCGCGATCAGCAACGCGACCGCCAGTACCCGCAACTCGCCGGATTGCCAATCGCGGCGCAGGGCGCGCCAGGCCATGCGGATCAGGTTCAGCGCATCCATGGCTAAAGTTCCCGCCGCGCGCGCAGCCGCCCGTCGTCCAGTTCCAGCACCCGGTCGCAATAAGCGGCCAGTTCCGGGTCGTGCGTCACCAGAATCAGGGTTGCCCCCTGCTCCCGATTGAGCGCAAACAGCAGTTCGATGATGCGATGGCCAGTCTTCTGGTCGAGATTGCCGGTCGGTTCGTCGGCGAACAGCACGGCGGGATTGCCGGCAAACGCGCGGGCGATGGCCACCCGCTGCTGCTCGCCGCCGGACAGCTGCGACGGATAGTGACGGGCGCGAGCCTTGAGCCCTACTCGCTCCAACAAGTCCAGCGCCTGGCGGCGGGCATCGGGCTGGCCGGTCAGTTCCAACGGCAGCAGGACATTTTCCAGGGCGGTCAACCCGGTCAGCAGTTGGAAGGACTGGAACACGAAACCGACGCGCCGCGCCCGCAACAGGGCGCGACCGTCCTCGTCCAGGCTGCCGAGATCGACGCCGGCCAGCCACGCCCGGCCCTGGGTTGGCGTATCCAGCCCCGCCAGCAGACCGAGCAGAGTAGACTTGCCGGAGCCGGACGCCCCGATCACCGCCACGCTTTCGCCCGAGGCAATGGCAAAGCTGATGTCGTCGAGAATGACCAGTGTTCCTTCCGGACTGACCACCTGCTTGCCCAACCGCTCGGCTCGCACGATGCAATCAGCGGCCGGCTTGTCCAATGACGGCGCGGCGGCTACGCTAACGCCACTACTCGCCTCCTGTTCATGATCCACGCGCATTGCCCGATTCTCCGATGATGAAGACAAATCGCTCACGTTGGTTTTCGATTCCGCTGCTGTGGCTGGTGATCTGGCCTGGCTTGGTCCGCGCCGAGGCGCCGGTGATTCTGGTGCTGGGCGACAGCCTGAGCGCTGGCTATGGGCTCCAGGTTGAACAGGGTTGGGTCAGCCTGCTGCAACGGCGGCTGAAGGAACGCGGCTTTCCCCATCAGGTGATCAACGCCAGCATCAGCGGCGACACAACCGACGGCGGCCTGAGCCGGTTGCCGGCGGCGCTGGAGCGGCATCGCCCCGCGCTGGTCATCCTGGAACTGGGCGCTAACGACGGATTGCGCGGTCAGCCACCGATGGCCATGGCCAACAATCTGGGGCGGATGATCGAGCTGTCCCGGCAGGCCGGGGCGCGCGTGCTGCTGGCGGAGATGCGGATTCCGCCGAATTATGGCCCGCTGTACACGCAAAAGTTTCAGACGACCTTTGGCGAGGTCGCGAAACGCTACGACATTCCATTGATTCCGTTCCTGCTGGAAGGTGTCGCCGGCAATCCGGCGCTGATTCAGGACGACGGTCTGCACCCGCGCGCCGAGGCACAGCCCAGGGTGTTGGCCAACGTCTGGCCAACGCTGGAGCCGCTGTTGGGCCGGTAGGCCCGAAAAACCTTGCGGTGGGAACTTGCTCCCCTGGGCAGGGGATTTTCAGGGGCTGGAAGAATTATCAATTCAGCCTATCGCCAACGACAACTTAACGAATAGCGGGACGGCACACCCTAGGCCGCCAGCTTGGCGCCCTTTCCCAGCCGTCGCCCCATCCGCACCAGTGTGCCCGGTTGCATCTCCCGCTCCCAGCGCACCGCGCCCGGCCCGAACAGCACGATCACCGTGGACCCCATATTGAACCGACCCATCTCGGCGCCTTTATCAAGCCGCATCGCGCCATCTCCGTTCGGCGGATAGCTCCAATTGCGAATCCGTTTGCCCAGCGGCGGGGTGATCGCTCCAGCCCACACGGTTTCGATGGAGGCGACGTTGATCGCCCCCACCAGCACCAGCGCCATCGGCCCTACTGGAGTATCGAACAGCGCCACCACCCGCTCGTTGCGGGCAAACAGTTCCGGCACCATTCGAGTCGTCAGCGGCGACACGCTAAACAGTCGGCCGGGAACGTGCGCCATCTCCCGCAGCCGGCCGGCCAACGGCATGTGAATGCGGTGATAGTCGCGCGGCGACAAATACAGCGTGACGAACGCGCCGCCCTGAAACGGTCGCGCCCGCTCCGCGTCGCCGCCCAGCAACGCGGTCAGCGAAAAGCTCCGCCCTTTGGCTTGCAAGAGCGTGTCGGCCTCGGCAAAACCGATTTGACTGACCTCGCCATCCACCGGGCAACATACTATCCGGTCGCCCGGCGCCACGGGCCGCGCACCCGGTTTGAGCGCGCGAGTGAAAAAAGCGTTGAAATCTGGATAGGCGCGCGGGTTCGACTCCACCGCCTCGCCCAGATTTACCTGGAAGAGCCGCGCGAAGTGATGAATCAACGCATCCTTGAGCCAGGGCGCGCGCGCGCGCGCCAAGCGGTAAATCAGGCGGGTTAGCAACCGTTGTGGTAGCAGGGATTGCGGCAGGTGGCGCAGGCGGTCGCCCCAGGTTAGGCTCATGATTGAATGCCTTTTATGTAGCCTATGCTTGAATAATGAGGTAGGAAGCGAAAGCATATCTGGTTCGCCATCGCAACGGTAGAATGCCCGCAACCTTCCCTTGCCTTCTCCACCCACCTCTGGTTTCCAATGACCGACCACGACCACGTTTCCTCTCACCTGCACACGATCCGCGATCTCATCCGTTGGGGCGCCAGCCGGATGAACGAGGCCGGCCTGCATTTCGGCCATGGCACCGACAACGCCATCGACGAAGCCGCGGCACTGGTGCTGCACGCGCTGCATCTGCCGCCGGACCTGCATGCTGACTATTTTCAGGCGAATCTGCTCACGGCGGAAAAGCAGGCGGCGATTTGGTTGCTGGAACGGCGGATTACCGAGCGTAAACCGGCGGCCTATCTGACTCAGCGCGCCTGGTTCATGGGCCTGCCGTTCTACGTGGACGAACGGGTTTTAGTCCCACGCTCGCCGCTGGCGGAACTGATCGAACGGCATTTTTCGCCCTGGCTGTCGGACAGCCGACAAGTCGGTGATATCCTGGATTTGGGCACGGGCAGCGGCTGCATCGGTATCGCCTGCGCCTACGCCTTCCCGGATGCACGGGTGGATTTGGCGGATATTTCCACCGAGGCGCTGGATGTGGCGCGCCGCAACGTCGCCGAGCATGGCCTTGACGATCAGGTCGAGGTGATCCCATCCGACCTGTTCTCGGCGCTGAAGGGGCGTCGTTACGACCTGATCATCAGCAATCCGCCTTACGTGGGCCTGGAGGAACTGGATGGCTTGCCGCCTGAATACCACCACGAACCGCGCTTGGGCTTAGCCGCCGGCGAGGAAGGATTGGATGTCGTGGTGGAAATCTTGCGCCAAGCCGCCGATCACTTGAAACGCGATGGGTTGCTGATCGTCGAAGTAGGTAATGCCCAATACGCTCTGTGCGAGATGTTCCCGGATGTGCCGTTCACCTGGTTGGAATTCGAACGCGGCGGCCAGGGGGTATTCCTACTGAACGCCACGCAGTTGCGCCGGCTGTGATTCCCGCATCCATGGGCGCGTTGCCCTGAAACCACCGCGATTCAAGCCTCGGCGGCTCTTGAAACCAAAAACCAAAGCGTTGGATAAAGCCCTTGCGAGGACTTGGGCTTGGCCCGCTGCCGGTTCGCATGGTGTCGCCGCCAACGCTGGCGACGGTCGGCGTTCGTTTCCAACCCACGATCAGGGTCTAATCCAGGGGAGATCAAGCGGAGGAGATCGAGCGCCTACCCATGCAACAACTGCCGTGGCCGGATTCCCACCGCGAGCGCCGCGAGCAGATAGCTTCCGCCGCCAACGGCGATCAGCCAGAGCAAATGCCACAGCCGTTCGCGGGCGCCGGCACGCAACCATTGCTCCAGATGACCCGTCCCAGACCATAGCACCAGCCCCATCGCCAGATTCGCCACGGTCAGTTGCATCAGGAACTTTCCCCACCCGGCGCGAGGCCGGTAAACGTCGCGCCGCCGCAGATTGAGAAACAGCAGCCCGGCGTTGAGGAACGCGGCCAGCGAGGTGGACAGCGCCAGTCCGGCATGCGCCAGTGGCCAGATCAAGACCAGCGTCATGGCGGTGTTTGCCCCCATCGCGATCAGGCCATACTTGACCGGGCTACGGGTGTCCTGGCGGGCGTAGAAACCCGGGGCCAGCACCTTGATCAGCATGAACGCCACCAGCCCCAAGGCAAAAGCCATCAAGCTGCGGGTAGCCATGGTCACGTCGCGGGCGTCGAACTCGCCGTACTGAAACAACGCTGACAGGATGGGGCCAGAGAGAATGACCAGCGCCACCGTCGCCGGCACTCCAATCAGTAGTGCCCAGCGCAAGGCCCAGTCCAGGGTGTGGGAAAAATGGTCCGTCTCGGCGCTGGCGTGATGGCGCGACAGCTTGGGCAGGATCACCGTGCCCAGCGCCACCCCGAAAATACCAAGCGGAAATTCCACCAGCCGGTCGGAGTAATACAACCAACTGACGCTACCCGAAACCAGAAATGAAGCCAGTACCGTGTCGATCAGCAGGTTGACTTGCGCCACTGAGGAACCGAACAATGCGGGCAGCATCAGGTTCAACACCTGTCGCACGCCCTGGGTCGCCCAACCCCAGCGGGGGCGCGGCAACAGCTTGACTTGACCCAGAAAAGGAACCTGGAAGCCCAACTGAATCACTCCGGCGATGAACACCCCCCAGGCTAGTCCCACCACTGGCCGTTCCATGCGCGGAGCCAGCCATAGCGCGGCGGCGATCATGGTCAGGTTCAGCAACACCGGCGTGACGGCGGGAATGGCGAACTTACCGCAACTGTTCAGCACCCCGCCGGCGAACGCGGTCAGCGAAATGAACAGCAGGTAGGGAAAAGTGATTCGCAGCATTTCCACCGTCAGGTCGTACTTGCCGGCGTCGGTGGTGAAACCGGGCGCGAACAGCAGGATCAGCAGGGGCGCGGCTACCACGCCAATCGCCGTGATCAGCAATAGAATCGCACCCAGGGTGCCAGCGACCTGATCCACCAGTTCCTGGAGTTCCTCACGGGAATGCTGCGTCTGATATTCCGCGAACACCGGCACGAAGGCTTGGGAGAATGCTCCCTCGGCGAACAACCGCCGCAGGAAATTGGGGATGCGGAAGGCCACGAAGAAGGCGTCGGTGCCGGACCCGGCCCCGAACATCTGGGCGTAGACCATGTCGCGGACGAAACCGGTGACCCGGGACAGCGAGGTCATGGCGCTGACGATGCCAGTCGATTTCAGAAGGGCCTTGCTCATGGGGATGCGATCCTGGGCCGTGCGGATGGAGGAGGCGCGGATGATAGCCGGGAACGATCCGGACTGTCAGCGGCGGTTATGCCGCTTGCCCTGGCACGCGGGTTATAAAGGCTTGCGAGGCGCGAGCCGCTTGAGTAAGATATATAGCTTTCCAAGCGGATATGGATTTTTCGGAGCACTGTCAACATGAAAACGTTCAGCGCCAAGCCGGCCGAGGTCAAACGCGATTGGTACGTCATCGATGCCAAGGACCAGGTTCTGGGTCGGCTGTCGTCGGAAATCGCTCGCCGCTTACGGGGCAAACACAAACCCGAATACACACCGCACGTGGATACCGGCGACTACATCATCGTGGTCAACGCTGAACAGGTGCGGGCAACCGGCCGCAAAAAGGCCGACAAATTCTACTATCGGACTACCGGCTACGTCGGCAACATGAAATCCATTTCGATGGGTAAGCTGTTGCAGCAGGCTCCGGAGCGGGTCATCGAGATCGCCGTCAAGGGTATGTTGCCCAAGAATCCGCTTGGGCGCGCGATGTTCCGCAAGCTGAAGGTCTACGCGGGCGCCGAACACCAGCATGCCGCACAGCAGCCCAAGCCGCTGTCACTGGGATCATGACCGGCCGGCGCATTCATATTGGAACGAAACGGGCACAAGCATGATCGAAAACCAGCACTATGGCACAGGCCGGCGCAAAACCGCCACGGCGCGGGTGTTTCTGCGGCCCGGCACGGGTAGCATCCTCGTCAACCAGCGGCCACTCAACGAATACTTTGGGCGCGAAACCTCCTGCATGGTGGTGAATCAGGCGCTGGAAGTCGTTGATCTGAAAGAAAAATTTGATGTTTACGTCACGGTCAAGGGTGGTGGGATCACCGGCCAAGCCGGCGCGATCCGCCACGGCATCACCCGTGCCCTGATCGAGTACGACGACAGTCTGCGTGCTCCGCTGCGCAAGGCCGGTTTCGTCACCCGCGATGCCCGCGAGGTGGAACGTAAGAAGGTTGGCCTGCGCAAGGCTCGCCGCGCGACTCAGTACTCCAAGCGTTAATCGGTTTTTTGGGGGATCGTCTAGCGGCAGGACTACGGACTCTGACTCCGTCAACCTAGGTTCGAATCCTAGTCCCCCAGCCACGTCAAAAGGGGTTGCCAATATGGCAACCCCTTTTTCTTATGCCGCTGGATTGCGCCGCAAGGGAATTTCCGCTATTCAAGCGGGACGAACCGCTGCTGTCCGCCGGAGACTCCTTTATGCGTTTCTTGCATCCTGCCAGCCAATCGCATTCCCCAAAGCCTGGCACCGCGATCAACAAGGCACCGGCGGGATTTTTACCTGACTTCTGCGATAGCCGAACGGTCTTTCTGATTGTACTCCTCGTCGAACTGCTGGCCTTCATCCTGGCGCTGATCCAAGGCCGCACGCTGGAACGATTTTGGAGCGATCTGGCCCTGATTTCCCTATTCATGCAGTGGGTGGCGCTAGTGGCTGCCTTAGTGTTGTGCCGCTGCCGCCGCTGGTTGGCCCGCTTGTGTCCTCCTCTGGTCACCTTAATCACCCTAGGTGTTGTCCAACTGATCACGCTGCTTTGTTCCCTGGCAGTGGCGCGGATGGCCGCCGAGGTGGATTTCAGTTCTCATCCTCTGGTTCCACTGCCGGTATTGGTCGGCAATCAAGCGATCAGCGGCATTATCACGCTGATCGCGCTGCGCTATTTCTACATTCAGCACCAGTGGAAACAGCAGGTCCAAGCCGAGGCGCGCGCGCGCCTGCAAGCCCTGCAAGCGCGAATCCACCCGCATTTTCTGTTCAATACCCTCAACACCATTGCCAGTCTGATCCACGACCAGCCCGACCAAGCCGAGCAGGCAGTGCTCGCCCTGGCGGATTTACTCCGCTCCGCGCTGGCTCAACGTGAGACCATCACCTTGCGCGAAGAGTTGGAGCTCACTCGGCATTATCTCGCCATCGAGAGCTTGCGTCTGGGTAATCGGTTGCAAGTGGATTGGCGACTAGACCCTGACTTGCCGCTCGATCTACCGACTCCCGCCTTGCTGCTGCAACCACTGGTTGAGAACGCCATCCATCATGGCATTCAGCGGTTGCCGGAGGGTGGAGTTCTGACCATCCTGGTTGAGCGGCGAACGCGCGACTTGCGCATTACCGTCGTTAACCCCCGTCGCCCGGCTGGCGATGACCTACCGCGCGGTACCGGTCAGCGCCTCGCTCAAGAAAATATCCGGCAGCGGTTGCATCTGGCCTACGAAACTCGCAATCCGCTGGATATCGTCGAGAAACCCGATCAATACCAGGTTACGTTCACCCTGCCGTTGCCGGTCCGGTCACTAACCGGTTAACAGTCCACGCTTCACGAAAGAACACCTGCTACACTCGTGGTATATGCTTTAACACAGGCCTCGATTCATGAAGGTGCTGATCGTGGACGACGAGCCTCCCGCCCGCGCCCGGTTGCGTGAACTGCTCAATCGCCTATCCAATTACGAGTGCTGCGGGGAAGCGGGTAACGGCGTGGAGGCATTACGGCTGGCCGCTAGCGTCGTTCAACCTGACATCGTGCTGCTCGACATTCAGATGCCGGGCCAGGATGGGCTGGAAACCGCGCGCCGGCTAGCGGACTTGGCCCACCCGCCCGCCATCATTTTCGTCACGGCTTACGGTGACCATGCGTTGGAGGCGTTTGACGCCCATGCGGTCGCCTATCTGCTCAAACCGGTACGGCTGGAACGGCTGGAACAAGCGCTAGCCAGCGCCAGCCGCTTGAATCGCGCACAACTGACCAGTCTAGCGGTGGAGCCGATGGCTGGCCGCACCTACGTCAGCGCGCGTCTCGGTCAGCGGTTGGAGCGAATTCCACTAGCGGAGGTGTTTTACTTCCAGGCTGATCAAAAATATGTCACGGTCCGCCACCGCCAAGGACGCCTACTGATTGAGGAGTCGTTGAAAGTGCTGGAAACCGAACTCGGCGCGCGAGCTGTGCGGGTACATCGAAATGCGTTGGCGATGGCTGCCCAGGTGGCTGGGCTGGAGAAAACCTTGGATGGCGGCATGAACCTGATTTTTCACGGTATCCCCGACCGACTGGAGGTCAGTCGTCGCCATTTGTCAGTGATTCGTCAATTTCTCAAGGAAAGCTGAATGGGGTTCGAACGCATCCGGTTACCCGCATGTTGCGCCACAAACAATATACTCAACAACCACCAGCTAAAGCTAGTGGGTTGAAACTAAGGACTGAAAGTCCGGATACGGGTCGATAGACTCGTTTATTCAGTTCGGAAATTGTCATCAGCAAACGTCTCAAACTGAAGTGGACCCCATGTCCAGACAACTTTTGGTTGAATTTAAGGTAGTACCTCT